>CAZNND010000062.1:0-27422 GCA_964574365.1 uncultured Limnohabitans sp.
CACAACAAGCTGATTATCAATACAAAAACTTCTGAAATTGGCAAGTTGGGTTAAATTAAATCTATATTCTGAAGCTTGTGAAGACTATAAAGAAGCAATCAGACTCGGTGAAAAGGTATCTGAAAAGGAGCTTAGCGAATGTAACTAACTCTCTATTCCCGGGAGGTTTTATCGGTTAAATTTAATTGTATTTCTATCAATCAATTATTTATTGCTAAGTTGGAAGTTGATTCCTAGACTGAAAAATCCATCCCAGCTTTCAACTTCTCTCTCAGCTACAACGCTTTTTCCAAATTCAAATTCCCTGGCTTGTCCAAAGAGCGACGGTTATCCAAAGCTCGGATTTGGTTCAATCAGACCTAATCTTCAAACATCATAGCTACAAATTCTTCCTTTGAGACTTCTCCGGCCTTTACTTTCTTATAAAAAGGCTCAACCACTTTTAGAGCCGCAGCGGCAAGTGCATCTTCGACAAGTGGATGCAAAGGGTAAGAAATAAGCACAAAATGATCTTCTAGAAGATTAAACAGAAAAGATGCCGCCTTCAATTGCCCTGTTTTGGCATAATAATAAATCCAAGGCGAATAGAAGGACTGCAACTCAGTCAGATGAAATTTCTTCCGGTCTGGTAGAAATTCCTGGATTTTCGTAAAATCATTCATAGCTTCCGGGATGGAGTGCACCTCACCCATTTCAATCAAGGACTGGGCGTGGCAGGATAAGCCAAACAAGTAGTCTGGGAATTTAGCTTTCATCTCCAACGCAATTTCCAAGGACTTTGGCAAATCTCCGCTTCGTTGAAAATATTCCCATTTGTACTGATGCAGGATTCTATTTTTAGGATACTTCTTGATCCCGGTATCAATCATTTTTAGCAACTCCGGATCCTCTCCGTCAAATTCAAGGTCAGAAAATTCCAGTCTTTCATGAACCTCTGACATGTAATTTAGCTCTCCTTTGGAAAAAGAATCTTTGGAAGAAGTCACGTCAGTATGAAGAATATCCAAAAATGGAGAAAACATTGGATCTTGAATCAATTTATCATATGAGTACTCCGGCAAGTTTATGAGGGTGAAAATCACTAGGTCAGAAGATAAGTTTTCAAAATTTCCCTCATCATAAAAATCCTCCCATTCCCACTCGTCCCAAACAAAACAAGTATCTAAAAATTTATCTTCCCCATCTTCATCATCCCATTCATCCTCCTCATCAAAATCATTCTCCCCCAAAAAAGGATCAAATTCGTTTCGGAAAATCTCATAAGTTCCGGGTTCTCCGTATTTCAAAATTTGCCGCTCAAAATAAGGTGCACGTTCATCATCAGGATTCAGGTACAGATGGGCTTTTCCTCCTTCCCCTAATTGAACTTCAATCTTGGGAAAATCATCTGAATCTTCCTCCAAAATGAACTCAGCAAACCTAAAATCCACATGTGGTGCTATCCCATATTCTTCAGCATATGCTACGGATTCAAAAATTATATTGTGGACCAATTCATAGGAAACTGGTTCAAAATCCAAGTACAATTCTTCCCTGTACGTATCCAAAATTTCCTCGTACAAAAATTCAGGTTCATTCACAAAAAACAAAACATCCTTAGCCCCGGTACACAATAAATCCACCAAAACAGAAGCGAAAGTGATATTTCCATTAACATGCTTTCTGGCTATGATTGCTGGAAACTTTTTGATAAGCTCCCAATCTTTTGGCAAAAGACTTTGATATAATGGTAATTTTCGGGCATTTCCGGCTTTTAGGTAATTAATGGGATTAAAAGTTGTTTTTTGAGGTTTGGATTTCTTCTTAGCCATGGTCTGAATTATTGAAAGGCAATTTAAACCTAGATTTCAAACTATTAGCATTAAATCTCTAATTATAGACCTCCTCAACTTCAGTATGGTTTATGATCTCAAGATTTTACTTTTACCAAGGCGTTTGGTGGAATTTGGAATTGATCATTACAATAAAAAATCCATCACCGCTTTCAATTTTTCCCTCAGCTCCAATGCGTTTTCCAAACTCAGCTTTCCGAGCTTCTCTAAAAATCGACGGTTATCCAAAGCTCTGATTTGATCCACTAGAATCTCAGAATCCTGTTCTAAACCCGTTCCTTTCATACCAATCCGAACCCTCAAAATATTTTCCTCAATTGATAGCCTGGAGGTGATCGGGCAAATCAAGTTAGAAGGATGATCCAAGTGATTCAAAAGGTTTGACTGAATCACAACGGCTGGCCTGATTTTACCAAGATCTGTACCCCGAGCAGGATTAAGATTTACCATCCAAATTTCAAATTGCGCCTTCATGAATCAACCGGTCAAACTCTTCATTCACTTCCATGGACGAATCTCTTACCAGTTGATAAGCTTTCGCAAATTCTTTGGCCAACTTTTTCCGCTTATGATAGCGATTGTAAAAATCAAGGGCTTCATTTATATATCGATTTCTTGGAATTCCCTTCTCCTTCAGAATATTCTCTGTTTCCTCGAAAACAGATTCATTGAGTTTTAAAGAAAGTGTTTTCATTTTTTCTTATAAAGTATCACCAAATGTATATACTTTCCTTTTCCTAAGAAAGTTCAAATGAAGCATACTTAAAAAAGTCTAATGCCTTTCACCCCAAACCTACTTGGCCAAAGTTTTAATAAAACCTACATTTAGCTACCTCTAAACCCATTAATCTATGAAAAGACTCTTTATCGTAATGCTCCTTTTTTGCTTGGGAGCGATTTCCTCCTTTGCCCAAAAAGGCACCAAGGAGCGTATCAAAGTCCACAGCAAAGCCCTCGAAGGCAATCTAATTGGGGATCCTGCCGACCGAGAGGTAACCGTTTACCTTCCTCCCTCCTACGCTACCAATCCGGAAAAACACTTTCCAGTACTATACATGTTGCATGGATTCACTGACAATGACTCCCAATGGTTTGGCTGGGAAAAGCACTGGATCAATCTTCAAGACGTCATTGAGCAATCCTTGTCCGAAGGCCTTTCCAAAGAAATGATCGTGGTCATGCCCAATGCCTACAACCGCTTCAAAGGCAGCATGTATGCGAGTTCGGCCACAATTGGCGACTGGGAAACTTTTGTCACTCAGGAACTTGTCAACTATGTCGATGCCAACTACCGAACCATTCCAACCAAGCAAAGTCGGGGCTTGGCCGGTCACTCCATGGGCGGATACGGTACACTGAGACTGGGAATGAAATTTCCCGAGGTCTATTCCGCGATCTATGCACTCAGTCCCTGCTGCATGGATGGTGGCGCTTCAACCAACCCGGAATTGATGAAAAAACTGGAGACCTTGACTCCAGACCAACTTCAGGCCACCTCCTTTTTTGAAATTGCGGCTTTGGCTACATCCGCTTCTTTTGCACCCAATCCTAAAAATCCTCCGCTCTACCTTGACTTGCCTGCAAATGATGGTTTGCCTCGACAAGATGTAATCAATAAGATCATCGCCAACCGAACCCTCAACTATCTGGATCAATACATCCTTAACCTGAAGAAACTGAAAGCCATCGCCATCGATGCCGGACTTCAAGATCGAGGAATCAGCGAAGCCACCAAAACCCTCCACGAGGTGTTAGATTCCTATCAGATCTCCCACTTCTACGAAAGCTATGAGGGGGATCACCTCAACAGGATCGCAGAGCGGATTCGAACCAAGGCACTTTCCTTTTTCTCCGAAAACCTGGTATTCCAATCGCCGAAGTGATCCAAATCCGTCATCTGAAAACCTTCTCACCTGATCAGTTGAATCTTCTAAGAAAAACTTTAGAATGAAAAATAAGCTACTGTACTTCTCAAGGTAAACGAAGCCATGACTTCTTAAAATGGGATGGGAGGATCGAGAAATCAAATCAAGAAATCGCCAAACCAAGACAGGAATTTTCTATCCTGGTGATGCTTTTCCCAAGTGAAAATTCCTGTACCGATCACTAGACCAAGCCTTGCAATCCTATTGCCTTGGAGTTTTATTTGAAACAAAAAACCAATCTCTCTACCATCAATGGCAAAAAAAAGCCGACCCGACCAAGATTCCTGCGACGAGTACGCCGGTAAACTGATGCCGGTGGTCAATTTCAACAAATGCGGGGCAAAGGAGGACTGTGTGGAAGTATGCCCTTATGGGGTCTTTGAGATGAAGCCCATCACCCCGGAAGATTCACAGAAGCTCAACCTGAAAGGAAAAATCAAAACCTTCTTTTTCAAGGAAAAAGCCTACGTAATAGCTCCGGATCAGTGCCATTGCTGTGGTCTCTGTGTAACCGCCTGTCCAGAGAAAGCAATCAAACTCACCCGGTATCTACCTGGGTGAGTCTTGATCCCTTCTATCCAAAGCAAGAGTATCCACAAAATCGGATGCAACGTTACCCCGCCGTCTCAGCCTATCGGTGGGAAGATTTCTTTCTCTTTTCCCAATCCTGAATCGCACGCGCCAACTCTTCTTCATATCCGGGCTCACCCTCGGCAAATGACCTGTTGTCTTGCTGTTTGATATCTTCCTCATTGGTGGTATTGTACCGAATGGGCGGATTGCCTTTCTTGCAAAAAAAGTAATTGTTCATCACGGTATTCACTGTAGCACGGTGAAACCGAAGGGGGGATTTGGCGATGTTATAGACCAAATTTTCCGCTACGATCACGTCAGTGATTCCTTCATCGAGAAACATGCCGTTACTTTCGGCTTTGCCTGCATTGATTTCGACATCATGGATTCGATTATTGACCAATTTGCTTCCCGGCTGAAGTCCCAGCATATAGATTCCTCCTCCATCACTCAGGATTTTCATGATGTCGTGGATGTGGTTACTCACCAAGAGATTGTCTCTGGAGGGAGTTGGTACTGGACTCCACATCCAGCCTATCGAAATTCCCGTGTAGGGGAGGTTAAAGACGTGATTATCCACGATCTGAGTCTCTGCAGTCAGTCCAGCCCAGATACCCACTGCCCCGAAAAATTGAGCTCCCACTTCGGTAATAGTACAGCTCCTGACAGTAATGCCTAAGGCAGCCTGTTGCGGGGCAGTCTTCCACCAATCATCTCCGTTCACAATCCGGTCTCTCCCCTCTCCGATCATTATGCCGTTACCAGAGATATCTCGGAATTCACTCCCAAGAACTGCAGAGTTGACGGTGCCCGTACCCAGCCAAAGTCCCGAACCTCCGAGATTGAGAAAGGAGCAACCATCAAAGGAGATATTTTCTGACCAAGTCGCTGAGACTGCAGCCGGAACTACCGCCCAGGAGCCATTATCAGGTCGGGGATCAAAATGACAAGCCTGTATGCCACAGTAGCCCTTCGTAGGAATATCCCATCGGCTATATTGAAAGGTGATTCCTTCGAAGGAAACATTTCGAAGAGGATTTCCTTCCTTTCCTTCGAGAAAAAGTAATCCATTAGCCAAGGGAACGACCACCTTCAAACCTGATGGATCTACTCCCTCCGGAAGCTTGATCAAAAACTTTTTCTCCTTCTCCAAATAGATCCATTCGTATGGTGCGTCCAAAAACTCAGGCGCATTTTCCAGAAAATACCTTGGATTGGGTTCCCAATTGTCAATATGAAAAAACTCCGGAGACCGGGCACCGATCGAGTCTTTGGCTATCAGTTGATTTTTCAACGGGTCGATTTCCTTTACTCCCACCCTGGAAATAGACCAGTCGTGAAGTAAGACCAATTCAAGACCAGATACTGAGGCAGGAATGGAAAAATCTCCCTTCTCAAAAAAGAAATTGGTACGGCGATCTGCCCCGGCTTGCTTGACGTTGAGGTACCCTTCATTGGGAAATCTCGCCCTAACTGCCCGTTTGCCCTCAATGAATAGCTCACGAAAACCTCCCACCCCTTCCAATCCCTGAGGCAGAGAAGTCTCCCAAAGGCCTTTGGCGTTCTTACTCCAACCTTGCAGACTCACTCCTCCAGAGACAATCGGCTTGGCTCCTTTGACCGCCTTAACGTGCAATGATCGATCCGGTCGATTTGCTCCGAACGGACTCATTACCAAGGGCTCAGCCTGTGGATACGTACCCTCTTCAAGCCAAATGATCACCTCTGAACCAGCACCCGACTCGAAAAGCTCCAACGCAGCACGATAGGCAGCTGAGAGAGTTTTCAGTGGGTACTTCTTCGATCCTCCCTGCTCATCACTGCCTTTGGGTGAAACATAAATATCAGCCGCAAAAGCCGACCCTCCTCCGAGCAGGACAATAATAAAGAGCAATACCCAATAAACTTTGGAAAAAAGGCGGTTCATATACTTGGTTTTCATTAGTAGTAGGCACATTGTGATAAAGGCATTGATTTTAACTATTTCTCCGAAAAAAACTTCCCTGTAGATGCAGAACATTCAATTATTTTAGCGGAATTCGTAGCCTTTAGACATTTCCTTAGGCCGTCCTACTCCCATGAATGCATCACTTTGGCTGTTTTTATACTTGAGTTTCGCTTTTCTTTCCAAAGAGAACGAGCAATTCCATTATGGTACAAGCTCTCCCGAAGCACATTCAGAATACCTGAAAGGCTGGGAGCAGATCTTAGACCGAGGGGAGTGGACATTGGCTGAAGCTTCGTTCCGAAAAGCGGTGGACTTGGACTCAGGCTTTCTGCTAGCGTGGAGTCAAGTAGGCCGAATCAGTAAAAACGCGGAGGAGAGATCCCATATCTATTGGAAGCTTGCCAACCAAAAAAGTCTGACAAATGGCTGGGAGAAGGAGCTTTTGGAGGTTTATCTACACAGTTTAAAATTGATAGATTCCAAAGACCTTGGAATGGCCAACTCCCCGGAGCAGATCAGTGAATTCTACACCCTTTCTGAAAGTAATTTTTCGGATTTTCTGAACGTGTATCCCAATGAGCGACACATCTATTCCGAGTACATCGAGGTGATTCACGGCATTCACGGCCCTCAGGCTGCATTGGATACTCTGGCTTTAGACCTTGGAAAAGGTAAACCATTACCTCCTTTCCTGATCAGCTATACGGCTCAACTGCAGGCGGAACTGAAGGATTTTAAAGGAGCCCTAGAGACCATTGAAAACTTGAAAAAGAACTTGGATTCAGCTGAATTGCCCATTATTCCGTTTACCTATGCTTATTACAATTTTGAAAAAAAGGAGTATCTGATGGCTGGGAAATTTCTGGATCAAACCCTTGCTCTTGACCCAAACCATATACTGGCGCAGCGCATGAATAGGCGAGTGCAGGATATTTTGATAGGACACTAAATAGGGAATCCCTCTTGGGTCAAACGGATATTCTGCGTGTGTTAAATAATCCTAAGTAAGGCAAACGAATCAAAGGAAAAAACGAAAACCACCTACTTTTAGTCCAGCTAACTCTCTTTCCCTGCTGATGCTTTGTCTAACTGATTTCGTCAAAAAATATACTTCCGGATTTGAGGTGGTCATTCCCGAACTTAAGCTATCTCAAGGAATCCATGTGATTTTGGGAGGAAATGGGTCAGGGAAATCCACTTTGCTCAAAGCCCTAGCTGGTATCCATCCCGCCAAAGGATCAGTGGAATTGAATGGTATTTCCCTTATTGACCAGCCTTTGGAGTATCGTAGGAAAATCGGATTTGCGCCCGCCGAACCCACATTCCCAGAGTTTTTAAACCTCCATGATTTGATTGCCTTTGTGGCAAAAGCCAAAAAGGCTTCTGATGAGGAGATCTCCGAATTGAAGGCTGTATTTGATGTGGAAGATTTCTTGTCTTATCCCATCGGCGGCTACTCTTCGGGCATGTTGAAAAAATCGGCCTTGCTGCTCGCCTTCCTAGGTAATCCCGAGATGGTGATTTTGGATGAGCCTTTCACCACCATCGATGCTCATACGCAGGATCAATTGGTCCACCTCATTAAGAACAAGGGGGAAAAAGGAACCAGTTTCCTCATCACTTCCCACCAACGCGGTCCGGTAGAATTACTTCCTGTATCAAGCATCCTGCACATGAAATCAGGCAAAATCCAGACAAATGGATAAACTTGCTGTCTTGGCTTTTGTGCGGCCATTTTTCCAAAAAACGCTAGGATTCTGGACCTTGGTGTTACTCATCGGAGGAGTCCTGATGGAACCTGCACAGCATTTTTTAATCGGAAGATTTCTATTCAAAAACCCGCTTGCATTTTGGCTGTTGCCAACTTCCATCTTTCTCTATGGCTGGATCCATCTGCGGATTCAACTGGAATTGGTCAGAAAAAATGACTACCTCATTTTTCATCAGTTGGGGCTGTTTTCTTCCTCTGATTTAAGACGTTTTTGGAGTCAAATCCTACTCCTAAATTTCAGCCCATTTCTTGGCTACTTTCTCTTTTTAAGCTATTTCGCTTGGGAGAAAAAGGCTCTTTTTCTTGGCATTTTACTATGGATGCTAAGCTTTGGAGTTTTTCTTTTCAACTTTATCCTCATCCAAAAAACCCTTCACCAACCTCTTAAGAAAACATTCATCCACCGTCCATCGGTGAGATGGACTTTTCCGAGGTTTACTTGGATCATCCTTTCCATCCGAAACCATCGACCTATTCTCTTCCTCTTATCCAAAGCCTTTAGCTTGCTGCTATTGAATGGGTTTTTCTTTTCCTTCCAATCGGGAGACTATGACATCCGATGGCTGCATTTTGGAGTGTTGATTGTTTCCTATGTGCAGCTTCCCCTGATTTTGGAAAAATCAGATCACGAACTCAACCATCAAAGTTGGACCCTCGGCCTACCCCTTTCGCTTGGTTCCAAATTGAGCTATCAATTGGGAAGCTTGACACTTCTCGTCTTTCCAGAGCTGCTTTTTTTGGTATGGAAAGGGTTGATTTCCTCAAACTTTGAGCATTTGTTACTTGCAATTTTACTGCTATCCTTTAGTTGTGCCCTTCAGGTTCTGATTTATAGAAAAAGAGAAAGTTCAAGCTTCCCAAATTTGGCAGCGGCAATGTTTTTCGGGTTGTTTTTAGCAATCATTTTCAGTTTACCTTGGTGGGCCTTTGTAATTGGTGTTTCGTTCTTTTTTATCCATCAGTCCAAAAGAGCCTTTGGATTTTGATTGGTAATTTTTTTTCTTTTCGAAGCAGTCTGAAGCCGACCTACCGGACAGGAAGGACTGCATACAGATGGGCAGAAATCGGAAGACTTTAACCAATTGGGTAATCGACAACTCATGATGCAATCTATAGCTAAACCTAAGTTCGAGGTCTCAGATTTTTTGAGACTTTAAAATCCTGATCTAAGGGTCTCAAATCATAATCTAAGGCGAAAATAGAAAAAAGCCTGAGCTACTTTGTGCCAATCCTTACCACTTGGTGTGAGGTAAAACGAAAAAAATATAACAAATGAAAACGCTTCTTGCACTCCTAAGTTTTCTCTCCCTGAGTATAGCAACTCATGCCAAAGAGACCATTCAAATTGCGGCTCTGAAATCTGTTGAACTGACCTATGCCGAATTTGGCGACTTTGATGTCAACCTGATTAACAAATCAGGAAAGCCTGTTTCTGTGGCAGTCCTGGAACCGAAGACATATAAAACCGTGAAAAGCTTCGGGTTGGGACCTATAGCCAAGGCTTTATTGACCGTAGAAAAAGGTCAAATACTAAAACTGACCAATAATTCTACGAAAGAAATCAGTCTGGACTTGGATTTTATCGAAAAAAAGCCCGACACCTCCAATCCTGAGTTTGCACCGGTGTTGAATTTCACCTTACACAACTCGTCGCTCAGGTCGATTCCGCTTATCATCCCTAATGTGATGAATCCCAACCTTTCTCCCTTGTCCAATAGCGGGGTTTCCCTAAAAATGGGTCAGGAAATATTTTACAAAAAAGGATCTGAACGCATCTTACTGCTCCGAGTCGATGAATCCATCCAAAATGGAGATAAAATTGATGTAGCCAAACTGGTTCGAGAGGTGGATAATTTTTGAACTTTAACAAGACCTACGTCCAAATCCAAAACACTGCTTGCTACTTACCTTTAAGTATTCCATGTCAATTTACACCACACCACTTCAGTTCGGTTATTTCTTTAGCCTGTTGATCTGCGGGCTGCTGATGATTCGGGGATTCCGAAATCAGCGGCTCTCAGATAGGCTACTAGGTTGGGTTATGTTGATTCTTGCCATGGAGCTACAGGATTACACTTTTGGGTTTTCGGGGATTAATTTCCTATGGAATGAGCTTAATGGATTCCCAAGAGGTGTCAGCTTACTTTTTGGTCCGCTGGTTTATTTTTACTTTTTGGCTCAGACCAACCGGTCCTTTACTCTAAATAGAAGCCACCTCTTCCACTTTATTCCTTATCTGGTTTATGTGAGTTATAAGTTGTTTTTCTTTGTTCAAGGATCTGAAGTGGTAGAGCGACTTCACGAGTCCATGTTGGACTTGGTAGCCGGCTATGTTTTAAGAATCGCTGGCATGGCTTCATTTATTTACTACCTACCTCAGTGTATGAAGATTTACCGAAGCTACAAGGATTGGAGTATCCAACAGTTCAGTAACATAGACCAGATCGATTTCAGATGGTTTCGAAACTTCATTTACGCCATGGCCTTTTGGTTATTTTTTCGAGAAATCTTCATCATTCTCGATGCATTAATCGGACTAGATTTTTATCAAGACTGGTGGTGGAATCTAGCTCTCGTAGCCGTGGATATATACATCGGTATGGCAGGGATTACCCAAAAACAGCCAGGAATTTTGACCTTTGAACAAGCATATGGGCAGGCTGCAGACCAAAAAGCGGAATGGGATTCGCAGAACAAACAAGAGGTTCCTTTGGCCCAAGCAGAAAAATCTGACTTGGCACTTCGAATTCAAACCCTTATGGACCGAGACCGACTATATCTTCAGCCCGAACTCAGTCTTCATGAGTTGGCCCAGCACCTGAAGGTTTCCCCAGTTTTACTTTCTGCGACAATTAATCAGATTTTTGATCAAAACTTTAACGACTATGTAAATAGTCTACGTATTGAAGAGTTTATAAAGAAATTTAACAAGGATAAAAATCGAAAATATACTTTATTGTCCTTGGCACTTGATTCAGGATTCAATTCGAAAGCAACTTTCAATAGGGCCTTCAAAAAGATAAAGGGCTCCTCTCCTCAAGAGTTTTTAAATGGACCACGTAGCCAGCATCTTGAGGCTTGAGAAATTTCGAAAAGTATACCATTAACTATTTCATCCAAAATTGATGGAAAATATACCAATCGCCACTTTTTGACTTGGTTTCTCCTTATCAATTTCTATTTTCACACTTTGAGACAATAGAACCAAAAATCGATGAACAAGCAATTAATCTTCATTCTATCCGTGTTTTTGCTGACGCTATCTGCAAAAGCACAGGAAGCACTATTCAGGCCACAAAACATCATTTCTCCTGAAATCCATGCCGACAATTCAGTGACTTTCCGAGTTTTTGCGCCCAATGCAAAAGAGGTACAGATGACAGGTGATTTTCTCCCCTCAGTGAAAATGGACACCCCCATGGGCCAAATGGATGGACCGGGAAAAGCAACGCTGTCCAAAGACCAAAATGGCGTTTGGTCTATAAAAACCCAACCCTTGAACCCTGAACTTTACAACTATTCTTTTCAGATCGATGGCTTTTCAACCACCGACCCGAGCAATCCATTTTTAATTCGTGATGTGGCTTCTGCTACAAATATCTTCATCATTGGCGGTGGACATGCGGATCTATTCAAGACCAACGACATCCCCCACGGATCGGTGACGCGCCGCTGGTACGATTCTCAGGGCTTGGGTATGGATCGCCGTATCACCATATACACTCCTCCGGGATATGAAAAATCATCTGAAACCTATCCGGTCCTTTACCTCCTTCACGGTGCCGGCGGGGACGAGGAGGCTTGGATCAACTTGGGCCGAACTGCTCAAATTATGGACAATCTGATCGCGCAAGGTAAAGCGAAACCCATGCTAGTGGTGATGCCAAACGGTAACGTCATCCAGGATGCCGCTCCTGGAGAAGGCAATCAAAACTTCTATAAGCCTCAGTTCATGATTCCAAAAACCATGGATGGCACCTATGAAGGCGCTTTCGGTGACATCATCAAGTTTGTGGAGAGCAACTATCGGGTTAAAGCAAACAAGGCAAACAGAGCAATCGCAGGCCTGTCAATGGGTGGGTTTCACACCTTGCACATTTCCAGATATCATCCAAATACCTTTGACTACATGGGCCTTTTTTCAGCAGCTATTATGCCGAGAGAAGATGCCACCGGCAAGGTGTACAGCAACTTTGACCAAACGCTGAAGGCTCAAATGGATAATGGATACAAATTGTACTGGATAGCCATTGGGAAGACTGATTTCCTTTACAAAGCCAATCAGGAATACCTAGAGAAGCTCAAAGGCATGAACATGCCGCATGAATATGTGGAAAGCGAAGGCGGACACATCTGGAGAAACTGGAGAGTGTACCTAACTCAATTTGCCCCACGCCTTTTTCAATAACCTATACCCATTTGCACCATGAAGTTTCACTATGTGATCAAAAGAATGGCAATAATAGTCCTTTTTCTGGGGCTAACGCCAAAAATCCAAGCGCAGGAGATCAGTGCCATGTCGGCTCCTCGGGTTGTCTCTCCTGAAGTACATGCAGACAACTCAGTCACCTTTCGGATTCTATCTGAAAAGGCAAATGAAGTAACGGTTAATGGTAGCTGGATGGGTTTCCGGGAAACTCTTCCACTTACCAAAGGAGAGCAAGGCGTTTGGTCTGTAACTATCAAGCCTCTACCCTCATCCATGTACCATTACAACTTCTTCATTGATGGGGTTGCCGCTATCGATGTCACCAATCCTCAAGCACTGAGAGATGGTACCCGCTATGCCAGCTTGTTGATGATTCCTGGCGAGGGTTCATCTGTTTATCAACTGAATGAAACGCCCCATGGCAACATTTCTCAGGTTTGGTATCCTTCCCCTACACTTGGTGCTGACCGCAGAATGTACGTCTACACGCCTCCTGGGTATGATTCTGGGAAAGAAAGCTATCCTGTGCTATACCTTTTACACGGTGCCGGAGGAGATGAGGACGCTTGGTCTTCTTTAGGAAGAGCTAATCTTATTCTGGACAACTTAATTGCCTCAGGAAAATCCAAACCCATGATAGTGGTCATGACCAATGGGAACGCTTGGCAGAGTTCTACACTCCGTCAAATTTCAGGACTACCTGCTCCAAATCGTGAAACCATGGGGAAATATCAGGGTAAATTTGAAAAGAGTCTTGTAGAAGATGTGGTTCCTTACGTAGAGAAAAACTTCCGGGTAAAGGCAGATAAAGACCACCGAGCCCTTGCCGGACTCTCCATGGGTGGAGGACACACCATCACTGCCTCGATCACCTATCCGGGAACTTTTGGATACATAGGCGTATTCAGCAGTGGGATCTTTGATGCCAAAGCAGATATGGTTGAGATGGAGAAAAAATTTAATGCGCTTAAAGCCAATGGCGTACACAAGTATTGGGTAGCCTGTGGAAAGGAAGATTTTGTAATGGATTCTAACAAGCGCTTATTGAGCGTCTTGGACAAAACCGGTTTTCAATACGAATACTTCGAAAATGAAGGCGGACATACTTGGGCAAATTGGAGAACCTATTTGTCGATGTTCGCACCGATGTTGTTTTAAAAGTTTGGCTGTGAGTGGAGACACTCACGGCGCCTTCAGACAAAACCGGTTTTCAGCACGAGTACTTTGAAAATGAAGGTGGGCATACTTGGGCAAATTGGAGAACCTATTTGTCGATGTTCGCGCCGATTTTGTTTTAAAAGTTTGGCTGTGAGTGGAGACACTCACCGCGGCTTCAGAAATTTATTCAAATACCTATAACCAATTATTAGGAAAGCGCAGTCCATTAGGGCTGCGTTTTTTTACATCAGGAATTCGAAACTGAAGGGTTATTCGCTATCAAGAAGAATTGAAAAATAAATTTTCTAGAAAAAATCGATCAGGAATTTGTTGAGATAAGAAATTGTTCATTTACTTTGCATTACAAAGTACTTTTGAAATGAAAAAACCGGAACAAGAATTAGCAGATATCAAGTCCATGATGGAGCGGAGTACCCGCTTTCTGTCATTGAGTGGGCTTGCAGGCGTATTGGCGGGGATTTATGCATTCATCGGTGCGGGTATTGCGTGGTACTGGATCTATTTTCCAAGCACTTCGTACGGAACAGGTACCGAAACGATGAGCACGCCGGATCTTCGAATCAGCTTGCTTAGCGTCGCCTTGACCGTACTGGTCTTGGCTATAGGGTCAGCTTACCTGCTCAGCCAAAGTAAAAGCCAAAAAAAGTCAGAGCAGTTTTGGACTCCGGCGAGCAAACGATTCCTCTCCGCGTTGTTCATCCCTGTCTTATCGGGAGGCTTGTTCTGTTTTGCACTGATTCATGAAAATACTCCACAATTAATTGCGCCAGCAACTCTGATTTTCTATGGATTGGGCTTGATCAATGCATCGCACTTCACTTTGGGCGAAATCAAAAATCTCGGGGTCGGGCAGTTGGTTTTGGGAATAGTTGCCGCGTTTTTCCCTGCTTACGGGCTTCTTTGTTGGGCTCTGGGTTTTGGGATTTTGCATGTGATCTACGGATCGATGATGTATTACCGATACGATCGATAAGGTGGAAGGCATTTACGACAAAGCATTTGAAAATGTGGTCCGACTCCGCATCATGTCCATCCTGATGGTAAATGAGCGGTATGACTTCAATTCCTTCAAAGAACTTCTCGAAGTCACCGATGGCAATTTGGCGTCGCACCTGAGGTATTTGGAAAATGAAGAATACATCCAAGTGGAAAAATCCTTTGCGGGCAGAAAACCGCTTACTAACTATGGGGCTACACAAACTGGCAAAAATGCCTTTCGAGCACATCTTGAATTCCTGGAAAAATTGATCAAACAGAACAAACCCTAAAAAAATTTAATCATTCACTTTGAATTACAAAGTACTTTCAAAATAAACAATTATCATGAAAGCTGCAGAAAAATCAACCTTCCCCCACTTCAGAGAATTGGCTCTTCCAGCCATCTTGGGAGCATGCATTCCCTTGGCACTCCTGTCCTTCGTCATCCTCACCAAAGAAGAATTCTTTGAGTCATGGATGCTTTACCCACTCCTGATTATCCCTTCTGGTGGAGCTGCAGGAGGGATATTCTTCTACCTGATGGGATTCCGATGGTTCCCTATTGGAAATCAAAAGCTCATCGCCATCATCTTCAGCACCATCCTCTACTTCGTCGCACTTTGGCTGAGCGCCGTCATGGCTTTTGCCCTCACCGGAGATTGGAATTAATCAGAATCATTTCAACCAACTCAACATTAACTATGAAAGATCAAATCCTTTCCCATTTTGGCCAGGCCGATGAATTGGAAAAACTTTACCGTAAAAACAAAACCGAATTCAAATCAGCCTTTCAGAGCCTCTATCCCGAAATCCAAGGAAAAGAGCAAGCGGAGTTTTGGCAGGCACGCCTCACGTATGAATCCGATTCCGTAAAATGGGGATCAACATCGGACTGGACTTTTATCCTTTTCGCAACAGCATTAGCTTGGTTATTGGCTAAAATCCCAGCATTCACTGGACTCGATGAGGAATTCTTCTATCCACGCAATCTGGGTTTTCTGGTATTCCCATTTGTAGCTGCCTATTTTATCCGAAAGAAGAAGCTACAGCTCAAGGACCTTGGGCTTCCAATCGGTGTAGTCTTAGCTTCCATTTGCTACATCAATTTACTACCTCATTCAACTACCAGCGATACGTTAATTTTAGCCAGTATCCACTTGCCTCTCTTACTTTGGGGCATGCTGGGATTTGTTTTTTCAGAAGGATCTCGAAAAGACCTTTTCAAAAGATTATCCTACCTGGAATTCAATGCGGATGCAATCATCATGGGAGGTATTTTAGGGCTATCAGGTCTTCTCCTTTCCGGGTTAACCGTAGGCCTTTTTGAGTTGATCGGATTGCGGATCGAGGAGTTTTACTTTCAGAATATCGGAGTATTTGGATTGGTCGCCGCACCGTTAATTGCCACGCACCTTACCCAAACCAATCCACAATTGGTCAATAAGATCCCTCCGATCATTGCCAAGATTTTCAGCCCATTGGTACTGATCATGTTATTGGTGTATTTGGGAACCATCCTTTTGGGAGGAAAAGACCCCTACAATGACCGCGAGTTTTTATTGATTTTCAACCTCCTGCTGATTGGGGTAATGGCCTTGATTTTCTTTTCGGTGACCGAGGCCTCCAAAGAACAACCGGCTAAGGCATCCATGTGGATTTTGACCTTGCTCTCCGGCGTCACGATCTTGGTCAATTTGATTGCCTTATCTGCGATCGGGTTTCGGATTTCGGAATGGGGCATTACCCCAAACCGACTAGCTGTACTTGGAGTGAATCTCCTGATGCTAGTTCATTTGATTCTAGTTTCCAGAAAGCTTTTCCAAACTCTCTATAAACAGGAATCCTTTTCTGAGGTTGCACTTTTGGTAGTTCGCGATTTACCCATCTACCTGATTTGGAGCTTGATCGTGGTATTTCTTTTCCCCTTGATCTTTGGATTTGCCTGAAAGGTCAATAAAACCTATTTTCTCCCTAGTGAGACAATAATTAAATGAAGCATTCTTCTTTTTGAGGAAATCGGTATCTTTCAGGACCAAAATCTTACCCACTTATGAAAAAAATCAATCTCAGCCTTACCCTATTGTTGGCTTTGATCCTTGGCTTCGCGTCATGTGGTCCAAAATCAGAGGAAGTAACAGAAACAGAAGTCGCTCCTGCCCGAATAGGGGGCTTGGCACTCTACACGGTACGTGACTCCATGGCAGTCAACCCAAAATCAACGCTTCAAAAAGTAGCTGACGCTGGATATGCTTATTTAGAAGCAGCAAACTACGAAGACGGCAAGTTTTATGGCATGGCTCCTACCGAGTTTAAAGGCTATTTGGATTCCCTTGGTCTTACCGCTGTCAGTGCCCACATGGGCATGGTGACGATGGAAAATGCTGACCAGCTCATCGCAGATGTCAAGGCTGCAGGCATTTCTTACTTTGTGATCCCAGTGCCTCCAATGGGTATGTTTACCTTTGACCCTGCTACACGCACGCTAGGCATGAAAGGTACTGCCGACGAATTGGTCACCATTATGAATACCTTGGGAGAAAAGTGCTTCAACGCTGGCATCAAGCTCCTTTACCACAACCATGACTTTGAATTTAAGCCAATGGCTGACGGTACAGTAATCGAAGAAATCCTTCTTGAAAAATGCAATCCGGAATGGGTCAACTTCCAAATGGACCTCTATTGGGTGACCAAAGCTGAAGCTAGCCCATTGGCTTACTTTGAAAAATATCCTGGCCGATTCAAGGCTTGGCACGTAAAGGACATGGATTCTGTGGGCAACTTTGCTCCAGTTGGAACGGGCAAAATCGACTTTGCGCAAATCCTCGCAGCCAAAGCACAATCAGGCATGGAGTTCTACCTCGTAGAGCAAGACAATACCTTTGGACTTGACCCGATGGAAGCCATCAAAATCAGCCACGAAGGTTTGAAGAAGTTTGGGTTTGAATAAGATCAATCCACATTTTAAATTTAAAGGCTAAAGCTGATCAGTTAATGATCAGCTTTTTTTATGGCGTTTAATCCCTTGCGAGGTATTATTAGACAACCTTTTTTGAAAAATATTTGATCCAATTTTTCAAAAATCATACCCGATCTGATTAAAGCCGAATTAAAAACGAGCCTTTTCATATATTTTTTTATGAATCTCCGCCTGAGTACAAGTGGCCAAATTTTATTTGGCTTGGGATTTTGAACTGATACGCTGTTTTTTAATGGCTTGACACTTCATTTAAATTCAGCGCTCAAAACCAGAAAAATGTGTTTGGTAAAATCAAGACTAGACAATCTCAAGTTATACCCAAAAGTTTAACCTTTTGATTTTTAACCATTTAGTAATTAAGAGGGTTAAGAATTCTTTTTTAGTCATTGAAAAACCAGAACCAAAATGCACTTTTCTCAATTCAGCCCTTCTTAATCTCCTTAATTTCTCAATGGTGAAAGAAATTTAAAAGAGTTACAGAAAATGCTGAAAGAACAAATGATTAAATAAGCAGCGCCAAATAATTAGATAAAATTAAGGACTATTATTCTTACTTGTACTTAAACGGATAATCATATATTTTTTTATGCATATACGCTTCTTTGCCAGTAGAAATTAAGACCGATAAAATTTTGAACTGCGAAGGACATAAAGTTTTTTCGAATTTTTCCGTTTTTTGCTCAAATCAGGTTAGTTAATTGTTTTTCTAAGAAAACATAGGTTAAGTACACAACCTGGAAAAGCTAAAGCTTTGATTTCGTGAGTTTAAAATTCAAAATTGGAAGTTTGGGTGTGTTTTGAATTTTCCATCCGGCTGATCACTTGATGCTCTTTTTATGTATCGATTTATACCACTAAACTCAAACAAAATCAAATTTGGCTACTGGAAAGATTCCGTATATCCATATATTTTTTTAATCGAAATTCTATTGGAAGCTTCTATATTTGACCGTAGCCAAAAATGTACGTAAACAAAAACACTCCAAATTTTCAGTATGGAAGAAATTATTAATTCACTCAACGGTCTCATTTGGAGTAACGCATTGATTTTCCTCTGCCTAGGCGCAGGAATTTACTTTTCAATCGTCACCAAATTTGTTCAAGTCAGGTACTTCCAAGACATGGTAAAGCTTTTATTTAAGGGCAAATCATCCGAGCAAGGGGTATCTTCTTTTCAAGCTTTTGCCCTAGCGCTTTCAGGCCGTATCGGAACTGGAAATATTGCCGGGGTGGCCACGGCGATTGCAATGGGTGGTCCAGGATCTATCTTTTGGATGTGGGTGATCGCTTTCCTTGGTTCTGCGTCCGCTTACATAGAGGCTACTTTAGGACAGATTTACAAGGAAGTGAAAGACGGTCAATACCGAGGGGGGCCTGCTTTTTACATCGAGAAAGGATTAGGCATCAAATGGTATGCGGCGATTTTTGCAGTAGTCACTATTTTTAGCATGGCTGTTTTACTACCTGGTGTACAAAGTAATAGTATTGCTTTAAGCATGAAAAATGCCTTTCAGATACCTGTGGAAGTTACCGGAGGGGTTGTTGTGGTGTTTTTGGCCATGATCATTTTTGGAGGTGTCAAGCGAATTGGAAAAGTAGCTGAGCTTGTTGTTCCGTTCATGGCCTTAGGATACATACTATTGGCACAGATCATCATGATTCTTAATTATGAAAAAATCCCAGATGTCATTTCCTTGATCATCAGTTCTGCGTTTAATCTTGAATCCGCCTATTCAGGAGTTTTTGGTCTAGCTATTTCTTGGGGAATCAAGCGAGGTATCTACTCCAACGAAGCCGGTCAGGGTACAGCCCCTCATGCCGCCGCGGCAGCAGAGGTAAATCACCCAGCCAAGCAAGGTCTGGTTCAGGCATTTTCAGTGTACATTGACACTTTATTCGTATGTACTGCCACTGCATTTATGATCTTGTTCACAGGCCAATACAATGTAGTCAATCCAGAAGGGGGATTTATTGTGGAAAATATCCCTGGAGTGAGTATTGGACCTGAATTTACCCAATTGGCCATATCCACCCATTTCCCTTCAATCGGAGCAGGTTTTGTTGCATTTGCCTTGATGTTTTTTGCCTTCACCACCATCATGGCCTACTATTACATCGCAGAAACTAACTTAAGTTTTCTTCAAAAATCAGGAACTCGGAATTGGACATTATACTTACTTCGATTCTTGATCTTGGCGACAACCTTCTACGGGTCAAGCCGGACAGCCGAACTTGCTTGGACACTGGGAGATATCGGCGTAGGATTGATGGCCTGGCTCAATGTTATAGCAATAATCTTACTTCGGAAGCCTGCATTAAAGGCTCTTAACGATTATCAGTCCCAAAAAAAAGCCGGAAAAGACCCTGTTTATGAATACCGGGAATTGCATAAATAAATGGTAACCTAATGCGGGATCTTTCCCGCTATTTTTTTAATCCAGCAGGTATAAAAGCACCGAATACTTCTGTTTTTCCTTTTTATGGTCAAAAAGGATAGTCCAATTCAGGCAAATCCTTATCTTTTAGAGACCAAAAACCTAACTCAAAAACCTAACTCGATGAGCTTCCTTATTTCTTTTGGACTATTACTTGGATGGATCAACCTAAGTCAGGAAAAGGAACCTCCTACACAACCCAATATAGTCCTGATTTTGGCCGATGATCTGGGTTGGTCAGATATTGGAGCCTATGGAAGCGAGGTAAAAACGCCTAATCTAGACTGGTTGGCTGAAAATGGGGTTAGATTTACCCAGATGTACAACACTTCAAAGTGTAATCCCTCGCGTGCTGCCTTGATGACAGGACTCTATGCACAACAAGTCGGGTATGAAGCCACCTATCAGCAACCGCTCAAAAATGCATCCACCTTAGGAGAAGTATTGAAATCAGCAGGCTATCGTACCCTTTGGGCAGGGAAACACCACGGCGCCGACCATCCTATGGATCGGGGATTTGACCGGTATTACGGACTCATGGAGGGTGCTTCCAATCACTTCAATCCAGGGCCAATGCGGGAAAATGAACCTCAACCTGCTCAAAAGCGTCCGGATCGGCCATTTTACAACGACCGAACTTTAATGCAACCCTATAGTCCTCCTTCAGACTATTATTCCACAGACTATTTTACCAAGTATGCTTTGGACTGGCTTGAGGAGTATCGTGAAGAAAAGCATCCTTTCTTCCTCTATCTCGCATATACCGCTCCCCATGACCCACTAATGGCCTGGCCGGAAGATATCGCCAAATACAAAGGCAAGTATTCGGAAGGATATGAGGTAATCCGTAAACGCAGATTTGAAAAACAAAAATCTCTGAAGCTGATCGATGAGGATGCCATACTCACCGAAGCCACCCATGTGCCTTGGGCTTCTCTCTCTGATTCATTAAAGAAAATCGAGTCACAAAAAATGGAAGTCTATGCAGCCATGATCGATCGAATGGATCAAAAAATAGGTGAACTCATCCAAAAACTTAGGGAGCAGGGAAAGCTGGAAAACACGGTTTTCATCTTTTTAGCCGACAATGGTGCCTCAGGAGAAGTAGTGGCCCTACCTGGGAATGGACAAATCGGCACTGTGGGTCAATGGACTTCCCTCGGTGAAGACTGGGCTAACGTGGGGAATACGCCGCTCCGCTTTTTCAAAAACTATTCCTTTGAAGGAGGCATTAGAACCCCAATGATTATTTCCTGGCCAAAAGGCATTGGTCACCAAAACGAAATAAACCCCTACCCGTCCCATTTGATAGACATCCTACCCACCTTGGC
This sequence comes from uncultured Limnohabitans sp., assembly GCA_964574365.1. Taxonomy (GTDB): domain Bacteria; phylum Bacteroidota; class Bacteroidia; order Cytophagales; family Cyclobacteriaceae; genus Algoriphagus. The sequence goes on from CAZNND010000062.1 coordinate 21,379, forward strand.
TGAACTGGCAGGTGCTAAGTATCCCAATGAAATTAAGGGAAAACCCGTGCTTCCGGCAGCAGGTGAAAGTCTTTTGCCTACACTGACAAGGAATAAAACCAAAAGAGAGAAACCGATTTTCTGGGAATGGTCTGTTGGAAGGGCAGTGAGAATGGGGGATTGGAAGTTGGTAGCCCATGGGAAAAATAGCCCTTGGCAACTTTTTGACCTGAAAAAAGACCCATTTGAAACACAAAATCTAGCCTCAAAGGCTCCTGAGAAGGTGGTTGAATTAGAGAAATTATTCACAGATTGGAAGGAACGGGTGAGTCCTAAAAATTTTAAATACCCTGGCACATGAAATCGAGCATGACCAAAAATGACATACAGAGGGATGATCATACCCCAAACGAAGATTCCATCTGACCAAAAAAATCAAATTATAAACAGATGAAAGATAATACCACGCTCTGGATTGTCATTTCGGTAATCGGAATCCATTTTTTGGTCGGCGTAGGATGGCTTTTCTACAAAATCATAGGAGCAAAACCATCGAAAAAAATGAATCCTGAGAAAGAAGACATAGGTTCATGAAGTTTGTGAGAACTTTTTATTAATCTCGAAAAAGCTTGACCGAGTTTTTTTTAAATTGCAAAAGTGTTTGTTAGTTTTTACCCGCCATTTACAAATGAAAAAAATCACAATTCTGATTCTTGCCATGACTTTGGTCTCTTTACTTTCTTTTTCCCAAAGCACCTTTCATCAAAACAAAGTGATCGCCCACCGTGGAGCCTGGAAAGGCCAAGGATACCCACAAAACTCTTTGGCATCCTTGCGAGAAGCTATTCGTCTACAATGTGAGGGATCAGAATTTGATGTATGGATGACCTCCGATGAGGTGCTTGTCGTCAATCATGACCATGATTTTCAGGGCATAGATATCGAAACATCTACTTATGAGCAGCTTTTAGCTAAAAAACTCCCAAATGGGGAGAAAATCCCCACCTTGGAAGAATACCTCACCGAAGGAATGAAGCAGACAGGAACCAAACTAATTTTAGAATTCAAACCTTCAAGAATCAATGTACAGCGGAGTGAACGAGTAGGCGAACTTTCCGTGAAGACTGTCCAAAAGCTTGGTGCTGAAAAATGGGTAGATTACATCACCTTCAGCTATGAAGGAGGCAGAAAAGCCATTGCAACAGATCCTTCTGCCAATGTGGCCTATCTTACTGGTGACAAGACTCCCGTCGAACTGAAGGAAGCCGGATTTTTTGGCTTTGATTACAATATCCGCATACTCAAAAACAAACCTGACTGGATCAAAGAAGCCCATGCATTGGGACTAACAACCAATGCTTGGACAGTAAATCTTTTGGAAGACATGGCTTGGCTTTTGGAACAAAAAGTAAACTATATTACCACAGACGAGCCTGAACTTTTATTCCTTGTAATTAAGGATATGTGATAAAAAAAAGCCCCTTAATCATTTCGGGGCATTTTTTCTATTTCGACGGTAGAATTTGAGATGCAACCTCACCGAAACCAACCCGAATTCCTTCTTTTTCAGCAAATCCTCTCATGATGACCGTATCCCCGTCCTCAATAAATCGGCGTTCTCCTCCATCCTCAAGTTTTACAGGCTTTGTCCCTTTCCAACTCAATTCGAGCATCGAACCAAAGGAATCCTCCGTTGATCCCGAAATGGTACCCGAGGCCATTATGTCTCCAACTTGAATATTGCAACCATTGACGGTGTGATGGGCGAGCTGCTGGGCAATGTTCCAATACATGTATTTGAAATTGGAAGTGCAGACATTAGAAGGTTTTTTGCCTTCCGGCTGAATCAAAACTTCCAATTGAATATCAAAGTTAAGGTTTCCTTTACTTTTTAGGTAATCTAAGACCTCAGGCTCTTGCACAGGTCCAGCTACGCGAAAAGGCTCCAAGGCCTCTAAGGTTACCACCCAAGGTGAGATGGATGAGCCGAAGTTTTTACCCAAAAAGGGGCCTAAAGGAACATATTCCCAGGCTTGAATATCCCGAGCAGACCAGTCATTGAACAATACGAAACCAAAAATATACTCCTCGGCTTCCTCCACCTTCACACTGTCACCCAGCTTTGTGGCCTTACCAGTAATGAAAGCCATTTCCAATTCAAAATCCAGTCTTTTACTTGGACCAAAGACAGGCTTTTCCAGATCAGGATCTTTAAACTGCCCTTTTGGCCGATGAATCGGCGAACCCGAGACAACAATGGAGGAGGCTCTTCCATGATATCCTACCGGTAGATGTCGCCAATTGGGCAAAAGTGCATTTTCCGGATCTCTGAACATTTTCCCTACATTGGTAGCGTGCTCGATGCTTGAGTAGAAATCTGTGTAATCCCCGATTTTAACCGGCATTAGCATCTCGGTTTCATTTTTGTTTATCATGACTTTACCTCGTGCGGCATGATCTCGGAGTTCTCCATTTTCTGAAATCAGGAGTTGCTGCACCCGATTTCGAATTTTACGGGTTTGATTTTTCCCTAATGCAATCAGATCATTGAGGGTATCTTTCAGGAAAATCCCTTCCGGTAAAAAAAGTGCAGAAAAGAACCCCTCTTGATGGAGTACACTGAGATCAACAATTTTTTCTCCGATTGCCATCCCAATACGTGGACTGAGTTTCTTGTTTTTAAAAACCCCAAAAGGCAAATTGTAAATGCTGAAATCAGAATTTTTTGGAATTTCAACCCAGGTATTCAGTAATAGACTTGAATGGCTGTCCATGCTTAAAAATTTATTGAACCGTAAAGTTAGATTAATCCATCAATAGTAAAAATTGTAAAGGAACTCCATAATTCAATATGTTTATCCAGGGAAATCGCTTTTAACTTTTGGTAATTAAAACATGGAACAAAGGGATCTAGAACCTCCCTTTTGAAGACTTGTGGGTTATAACCATTACGGTCATTGAGAAAATTAAGAATTATGGCTTAGTCTTTTTTGGAGAAATCCCACTTTTATTCGATTTAACAGTAGAGTAGCTCTTAATTTTCTCGTGGTTAACTACATGAAACTGGTTTGTTTTTTCAGTCGGACGGAAAAATGGTAAGCTTTAAAAGCGATTTCCCTGTATGTGTATCCTGATAATAGCACGTACGTATTGTTTCTCAGAATTTCCTTTAATCCTAAGGTAGGTTATCCTATTCCATTTACTAGTTTTTCAACTCGGAGCCAATAGATCAAAAAAATGGTAGTAAAACCGGTGGAAGTCCCTGTTTTAGTAGGTGTCTATAAACGAGATTATAAAAGATTTTCCTTTCACCAACTAGGAAAATAATAAAAAATCACATAGCAACATAGAAGCCATAGTTGGAAGCCGTATTCTTGGTAAAAGCAGACTATTTGTCACTTAGCTTCATTACAATTAAATATGGCTTTTCGGAACGTTACCGAATTTTTTCTATGTGAGCTCCTAGTTGAGCTACGTGTCTATTGTGGTTAATCCTTTTTTCTGTTTTTGTTCATTTAATTGAATTACCCAATTCATTCAACGTCATCCCATTAATGAACACAGGAGCATTTACAAAAGAGATGCTTTTCCCTGATTCATATCCTAGCCAAAATAATACAACCTTACTTGCAATTAAGCGGATACAGATATAAATCAATGTAAAATGAACTTAATCCTAGTATTTAGCACAAAAACTAACGAATATTAACATTAGGTTATAGATTGTATCGTTTAATATCAGTTCAATGAAATCATTTGTAAAAATTCTTGCCTTAATTTTATTTCTGGCACAAACTCCTTTCAGTTTTGCTCAGGAAAAACCTGTGCTAGTGCAACTGGACGAAATCGCCATCATCGACCAAAAAGTCATGATGCCCATGCGCGACGGCACCAGACTTGCTACAGACATTTACCGGCCAAAAGGAGATGCCAAAGTTCCTGTGGTATTTTCCCGCACCCCTTACAACTTCAATACCTACGGCAACGGTGAAATGAACTCCCGAACACTTCAATCAGCGCTGGAATGGGTAAAAAAAGGCTATGCCTACGTGGTACAAAATGAGCGTGGACGATTCTTTTCCGAAGGAAATTGGGATATCCTCGGCACCCCGCTCACCGATGGCTACGACGCTTTTGACTGGATGTCCAAGCAAGCTTGGAGCAATGGCAAAATCGGTTTGCTTGGATGCTCATCTACTGCAGAATGGCAGATGGCAGCGGCCTCGCTTAATCATCCCGCCCTCGCCGCATTAGTTCCCCAAGCTTATGGTGCAGGCGTTGGTCGAATTGGTGATTTTTATGAACAAGGAAATTGGTACCGAGGTGGAGCGGGGCAAATGTTGTTTACTGCCTGGCTTTACAGCACCCAGCATGACCCTATGGCTCCGAGATTACAGTCAGGGATAGAACAAAAGGACCTGTTGAGATTACAAAGATTTTACGATATGGCTCCGGAATATCCTAGGGTAGATTGGAAAGAAGGACTTGCCCACCTACCGGTGAAAGACATCATCAAAAATGTAGGAGGCCCAATGGGCGTCTACGAAGAAATGATCACCCGCAAGCCCAATGACTCGCGCTGGTATCAGGGCGGACTTTTCCACGACACCATGCCTTTTGATAAGCCATCCATGTGGTTTGTCTCTTGGTACGATGTGTCTTCCTCACCCAACATTGCCCTTTATAATCATGCACGTCAAACTGCCGTCAGCCAAATGGCGCGTGAAAATCAATACTTGATCATTGCCCCTGTCCTTCATTGCTCCTTTACGCGAGCTACCGAAAACACTATGATAGGTGAGCGTAATGTGGGTGATGCCCGCTGGAACTACGACGAAGTCATTACTGCATGGTTTGATCTTTGGCTGAAAGGAAAAGACGAAAGCGGCACAATTGCTAAACTCCCAAAGGTGACCTATTATACCATGGGAATTAACAAGTGGCAATCTTCTGATGTGTGGCCTCCAAAAGAGGCGGTGATGACTTCCTTTTTCCTCGATTCTCAAGGAAAAGCCAATACTCGAAATGGCGATGGAAAATTGGTAGCCAAAGCCCCTAAAACCGAAGCCAAAGATACCTTCACCTATGACCCGATGAACCCTGTGTATTCCTATGGAGGGAACGTATGCTGTACCGGAAACGCCGTACAAGGTGGTGCGATGGACCAAAGTGAGATGGAATTGAAAGACGATATTTTAGTTTACACTACTGAACCTTTGACAGAGGGAGTCGAAGTGTCCGGATTTATCGAGAGCTACCTGTATCTCTCTTCAGATGTCTTGGACACCGACGTAACCATCAAGCTGATCGACGTCTATCCTGACGGAAAAGCTTATAATCTGGATGAGACCATTCAACGGGTTCGCTATCGCGAAGGCTATGACAAAGAAGTAATGATGGATAAAGGGAAGGTCTATGAAATAAAAATGACGCCAATGAGCACCTCCAACTACTTCGAAAAAGGACATCGAATCCGTATCGAAGTCAGCTCGTCCAATTTCCCACGATTCGACAGAAATATGAATACCGGTGGGAACAACTACGACGAGACGGAAGGAAAAATCGCCACCAACAACATCCACCATGGAGGCAAATTCCAAAGTAGAATTGTGCTGCCGATGTTGAAAAAATGAAAACTTTCTTATCATAATGAAAATTTAAAAGGCAGGTAAAATCCTGCCTTTTTTGATGAAAATCAAATTTTGAGTTATAAATTGATATGAATATCCGCTTATTTAAAAGTACCTGAGAATACCCTTCAATAAATTCGGATAAATAAAACTAAGTGTGTTTTAATTGCTGCGATTTCCTGAAACTATTTCTGAATTCTTACACCGCAAAGTCGCTGAGGACACAAAGCGAAACCAAAGGGTTTCAAACTAATTCCGGCAGGGTACATTTAGCGAGTCTTTTCGGAATAATGAAAGGAATCAAAAAATTTAAACCTAATTCCTAAAATTCCCTTAGCGGTCTTTGCTCCTCCGCGGTGAAATTACCCGTATTTGGAAAATTTCCTGATGTTTGTGCCTTTCAGGTCGATATTATTTTGTCGCTTGTATGCAAGC
>CAZNND010000063.1:0-27381 GCA_964574365.1 uncultured Limnohabitans sp.
GTCTTGTCTCACAACAGCAAAACAAACTAAGGTCAGCCAATTTTGCCCCATTAATCAATCATTCGTGATAATCTCTAATATAGTTTACGATTTTTGATTTACGAGGGAGGGAAGGATAGTTCACTATTAACCTTTAAAAATTAACTCTTAACTAATAACAGTTCCTCGCTCCCCAATTACTCCAGTCCAAATATGGATCATTGCTAAATCTTTTGTTACTTGCAATGCGTTGTCCTCAAGACCAATTTCTTGTTCGGCTATATGAAAATTGCCAAATCCGTCCATCGAACGCTTCTCTTTTTTTTTATCCTGGTCCCACTATTTTCCTGCGAAAAATTATTGGAAGTAAAGCAATTCCAAGGTCCTTGCATCATAGAGCTTGTTGGAGGCAAGGAAATTATTACGCCTTTTACTATTGAAATTTTGGAAAGTACCAAAACCATCACCTATCGGGATGACAAGGGAAAACTTTGGTCGATCAAGGCAGATGAGTACGTGAATTATTCTTGCGGGAATTAATTCATCACCTCTACAATCAATACCCAATCGTTTCCCCTACCAGAACTTGGCGGTGTGATAAGGTGATTTTTTGGATCTTCAATTTTCGAGGGATGATCTAAATATACTCCAGTTCGGGGGTCGTACCAGGTGAATTTAAGTGCTATTTTTTTGAGCGAGCTTAAGTCCAATCGAAGGGATTTACCGGTAGGAAAATAATAAAAAGCATATTCTCCCTTGGTTGATCTTGTCGAAACAACAAAGGTTTCATCCTCAGGCTGCGCTTCAGCAACTAAGGATTGATCCGGTATTCGATCAAAATAGGGTTTGCTTAGCATGAGATTTTTTAGGTGCTTAACCTGATTTGCCACCTCCAAGTCTAGTGATTGATGCCAGGGTTTGAGCGGAGCATTTACTTGTGTTTTGTCTAAGTCATACATCTGCCAAACGGCATGGCAGCCATACGTTTGCCCTGCTCCACCTGCAAAGACATTCCAATACATGATTTTTCGAATATCTGTAGCTTCACTATAGCCTAGTTCTTTTGCATTGAAGCATTTGGGATGCTCCTCATACATGGGTTCACCATCTAGGGTAGGCTTGGCTGGACTTAGGTTATAATCGTTAGTAATCCTTGAATAAGTAGGGTAATTGGGACAGTGACCTGTCTGATGCATGTTGAAATCCAGCCATTCGGCTTCATGGAACCAAACAGAGCTGCCACCCGGTGCCATAGGTTGGGGGTGTAGGGTAATTAACAGGCGATTTTGTGGATTTTCTGTTTCTCTAATTCCTCTAGCCATCTGATTCCAAACCTCCACATCTTCTGAGTTTTCGCGTGGATTGCGGTCACCACCCAACACCCAGATAATGTTTTTTTGGTCTTTGTATCGGTATCCGATCCATTTTCCATACTCATAAGCAGTTTTCGGATTAAAAATTTCCGGCCCTGCTCCCCATGAGTTTTTGAAAAGTTTATCTCCCCAAGTGGGTAAAAGTGCAATATGAATATCCCGTTCCAAGGCTAAGTCTAAGATCCTGTCAACATGTTTGAAATAAGCTTCATTGTATTCCCATTTTTTTAAATCTGAAAAGGGGAGATCTCCATTGGCATTGGGTGAATTCAATCCATCCAATTCAGCCAAAACTACCGCGTGGACTACGTTAAAACCTTGTTCCTTTCGCTTGTCCAGGTACAAGGATGCTTCTTTTTCATCCAATCGGTGAAAAAGTTCCCATGCCGTGTCTGCCATCCAAAAAAATGGTTGGGCTTCTGAGGTCATCAAGAATCGTTGACTGGAATGAATTTGAATAGGGCCTGAGATCTGTTGACTTTGAGCCTGCTGAAGGACAAGAAAAAGGAAAGCGATAAAAACAGGTTGTTTGGGCATAATCTATGGTTTAGAAACAAGATGCTCTGTAAAACTACAGGCTACCAAAAAAGAACGTGTAAGTATCTAGAATCAAGTTTACAACTAGAATGATGAGGGTAAACCTTTTCCAATTTTTGCCTCAATGGATACCGGGGTAAATGGGGAAGAGGAGAGGAATTGGGGTTTCATTTGGAAATCTTAAACTTTTTAGGTGGATGATGGAAGAACGCCCTAATTTGGGAAAGATCAACTGTCGAATATCGAACATTGAATATCGAACATCGAAGTTTGGATTCCCAATAACCTAACAACTATTCCGGCTATCGAATTGAATAAAAAAAGCAGCCCGAAGGCTGCTTTTGTTGGAATTAATGTGCTGCGGCATTGGCGGGTTTTACTCCTCTTTGCCAGATGAAGAAGATAATAAACAGAACAATCAGGATTCCGGGGAACATGACCATTTTCTGAAGTGTAGCCTGACCAGCTGCCAATTCAAGGGCATCGCCAGCCAATCCTGCAGCTCCTTGGTCAGCTCTGGCCGTGTCAATCCAACCTCCGATTATCGGTTGGAAAATCGCTGTAGAAAACATTCCCACACCACCAATAATTGACATACCTAGAGCTCCAGACAAAGGGACTCGCTGGGCTACTGCACCCACCATTACGGGCCAGAAGTAGCATACACCAATGGCAAAGATCAATGCAGCTACATAGGCCATTGGGCCGGTTACAGTGCTGAACATGAAAATTCCTATGGATGCAAAGATTGCTCCGCCTAATAGAACACCTGTTTGGCCCAATGCCTTCACAACTGGTCCTGCGAAGAATCTTCCCAAGGCCATTACCCCTGTAGTAAGTGCCAAAATCAACATAGGGCTGGCACCACTTTTACTCATAATCAAGCCTACCCACTGCTGAGGACCGAATTCGGAAATGGCAGTTAAGGCCATAGCAAAAAACAAGAAAATAAATACTGGGCTAAACATCGCCTTCACGTTGGAACCTACTGAGGTAACGCCTTCAACAGATGGCTTAGGGAAAGCTTTTCCGAAGAAAAGTACAGCGTAGGCAACGGTTGGGATCATCATCACCCATACTTGAGCTTGCCAGGTCATTCCTCCGTCTGTCATGAACTTTGAAACCAAGCTACCCAAAACAATTCCACCAGGGAACCACATGTGGAATCGGTTAAGCATTTTGTTAAGTGTGGTACCAGAGTACATGTCGGCAATAAGTGGATTGCAAGCTGCTTCAGTACATCCGTTTCCGAATCCAATAAAGAGAGTGGAAATCAAGAGCGTGGTGTAGCCATCTGCATAGATGGTCAGCAGAATACCCAATGTGTGCGTAACAAAGGCAATTCTCATGATGTTGGCAGGACCTACGATATGGTAAAACAGCCCCCCGAGAATCATGGAGATCGGGAAACCTAAGAACCACATAGAGTTGATAAAGCCTAACTGCTCGGCAGAAAGACCAAATTCAGTTCCTAACTGAGGCAGAATTCCAGCTCGAATAGAGAAGGAAAATGCAGTGGTGATGAGTGCCAAACAACTTGCGTTGAAGAGGGCACTTTTGTTGATGGTTTGAGTCATAGAATAGTGCTTTTGGATTTTGGGTTGAGTGAAACAAACATTAATATCGCAAAAAATAGAAAAAAAATTGGATTTAGCTTTCCCGTGAAATAATTTATTCCATAAAAGGATAAAAATTAGCAAATAATCTTCCAGATTTCCAAAGTGATTAGGGTTTGAATATTACTCGATGGATTTTTAGTAGCATAGAGCTAGGACTGGAAGTTTTAAAATCCAGATCATTAGTAGTGATTCTATCGCAATTCCAAAACGAGTAGAGGCATTGAGCTAAACTAAAACTCTGAGCGATTTTGTTCTGCTTTAATTTTCCGTTTTCCCATTTAATCAACGACTAGGATCGAACCAAATTGCTCTTTTCTAATGCCTTTTTCAAGATTCACAAAATAGGTTCTATATGCATAGGTTCCATTAGGCAAGGGGACTCCGTTGTAATAGCCATCCCAAATACAGGTGGACTCCTCATTGATCAAATCAGTGTTTTTACAATGAAAAATTAAACTTCCCCATTTATTGTAGATCCAGATTTCCAATTCGTCAACTAAATAATTTGTGTAAACCAAAAATTGTTTGTCTGGATTAGTAATTTGAAGAGCATTGGGAAGTCTTACCTTTAATTCACATTCCTCAAATGTAGAAAAGCTAGTTTGGTAGATGCATCCTTCCGCACTTTCAACAAACAACTCATAATTTCCTATTTGGAGTGGTTTAAAAGTCGGATTAGTCCATATCAGTGCTCCTTCATTATACCATTCATAGGTGGAAAATTGTCCAGGATTAAGTCCGCAGCCGATTCCATAGTTGGGGCAAACCGGATAGGTTTCTTTCAATTTAGGTTGAACTTCGTCGGTACTTCGAAGAACAAGAACTTGATCTTTTCCAAGAATACAGTTGAATTCATTTTTTGCGATCACCTCATAGGTTCCCTTCAAACTGACAAGAATATTAGTTTTATTGACTTCGGATGTCAATTGATTCCTGTTTTTGTTAAAATCAATAAACCACCACTCTATCGTATTTACTTGATCAATGGAAGTGTCCACTTGTAAAGTTGCATTTGGCTGATCCGGGCAGAGCGTACTGGCTATTATTTTCGTGTCAACGGATAGCACTGGGACAGGGAGTTCAAAACTGCTTGTTGAGGTTAAGCATGGTAATGAACCTTTGGGTTGAACCTCCAAGGTAAATGTGCCATTGATAGAGCTAATCATCTTAGGTCCTGATTCTACAAGGTTTCCTGATGGGTCTCTCCAAAAATAATCTACTTGATTGGCAGGGTAATTTTCAACTTGGGCAACATATTCATATTCACCAGAACAGGAAAGATTTATAAATATTGGCTGAAATTTAACAGGAGGGTTGATTTTTACCCGAAATATTTTCTCTTCCGGACATTTAGGGCCTTTTATGCTCGAATCAAAACCCAAAATGGTATAACTTTCTTCTTGGTTTATTTTAAAGGAGGCGCCTTGAGGTTTAGTTTCTACTTTTCCATCTGGGTAAGGCAAAGTGAAAGTGTATTGACCTGTGCTTTGTGGGGTTAGTTCATAGGGTTCTCAAATCGATAAATCACCAGGAATATCGAAACTGATTTTATCTGGGATCAGATCCACTTGGATTGTTTTTCGCCCTAGTTCACAGTTTTTGTTGATTTTGGAATTTCTGTTAAATACAGTTACTTCATAAATTCCTGCCTTTTCAACACTAATCTCTAGTTGATTTTTGAATTGGGAAAGGGTTTCGATCGTTCCTAGGCTGTCAAATCTTTGCCATTCGATGTTTGTGATTTCATCTGGTGATGAAGTGCTCAAATTAAGGATGGCTTTAGGACCGAATTCACAAAGTTTGGTTGCCTCGAGAGCTATATCTGTAGAAAGAACAGGTTTTTTGACCATGAATTTTGTGGGTGCAACGGGGCAGGTCTCAAAATTTGCCCTTTGAACTTCAAGAGAAAATTCGCCAAAAGAGGTTGGAGGTAAAAAAAGTTGCAGACCTGTGCCAATGAGTTCGTTTCGGTCGTTTCTCCAATAAAAAAGAAGTCCTCCTGGATTAGCTCCCAGTAAGTTGGCTGTATAAATTTATTGCCAATAATGCAATCTTCGGAGGACAGCTCAACTTCAAAATTGACTGGGTTTAAAAGGTTGACTTTGAATATTTTTTCAGTGGGGCAGATTGCATTTTGGTTTGGTATAGATCCGATCAGACGGTATTCACCCGCTTGATCCAAAAGGAAAGCCTCACCTGATTTTTTTGTTTCTGAGGTTAAATCAGGTTTTAATAAATTGAATACTAGCGATTGATTAGTTTTGGGTATAAAACTAAACACCTTGCACACGTTTATTTGGTTGGGAACGTCAAAAAGGGTTTGATTTTTTGAAGGGATTTTCACTGTTTCTTTCCAAGGTAGAATGCAGGTGTCCGAATTCGTAAATACCTCAAATAAATAAGTTCCTCCAAATATTTTAAGTGTTAATTCACCAGAGCTAGGGAATGCTTCTTCCTTTATAGCTATTCCCCTTTCATTAAAAATCCTGTAAAAAATATCCGGGTTTGGGCCGTTTTTAAGTATCACTTTGAAAGACCCTTGGCTTTTTCCATTTGATGTACAACCTTCTCCTAAAATATCCGAAATTTCAAACTGTAGGGAAAGAGGTGTGGCTACGACAGGTACCACAGCACCAAATCCATTGAAACATGAACCAAGAATACCCGTGACCTGGTAGGTTCCCGGAGGCAATTTGGGTATTTGGATCAAATCATCTTTTGAAAAAGGTCCGAGGGAAATTGATTTCCCTTCTATGATTAGTAGATCAAGATCCGTTTCAGACCGAATGGTTAAAGATCCATCCTCTGCCAAACAATCACTAGCACCTGAGGCTGATTCTAGAACAAGCGAGGGGAGGGGATTGAAGACAAAGTTGATCTTTTCTTCAGGAGAACAGGTTGGGTTATCAGCATTTTCCAAAACGAAAGACAATTCGTACTCTCCAAAACCCGAAGGAATATCTGCCGGATTGATTTTAATTGAAGTTCCTTTTCCGAGTGATTTTTTTGGAAAACCAGCTGTTTTTTGGATGAACCATTCTCCTATAATCATAGGGTTCGTCGAAAAGGTAAGTCCCGCATTTGAGCACAAGCTGGTTGAGTTGCCTACGATCGAAAAGGGAGGAATGACTTTTACCCGGGTACTGATTTCATTTTCGCAACCTCGTTCTCCTTGAGAAGTTATGAGAAAATATCTGACACGATATTGACCTTCATGGCTTATTGTTAAGGTATTTGAGGTGCTGATGACAGCACCAGTTTCATCTTTCCACTCAAATTCGTATAACGAAAAATTGCTACTGAGTGAATCGATAGCAGCAAGGGCCAAGGATTGATCTGGACAGATAAAGTATTCATTTTTAAGTAAAATGGATGGTTTAGGTACTACTTCAACCAATTTCTTGTATTTTCCAACGGAAATCCCTCCTCTGCTTACCTCTAACTCTATTGTATGAAGACCGTCTCTGCTGAAGGTTATGTCAATTTTGGGAAATGAACCTGGTCCTCTTGAAAAAAGGAGCGCGTTATTTGGGCCAAAAATTTTCCAGCTGTATAAATCCTTATCCGCGTTACCACCCCTTTGGTAGGTACCAATGAACACTTCCGATCGTATTGCATAAAAGTTCGGGACCAGTAAGTTCAACAGGCGAAGAAAAATCCAAAGAAATAGTTTGATTCCACCACCATGAATGCAATTGACCTTCAATCCCAGAAAGTTTTATTCCGAATAATAATATTAGGGCGACTAGTGAAAAAATCGATCTTAGGTTGGGTGATTTCAATTTTCAGAAAATCTAAATTTCGAATCACTAAACTAGATAATTCTAAATTTATTTGAAAACCAGACTATTAACTTTATATTCCCCTTTGAGCTAGAATGTTACCGTTTTCAAATAGATGAAAACGAATAGGTCTTTAACTAGTCGATAATACTTATCTGTCCCCCTTAGCTGGAAAAATTGCACTTACCTTCCTCAATTGGTTCATTTAGTAATTTTTCTCATTTGATAAAATAGGGATTACGGATTGAAGCATTATTTCTGATAAGAGAAAGTTGTTGATCCAAGCCTCTAGGTCTCTTGATTTTTTAAGCCTGTCATTAATCCTACGAGAAGTCGATTTCACCTAACAAACACCCATTCGGTTGGATTGCTTTGGGTATCAGCAAATTCGTAGCCTGCCGAATTAAAAGTTTTCAATTGTTCCGGGTCTGTGATTTTATTTTTGATGGCATAATTAGTCATCATTCCTCTGGCTTGCTTTGCAAAAAGTCCTATTATTTGATAAGAACCGTTTTTAAATTCTTTAAAATGGATGGTTAGTACCTCTGTTTTTAAGGTCTTTAGATCCACTGCCTTAAAATACTCCTGGGATGCCAAGTTTACAATTGGTTTTCCATCCGCTTCTTTATTGAGGGCTTTGGCAATCTTTTTCCCCCAATAGGTATAAAGGTTGTTGCCTTTTGAGGTTTCCAAACGGGTTCCCATCTCCAACCTATAGGGTTGAATCAAATCAAGTGGCCTAAGCAATCCGTAAAGACCAGACAAAATTCTCAGGTGGCTTTGTGCAAACCCAAAATCCTCTTGGGTGTAGGTATCTACCTCTATCTTAGTGTACACATCACCCTTAAATGCGAGCAATGCCTGTTTTGAATTTTCAGGGGTAAATTTTGACTGAAATGTCTTGTACCGTTCTTCATTCAACTCTGCCAGATTTTCGCTGATGTGCATCAGCTGTGAAAGTTCAGTTGCAGATTTCTTTTTCATTACACCTACCAAGGTTTTGATGTCGGCAGTAAAATCAGGCTTGGTGTATTCGGAATAAGTCGGAACGCTGTAATCCAGTGTTTTCGCTGGTGAAATGACAATCAACATGCTTATTCGATAATCGTAAGGGCTTTAGTTTCGGATTGGGTAAGATTCTGTTCTCTCGACCTAAACCTGACAACAACCGCATATGTTCCCACAGGTACAAAATTTCCATAAACAGTCCCATCCCATTCGCAAAATTTCTGTTTGGGTTCAAGGTTTTCATGCTCGCAAAAAAAGATCAATTCTCCCCATCGATTGTAAATAAATACATCAGCTTCATCAATATATTCATTGGCATACAAAATAAAATTTCTGCCAGGATCACCCAAAACCAAGGCATTTGGATAGGAAACCTTCAATCGACAGTCCTCTATCACGGTAAAAGTGGCTACATATTCACAGCCTAAATTATCAGAAACCTTAAGTTGATAAATGCCTGGTTCTTTAGGGGTGAAGATTGCATCCTTAGATACTTCTTTGCCTTCCAAAATCCAGGAGTAGTTGTCATAAATTCCCGGATTGATGCTCAAGGTATTTCCTTCAATCGCACAGATTGTGACATTACTAATTGGAACAATAGGAGGGGTAATGGTTGATTTGACGACAACACCATTCGCTCTTCCTAGTTCGCAGCCAAACTCACTTCTGAGCAGCACTTCGTAAGTTCCTTCTTGGCTGACGGTGATTGATGCAAGGTTGTCGAAATTGGGCAATGGGGTTCGGGTTCCGTTTACTACAGAAAACCATTCAAATTCCTTGACTTTACTAAGATCAGCCAACACAAGGATAGAGGTGCTGGTTTGGTCTTTGCAAAAAGGAGTTATATCAAGCGTTATAGATACCGGTTCGGGAAGGGTTTTTCCCTGGAATGGTATCCTATTGACTGGACATAGTCCACCTGCTGCAGGCTGGACCTCCAAGGAGTAGTTTCCATCTCGACTAGGAATAAATTCTTGTCTCCTTCCAACAATTACTCCAAACTCATCCTTCCAAAGGAAAATCACGTCTTGTGGAAGTACATTTTTCAAAATCGCCTCATACCGTACCCCAGATGCACAATCAATAATTGGTGCGGAAATTTCAAAATCAATGGGTTGGCTGATGTTTACCTCCATCAGAATTTCCTTTGGGCAATTTACTCCTGCTGGGTCATCTCCTCTGACCTTGTAAGTACCAGACTGAGTCAAGCGATACGCTCCATTTGAATTTGCAGCAATCAGCGTTCCGGAGGAATTTGTTACGATGTAATTCAAAGGCGTGGGGCCGCTGGGTGTAAATAAAAACTCCTCGCAGGCATTTACAGAAGTAGGCACTGAAAATAATACCTCAAACTTTTGCGCTATGGTGTAGCTATTCGTGCCTGGAATTCTGCAACCCGTTGGAGTAATTAATTCGACTACATACTCTCCATAAGGTAAATTAACAGGAAAAGAGGCTTGGTTCGGCGGAATGGTCCCTTCGAAAACTTGACCATCTCCTTGTCTGACGATTGAATAAGTTCCAGGTTGAGAAGATCCTGCGCTAAAAGTTAGTAATAGTGTACCCGGATTGACCCCTGTAGCGGCACAGGTTTCATCTGTTTTTGCCACTGTAAATTCATAATTGTTTGGAGGATTAAGGTTTTGAATACTTACACTAGCGGAATAGGTACAGCCAAAAGTGTTTTCCGCCTCTATCGTGTAAGCGCCAGGTAGAACCCCTGGAACGGGAATGACCTCTCCTTTTACAACATTGGAATAAGTAAGCCCAAGATCAGGAATTCTTACCTCCAGGGCATCTGTTTCCATAGTAATCTTAAATTCTCCGTCTGACGTGGAGCAATCTGTAGCAGGTTTGATGGCCTCAAGAATAAATTTAGGCAGTTCATTAACCAAGAGCTCCACCTTTTTCTCCACCACGCAGCCTTGCAAAATTGGATCTTGGGTAACAAAGGTTATTTCATAGTTTCCCTGACCGGGGAGATTGTTTACGAAAAGCTGAAGCTCAAAAAACTCTCCCAAAGGTACTCTGGTGCCGTCGTTGTTTCTTTCAAAGAACCATTCCCCTGCAATTGGAGTATTTGGAGCAAAAGTAACAGTGGTTTCCTCAAAGCACACTTCATCTGCTGTTTGGGTTAAATCAAACTCAAACGCAGGACCAACAAAAACCTCAGCAGTGGCTGGACAGGCATCAAACAATGCAGCTTCATCAGGGATAAGATTTGAAGGCAGCCGATAACTCACCTGCACCGAATAGATACTTTCCTCATCAACCGTGATCGAATTGGAGTTGTTGTCTCCAAGAACTTGACCTGCAGCATTGGTCCATTGGAAATCATATAGGCCATCTGCTGAATTATACCCTTCAATCGCTGTGAGTGTGACTGGATTTCCAGCGCAAAGTGTAGCATCAGACTTTAGCGTTAGTGTTGGCGGCGCTACCACCTCGATTTCCACCTCAGCAAGATAATATTCCACTTCTGCACATCGATCTACCTGAAGCTTGACCGTATATTTCCCGGCTCTGGTAAAGATTTGGTCCAAATTTTGAAATTGATCCCCAGGTCCACCAAAAGCATTTTGAATGATGGTTCCATCTTCGTGGGTAATGGTCCAGAAGTAGGAATCGATATCTGGCTCTCCGGCTCCTTCGAGGACGGCATTGGTGCCTAACTCCGGGTCAAGGCAAAGCCTCGCAGGAAAGGAAAGTGCAGGTTCAGGAATGGAGCTGCCTGAATTTTGTGTAAATGCGGGCAATCCCAGATTTGCTACACCCGGCATGGGTTCAACAGCATCCTGATTGAAGGTACTCGCAGCGGTGCAGCCGGTGCCCACCTGGATTTGGCCGATTCGATTATCACCAACTATTGCAACATAAATCTGGCCATCAGAGGCCATTTGTAGGGCTCCAAGGTTTAAGCCAGAGGTACCTGACAACACCTTTTTAGTTGAAATTATGCAATTTTCCCGCTGTTCTCTGTCTGTAACTCCATCAAAACAAGATGGGCAAGGAGGAGAGTTGGGGTTGTCTGAGTCCACTGGTTTGATGATGAATTCCTGAATTCCACCAGGTCCATTTCTAAAGGATACCAAAACCCGGTCTGAATCTTGTGAAAATTCTAATCCATAAACTTCTCCACCGCATCCCAGATCCAGTCGGGCATATTCGGTCAGTTTTCCCGTTTGTTGATCAAATTCAAAAATTTCAGTCTTGTTGCATCCTCCTTCGGAAATTGTTACGGCAACTTTCGTCCCGTCGGGACTGAATTTCATGGTACCAATACCGGCATTATAGCCGTGTGTGCTTCCTACGGAACTGATGACTGGTTGGCCAATGCCGAAACTGGAAACGGGGTAGGCTCGGAAGGAATTGTTACCCAATTCGTGGAACATCACCCAAGTTGTGTCTCCCGCGTTAAGCGCTGCGATTTGCTCGGTGGAGGGACTGAAAAGAAAATTATTTTTTGTGACGACATTTCCAATACCGGTTTGGTTTTCTGCTTTGATATCTACCAAAGAATAACTTGCAATATTGGTACCGCTAGTATTAGATTGGGTAGTAAATAAATAGAAAAGGGTAGGTTGGCTAGGTACCGCTACAGCCAATACAGATTGACTGGCAGTGTTGTCTCCGCCGATATCACTTCCATTCTGCATCAAATTACCGTTCAGATCCCAGACGGATTCTCCATCGGTAAAAAATAATACCTGTCCTGACTGATCCGAAACAGTAGTCGTTCCGGCGGGTATATTTTGTGGATGCGGAGAGGCGATTGGTCTTGGTGTTGGTGCGTTGGGGTCATTCGGATCCTCATTAAAATCTAGTCCCGCACCATCTCCAAAATACCAGATGGAGTTGGACTGATCTTCAATATCCCACATTTTGATCCGAATTTCAGCATAGGCATAGCAAGACGAACCGGGTTCCCTAACCAAAACCCAATACAAACCCGGTTTGCAAACTTCATTTGCTTCTTTTCCTATCCAGCCCTTATCCTTCTTGTTGGACCAGAAATACTCGTACTCTTGTCCTCCCCCGGGTGCTTGTCCCCCTCCCGGACCTTGACCTCCCTGCTGCCCCTGTCCTGCTTGGGCCTGAAGTAAGGGTTCCAGGTCGATACAACTTTCACAAAGGGTGGTATCGGAAGGTGAAAAATTAGCCTCTAAGTTATTTTCTTTCAAAGTAATGGATTTGGTAACTTCTTTTTTTGATCCATCCCCAAATTCCACAGTTAAGGTTACCGTGATGCTATTTTCTTGGGTAGCATCTTCAGGTAGTAAAAAATGTTCCTGTTTATAATCTGCGGGTAACGGATTTCCCAAGGAGTCAGTCAAAGGGGGATCAAACTCCCAATTGAAGGAAATCGGCCTGTAATTTTCCGGAGTGATTTCACTGGTCAACTGGATGGGGTTTTTTGAACAAGGCTCCTCTGGTTCCCAAGTAAAATCAACGGTTGGTTGAATA
The DNA here is from genome assembly GCA_964574365.1 of uncultured Limnohabitans sp. Lineage (GTDB taxonomy): Bacteria > Bacteroidota > Bacteroidia > Cytophagales > Cyclobacteriaceae > Algoriphagus. The sequence goes on from CAZNND010000063.1 coordinate 12,763, forward strand.
TCCGCATTGGGAGCGAAAATGGGAAAGACTGTGCCGCAGAAGTCAGTTCCTTTAAATGGATCTTCCTCTACCACTACTTTAACCAAATCCACTTCGTTGGGATTGGTTACTCTTCCAAGCAACTGGGGTCCACCGGGTGTTTCTTCATAAATATAATAAAGTTGACCGTCAGGACCTGCTTTGACATCATAGACTTGGTGAATCCCGGTGGTTAGAGGGATTTCTTCCAGAGGGGCACTAAGATTATCGGCAGGAACTCTAAAAAGTTGATTTCCTCTTGAAAAATAGATGAAAGCTCCATTTGGAGAAAATTCCGCCCCTTGAATTGGAACATTTCCGCCGGAATTGGTAATCGGCTCTGGAGAGCCAAAGTTACCCGAAGAAGTATCAAAGGGTAAGATCATCAGATCATCTCCAAGATTTTCCGGAATCAGGATCAATCTGCTGTTTTTCTCATCAAATACAATTCCCTTGGGCGTAAATTGGATTGCTTCAGTGTCCGTCTCCACAAATTCACCGGGCGTAGATCCGATTCTTCTAGAAATTAAACTGCCTCCTGCAAAACTTATTAAGTAGGAAGGGGAGGAGGGAGTCTTTACCACAAGTAAGGCACCCTGCGCAGGGCCTATGAGTTGGTCTTTCGATGTGATTTCCCCAAGTGGGCGTTCATTTCCTACAGCTTGACCCGGGGCGTTCATATCCGCCAAGGAATATTTCAATTGGCCTCCGGGTGAAATGTAAAAAATGTAGAATAACTTCTCTCCGTCTGGATTATAGGATAGAAATCCAGTGGCTACTTTTTGTCTCCCATCCAAATCCCCATCCATATTTCCGGAAATACCTTGCAATGGGTCACCATTGTAATTGTAAACGAGCAATCCATTGGTGTAAAATAGGGGTTGGCCTGTGATCGGGTCGATGGCGATGGCATTGTTATTTTTGCCAATGAGGATAGAGCTGGAAAGTGTTTGGACATTGGCTGTATTTCCCTTACCAAAAGAAAGGTAGCTGTTTGGCGCTGAACCGCAATTCCCAAAAATCCATTCATTGTCATTATATCCTTGGGCTAGGGAAAAACTAGTGATTCCCAACAATTGAATGGAAACGGAAAGGGTAAAAATTAAAATGAACCTTATGGAATTAGGCTTGCTTTTCATATTTTTCGAACTGCTTACTAAAACAACCTGTCCGGCGTTTCGTTTAGAAGCTAATTGAGTTTTCAAATAAACGAACAAATCATTGTTACGGTCTTCTATCGCATTGGTTTTTTTTATGATGGTGAGTTTTATCTCATCAATATCCGTCTTTGCTCAGGATCCTCAATACAGCCAATATTATGCGGCTCCGCTTTACCTGAATCCCGCTATGGCGGGTGCTGAACTTACCGGTAGAATTGGTTTCAATTACCGCAATCAATGGCCCTCAATTGATGCCAAATTCACCACATTTTCTGCCTATTATGACAATTACCTTCCAGAGTACAATAGCGGAATAGGTTTCCATGTCATGCAGGACACTGAAGGTGCTGCCAAACTCCGATCTACCAGTATAACTGCTATTTATTCCTATGAACTGAAAATTGCCGACAACGCCTATTTCAGGCCAGGATTCCAAGCAAGCTATATTCGGCGAGAGATTGGATTTTACGAAAATCTTGTTTTTGCCAACAACATAAACCCAGTTGACCCATTTGGGAATCTGATTAATTGGCCAGTAAATATTCCAGGTTTGGGAGATCCGGTCAATATGCTTTCCTTGTCCCTTGGAGGGCTTGTTTTTACAGAAAATGCCTGGGCAGGGTTTTCTGCCCATCATGTGAATGAGCCTAATCAGTCTTTTATCAATGGAATAAGTCCTTTGCCGATGAAACTTTCTTTCCATGCGGGATATAGAATCCCCTTGGGCGAAGGAGGCATGAGGCGGGATTTTACCCATCTAAGAAAGCAGCGGTATTTCACACCTACCGTGAATTATAAGCGTCAGGGTCCTTTTGAGCAGTTGGATGTGGGCGCTTACTTTTATGTAGAACCTCTTATTTTTGGCCTTTGGTACAGAGGATTGCCCTACAAGCCCGTAGAAAATCAAAGTAATAGGGATGCGCTCGTGATGATGGTGGGTCTAAATCTGCTGAATGGCCTGAATATTGGCTACAGCTTTGACTACACCGTTTCCCAACTGGGTATCCAATCGGGTGGGGCCCATGAGCTCAGTGTATCAATGACACTTCCCAACAGTTATCAGGGTAAGCCTTCCAGAAGAGACACGATTCTTCCCTGTCCAAAATTCTAATAAAAACCCATGAGTCCGGAGAGTTTGAAATACCTGTTGATAGGGATTCTAGTTTTTGGCTACCTGTTGACAAAACTATTATCCTACCTTAATTTAAAAAATCCCGTCCTGAAGGTTCCTGATACGCTTTCTGAATACCTCAGTCAGTCAAAGGTTCAGGAATCAAGGGACTATCAAAAGGACAACTTTAAGTTTGGCTTTATTACGGGGACATTTTCCTTCCTTTTTACCTTAGTATTTATCACACAGGGTTGGTTTGGCGCTATTGATTCATGGGTTTCTGAATTTGGGTTGCCGCCCGTCCTTAATTCGGTATTGTTTTTCGGCTTGATTTTTATAGGATCGGATGTATTGAGTTTGCCTTTTGACTATTATTCCACGTTCGTCATTGAGGCGAAATATGGATTTAATAAAACTAGCATTCGGACCTTTTTTTTCGATAAGGTGAAGGGATATGTGATTTCTTCACTAGTGGGCGGGGCACTGCTTTTGGTTTTCATGTGGTTGATTCATCAGGTAGGTAAGGATTTTTGGTGGTTATTTTGGTTGATTGCATCGGTTTTTATGATAGTGATCAACTTGTTTTACACGGCTTGGATTTTACCCCTGTTTAATAAGCTTACCCCTTTGGAAGACGGGGAGCTAAAAGAAAAAATCGTTCGCTATGCGAGATCAGTCGGATTTCCGCTCCATAATATTTTTGTGATTGACGGGAGCAGACGTTCATCCAAAGCCAATGCCTTTTTTTCTGGTTTTGGGAAAAGGAAAATGGTAGTTCTTTACGACACACTCTTGGAACAGCATCCACCGGACGAATTGGTGGCTGTCTTGGCGCATGAAGTGGGGCATTACAAAAAGAAGCATATTCTTTGGAGCATGGTGCTTTCTGTGGCTCAGGTGGGGTTGATGCTGTATCTGTTGGCTCAGTTTGTGTTTTCGGAGAATATGAGTTTGGCATTGGGAGCTGAAAGCTGGTCTGCCGCATTGAATATCCTTGGGTTTACGATGCTTTTCACGCCGATTTCGATGGTATTGGGAATTGGGATGAACTGGCTGAGTCGAAAAAATGAGTTTGAGGCGGATGAATTTGCGAAGAGAACCTTTGCTGGCCAGCCTTTGGCCGAGGCATTGAAAACACTTTCCGTGAAGACTTTGAGCAATATCAATCCCCACCCCTGGTATGTGTTTGTGAACTATTCCCACCCGCCGCTTTTGGAAAGATTGGAGAGGTTGGAGGGGTAGGATTTGGGGTCCTCCTTATGCGGAAAGGTTTTGGGATTTATGTGTCATATAGAGAGATATGCTGCGCGAGATAGGGTGGAGATACGCTGCGCGAAATAGAATTGAAATACGCTACGCGAAATAGGGTGGAGATAGGCTTCGCGAGATAGGGTACCAATATCTGGGCCGAAGGCCATATTTCAGCCGAAGGCTATATCTCCACTGTATTTCTTTTAAAAAGATATGCTGCGCGAGATAGGTTAAAGATATGCTTCGCAAGATAGGGTTGAAATACGCTGCGCGAAATACTTAGAGATTTGCTTTGCGAGATGGTGTCCATATTTTATCTGACCCCAAGGATAATAAAAAAGACCGCTGGAATCCACCAGCGGTCTTTTTCTCGTCTCTAATTTCTTACTTCTTGCCTCGTGTATCTCTTTTCTTGATACTTGATTCCAGATACTCGAAACTAAACCCTATAAAATTCCTCCCAGCCCTTTCTTGGTGGCATGCCGGCAAGTACCTGGTTGGCCAGAGGATTATTGGTGATCTGTCTGGTCTCCCGGTCAAATTCCAACTTAACACCCATCTGCTGCGCCATCACACCCAGACAGAAGACCTGGCTGAGTGGCCCTGCGATTTCGAAAGGAGACCTGGTTTTTTCCTCTCCTTTACAGGCCTTCAGGAAGTTGGCGAAGTGGTTGGATGGGCTTTGTGGTACTACAGGAAGCTTGGACTCCATTTCCTTCGCTTTTTCCGAAGGTATGATGGAAAGGGTGCTTCCATGGGAACCTCCCTTGAATGTAAGTTCTTTGCTGTAAATGATCTTGCCAGGATTGAGTTTGGCTGGCTGAATCTGCCCGTTGCTTGGCGGTGGAATATTCGGGTCTAATTCCGATACCCCGTACCCATCGGGTACAGCAGGGATATTGTCCAATCCGTCATACCAGGTAATGGTCATGGCGGGCATAGAACCACGTGCCGGGAACTTGAATTCCAGCGTAGTGGACATCGGGAAGAAGAATGGATTATGCCCACTTAGCTTCGTTGGGTTAATTTCATAGGGAAGACCTAATTCCAGAAACTCGTGTGCGGTGTCCATGATGTGCGCTCCCCAGTCTCCCAAAGCTCCCATGCCGAAATCATACCAGCAGCGCCACTGTCCGTTGTGGAAGTCCTTGTGGTAGGAATGAGGCTGTGCCTGACTTGTCCATACATCCCAATCCAGGGTAGATGGTAGAGGTTCGGCCGCAGGAAACTTGGTTATCTTGGTATCCCAACCATGCCAGCGGCGACGGCTATTCATGTGGGCGGTCATCGCTGTCACATCCTTGATTATACCAGCTTCCTTCCATGTTTTAAACTGAAAATAATTGCCTTCGGAATGGCCCTGATTCCCCATTTGGGTGGCAAGCTTAGGGTATTTCTTCGCTGCAGCCATCATCAGATCTACCTCTTGGAACGTTCGAGCCATCGGTTTTTCCACATACACATGTTTACCTTTAGCCAGAGCCATCATAGTGGCAGGAAAGTGGGAAAAGTCTGGTGTAGCAATGCTTACTGCATCGAATTCTTTTCCGATTTCGTCAAACATTTTGCGGAAGTCCTGGTACTTTTTTGCTTGAGGAAACATATTCATGACCTCAAGGGTCTGTTTGGCTCCCATATCGACATCACAAAGAGCAACCACATTACAAAGTCCGGTTTTGTTGAGTTCCTTGATGATTTCATTTCCTCGGTTGCCGATGCCGATGCAGGCTAGGTTTACTTTGTCTGAAGGCGCTACGTAGCCCATGGATTTACCAAGGACAGCGGGGGAGATCAAGGTGAAGCCCGACAACCCTAAGGCGGCTGTGGCTCCGGTTTTCAGAAAATCTCTTCTGTTGGTGGACATAAATACAGGTTATTGGTTATAGGTAATAGTATGATTTTCAATTTGATATTGAATTATTTTTTTCTCGGTTAAATGAATTCAATTTCTTTCACAATCTACCGAGCTTATTTTATAAAATTTAGTGAAGTGCTGAAAATCAACGGAAAGGTTTTCGCTGATCAGCTCTCACAGGAAAATGATGACCCACGATTTATTCGATATTTGAGCTCTTCCTTTTAAAATCCTCCTTTCGGAAACACATGACATCGAACTAAATATTCGTCCATTTGATAGGCTTTTATTTTTTATTCAGTTCTGAATCGACAATTTTACCGTGGATGCGGAAATATACAATGCCGAATGATTAAAAATTAAGTTGGAGTAGCTTTAGGTGTCTCGCAAATCAAAAATCATAGATCAAAAATCACTTATCTCCCAACCTTCGAGGTTTTGAAAACCTCAAAGGTTATCCCTTATAAATCAAAAATCGTACTTCTAAAATTGAAAAATGGCTTCAGGATTCTTTGCGTTGTTTGATGACATCGCTACACTTATGGATGATGTGGCAACCATGACCAAGGTTGCTGCCAAAAAAACTTCCGGCATTTTGGGAGATGATCTGGCTGTCAATGCAGAAAAAGCCTCTGGTTTTGTTCCTGACCGGGAATTGCCCGTACTTTGGGCGATTTCAAAAGGTTCTTTGGTAAATAAGCTAATCATTTTGCCGGTTGCATTTTTGCTCAGTGCCTTTGCGCCTGTAGCCGTTACCGTCGTATTGGTTCTGGGAGGGCTCTATTTGGCCTATGAAGGTGCTGAGAAGATATTGGAATGGTTTTTACCCCACGCTCAATCCCATGAAAAAGTAAGTCTAGAAGAAGAAATTACACCTGACCAGGTACTGGCGCATGAAAAAAAGAAAATCAAATCGGCAATTACCACGGATTTTATTCTTTCGGTAGAAATTGTAATCATCGCTTTGGGAACTGTTGTTGAACAACCGCTTACGACACAAATTGCGGTTGTTTCGGTGATAGCAATTCTTGCAACTGTTGGGGTGTATGGTTTGGTGGCTCTGATCGTTCGAATGGATGAATTTGGCTATAAACTGATCGCGCTTAATTCTGATGAAAATACCATTTCTGACAAAATAGGTTGGGTTTTGGTAAAAGCGCTACCCGTCTTGATCAGAATCATCGCCTTTGTGGGAACCATTGCACTTTTGCTGGTGGCAGGAGGAATTTTTGCACACAACATCGATTTCTTCCATCATTTGATGGAAACTTGGCCGGGAATTATCAAAGAATTTTTGATTGGATTGGGTGTCGGGATAGTAATTCTCATTCCGATTCTTATTTTTAAGAAATTCAGTCCCCAAAAGACTAGCTAAGTAATCCTCTTTCAACCTAATAAACCCATCAACCATGAATTTATCTAAGTTTTTACGTACCACAATTCTACTTCTTCTTATCATTGGGATACAGTTCAGGGGAATTGCTCAAAATGGTGTCTCCTTTCTCCAATTTGAGGGGATCTCGGGCCCCGGAAAAGGGAAACACGTTGTACTGGTGGCTGGAGATGACGAATACCGCTCGGAAGAATCCATGCCCATGCTGGCCAAAATCCTCTCCCAGCGCTACGGATTCAAAACCACCGTGCTTTTCCCGATTGAACCCGCTACAGGAAATGTTGTCCCCAACTATCAGAACAATATCCCTGGTTTGGAGCATCTGGCGACTGCCGATCTGATGATCATGCTTATTCGTTTCCGAGAACTGCCCGATGAGCAGACCAAGCATATTGAAAACTTCCTCAAAGCGGGTAAGCCCATAATTGGATTGCGTACTTCCACGCATGCTTTTGCGTATCAGAAAAACAAAACCTCTCCGTATGCTAAATGGACTTGGAATGGAAGAGAGGCAGGTTGGGAAAAGGGCTTTGGAAAGCTGATTTTCGGAGAGACCTGGGTTAATCACCATGGCGTCCATGCCAAAGAAGGCTGCAGAGCCCTGATTGATGGGGTGCAGGAGATGAACCGCCATCCGATCTTGAGAGGTGTCAATGATATTTGGGTACCGGAGGATGTGTATGGGATTCATGGATTGCCCCAAAATGCCACTGTACTTATTCATGGGCAATCCACTGCCGGCATGGATGATCAAGCGCCAGTGATGTGGAAAAAATCAGTGATGCCCATTGCCTGGACCAAGCCGTATCAGTTGGACGGTGGCAAACAGGGCATGGCCTTCGCCTCGACCATGGGTTCTTCCCTTGGGTTTCAGAGCGAGGACCTGAGAAGATTGGTGGTCAATGCCTCTTTTTACCTGTTGGGAATGGTAGAAACCATCACGCCGGACATGTCCATGGAGTTGGTAGGAGAATATAAGCCTACAATGTTTGGCTTTGATACCTTTAGAAAGGGAATGAAGGTGACAGATTTTAGGTAAGTAGCAAGTAGCTAGTATCAAGTATCAAGTAGCTAGTATCAAGACTTCGATATTCGACGTTCGGTGTTCGGTGTTCGCTATTAAAATTTCTAGATTTCGGAGAGACAAGTAGTAAGTATCTAGTAGCAAGTATCTAGTATCAAGACTTCGATATTCATACTATTTGGCGTTCACGAATTAGAAAAAGCAAGAGACAAGAGACAAGAATCAAGACAAAACAAAGTACCATGTACCAAGTACCAAGAAGCAAGATTCGAATGGTTCAATGGCTACACGGTTTTAGGCTGATGACAGAAAAGATTACTATTGTGTATTTGACAAAGACCACAAAGTGGTCAAACCTTTCAATAGCCCCGGGTTAGGAGGAACGACGCCACCCGGGGTAAAAAGAGACAAGTAGCTCCCCAGCGCCGGCGCAGAATTAGGGCGAAATCAACCAATTTCCTCGCTGGCAAGAAAGGCAGTTAAATAGATTGAAAACAAAAGAAAACAATAAAAAAAGTGTCAATTAAACCTTAGGCGAGACAAAAAATATAATATCGAATAGCGAACGCTGAAGAACGAATAGCGAAGAACAACATAACACCATGAACAAAATAGGATTCAACGTGCTGGCCTGGTCAGCTGAAATTTCTGAGGGGTTGCTGCCCATTCTTGACCGGCTAAAGGCCATCGGATATGACGGGGCAGAGTTTTTTATCGGGGGTACCGACGAAAAAGCCTGCCGTTTGGTCGGAGACCACTGCAAATCAATCGGCCTCGAGGTAACCACAGTGACCGTGATGGGACCGGATGAAAACCCCATTTCCACGGATCCAAAAGTTAGGGAAAAGGCAAAGGAAAAGTTGCTTTGGATTCTGGATCGTGCTGCTGATCTTAACTCTCAGGTACTCTGCGGGCCCTATCATTCGGCATTCGCTACCTTTGCCAGCCGGGCTCCGATCGAAGAAGAATACAACTGGTCCGCAGAAGTCCTTCACTCCGTGGCTGATCATGCACAAAAGTTGGGTGTGCTCATGACTCCCGAGGCGCTCAACCGCTTCGAATGTTACTTGGCAAATACAATGGACCAGCTGGATTACCTGCTTGCAAAAGTCAACCATCCGAATGTTCAAGCCATGTTTGACACCCATCATGCCAATATGGAGGAGAAAAAGCTTGGTTTGGCCATCGAACGAATAGCACCAAGACTGGGTCACTTTCATATTTCAGAAAACGACCGCGGCACTCCGGGTTCGGGACACGTGCCCTGGGATGAGACTTTTTCCACGCTGAAAAAGGTAGGCTACAAAGGCTGGCTGACCATCGAGGGTTTTACCCGAAACGATCCTGCTTTTGCCAACGCCATCGGCGTGTGGAGGGAATTTTCCGCTCCCTGGGACATGGCTGAAAACGGCTACAAACTCATTCGGGAGATGGGAGAGAAGTATGGATTGTAGGGTTTTTTAAAGTAAACTGATTAAAAAAAGGCTGTCCTACTTTGGATGGTCTTTGGTTTTATTTACAGTAACAGAATCTATGGAATCCTGGTTTATGTGTGGACTTTTCCACCATATATTTAAGTTATGTTTGTTGAAAAATAGCCTGTGATTTGAATTCTTTCTTGACATGCATTAGGTTGATTAATAATTAATTAAGCAGTTATGATTTCAGTTTTTCCCATTCATTCTAAAATCATTTTTCCCGCAGATTTTCGCAGAAAAAGACGCGGATTTTCGCTGATTTTCAATTCACAACAGTCTTTTTGCCCTTATGCATCTCGTTGAACAAGTAGGTTCAGGAATCGGACGGATTCGGGATTAAATGAATAAAGCTGGTTTGCCTGATCCTATTTTCCAAAAAGAAGGCATTTTTACGGTAATACTTTTTAGACCTACGAATGAATTTGGGCAAACTACCCAGAAAACTGAAAATAGAATTATCGAGATACTCTCTTTGAACCCGCGAGCAAGCAGGGAAGAGATTGCAAAGGATTTAGGAAATATCACTGAGGAGGGAGTAAAATATCAATCGAACAAACTTAAAAAACAGGGGAAAATTGAACGAATTGGTCCCGATAAGGGTGGCTAGTGGAAAGTCAAGGAAAATAACATCTAGCTGATTTTCCCCAAAAGATGAGGTTTAGTTTCAGAGTCTATACCTTCCTTATTTTAAGATAAACGAGACTTCCCAAGATAGCGATGAGAGCTACCCAAACCCAAAGCCATTGTAAGGGTGTGTGGTTTTCCTCCTCCAAGTGAATAACCGCGTGGTTTTTTGATGTTTTGTAATTTTTTATTATTTCCCCATCCAAGAAGATGAGATAATTGACCTGGTTCTCATTCACGTTGGTCATCAGGGTATTAGTAATTTCCGCCAAGTCTCCTCCTTCAAAATGGAAATCATACCGAATTTGATGTGAATGATCCGGATTTACAATCGGTTCGATTCGGGTCAATGGAATGCTTTCTCTCTGTTGATTTTTTAGGATGAGGTTGGATAGAACATAGGAAAAAAGAGCTGCATCTATGGTTTTTTGATCTTTTGCCTGTTCGACGTTTGGATCAAATTGTATTAGTGAATTTCTAAGTATCCAGGGGAAATCTCCTTCAATTACCCAATGGCCATCTGTTTTTTTCAGGACAAAATGAGCCTCATTTACCTCATGTGCAGGCAAAATCGTTGAGTAAAGAAAAAGTAGCAAAAGAAAAGCGCTGCTTCTCATTGAATTCGGAAGTCAGTGGATGAGGTTCCCCGAAGAAATCTTGGAATGACCGGGAAACTTTCCGTGATGATGTAGAAGTAGGTCCCATTTGGAAATTCAGGAGTGACTCCTGTTCTTCCATTGGCCTCATCCAGGGTTCCTAAATCCTTCACATATTCGTAATCTGCTGAATAGACTCCATTGTATGCACCACATGGGGCAGTAACCCCATCGCCCGGTCGGTTGCCAGACTTTAATCTGTAACTCGATTTCATTTCCACCACGGCTGATTTGGGGTCTGAAGCATTGGAATAGGCATATTTAAAATAAATGGGAAACCCATCCGCGGCATAACCGATGAGGGTCATGGTATTGGATGGGACGGCTAGATTTTGGAGATAAAGGGAGGGTAACCCGTGGTAGTGGTACTTCCCTGTGGGTTGGACATGTGCATTGTTGCAATCGAGTCCCAGATTCACATTCAAGGCTTCCAAATTCCATTCCCAATTGACATTCGGACTCATGATGCCCTGATGGGGGAATGGTTCTGCTGCCACAGGATCCAGTTCAATGCCATTCAATAAAACACCAAAAGAGTAAGCAGGTCCCTTATTTGAAAGGAGCGGTGTTAGGCTTGCTGAGGTGGTGGGTGTACCACTGATGGTATAGGTTTTACTTTGAGCTGAAATGCTGTTTGGATTCAGGGATCCTGGTACCCTGCCAAATAATCCAACTTTATGATTAGGGATGCTGTTGGATTTAATTACCCTGTTGGTTCCCTGAATCTGCGCCGTAAATTCCGGAGTCAAGGAAAGCGTCTCATTACAAGCCCCTCGTGAAGTATCCAGCGATCTGGCAACCTGGCATGGGGTGTCGGTGGTTCCGGAAGGGGATTCTTCTTTTTCAGTACAGAAACTCAGTAAAACCACCAAAAGGAAAAGCAGTTTTTCTATAGGCAATGGAGTTGATTTTTCAATTTTCATGGTTTTTGGGTTTTAAGATTGGGGAACTAAATCTTCAAAACTCTGCATCAAAATTGAAGTAAGCTGTTATTTATGAAGAAGAGATGAAGAAGTTTAGGGTATTGAAAAACTAGAACCTGTTAGTGATGAGAATTTTATAAAGTGGTAGCCATGTTGTTTAAGGCTGACTCTTTTCGAATTCCATGAGGATCTTCTCAAAAACCGGTGCTACCGCACTACCACGCCATCCACCCGAATAGTTGGTGGCCATGAAGAGATTTAATTTGGGGATAAAGAGTACCTGAGTTCCCCAAAAACCTGAGTGAGTGTAAGCTTCTATGCCATTTATCATGACCTTGAACATGCCCATTTGATAATCCAGCTGCGCCTTTTTTGGATAGGAAACAGATTCAAGCATGATTTTCAAGGTCTCTGGGTTTTTGAAAATTTTTCCTCCAAAAAGCGCCTGGAAAAAATCGACCAGTTCCCGGGTGTTGGATAACAAGCCACCTCCCCCAAAATAATCCATGGTTGGGCTAAACGTATAAGTATCCCTTCCTTCAAAATACTGATGAATGCGTTGCTGATCGGTAATTGGATCTATTCTTTCGAAATCAGTTCGGTGAAGTCCAAGCCTTTCTAATCCCAATAATTCTTTTATTCCCCCATCCAGAGATTTGCCGGTGTAGGTTTCGATGAGTTCACCCAAAATTACATAGCCGGTATCGGAATAGCTGAATTGTTGTCCCGGAGGTCCTATGGGTTCACCTTTTTCCACGCACATGCGCAACTGTTCGGTTCGGGTCCATTCGTGAGTGGGGGTTCCAAGTACAGTTTCAAAAAACTCCGGCGCATGGGTATGGTCAAAAAATCCTGCAGCGTGCCTTAGAAGCTGTCTGATGGTAATCCGGTTTAAGTCATACTCTGGAGCAAGAATTTCAGCATGGTTCCTTGAAAGATGCTTGGAAATTGGGTCTTCCAAATTCAATACGCCTTTTTCCATCAGTCGGAGAGTACTGGCTGCGACATAGGTTTTGGTAACGCTTGCAATCCGGAAGGTTCGATTACTAGTTAAAGAATCTTTTTGATCCAGTTCATTGACCCCGGCTGCTCCTGACCAGGAAAGGATTCCGTCTTTTGATTCGAGGGTAAACTGGATCCCTGGATTGGATGCGGTGATTTCCGATTGAAGGACTTGTTGGAAGTTTTGCGCCAAAATTCGATTGGAAATTGGGAAAAAGAAGAAAATACCTAAGAGCAGATGGTGGAGTTTCATTGGAGAAGTTGAATTGGTTCAGAACTTATCTAAAGTTGGGTGAAAGGTGGTTTTTTGGAAAGTGGAGGCTAAAAAAAATCAGTTTTTTTCCCCCTCCGGAATGGCCATGGTATGGTTTCCCAGCAATTTCCACCTTCCTTCTGCCCAGGCATAGGTACGCATAAAGTGGTAGGTGGTGGGACTTGGTCCTCGGTCTACTACGGTAAATCCGCTTACCACCGCAGTTTGGCCCAAAATGACCACTTGCTGATCCCTGGAAGTCCGGTTTCGAGTGTCATTCTGTTGTTGCCCGGCTTGGATTTTTCTAGCTCGGTTGAGTACGGCTTCTTTTCCGTCGATCAGTGTGGCATGGTTGTGCACCCAGACGAATTTCTCCGAAACCAGATCATCCAGGAACTGCACATTGGATTCAAAAAGGGCCTTTTCCCAGCCTTTGTCCAATTCAATTAATTGACTTTCGGAGTTTTGGGCTTGTATGGCTAAGGAGGAGAATAGAAGGAGGAAAAGGAAGGCAATTGGTTTCATGTTTTTTTATAATTCTATTGATCAATTAGTGGTTTTTTTAGTTTGGACTGCCTTTGGGTACGCTCTGATTCATCCATCTTGTCATCAGAAACATAATTCCGAGACAAATTCCCAAAAATCCTATCAGAAACCCATTTCCGGTAAAGATGGCCAGTTTCCCGAATAAGAATGGCATCAGGGTGATCCCCACGTATGCACTTGCCATTTGAATACCCATAATAGTTTGGGATTTTTCAGCTCCGAAATGGGAGGGAGTTTCATGAAGCAGGCTGGGATAGATAGGAGCACAGCCAAGACCTATGAGAAGAAAGCCGGAAATTATCAATGGGAAAACCGAAGAAAACAATAGCATCAGACCAATTCCGATGATTCCCTGACCCAAGAAAACCAGTTGCTGGTTGGTGAAATGGGAAGTCAGAAAGCCCGAAAGAAATCGGCCGATGGTGATGCCGAGGAAATAGAGGGAGGTCAACCTGGCGGCTTCATCGACACCTACCCCGCGTTCAAATACCAGAAAACTCGCTCCCCAGAGTCCAAAAGTGGCTTCAATGGAACAGTACAGAAAAAATACAATCAATGCCTGTTTCAGTCCTGGAGTTGTTTGGATCAAGGAAAACATTCCGGTCGATTTTTCTTTTTCCAAGTTCTTTTCCTTTGAATTTCTCTTGTCCCAAAGAGGAAGAGATCCGACAAGAAGGAGTACCAGCCCGATTTGAATCCATCCAACTGCCTCATAACCGCTTGTCCAGGTTTCACCTTTAGCTAGATATCCCGCCATGATCATAGGACCAATAGCTGCCCCCACCCCCCAAAAGCTGTGCAGCCAGTTCATGTGCCGGGCTTCATAATGCAAGGCAACATAGTGATTGAGCGCCGCATCCACGCTTCCTGCCCCAAGTCCCAGCGGGATGGCCAGGAGACATAGGTAGGCAAATTGACCTGAAATGGAATAACCGAGCAGGGCTAAGGCGGTCATCAACACGCTGAAGGTGGTGGTTTTTGCTACGCCAAGCCGCTGAATTACTTTGCCACTGAACAAACTTGAAATCACAGTTCCTGCCGCCACGATCATGGAGAGGATTCCAGCATAATCCATTGGCACCCGCAAGTCTTCAAACATGGCGGGCCAGGCTGACCCGAGTAGGGAGTCGGGCAATCCGAGGCTGATGAAGGCCAGATAAATAATCAGTAGGAGAAGGTAATTTTTCAAAAATTCAATGGTTTGGTTGGGACATAACCTATTCTGTGATTGATTAAAATTACTAAAGAAGTGAAATTTTCCAACCCGCAGATCTTCAATTTCAAAATCTGACTTGCATAGTCTATCAGCATTATTTTATTTTTAA
>CAZNND010000064.1:0-26831 GCA_964574365.1 uncultured Limnohabitans sp.
TGTTTATTCTTCATTTTGTGTGAATTTAGCAGACACACTTAAATGAACACTCTCTTAAAATAGGATTGAAATACGTTTGAATTACAATTGAAATATCCTAATTCCCCCCGCCTTTCTTTCCGGAATAAGATGTCAATGATCCAATTTCGATTTTGCCCCAGCTCTTGGAATCATTTTTTATGAAATTTTATTTCTCCTGCTGAAGCTTGGGGCAATTGACCAATCCCTGAAAATTGAGAATTGATCATTGAAAATTGATCATTGAAAATTGAAAATTGATCATTGAAAATTGAGAATTGATCATTGAAAATTGATCATTGATCATTGAAAATTGATCATTGAAAATTGATCATTGAAAATTGGTCATTGTTAGGTCCTGTCAAAACTGATCACCTTCCCATCTTCCATCTCCAAAATCCGGTCCGTCCCCGCTGCAAATTCCGGATCGTGGGTTACAATCAACATTGTCTGCCCAAAGTCCTTGGCTAACTCTTTAAACTTCTCAAAAACAATGTCAGAATTCTTCTTGTCCAAATTCCCTGTGGGCTCATCTCCCATAATCAATAGAGGATCATTGATCAAAGCCCTGGCAATGGCAACCCGCTGCTTCTGACCTCCGGAAAGTTGATTTGCCTTCTTCTTGGCATGATCTTGAATGTCAAAAATCCGCAACTTCTCCATAGCTCTATGCTCGATCTCCTCCCTGGAATATTTCCCCAACTTCAAGGCAGGAATCATCACATTCTCCAGCGTCGAAAATTCATGAAGCAAGTAATGAAATTGAAAAACGAATCCAATTTTTTCGTTTCGGAGGCTGGATAAGTATGTTCCCGATTTACCGGTAATCAACTCCCCATCCATAAAAAGCTCCCCTTGGTAATCCGTATCCATGGTAGAAAGAATGTAGAGCAAGGTGGACTTCCCGCAACCTGATTTTCCTACTACGGATACAAACTCTCCCTTATCTATTTGAAAGTTGATATCATTCAGAACCTGTGTTTTGGTTGAATTGATGAAAAACTTGTCAATATGTTTCGCTTCCAATACTGGCATTTTCCCTGTTATTTTCCCCGAATTATTTCCACAGGATCTACTCCAGATGCTTTTTTAGCCGGAAAATATCCAGCTAAGTACGTGGTAATCAAACTAAAAACCCCTCCTATGATGTAATATTTCGGATTGTAATCCACAGGAAACGTTGTGATCGTAGGTAGGGCCTGAGTTTCAAATGGAACTTGATCAATGGCTAACCCTGCAAAATAACCAAAAAGCAGTCCCAGTACCCCCCCAACCAATCCGATGCTCAAGGCGATCGTGATGAAAACCCTGTTGACATCTTTAGGACTGAATCCAATCGCTTTTAAAATAGCAATGGTATCCAATTTTTCATAAATCATCATGTTGAGGATGTTGTAAATCCCGAAACCCGAAACCACCAAGAGTGTAATTCCCACGGCATAGCTGATTAGGTTTCTCACTTCGGTGCCGGTTTCAAATTGGGCATTGACCGTCTGAATGTCATCCGCATCAATCATAAAAATTTCTTCCAGCTCCTTGGCCATTCCTGGGGCAAGATTGAAGTCATGGAGTTTTACTTGGATATCTGTGATGTAGGAGGGGGGCTCGCCGATCATTTTTTGGGTGGTGGACAGGGATGCATAGCTATTGACATTATCAAAATCACCCAGTCCACTTTGAAAATATCCCACCACTTTTAGCTGCATTCTGTTGCCCTTTGCCGTGGTCACCTGGATCACATCCCCAAGTGATGCCATCATCCGGTCGGCAAGTCCTTTTCCTAGGATAATAGTGTTGGTTTGATTTAGCTCTTCATAGTTTCCATCCGTGACATAGTCGGTGAATGCAAAAAGTTGGGCTTCCTTGTCCACCTGTATCCCGTTCACTATGCCCGTTAGGTCAATTGTCCCCACATTGAAAAAAACCTGTGCAGCGATTTTTGGGCTGACACCAAGCACTCTCGGATCGGATTCAAGCGTGTTGATGATAGATTCGCTGTTGTAGATCGCCAACCTGCTGGTACTGGGTTTGACAGATCGGATACTGTTTAGGGATTCGCTAAAGTCAGGGCTTTGATCTATGGGTTGCTCGGGGTTAGGTTTGATTTCATTGTAAAACCGGATATGTGGCGTTCGGTTGAGAATCAGTCCATCCAAAAGGGAATTTAATCCATTCATAAACCCAAGCAAGGCCACAAACATGGTGATACTGAACATGACCCCAACAGCTGCAATCATCGTCTGCCTGATTCGGGCAAGCATCAGTGCCCGAGCGATTTCTAAAATGAGAGACCATTTCATCGGATCGGTAGAATCAGGCCTGTTTTCTCGTCAATTCCTTCCAAAACCTCCACATATTCATAGGTTTTAAGTCCCAGTTTGATTTCAAGGGTATCTAGTTCACTACTTATTACCCGATTTTCGAGGAATACCAATTTCCGTGGAATCACCAGGGAATTTTCCCTAACCCTTGTCACGATATTTGCCTCCAAACTCAGGTTAGGGTATAGCCTGGGAGGTGCCTGGGTAAAAAGGGCTTCCACGGTAAATGTTTTCGTTTTAGAATCCATGATGGGATGGATTTTGGATACGCTGGCTTCAAAAACCTCCCCTTTGAAACTATCCAGGGTAACGATCACGCGCTGATTTTTTTCCACCTTCGTGATATCATACTCATCCACTTGTAGTTCCAGAATAAACTCGCCAGGCCGACCAAGAATGGCGAGCGGGGTTTGGGGACTGACCATTTCTCCTTTTTCCTTCAGGAGCGCATAGACTATCCCGTCCAGTTTACTCTTGAGAAGGTATTCATCTTCCACTACTCGGCTAATCGCCAAATTCTTTCCCGCACTTTTGGAGTTGAATTCGATTTCACGTTTTAAATCACTGTATTTCAATAAATTGGATTCGTAGGTGGTTTTGGAGGATTTGAATTTCAACTCCCGCTGCTCAAGTTCAACCCGGGTGCCTATCCCCTGGGACCAAAGTGATTGCTGCCTTATGAATAGCAGGGAATCATTCAAATACGTACTTTTTGCTAGCGCAATACCCAATTCCAACTCCCGAACTCGGTTTTGATTGGATTGTTCGTTGGAAAAATTCTGGTTGAGCTGTGCGTTTTCACGTCGTAGGCGCTCCGAATCATTCGCTATTTGCAGGATAGGCACACCGATTTTTATTGTATCACCTTCAGAAACAAACAGTTCCTGTATAGGTCCTGTGGCTAGGGCATAGGCTTCGTACTGATCTTTCGCCTTCACCAATCCGGAGGCATATACAGATTCGGTGATGGTTTGGCGCTTGGGATAGCTAATCTCCGAATCTGAGGATTGGCAGGATGCCATAATAAGTAGCGTAAAACAGAACAAACTAACACCCTTAAAAAAATTCATACGAAGTTTTGAATTTTTCATTTTTCAACGGATAAGCACATAAATTAAAGAAATTCAGGCATGATTTTCTTTGAGAAAAATCAGGATTCTTCTACGATTTCAAAGATTGGTAATTTATTCAATGGCCTGATAGACCATTTGCCGAAATTTATTTTCATAGTAGGAGCTGAAAGGTGCCATTTGGGTCATAAAGACAGCCACCACGTTTTCCTTAGGATCGATAAAGAAATACGTGCAGTAGGCCCCACTCCAATAAAATGCTCCTTCAGATCCGAGAGACTTGGTTTCCGCAAGATTGTCCACTACTGCAAATCCTAGTCCGAACCCTTTTCCCGGATCTTGAAAAAGATCTCCTGTTTGGTTTAATCGCATGATTTCTACGGTTTTTGGACTTAAAAAGCGTCTCCCGTTCAACTCCCCTCCATTGAGGAGCATCTGTGCAAAAAGGGAATAATCTTGTGCTGTAGAAAATAACCCGTGAGTTCCTCCGAAGACTGTATTTCCTGTGGTGGGCGTTTGACGGGGAGATTTCACTAAAGCGCCCGCTTGGTTGGCACCATGAAGCTGCACCATTCGCGATTTTTGCTCCTCATTCAGGTTATATCCTGTATCCTTCATTCCCAAAGGTTCGAATAGGCGCGTTCTTAAGAAATCTGAGGGATTCATTCCGGAAAACACTTCGATCAGCCGGGCTAGTATATCTGGAGAGGCGGAGTAATTCCATTTTTCTCCTGGATGACTCGCCAATGAAGTAGTTGCTAAGGCCTTGACCCGCTCTTCAATGGTTTTTGGACCGGAGAGGTAAATGGCTTTTGCTACTTCTTCATCTAGTTTGGTGCCGCCAATACCATGCACAAATCCTGCAGTATGGCTAAGGACTTGGGCGATAGTGATTGGAGATTTGGCAGGCTCGGTGCCTCCTGCGGTTCCCTTTCCCGGGTCTAATAACACGTTCATGTCCTTGAATTCCGGTAAATAGTTGGAAATCGGATCGGTGAGGAAAAAATGGCCTTCTTCATAAAGCATCATGAACGCTGTGCTAATAATGGGTTTGGTCATGGATTGGATAAAAAAAATCTGATCTGGCCTCATGGCTGTCTTGGTGCTTAAGTCGCTGAATCCCCAAGCGGATTCATGGGCTTTTTCACCGTTTCGGTAAATCAGCGTGACTACGCCCGGAAGCCGACCCTCTTGGATTTCTTTTTGGAAGTAAGCATCATAGCGAGTACGTCCTTGGGAAGTCAGGGACGGTTTGTTGAGCCCTTGGGCTAGGGCGTGGTACCCAAGCGAAAAGGCAAAAAGTAGGGATAGGAATACGTGATGGGTGATTTTTTGTGTTCGCATATTCGGCTTGTAAAAGGTTGTGGCTAAAGTATCCCAATTTACCCCAATTATCTTTTTTGAGAAGGGGTGGCTGGAATTTCTTTGGAAAATGGTAACAGATTTGCCTGCCCTTTGGCATGGTGGCGGAATTTGCATCTTGTTCCTAAGGGATTTTATGGTGAAATCCAGATTCTTTCTCTTAATTAACCCCGTTTTTATTTGGATTCCAAACAAACAAGTGTAAATTTTCAATCAAAACCTTATTCCTAAAATCTCCCTAAAGCAATTTTGCACTACTATCAATATAAGTTCCCCATGTTTCCACGAGCTAGTCTGCTGCTATTTCTTTCCCTTAGACTTATTTGGTTTGCAAATGCCCAGGAGGAATTCAAGGCAGGCGCTTCTCTCCGTGTGATCACTCCCCAAAAATTATTGCCCATTTCAGGGGGTATGGGAACCCCGGTCATACCAATCGACAAGCAGGGAGACCTCTTTGTCAGGGTCTTGGTTTTGGAAAAAGGAAAAACCCGTATCGCCCTCGTCGGTATCGATAATTTGGGATGGCCGGCTGCCCTCGGAGATAAATCCAGAGCCTTGATTCCGGGTATACCCACTGAAAATATCCTGATTGGAGCAACGCACACACACAGTGCCCCCGATGCCTATGCTTTCCCGGATCATCAGGGGAACACCGCTGCCGACCTCGACTATCTGAATTGGTGTGTGCAGCAGGTTGCCGATGCAGTAAATGAGGCAGTAGCAAACCTGGAACCGGCAATTTTGAAAACTGCTGTGGGGGAAGCCAAAGGCAAAATTGCTTATAACTATTACGCTCCTGAGCTATATGATCCGAGGGTTGGAGTGATTCAGGCAATTGCCTCCTCGGGGACAAGAATGAGTAAAACCATTGGCACCCTCGTCAATTATGCGTCCCATCCCGAGATTTTGGGAACGAAAAGGAAGCTGCTAAGCCCTGACTTTTGTGGACCATTGTATGATCGAATTGAAGCGAAGGCCGGTGGAATTGCGCTGTTTATGAATGGTGCCCAAGGCGGAATGGTTACAGCAGACAATCGGTTGGAAGGGGGAGATGAGGCCAATAATTGGCAGGAATGTGTTCGAATCGGTGAACTTCTTGCCGATGAAGCCTTGAGAATCATTAAGGAAGCGGGAGTTGAAAAAAATCCCGCTTTGGCCTCTTACCCGAAAAAAGTGGAGTTTCCTGTTGATTCTGAGATTATGCGGGATGTATTGAAAAATTCTCCGCTCATTGGCCAATCTCCTCAGTATGCAGATGCCAGCCGCATCTCCACCCGTATCAACTTGCTGCAGGTTGGAACCGCGAAGGTATTGACCATACCTGGTGAAGCGTTGCCTAATATTGGGTTTTACCTCAAGCGAAAAATGAATACCGATAAGCCCTTTTTATTTGGCCTAACAAATGATGCCTTTGGCTATATCCTGACCAAAGAAGATTTTGACAGTTTCAAACGATACGAGTATATCAGCCAGACCTCACTCGGGGAGCAAACGGGGGAGATTTTGGTCAACGAATCCCTGAAACTGATCAAGGAAAGTACCGATCCAGCTAAGGAATGACCTTTGGACTTTGAATCTCAAGTGGTTTGTTTTTTTCGAATTTTTTGAATAGGTTGATTCGATAAACAAGCGATTAACCTTTGTTCCATTCATCAAGATGCATGTTGAAACCTCTTATTTAACCCATGATGGACTGAAGCTTTACTTTCAAGCCTGGATCCCTGAATCTCCAAGGGCAAGCCTGTTGTTGGTGCATGGACTTGGGGAACACAGCGGTCGATATGCTCCCCTGGTGGATGCGCTTACCGACGAGAGTATAGCCGTGTTTACGTTCGATGGGCGCGGGCATGGCAAATCGGCTTTGGGCAAGCCAGATGCTTTTTTTGCATCCTATGAGGATTACTTGAAGGATTTAGATGAATTGTTTGGCAAGGTCATCGGGTATTTGCCTGGATTGCCTGTTTTTGTTTTCGGACACAGTATGGGAGGAGGGATGGTTGCGGCTTATGTGATTCGCAGGAGGCCCGAAGTTCGGGGGGTGGTGTTAAGTTCTCCAGCCATCAAAGAAGCCGAGGGGACTTCAAGGTTGCTAATTGCAGTTTCAGGTTTTTTGAGCAAGAATTTTCCCAGATTGAAGGCCTTGAAACTTGATCCTACCAAGATTTCCCAGATTGTTGACCAAGTAAAAGAATATGTTTCCGATCCACTAAATTATACCAAGCCCATCATGGCACGGCCGGCATATGAAGTTTATCAGCTCATGCAGGAGGTTCAGGTAAAAGCAGATCGTTTTGATGCCCCTGTTTTGGTAATTCATGGTACATCGGATGGGCTGACAAACCCTAAGGGTTCTGAAATTTTTATGGAAAAAATTCAAAGCAAAGATAAGCAGCTGGTGCTATTCCCCGGAGGATACCACGAATTAATCCATGATGTGGGGAGTAAGGAGACGATTGATTTGGTGTTGGAGTGGATAAAGGAAAGGATTTGAGGGGTAAGTAATTGTTTTGCGCTCTATTTAAATGTGCCCTATTACATTTATTTTTTTGATTATCCGCCCATGTACAAGTAACCAAATAAAATTTGGTTTTTAAATTAAATACTATCCAACAATTGAAACCTTGTCTTTTAAAACTAATAAATACAACCTGTGGAATCGTTAATTTTTCTCCAAATGAAATCAGGTAGGGTGCGGTGGGAAGATTTTTCTCCGCCATGGCGGACAGGCGCGAGGGGCGCGGGGGCTTTTGTGCGCCTGCCTGCTGCAAGCAGGGTGGGAGCTTTGAAAAATCTTGTCCCGAAAGCTTTCGGGATGATTCTTTTGGATCAAGCCAAAAGTACGAAAAAAAACAGAAAAAAGTATCCCTTGGAGAATAAGGCCATGTTTCACTTAACCAATTGGCTCTATAAATAATCGCGTAAAAGCTTCATTTTTTTATTTTCAAAATGTTAGTAGGACTAGACTTATCCACTTGTACGTAAGAGGATAATCATATAATCATATTTTTTTTAATTAAAAAAAAACTATCATATACGAAAAATTGCATTTTATATCATAAATTAGATTTTTAAATGCAAAGAATTTTGGTTCTACCAGCTTTATATTGACCATTTCAAAACTTTTAAAACAATTTTCCTTACTAGTTTCGTACACTATAACTACTTGTTCAAAATACCTTTTAGGTGGATTGGGTAACCCTACTGCCAAGAATTCAATTTTCTACCTATCCTTTAGCTTATTTTTTTCCATGATTATTGCCGGAGCAGGAGGACATGCACTTGAAGTCCTCGATATATTAGGAAGAACTATTGCCTCGAATCTTGTGGCGTATGGTGAAAAAATTTCTCCCCATTGGCCGGATGATTTGCAGGCTTTAGATTGTTGGGATGAAATCAAGAAACTCCTCCAAGTCGATCCGTCTTTTGTTTTGGGAGTAGGGTCGCCGGAGTATCGTCAATGTCTTCATGAAAAATTCACCAACCAAGGCGGTGTTTTTAAGGTATTAAGTGGGAAACATGCCGTGATCAGCCCTACTGCCACTTCCCAGCAAGCCGATATTCTGACAAATGCTTTTGTTGGGGCTGAGGTAAAGCTTGGCCTGGGTGTTTTGATCAACGTCGGGGCTCAGGTTCACCATGAAGTGCGGGTGGGCGATTTTTCGGTGGTTAATCCAGGGGCAGTTCTCCTGGGTGGCTGTGAAGTAGGTAGCGGTTGTTTTATCGGTTCTCAGGCCACCATTCTTCCGGGAGTGCGTGTGGGTGACGGGGTTGTAGTGGGAGCTGGTGCTGTTATCATTCGGGATGTGCCTACAGGGGCTACCGTGGTGGGGGTGCCGGGACGGATTGTTTCCTCTAATAAATTCTGATTTTTGGATTTGGTAGATTTATAATAGATGTACATGATTATCCGCCTACATACAAGTAGCCAATTATGATTTGATTTGTTAAATTAATTAGTGTGTATATACACGTATTTACCAGTAGAAAATAAAGGCAATAAATTTTTGAACCACTACCTGCACGAAGTACACAAAGTTTTTTGCAAATGGTCCTTCCTTGATTTTTAATTTTTCCTTTGGCTCAAACTGGATTTGTAAAGCGTTTCTTCAAAAAATCATGGTCTAAGGTCACGAAGGCTGAAAAGCTAAAGCTTTGAATTCTATTGGGTTACATTTAAAACCTGAAATTTAGGGGGAAGGTGAAATTTCCATGCTTATCCTAATTTTATGAGCTATTTATTTTATAGATTTATGAATCAACACTCAAACAAAATTTAATTTGGCTATTTGTCTTAGCCTGATATTCATTTAAGGCCAAGTTTGGCTAACTAATTGTTTTTAAAAATAAGAACGAAGAAGCTCCATATTTTTCATTTTCCAAATGTTATGGAGCCAAGACTTCTCCACTTGTATGTAGGCGAATTATCATAAAACAGTTTACTGGTATAACCCCGAACAAATTTTAACAACAAATTTCCCTTTGGACTCGGTGTAGTTTGCAACTACACCTTGCTATCAATTTGAAAAAGATAGTAGGGTTTAGTTACAAACTAAACCCAGCCGTCCGGAATCTCCCGGCTACCACCAAAACCCCGAACCCTTCCTCGGGCAGACAAGCCCGAACAAATCCCTACCTTCTTCTTTTTTATCTTGTTGTTTTATAAAAACACAGGCATTTTTCTAACTTTAATACCATTAGGATATAAATAGCCATTAAAATTATATTCAAAAACTTGTTAATCAACTTAGTATGGGTCAAAAAGTCGCCTTGATCACTGGAATCACAGGGCAAGATGGAGCATACCTTTCGGAGTTTCTTATTAAAAAAGGATATATCGTGCATGGCCTCAAGCGGAGATCATCCCTGTTTAATACCGACCGGATTGATCACCTATACCAAGATCCCCATGAGGAAAACAGACATTTTATCCTCCATTATGGAGATATGACTGACAGTACCAATTTGATTCGGTTGATTCAGGAGATTCGGCCCGATGAAATTTACAACCTCGCCGCCATGTCACATGTTCATGTCTCCTTCGAAACCCCGGAGTACACCGGAAATGCGGATGGGCTTGGAACGCTTCGGATTCTCGAAGCTGTGCGCCTTCTGGACTTGGAACAAAAAACAAGAATCTACCAGGCTTCCACTTCAGAACTATACGGTAAAGTACAGGAAGTACCCCAAACGGAAAAAACCCCATTTTATCCCCGAAGCCCTTATGCTGTGGCAAAAATGTATGCCTATTGGATTACAGTCAACTATAGGGAAGCGTACGGGATGTTTGCATGCAACGGGATTTTGTTCAACCATGAGTCACCCTTACGCGGAGAGACTTTTGTGACCAGAAAAATTACCCGGGCAGCCTCACGCATAGCACTGGGACTTCAGGATAGACTCTATCTGGGCAACCTGGACGCCAAGCGGGATTGGGGACATGCCAAAGATTACGTTCGCATGATGTGGATGATTCTTCAGGCCGAAGAAGCAGAGGATTGGGTGATTGCAACCAATAAAACTACTGCAGTACGTGATTTTGTTCGGATGGCGTTTGGTGAAGCAGGTATCCAGTTGGATTTTATGGGTGAAGGAGCCAATGAAGTTGGAATCCTCGCAGGAATCGATGAAGAGCAATACATTCAAGCTATTGGAGAAAGCGATTTGTCAGCCCCCAAATCATTTTTTCAAAAATTAGAAAGTAGAGTAGGAGAGGAGCTGGTTCGTGTCGATCCCAAATACTTCAGACCTACCGAGGTGGATCTTTTGATTGGAGATGCTACCAAAGCCAAGGAAAAGCTGGGCTGGGTTCCCAAATATTCCCTGCAAGACTTGGTCCAGGATATGATGCAAAGCGATATAAAATTAATGAAAAAGGATCAACTCCTTCTGGAAAAAGGCTACGAGACACTGAACTATTTCGAGTAGCCAGAACCCAGATTTGTTTTCGGGTATCAAACTCATCATTTACCGAAAAGCGAGGCCATACCCAACTAAATTTATGGATAAAAAAGCGCTATATCCTCAAACAAAGGGAATGGGTAAGGATAAAGGCGTTTCAGAGGCTTTTCCTGTTTCAGATCTTTTGTGATTGGATTTCGCAGTAATCTGAAGCAACAGTAATAGCCGTAAGTCTTATCTTTACTCAACTTTAAATTTTAATTGAAAAAACTGGAAAAAAACGGAGATCATTTCAAAATATCCATGTAGGTATTTCCCAATGAGGATTGACACAGTTTTTTTCTATTTTTTAGTTGCCATTTGAAGAGGAGCAAATAATCTGTTAAAATCATTCTTCCGCGGACAGTTTTGGGGGAATAAAATAAATTTGATAGTTAGAATAAACCATGTATATATCCTTAAACGTTCAACCACGAATTTTCATCGCCGGACATCGCGGCATGGTGGGTTCGGCTATTTGGCGCAAACTCGAATCGGAAGGGTTTACCGACCTGATCGGGAAATCCTCCTCGGAGTTGGACCTTCGAAACCAACAGGATGTTGAGGCGTTTTTTGAAGCAGAAAAACCTGATATCGTCATTGATGCCGCCGCCAGGGTAGGGGGAATTTTGGCCAACAACACGTATCCCTACCAGTTTTTGATGGAAAACTTGCAGATACAAAATAACCTGATTGATGCTGCCCACCGGCATGGTGTTCAAAAATTTGTTTTCCTGGGTTCCTCCTGTATTTATCCCAAACTCGCCCCACAGCCTTTGAGGGAAGATTACCTGTTGTCTGGGCCTTTGGAAACTACCAATGAATGGTATGCCATTGCCAAGATCGCAGGCGTGAAAGCTTGTGAGGCTATTCGAAGACAGTTTGGAAAGGACTTTGTCAGCTTGATGCCTACCAACTTATATGGTCCGCATGACAATTTCGACTTGTATACTTCCCATGTTCTCCCGGCCATGATCCGCAAATTTCATGATGCTAAGGTGAAAAGTGAAACCACTGGAACTTTCGAGCCTGTGGAGGTTTGGGGAAATGGTACGCCCATGAGAGAATTTTTGTTTGTCGAGGACCTCGCCGAGGCGGTTTATTTTGCACTCAATACTACCCTTCCGGACAACCTATACAATGTGGGTACAGGAGTAGATCTGAGTATTCGGGAACTTGCCGTGCTTATTCAGCAAATTGTCGGTCACCAAGGGCCAATCCACTGGGACAGCAGTAAGCCCGATGGTACACCGCAAAAATTGATGGATGTGTCCAAACTTGCACAGGCCGGATGGGAGGCCAAAACGAGTTTGGAGGCAGGAATTCGGAGCACCTATGCCTGGTTTCTGACTAATCAAGAATCTTTCAAAGAAGTGTCAATGACCAACCATTAGTTATCTTCCTGTCATTTTCTATTATTACTAATAATTTAATAAATTCCCGACCATGAAGCTAGCTGTATTGATCACTAGTTTTAACAGGAAGGAAAAGACGAGAGCTTGCCTAAAAGGATTGTTCAAGCAGGAATTGCCACCGGACTCTTCATTCCAGGTCTTTTTATGTGACAAACAGTCCACAGACCGTACCTATGCTATGCTTGCAACTGAATTTCCTGAAGTTAGGATTGTACAAGGTAACGGAAAATTGTATTGGGGAGGGGGAATGCATTAAGCTTGGCATTGGCCAAAAAGAGCTACAGCTTTGATTTTTATATTTGATTGAATGACGACACGAATTTATTTCCAAATCCCATTTTAGGACTTTGGGAGGATTATCTGAAGGTAGCCTCCAATTCATTGATTGTTGGGGAATGTACCATGCAAGTAACCAACAAATTTTCCTAGGGAGGGCATGGCAAAGCCAATCCTACCCGTCCTTCTGGTACTGTCCAGGTTGTAACCTATTTCAATGGGAATTTTGTATTGATCCCCTCTGAGGTAGAACAAACAATTGGCCTCATTTCACCTGCTTACACGCACTATCTGGTTGATTACGATTATGCCTTACGTTCCAAAAAGGCTGAATTCACCGCATACATCAGTTCGCGCTACCTCGCCGAATGCCTTCCCTATGATCTTCCAAAATGGGAAAATCCTTCAGTACCCTTTTCACTCAGGTGGAGGTTGTTGAGAGAAATAAAGGGTCTAGCCTTAAAGGAATACATTTTTTCAAATCATACCATTTTGGAAAATGGATCTCATTCAAATCCGATCTAGATGTACATTTCAAGGCCTTAAATCCCAAGGTTTATGTTATGCTGAGGAATTTTATTTTTAAAGGAGGTTGAACTTAAATTACCATTATCCGGATATACGTACAAAAATTTTTCCCGCTCTTTGTACCCTGTGTAGTGAGCAAAAAAAACAGCTATTAATCTGGTATCGGATGCATTTCCATCAATTCTTCCAAAAAGAAGGCAGTCTTCCCAATTTTACCTATACAATTACCATTTCCAAATCTAAGCCCCGATGGATAAATGGCGACATGTAATCAACCAAACACACATAAAGAATAATCCGATACCTAGCACTTGATTAATTAGTAAAGGAAAATGCTGAAATTGACAAAAAACATCAGGAATGGATACGTTTATTTTTCAGGATACTCGTTTTTAAAATACGCTCGTCCGGGATATTTTAAAAAACAGGAAAAACACCCTTCTGGATTAAATGAAGGGGGATTTTTCAATTTTTAGAAAAACTAACCTTATTTCGTTCAATATATCAGATACTTGTGGGGGCAAAACAGGTAAATTTTCAAATACATATACCTGAATAGAAGTTTGAGCTTTTGAAATTTTTACTCGAACGCTTACAATTAAAAAACACAAAAATGCTGGTCTAAAGGTGATTTTGAATAGTTTTGAAAATTAATACAGAATTCTGGGCTAATTGCTGAATTTAAAAATTAAATTAAAACCACTGATTAACAAGCAGTAACCATAAAGCTCAATGAGATGGTATCAGAATCTATCCAAAAACACATTTCTCTTTGGCTAAATTTACCCCAAGATTTTAGCCTGAAATTAAAATTGAACCGAAATTGGAAAATAAATTCATATTTACTTCTTTATTGGTTTCAGTCAAAAACCGGAACTAAAGCACCTATAATACCATCCAATAATTAGTCAAAAAATCAAACACTTAATCCTCTGACTATTTCTATGCTTACCCCACTACCTGACAGTAAAATCGCAATTATCGGTCTCGGATATGTTGGCCTTCCACTGGCCACTGCCTTTGCAGCCAAATTCAAAACCATTGGCTATGACATTGATCCACGTCGGGTTTCTGAACTGCAAAAAGGCCATGACCGCACCTTGGAGGTGGAAGATGACTTGCTGAAATCCGTGTTGGTGAAAGGTATATTTGAACTCGAAGAAAACAAACGGGGTCTTCTGGTTACCAATGCCGTGGGTCCGATTTCCAGCGCAAATATTTACATCGTTACAGTCCCCACTCCAACTGACAAGCATAACCGACCCGTTTTGACTCCCATGCTAAAGGCCTCTGAAGCCATTGGCAAAGTGCTCAAAAAAGGTGATGTAGTAATCTATGAGTCCACGGTCTATCCCGGGGTCACCGAAGAAGAATGTGTGCCTGTTTTGGAAAAAGTCTCCGGCATGAAGTACAACTTGGACTTTTTTGCTGGATATTCTCCCGAACGCATCAATCCTGGCGATAAAGAACATACCGTCACCAGAATCCTTAAAGTTACCTCAGGCAGTACTCCAGAGGTGGCAGAATACGTCGATCAATTGTATAAGACCGTAATCACAGCCGGAACCCACAAAGCCTCTTCGATCAAAGTGGCCGAGGCGGCTAAGGTGATCGAAAATTCCCAGCGGGACATCAATATTGCTTTCGTCAATGAACTCAGCAAAATTTTCAACCATCTCGGCATCGATACTCAGGAGGTATTGGAAGCTGCTGGCACCAAGTGGAACTTCTTAAAATTCAAACCTGGACTTGTGGGAGGACACTGCATTGGAGTAGATCCCTACTACTTGGCACAAAAAGCACAGGAAGTAGGCTACCATCCCGAGATCATCCTGGCTGGCCGAAGGCTTAACGACTCCATGGGCAAATATGTAGCTACTGAGGTGATCAAACACATGATGCGTAAAGACCTTAAGGTGATTGACTCCAAGGTGTTGATTTTGGGCTTTACCTTCAAGGAAGATTGCCCGGATGTCAGAAATACGCGAGTGATTGATATCTATCAGGAGCTCAAGTCCTTTGATATGGAGGTCTGCATCCATGACCCTTGGGCAGATGCAGCGGAAGTACAGCACGAATACAGCATTGAAATCACCAACGGGGAAACTAAACCCGTTCTCGAGGATTACTCAGCCATCATTCTTGCCGTCGCCCACAAGGAATTCAATTCCTGGCCTATTCAGAAGTCAGCGAATCAAGTGGTTTTTGATGTGAAGAGTGTACTGCCTAAAGAAAAGGTGGATGCTAGGCTTTAAATAATTGAGATTTCTTCAAGTATTTTGTCTAAATAAGAATATTTAGAGTTATTTTGAAATGATTTTACCAAAGTACCCGTTATCATCAAGTAATCAATTGATGACTTTCGAGTTTGAAAGTGAGGGTAAGATCGGTAGAGTTACAAAATTGGTAGCTTTTCAACCAACAAATTTAAAAGGGGTTTACAATTTGGCGTTCGGCGACAAAAATGCTGATACAGGCCAAATAAATGATAAGATAATTACTGACAATGGAGATCGCGACAAGGTACTTGCTACGGTAGCTGCTACAGTTTACGCCTTTACAGATAAGTATCCGGATTCTTGGGTATATTTAACGGGAAGTACAAAATCTCGGACTCGATTATATAGAATGGGTATCTCAAGGTTTTTCGAGGAGTTGAATAAAGACTTTGAGGTTTATGGGCCATTAGATGAAAGCTGGGAAGAATTTAAACCTAATAAGGAGTTTGAAGGATTCTTGGTAAGGAGAAAACAAACAACTTGAAAAAAGATGAACTCAAGTAATTTATTGACTGATCTCAAAAAAAGGAAAACCCCCATTGTTAAAATTGATTCAAGTTTAAATCAATTTGATGGTCAAATACTATTTCCTGAAAAACTTGAAAAGGCTAATCAAATGCTTAAAAAAATAGGATTGCCAAAATAGGAAGAGGTTTAAAGTTCAATAGTTGGCCTTAGTCAACCTTTGAACTTCGAACCCTGAATCCTGAACTCTGCCCCATTGTGCTTCGCTTATCGAAGTATAGAACCAACAATCTGAAAATTCCAGGTAGCCACCGAAGTCATCAAGCACATGATGCGCAAGGACCTGAAAGTGATCGACTCCAAAGTGCTGATTCTGGGCTTTACCTTCAAAGAAGCCTGCCTGCCGCAGGCAGGACTGTCCGGATGTACGCAACACACGTGTCATCGATATTTACAAGGAACTCAATTCATTCGACATGGAAGTGGATGTGTATGATCCTTGGGCAGATGCGGCAGAAGTTAGGCACGAGTACGGAATTGAAATCATTAACGATGGAGCCAAGCCTGTCATTCAGGATTATTCCGCCATCGTCTTGGCAGTCGCACATCAAGAGTTCAAATCCTGGCCAATCCAAAAATCTCAAAATCAGGTAATCTTCGATGTAACAAGCGTTCTGGATAAAGAAAAAGTGGATGCTAGATTGTGATGTGGAGCTAAAAAATAAAGTAGTAATTACCAGTCATTTATCCTTAATGTTTAAGACCAAGACTCAAGAAAACCAGGCGTAGTTTGCAACTACACCTTGATATCAAATTGAAAAAGATAGTAGGGTTTAGTTACAAACTAAATCCAGCCGTCCAAAACAAATTTTAACAACAAATCTCCCGTCTGCCACTAAATCCCCGAACAATTCCATACTGCAAATCTCTCAGTTACCAATAAAACCCTTCTTACGACTGGCAGGCCCAAACAAATCCCTACAACCGAAAACACATTTTTCTGGTATAACCCTGCCTTCGGCAGGTAAACCCGAACAAATTTTTACAACGAAACCTCCGGCTTCTACACTAACACCGAACAAATCTTGACAACAAATTTCCTGGTTTCAGGTAAACCCCCGAACATCGAACCCGATCTCCGGCTGGCCCCAAACAAACCCTAAAGAATAAAAACTAACAAAAAAATTATCCATTCTTGTCTTGAAAGAAACTAATCTCTTGTTAGTTTGCATAAGCATCAGTTTTTTTTTGTTTACTAATCTTCAGGTTACCAAAAAATAAACGGCTGTTGCTAACCTTTTAATTAGAAGGGGCAAGCAAAAAAAGAAGCATTTTACCGCTAAGAACCACGGAAAACCAGCTACTTGCCAAGCGCAAGAGCATTCCCCTTGATTTCTGGCGCTGGGACTGAACGGGCGGAGCTATACCCGCATAATGGGAGCGTGGGTTTGCTTGTCCAACCCAGACAATGTGAAAACCAAGAACAAAGTACAAAGTACCAAGTACACCGAACCCTGGAAATCTAAATAAGCACAGCCGATATCCCTAAAACAGGACATCCTACAACTCAATTCTCAGTAGTGAAACCTCAATTTCCTTTACTGTTTGTTTTTATATAAGTAACGAAAAGTTAACAAAAAATCTTCTTAGTATTTATCCCAAAAAACGAATGATTTAACTAAATTGCGCCTCAATTCCATCACCCTAAAAATTCAAATAAACCAAATGGTAACACCCAGTTGCTAAACCGTTGATTAGTAACTACATACCTACCAAACACCTTTTCTACCGCTAAGGACCACGGAAAACAGGGTCGCCGCCTGGTGCATTTGAACCACTTCGTTTTCTAACCTTGGGACTGAACGGGCGAAGCTGTACCCGATTCATGCGAGTGGTAGTTTATTAGCAGTCCAAACCTGAGAACAAACTACCAAGTACAAAGTATCAAGTACCAAGTACTTCAACAACTCGACAACAGCGCAGTCGGCAACCCTAGCAACAATGTACCAAGTACAAAGTATCAAATACCAAGTACTCGAACAACTCGACAACAGCGCAGTCGGCAATCCTGGCAACAAAGTATCAAGTACAAATTACCAAGTACGCCGAACCCTATCCCCCGACAACAGCGCAGGAGATAACCCGAAAACATCATAGCCGACAACTTCGACAACATTGCAGCCGACAAAAAATCTTCTTTCCGTCCATTCAAAAAAACGAATTCTTTTACTAGTTTGCGTCTCAATTCTGGAGTCCTAAACCCGCAAAAATCCCGGAAGATTACACCCATTTGCTAAGCCCTTGATTAGCAACTACTAACCAACAATACACCTTTTTACCGCTAAGAACCAGGGAAAACAGGATGCCCGCCCAGTGCAAGTGGCTCCACATTCGTTTTGCAACCCTGGGACTGAAGGTGCGAAGCTGTACCCGAAGCAGGTAAGCGTTAGTTTAAAAAGCCAACCCTGAGAACAAAGTGCCAAGTATCAAGTACCAAGTACTCCGAAAACCTGATAAAAGCGGAGAGGACAACCCAACAACCTCACATCCCCTTCTTGTCTTTAGTGCCCTTCGTGGCAAAAAAATATATGCTCACCCCAATTCATAAAAGCAAAATCGCAGTAATCGGCCTTGGCTACGTAGGCCTTCCCCTGGCTACGGCTTTTGCTGAGAAGTTCAAAACCGTAGGCTATGACATCGATCCCAAAAGAGTCGGTGAACTTCAGAAAGGCCACGACCGAACCCTTGAGGTAGAAGATAACCTGCTGTCTTCCTTACTGGTCAAAACCTCAGTCGATCTGGAAGAAAAGGGGAGAGGCCTCCTGATTACCGATGCGGTAGGCCCGATTTCCTCAGCCAATATCTATATCGTGACGGTTCCCACCCCAACGGACAAGCACAACCGACCCATTCTTACCCCCATGCTAAAAGCCTCTGAGGCAATCGGTAAGGTTCTGAAAAAAGGAGATGTGGTCATCTATGAATCTACCGTCTATCCCGGAGTGACTGAGGAGGAATGTGTTCCTGTCCTAGAAAAAGTTTCAGGCCTGAAATTCAATGAAGACTTTTTCGCCGGATATTCCCCGGAGCGGATCAACCCGGGGGACAAAGAGCATACCGTCACCAAAATCCTCAAAGTCACCTCTGGCAGTACGCCCGAAGTAGCTGGCTACGTGGACCAACTCTACCGATCTGTCATCACTGCCGGAACGCACAAAGCTCCCTCCATCAAGGTAGCCGAAGCAGCAAAGGTGATCGAAAACTCCCAACGGGATATCAACATTGCCTTTGTCAACGAACTCAGCAAGATCTTTAATCACCTCGGTATCGATACTCAAGAGGTCCTTGAGGCGGCTGGCACCAAGTGGAACTTCCTTCCTTTCCGTCCGGGACTGGTAGGAGGGCACTGCATCGGAGTAGATCCCTTCTACCTCGCTCAAAAGGCACAAGAAGTAGGCTACCACCCGGAGATTATCTTAGCAGGTCGCCGGCTAAACGACTCCATGGGGAAGTATGTCGCCACTGAAGTCATCAAGCACATGATGCGAAAGGACTTAAAAGTCATTGACTCAAAGGTTCTGATATTAGGCTTTACCTTCAAGGAAGACTGTCCGGATGTTCGCAACACACGTGTCATCGATATTTACAAGGAACTCAATTCATTCGACATGGAAGTGGATGTATATGATCCTTGGGCAGATGCGGCAGAAGTTAGGCACGAGTTCGGAATTGAAATCATTAATGATGGAGCCAAGCCTGTCATTCAGGATTATTCCGCCATCATTCTTGCAGTAGCCCATAAAGAATTCAAATCCTGGCCTATTCAGAAATCTGAGAATCAGGTGGTTTTTGATGTGAAAAGTGTCCTGCAGAAAGAGAAGGTAGATGCGAGATTGTGATTCTGGAAAATGTTATCGTATAATAAACAGCGATCCGTTAAACGTCAATGTTTAATCGTTCTCTGTCAGTCCAACAATAACCTATCAACAAAAAACGATGAATTCTGCTTTGTAGGATAGAGTAAGCTCCATTCTATACAACAAATCGTCCATCTTCTTGTAAACCCCGAACAAATCGTTACTGCAAAACGTTTTGCTTCTAAAAAAACATAAAACTTAGAACATATATACTTTAATGCCTCACAATAAGCTTACCGAATCCATTCAAATGGTCGATTTGAGGACGCAATACGAGCGAATCAAATCCGAGGTCGATGCCGCTATTCAAGAAGTAATCGATCAGTCTGCATTTATCAATGGCCCACAGGTAAGGAAGTTTGCAGCGGAACTGAAGGAATACACCGGTGCAGGATACGTGATTCCCTGTGCCAATGGTACAGATGCCCTGCAGATCGCGATGATGGCCTTGGATTTTAAGCCGGGGGATGAAGTAATAGTTCCGGCATTTACGTATGTGGCTACTGTTGAGGTCATTGCATTGCTTGGGTTGAAACCGGTGTTTATTGACGTCATTGCCGATACCTTCGAACTCGATGTCAACCAATTGGAAGCCAAGATCACCGAAAAGACCGTGGGAATCGTCACGGTACACCTCTATGGGCAATGCTCCAACATGGAGGAAATCATTAAAGTGGCCGATTTGTATCAACTCAAAGTCATTGAAGATACGGCACAGGCAATCGGGGCGGTGTATACCTTCCAGAATGGAAGAACGGCACAGGCCGGAACAATGGGAGCTATCGGAACCACCTCCTTTTTCCCTTCCAAAAATCTCGGTTGTTATGGGGATGGTGGAGCGATGTTTACCAATGACCCTTTACTTGCGGAAAAATTACAGATGATTGCCAATCATGGGCAGAAGAAAAAGTACTACCATGATTCCATTGGGGTCAATTCCCGCTTGGATACCCTGCAGGCAGCCATTCTGAGTGTAAAATTAAAGCAACTGGACAAGTATTCTAGTTCCCGAAATGAGGTCGCAGATCGCTACGATCGGGCATTTGCGGGGCAACCGTCCATCCATATCCCAAAGCGGGTGTCCAATTCGACGCATGTCTTCCATCAATATACGCTTCGTCTTGCTGAAGGAGTAGAAAGAGAAGCTTTCAAGAACTATCTTGCTGATAAAGGCATTCCGACCATGGTCTATTATCCCCTTCCATTACACCTACAAAAAGCCTATCTGGAATATGGAGGCAGGGAAGGCCAGTTTCCGGTGGCGGAGCAACTCTGCAAACAGGTGATTTCGCTTCCCATTCACACGGAGATGAAGGAGGACGATCAATCGTATATTATCGAACAAGTGTTACGTTTCTTTGAATGAGCGACTTTTTTGCACACGAAACAGCCGTTATCGATGCTGGCTGTGAAATAGGGAAAGGGACGAAAATCTGGCACTTTTCCCATATCATGTCCAACTGCAACATCGGTGAAAACTGCAATATCGGCCAAAATGTGGTGGTATCTCCTGGAGTGGTCTTAGGAAGGAATGTGAAGGTACAGAACAATGTCTCCATTTATACCGGTGTGACCTGTGATGACGACGTGTTCTTGGGTCCTTCCATGGTATTTACCAATGTGATCAATCCCCGCAGTGCCATCAATCGGAAGTCCGAATATGCAAAAACCCATGTAGGTAAGGGCGCAACGATTGGAGCTAATGCGACCATCGTCTGTGGACACGATATCGGGGCGTATTCCTTTGTCGGCGCAGGTGCTGTAGTGACCAAGACTATTCCTGCCTATGCGCTAGTTGTGGGAAACCCTTCCAAACAAATTGGCTGGATGAGCGAATATGGGCATCGCCTCCATTTTGATGAACATGGAGAAGCGATATGTCCGGATAGTAAAGTTAAGTATAAGTTAGACAAAGGACTGGTAAGTAAAATTTAGTTTAAATTGAAATACTTTATTAAAGGTTCCAAATTTCTAGTGACTGGAGGGGCCGGATTTATAGGATCCAACTTAGTGGATTACCTACTGTCACATGGGGCAGGTCACGTGAGAGTTTTAGACAACTTAAGTAATGGATTGTTAGATAATCTAAAAGAACATTTTTCTAAAACTAGTTTTGAGTTTATAGAAGGGGATATTCGTGATTTGGATACTTGTAGGCGAGCGGTAAATGGAATGGAGTTCATTTCCCATCAGGCCGCCTTAGGATCAGTTCCTAGGTCGATCAATGATCCGATTACCACCAATGACGTAAATATTTCGGGATTTTTAACCATGATGGTAGCGGCTAAGGAGGAACCAAGTGTGAAAAAAATGGTGTATGCTGCCTCCTCAAGTACCTATGGAGACAGCAAGGCTCTCCCAAAAGAGGAAGGAAAAGAAGGAAAGCCACTCTCACCCTATGCAGTAACCAAAGCAGTTAATGAATACTATGGAGAGGTGTTCAGTAGTATTTATGGATTTCATACTATTGGTCTGAGGTATTTCAATGTTTTTGGTCCCAAACAAAATCCGGATAATCCTTATGCAGCAGTTATTCCAATTTTTTGCAAAAAAGTACTAAACAAAGAATCCCCGGTAATTAATGGGGATGGGGAAACCTCAAGGGATTTTACGTATGTGGACAATGCCGTTTTGGCAAATATCTTAGCATTATCTAATGGAATGACAAGTGTAACCCATCGTGTATATAATGTAGCTTGCGGAGAGCGAATTAGTTTGAATAATTTGATTTCTTCTCTTTCTGAAATTTCGGGGTATGAAGTCAAACCGGATTATTTTCCAGAAAGAAGCGGTGATGTAAAGCATTCGCATGCTTCCATTGAGAAAATAAAGAAAGAACTAGGCTATTACCCCGTGGTAAAATTCAAGGACGGAATTGAGCAAGCATATGCTTGGTATAAAAGTAAATTAGATAATAATTAATTACAGGAAAATGAAAAATTTCGCCCTAATCGGTGCTGCGGGGTATATCGCTCCAAGACATTTACAGGCCATCAAGGAAACGGGAAACAACCTGATTGCCACTATGGATCGATTTGATTCGGTGGGGATTATGGATTCTTATTTTCCCGATACCGATTTTTTTGTGGAGGTTGAACGCTTCGATAGGCATTTGGAAAAACTCAAAAGAAAAGGCACGCTGCTTGATTATTTGAGTATCTGCACACCGAATTACCTTCACGATGCCCATATTCGGATGGGCCTTCGGATGGGGGCAGATGCGATTTGCGAAAAGCCCATTGTCTTAAATCCATGGAATATTGATGCCTTGCAGGAGATTGAGAAGGAGACAGGCAAAAAAGTGTATAGTATCCTACAGCTTCGCCTTCATCCAAGCATCATCGCACTAAAGAAAAAAATAGAGGAAGGTCCAAAAGACAAAATTTATGAGGTTGATTTGACCTATTTGACTTCCCGAGGCCACTGGTACCATACTTCCTGGAAAGGAGATGAAAATAAATCCGGTGGGATTGCAACAAACATTGGGGTTCATTTTTATGATATGTTGTCCTGGGTATTTGGTAAGGTCAAGGAAAATGTAGTTCATTTACACAGCTATGAAAAAGCCGCTGGATACTTGGAATTTGAAAAAGCTCGTGTTCGGTGGTTTTTATCGATTGATTACAACACGATTCCAGAGGCTGTCCGTCAAAATGGCAAAAGAACTTACCGTTCTATCACGGTGGAGGGCGAGGAACTGGAGTTTTCGGATGGATTCACCGACCTTCACACAATTAGCTATAGGGATATTTTAGGAGGAGGAGGCTTTGGCTTAGAAGAGTCGAGGCAGAGTATTGAAATCGTTCATGAAATAAGGTATTCAGAAAGTAAAATGAAAAAAGGAGAACTTCATCCGATGATTATTTAATAATTTAATTAAATATCAATATTTTTCTTGTTTGCAAGTTTGTACAAAAACTTAAAAGACCAAATGTAAATATTTTTTTAGTAGAATGAAGAGCCTTTTCTTGTAAAAAAATAGCAGACTAATTCAAATCCTATTTGAAAAAATAATCCTTAATGATAAATTTTAATTTCCAAAAAAATCACATTTACTTATCGATATTTTCTTTAATAAGAGTCTAATTATTATTAGCCTATAAGTATAAAAAAATTCAAGTTTAAAAATTATTGAAACGTAAATAAAGTTAAAAATTTGATATTAAAAAAGTGAGATCTTTGCAAATTAAAATTGGTATTTAAAGAGTATCTGAGTATTCTAGTTTTTTTCTTGTATTGAGATAAATCTCTTATAGGGATTTAGTAAATAGAATAATACATTGAAGTTAATGATTAAATCAAAGCTGCAATCGTACAGTAAATTGTTTATAAAAACACAAGTGTTTATTATGAACTCTATATAAAAGTAGTAATCAAAAGCAAATAAAATTACGAAAAATGGTTAATATCAGTCTCCGAAAAATGTAAAAATATTTAAAAAAAGTATCTTTTGCTTTGAAATATTATTAATCTAATAGAAAAATCTATTATAGAATTTAAACTTATTCGATAAAGTAAATCGATTAAATATTAATCAGTGTATAAAAAAATAGCGATAAAAAAAATCTCTTTAAAAAATAAAGAGCAAAAACTAGTCAAATAAAAAAACCTAAATATAATTTTTGAAAAAAATCTTCTTAGTAAACTATAAAATATCCAAAAATAAATTAATAATTTAAAAAAAATAAAGATACAATTAAAGCGTAAACAAAAAGTAATTGCAAAATTACCTAAATTCAATTCCAAGTAAAATAATATGAATTACAATAAAAAATTCGAATTAGTGCTTATTGGTTTAATTTCCCATTCAGTTTATTTAAACAGATCAATAAAAAAATAAAAAATGAGCTTAATTTCAAAAACTTCTCATGGAATTAAGTGGAGTTTTGTAGGGACAATAAGTAACCTCGTTATTCAAATCATTTCTGGAATTGTTTTGGCCAGGCTTCTTTCACCGTCTGAATTTGGAGTTTACGGTATGTCATTCGCTATACTCGCAATATCAAGAAGTATAATAGATAGTGGGCTCTATCAGTCTCTAATTCAAAAAAAAGATGCCGATCAAATAGATTTCTCAATAGTCTTCCACTTCAATTTTCTATTATCGGTAATTATTGCATTGATTCTAATTTTATTTTCCAATGATATAGAGACTTTTTACAATTATGATGAAATAAGCCTTGTAGTTAAATTTTTATCCTTAATAATTCTCATAGAATCGTTTAGCATAATTCAAAAAGCTACTTTGATTAAAGAAATTAGATTCGACACAATAACAAAAGTTGAAACTTTTTCAAAAATAATTTCAGCAAGTACAAGCGTGATAATGGCATTCAACGGCTTTGGTTTATGGAGTCTATTGGCCAAAGATTTAGTTTTCAGCCTAGTATCGACTGGGACATATTGGTATATCAAACCAGTTAGACTTTTATTAAAAGTTCCTTATAAAAGATTAGGTGCTCTTTTGAATTTTGGTTTTAAGGTTTTTATTGCTGATCAAATTGAAAATATTTCGAACCAATTGTCACAAATTATTGTGGGCAAGAAATTCAGTGCTTCTAGCTTAGGTCTCTTTAACAAAGCTGAAGAATTTCAACAGATGTTTTCTCAAGTTAGTGTGGTCAGTATTAATAAAGTTATGTTTCCTTCATTAGTTCAAATTCAAGATGATAATGTAAAACTAAAGGAAAAATACAAAATCTTACTGGAAACTACAATGATTGTATTGTTTCCTTTACTTTTTGGAGCTATTCTAGTCGCTGATCAATTAATATTAATACTAATTGGTGATAAGTGGACTGAAGTAATACCATATTTCAAAATTCTCTGTATTTCTGGTATGTTTTACCCTCTTACTGTTTACAATTTGAACATAATAAAAGTTAAAGGAAAAGGTGGGTTATATTTAAAAACTTGTCTGATTTCAAAGGGACTTTTACTTCCGTTCATTCTTGTAGGTCTTAAGTTTGATATTATGGGTTTAGTAATTTCAATTGTAATTCATAGATTAATAGCAGCTTTAATAAATAGTTTTCATTCTGGAAAATTAATTAATTACAGTACATTAGAACAACTGAAGGGAATTGGAATTAGTTTTATTATTTCTTTTATTGTTTTTGTATTTTTTATTATAATTAAAAGTAATTTTCTTTTTGATCAATCAATTTATCTAATATTTTTTATTCTGATATTTGGTTACTCAACAATATATTTTTTATCTAATATTTGGTTTCAGAAAGATAAGCTTTCACCCATAATTAACTTATTTTATCTATCTCATAAATCTAAAGTGTAAAGTAAATGATAAGACAAACCGTTATAATTGGGGATCTTTTTCTAGTGGCTTTTATTATTGTCTTTATTTTATTTCTTGGAGCTTTCTTTGCAATAAATCTTTTACCATTATTTTTTCTTGTTATAGGCTTATATTTTATGATTTCTGGTAAAAAAGAGATTTTAGTAATTCTTTTTTTGTTATCTATGACAACAAATAATTTTGTCCCTCAGGATAAGTATCTTTTTGGCTTTATAGGAGTTCAACAAGTTCTTGGTTTATTATCTTTTTTCGTTTTAAAAAAGCCATTATCCTTAAAAGGCTTATCTTTAATGAAAAAAACAAATGTTTTACTGTTTTTTTTATTGGTTTACGTACTTTATTTTTCTGGTAAAAACTTATATTTTGATATGTTTAATTATTCGTTTGGTATGTTTCTGACAAGGTCTTTAAATTTTTCTTTTTTGATTTATGTTACTTATTTGGCAATCAATTGGGACAAAACTGTTGTCCTAAGAGCTATTTTGGTCTCGATCTTCTTTCTTTCTATTACTACATTTCTATCCAAAACTCTCATAGTCTCTGGTTATTACATTTCAATACAAGGAGAAGATTTAAACAGATATAATGGTTTTATAGGAAATGGTGACGCCAATACATTAGCTTTAGTTATGACTTTAGGAGTTGGAATCATCTTGAATTATACTCTTGTGTTTAAATGGATTAATATTTTCTCCTTAGCGATAATGTTTTCAATTATTACTATTGGTTTAACTGGTTCAAGATCGGGATTAATTCTTTTAATAGTAATTACTTTTCTCTATTTCAATTCTTTATATAGAGCCACCTCAATAATCAAAGGTTTATTTTTCTTATTATTACTATTTCTACTTTTTTTTCCATTTTTACAAACTAACATTGAGCGGTTAAGTACAACTCGCCAAGAACAGGTTACGTTGGACAGAGGGA
>CAZNND010000065.1:0-24555 GCA_964574365.1 uncultured Limnohabitans sp.
CCCATGGTTCCGCCATAGCGGACAAGTCATTGAAAAGTTCGACCCCTAACGGGGTCTGAATCCCCATTTGCTTGGACATATTATTTTGAGAAAAACATGCATGATTTCACTTTGGGTGTCCCTGCGCGGAAGTCAGGAGCT
Source organism: uncultured Limnohabitans sp. (assembly GCA_964574365.1). Taxonomy (GTDB): domain Bacteria; phylum Bacteroidota; class Bacteroidia; order Cytophagales; family Cyclobacteriaceae; genus Algoriphagus. The sequence continues at coordinate 142 of CAZNND010000065.1, forward strand.
CATTGATTATGCCATTTGTTCTGGCGCACCGTTGGAGGTGGTAGAAAACCTTCAGGAGTTGGAAGACGATGGAGAACCTTATGAAACCATAGAAGAAATTTGGCCGGATTACCCGACTAAAGATGACTTCTTTTTTAATGAGGATGAATATTAATTATAAAGCCCTGTAATCCAGGGCTTTTTATTTCTATCACTCCCATTCCCTTTGATTTTGGAAAAAACTTTCTAGTACAGCCCAAGCGCTTGACGCAATCTGGCATATCCTGTCTTGCTTACTGGAATTTTCACTCCAGTTCTAAGTTTGACCAAATACGAATCACGCTCATAGGGTTCTATGCCATCAATTTCATTCAAGTTGATCAGGAATGAAGGGTGAACCCGGGTAAATTTTCCAGGATCCAGACTCTCCTCCAGTTCCTTCATAGTCATTTTTTTTAAAAATTTCCCCTCGGCGGTGTGAATCGAAATGTAATCATCCTCTGCCTCAACGTAACTCACCTCGGCCAAGGGGATAATCTTTATGTCATTTTTTACCCGAACCACCAGTCTGTTGCTTTTCTCAGCCAAAGGCCGGATTAAGTTTCCATCCTGCATATCTTTCCCACCAATTTGGGCATGCTGAACAAGAAATCGATCTATTGCTTGATTAAACCGTGCCTGAGAAAAGGGCTTCAGGAGATAATCCAAGGCCTTGGCATCAAAGGCCTTTAGCGCATAGTGATCAAATGCCGTCGTAAAAATGATTGCCGGTGGGTCTTCCAAAAGCTCCAACAACTCAAACCCAGTGATTTTAGGCATCTGTACGTCCAAAAAAATCAAGTCTGGATGATGCTGCTGAATTGCTTTCAATCCTTGAAAACCGTCCAAACAAACATCCACTACCTGAAACTGGGGATAGCAGGCCAAATACTCCTGAATAATTCCACTTGCCAGAGGTTCATCTTCGATTAGGATTGTTTTTATCATGAAAATTGAGGGATTTGAAGCTGAACAACAAAAAGACCTTCTTTAACGCTTTTTTGCAACAGATCTTTTCTTCCAAACAACAAGTATAACCTTCTCTCCACAGACCCAAGACCAAAGCCCGTTCCTTCGGAAGCCACAAATCCAGGATCAAAGGGGTTTTTGATTTCCAATATCAGGTAGTTGCCGTCTTTCTTGCACCGGATACCTATTGTGACTTCTCCTGTAAGCCCATAAAGCCCGTGTTTAATCGCATTTTCAATTAAAGGCTGGATCAGCAAAGGAGGTAAGGTCGCTCGTTCTGCCTCATTATCCAAAATAAACTCCACAATCAACCGATGTCCAAACCGAACTCGCTCAATAGCCAGATACATCTTTAGGTAGCTTATCTCCTCCTCTAGGCTAACTCGGGCCTGAATGTCTTTTTTGATTGTCCCCCTTAAAAAATCCGAAAGCAAAATAACCATCTCACGGGCTTTCTGAGGCTGAGAGACAACGAGGGCATTGATGGAATTCAGACTGTTAAACAGGAAATGAGGCTGTAGCTGCTGCCGAAGTTGGCCTAATTCTGCCTCCTTGGAAAGCTCCTGCATTTGGGATTCACGTTTGTTTAATTCATCCTGCATTTCCAACTTGGAGACCACAAGGGCAAGAAAAGCGATCAACTGATTTGCCAATGCCAAAACCAACAAGCGGAGATAAACTGACCCAACGAGAAATTCCAAATAGTTGGTATCCAACGGAAACCACCATTCAAGCAGGAATTTATGACCCCAAACAAGTAAACCACTCAAGCTTATGGGCAGTACAAAAACGAGCCAGAGATTTTTCCCTTTTGGAGAATAAATGCCAAAAACCCGGTCTAAAATCCAAACGCTGCCTAAAAACCCCAAAGTAAAAAAGAAGGAATCTGTAAAAGCCACATCAGCATCCAATCCAAAATCATGCAATAAAAAAAAGCATCCCAAGAGCCAGACTAGTCCGACTCCGGGGATGATCCATATTCCCGCCAGGGGATTCGTAAATGCATTTGAAAGCAAATGAGCAGATTTAGAAGTGTAATTTCAATCTCGTTAAAAAGATTTGATTTCCAAACCTCCAAACAAAATGGTGCCTTTCAGTACAATCACCTTGGAGGGATCGACTCCATTTTCACGGAAAAATCGCTTATCCTCAAGACCTGCAGCAATATTGGTGACCTCTGTCCGAATATCCCAATGCGGGGGTACAATCATTTTCACGCCTCCAAATATGATGTCGATTTGGATTGTTATTACCCCGTTAAAATCAACCTGAGTCAAGTCGATGTCTGCTCCTCCAAAGGCGGCGGTAATTTTTCCACCTTGGAAGTTTTTCGACATTACCTTACGGTTCACTCCACTGAAGATGGCATCAATGGAAATCCGGTCTGCAAAGGCTGTTCCCGTTGTCCGGGTAAACCCTGTATCTGAGGCAGGCGGGGTAGTTCCCGAAGCGGATGCTTCATCAATTACCTGAGCATCTTCCACGCTGGAAGTACCAGAAGAGGAAAGAGAGGTCTTTTTGTTACTGTCCCAGTTTTTCCAGATATCCTCCATAACCTTGTTCTCCTGTTTTTTTTGAGTAATCAAATAGATGCCAAGGATGATCAAGCCTACCGGCCAGATATATTGCCCGATTCCCAAATCCAGGTCAAACTCCCGCTTTAGAAGGAAAAACACACCGAAAAGCAATAGGACAAATCCGAAGAAACTTTTAAACTCATGTTTGACAAGCGTGAAAGTACCTATGGCGATAAAAATCATTGGCCAGCTGAGTACCCAGTCCGGGATGAAAAACCCGATTTTGCGCAATAATAGGATTACTCCTATGGCGAGAATAATAAACCCAAAAGTAATACTTCCATCGTTTCGGGGTTTGGTGAAGGTGTTCATAGCGTTTAGAATTAAATGATGACCAAAAATATACCCAAGCCTTGATCACCGAAATAAAAGTTAGGCTAAGGCCTGGAAAAAATCGGTAAAGCCCCCAAAACTATCGGTAAAAATTCAAACCATCATTTCACCGATAAGATGTTCCGGAGAGTAGAAACTCAGCAAAGAGCAGATCTTCGGGGGTGGTTAGTTTACTGTTTTCAGGATTGCCCTCAATCAGTGTGACCTGCCAGCCTTGAAATTCATACACGGTAGCATCATCGGTAAACTCGGGTTTCTCTGGCGTTTCGAAAGCCTTTCTAATTTTTTCTAGCTGGAAAGTTTGTGGTGTTTGAACCAATCTGAATTTGTGTCGCTCCCTAAATTGGCTTACACCGGCGGGACTAAGCTCCCTAAGCGAATCCTTCAATGGAACGACCGCTATTGCACTGCCTGTAAGTGCTGCCTGAGAAAAACTTTCTCTGATCACTTCCTCCTTGACAAAAGGTCTGACCGCATCATGTATGGCTACGAGTCCTGAAGAAAAGGGAATGGCATTCAGTCCATTTCTTACCGACTGAAACCGGCTTGCCCCACCACACACAAGGCTGTGCTTTAGTGTAAATTGATAGTCCTGACACAAATCTCCCCAATACGCAAAATCATCCTCGGGCAGAACCAAAATTAGGTGGATGGTAGAATCGGCGCGATGAAAAACTTCCAAGGTGTGCATCAAGACCGGTTTACCTCCGATAGGAAGGTATTGTTTGGAAATGGAAGTTCCCATACGTGTACCACGACCTCCTGCCACCACTACTGCTACTTTTTCCATATCGGTAAGTTTGTTGCTAAAGTAATTCGAAGCTTGGGAAGGGACAATTTTTTCTTATTGAAATGGTTTTTTGCCACGAAGGCAGAAAGACAGAAAACCCCTTCCACCTCAGCGTCTTCGCGGCAAAAAAAACTTCAACTATTTAGCCAATAAGGCAGAAAGACACAAAACCCTTTCTGCCTTAGTGTCTTCGTGGCAAAAAAAACTTCAACTATTTAGCCACAAAGCCAGGAAAACACAAAACTCTCTCCGCCTTAGCGCCTTCGTGGCAAAAAAAACCTCAACTATTTAGCCACTATGGCAGAAAGACACAAAACCCTTTCTGCCTTAGTGTCTTCGTGGCAAAAAAAAAGCTCCTCTTGGAGCCTTTGACTTAAATAATGAGCATGGCATCCCCGTAGGAGAAGAACCGATATTTTTCCTTTACCGCCTCTTTGTAAGCTTTCATAATCAGATCATATCCCCCAAAAGCAGATGCAGTCATTAATAGCGTAGATTCCGGTAAGTGAAAATTCGTGATCAATGCATTGGCAATTTTAAAATCGTAAGGTGGAATGATGAATTTATCCGTCCAGCCGCTGCTTGCTTTTAATCTGCCTCCAGCAGTTACCGAAGACTCGATGGTCTTGAGAGAGGTGGTACCAACAGCCACTACCTTCTTCTTGTTTTCCAGAGCTTCATTGACCAGATCTACCGTTTTATCAGGAATCAGATAATTCTCGGAATCCATCTTGTGCTTGGTCAAATCTTCCACATCCACCTGACGGAATGTACCTAAACCCACATGGAGCGTTATTGGAGTTACATCTACTCCTTTGAGCTCTAGCCTTTTCAATAGTTGGGGAGTGAAATGAAGTCCGGCTGTAGGCGCAGCGACGGCACCCACATTTTTGGCAAATACGGTTTGATACCTCGCTCTATCCTCCGGCTCGATTTTCCGCTCGATATATTCTTTCAGCAGCGGGGTTTCCCCAAGGGTGTCAATGGTTTTTTGAAATTCCTCCTGATTACCGTCAAATAAGAAGCGGATAGTCCGTCCCCGTGAGGTAGTATTGTCAATTACTTCAGCAACTAAGTCACTGTCACCGAAATACAATTTATTTCCAACCCTGATTTTTCTTGCCGGATCCACCAGCACATCCCAAAGCCGCAAATCAGGATTCAATTCCCTTAACAGAAACACTTCTATCTTTGCTCCGGTTTTTTCCTTGTTTCCATACAACCTTGCAGGAAAAACTTTGGTATCGTTAATGACAAACACGTCGCCTTCGCCGAAATATTCCAGGATGTCCTTGAAGGTCCTGTGTTCTAGTTGTCCTGTCTTTTTATGAACCACCATCAAACGGGATTCATCTCTATTTTCGGTCGGGTACAGTGCGATGAGCTTCTTGGGAACGTCAAATTTGAAATCTGATAACTTCATATAGGAGATTTAGGAGGCGAACCTGAGATGTTGACTTAAAGGATTTGCTTTAAAAAATGCAAAGATAATAACAATAATGCCGAAATTCAGCTAACTTGACCAATTGTTTTAACCAACTATTGAAATATGCTGTTTTTCCAGCTTTCTTGGGAAAGTTTTCGGTTTGCGCTGACTGCCCTCAAGTCCAATCTTACCCGCACCATTCTCTCGCTGTTAGGGGTTACAGTGGGGATATTTGCCATAATTGCGGTATTTACCCTAGTGGATTCCTTGGAGGAAAAAATAAAATCCTCCTTTGCTTTTTTGGGGACCAATGTCATGCGGGTAGATCGGTTTCCTTTTGCGAATGGACCTCAAAATTACCCTTGGTGGAAGTACTTCCAGCGTCCTCCCGGCACAGTTGCAGAATACAAATTTCTCGAAGAGCGACTGAAAAGTGCAGAGGGCATCACCATTTCGGCCTCCTCCAATGCCACCATTCAGGCCGGGAGTAACTCGTTTCAAGGATCTACTCTCACGGGTGTTGCCTACACCTATCAGAATGTGTATGAAGTTGCATTGGAAGAGGGGAGATACTTCTCGGAATCAGAGATCAACGCATCAAGAAACCTGATTATCATTGGTAAAAAAATCGCCAACACCTTATTCCCGAACCAGCCTCCACTTGGAAAAGAAGTGAAAATCAAGGGGATGAAATTTACTGTAATCGGTATTTTTGAAGAAGAGGGTGAAGGTTTTTTGGAATTGCCGTCCAAGGATGAGGCCTGTCTCATTCCCTTCGGTGCATTCAACAAAATGTATTACACCGGAAAAAACGGCCTTGAACCTACCATCGCTGCCAAGGGAAGGGATACGGATATAGGTTTGGTAGACCTGGAAAACGAAATCACCGGACTGCTACGCGCAAAAAGAGGCCTGAAGCCAACCCAGGAAAACAATTTTGCCCTAAACAAAACAGAATTTATCCAAAATGCCATAGGATCCATTTTTGATGTTATTTCTTTTGCAGGTTGGGTAATCGGAGGGTTCTCTATCCTTGTCGGCGGATTCGGAATTGCCAACATCATGTTTGTATCCGTCCGGGAACGTACCAATATTATTGGAATTCAAAAATCTCTCGGGGCAAAAAACTACTTTATTCTATTTCAGTTCCTTTTCGAAGCCGTCTGTCTGAGTTTGATTGGCGGTGGGACAGGAATTCTATTGGTTTACCTGCTGAGTTTTGTGCAGCTCGGCAGCCTGGATTTGCTCCTATCTTTTGAAAACATCATTCTTGGTTTGGGAGTATCCTCAGCAATCGGAATATTTGCAGGTATTGTCCCGGCAACCTTGGCGGCACGAATGGATCCCGTAGAGGCCATACGAACCACTTGATTCAAATGAATTTAAATATTAAGTGTATCCGGTTAATTGCACCTAAGATTGTATTCTTTTTAGCTAGGATATGAATTAAGGAAAACGGTCATTCTTGTAAATGCTACGGTGTTCATTAATGGGATGACCTTGAATGAATTGGGCTATTCAATTAAATGAACAAGAACAGAAAAAAGGATTAACCACAATAGACTCATCCCTCACATAGGAGGTCACAAAGGAAAAAAATCGGTAACGTTCCGAAAAGCTATGTTTCATCTTAATGAAGCTAAGTAGCATGTAGTCTGATAGTTAACAATCACATGCTTCCCACTATGTTTTCTATGTTACTATGTGGTTTTTAAATATTTTCCTAGTTGGTAAAATAAAAATCTTATATAATCCCGTTTATAGACACCTACTAAAACAGGGATATCCAAGGTTTTTATTACCATTTTTTGATCTAGTTGCTCCGAGATGAAAAACTAGTAAATGGAATAGGATAACCTGTCTTAGGATTAATCGAAATTATGAGAAACAATACATACGTGCAATTATCCGGATACACGTATTAAATTTTAATCAATAAATAAATAAAAACAACCATGTGGTGGGCTATACTGGGAGTAGGAGTAACTTTCGCAATTCTTTTTCTAACAGGGGCAATTAAAAAGAAATCCGCGCCCGAAAATTGAATTGATCTAAAAAAAGCGAACTACAAAATCAGAATTTATTTTGCAGTTCGCTTATTACGTTTTCAATCGCTTGTTTCTGATCAAGGAAATCACGAAGTCAAGGAGACCTCAAGTCAATCCACCAAGTCAATTGTAGGCTCAGTAGGAAGCAAGCCAGAAGCGGCCTTGATTTTTCCTTCCAATTCAGCCATAAGTTCAGGATTATCCAAAAGTAGATTTTTTACTGAATCCCTTCCTTGACCCAATTTTTCTCCATTGTATGAAAACCAAGAACCTGCCTTTTTGATAATTTCCAATTCAACCCCTAAGTCAATAATTTCTCCTACTTTAGAAATTCCCTGACCATACATGATGTCAAACTCCACCACCTTGAAAGGTGGTGCAACCTTATTTTTCACCACTTTTACCCGGGTTCTGTTGCCGAGGATATTATCAGCACCTTCCTTGATCTGACCTACTCTTCGGATATCGAGACGGACGGAGGCATAAAATTTCAGCGCATTACCACCGGTAGTGGTCTCCGGACTGCCAAACATCACGCCGATTTTATCTCGAAGCTGATTGATAAAAATACAGGCGCAACCTGTCTTGTGGATGGCTCCAGTGAGTTTTCTCAAGGCTTGGGACATCAATCGGGCTTGAAGCCCCATTTTACTTTCTCCCATTTCACCTTCAAGTTCCCCTTTTGGAACCAAGGCCGCAACAGAATCGATGACGATAATGTCGATTGCACCGGAACGGATCAAATGCTCGGCGATTTCCAAAGCCTGCTCCCCATTATCCGGCTGGGATATCAGGAGGTTTTCGGTATCAATGCCCAGCTTTTCCGCATAGTTTTTATCAAATGCATGTTCGGCATCGATAAATGCGGCCATTCCCCCAGCTTTTTGAGCCTCTGCAATGCAGTGCATGGTCAAGGTGGTCTTTCCGGATGATTCCGGTCCATAAATTTCAATCACTCTTCCCCTTGGTATTCCCCCGACTCCAAGAGCCATATCCAGACCCAAAGAACCAGTAGAAATTACTGGAACATCCTGAACTTTGTTGTCACTTAATTTCATTACGGTACCTTTTCCGTAAGTTTTCTCCAGCTTGTCAATTGTAAGCTGTAAAGCTTTGAGTTTTTCTGCGTTGTTACTCATAAAATAGATGATAAAATGAAAATTAAAAGGGTCAAGTTAAGCAATGTATGAGGTAATACCAAGATTCTACTTACTATTGTTTCTGGCGGGCAAATTCGTACTTTTAAGCATCCCAACCTTCTTTCTTTCCGTATTAATCCTCAAAAATCTCTCGAATTGTCACAAATTGTCGGTAATCCAATGACTTGCATTTTAAGGGTTGTAGTTCTGTTATGTAGTTCTGTGACTTTTTCCTATGGACAAAACCAAGGAAAAAATACGGCATTTACTTATGGGGAGGAGCTTCGGTTTACTGTTTCCTATGGATGGATTGACCTCGCAGAAGCTAAGCTAAGGATAGGCAACAATGCAGTCATCGAGGGTTCTAAAGCTCATTTCAAGATTGATGCTTTTGGTCAAACCCTGGGTGCTGCAAGCCTTTTCGGAAAAGTGAATGATCATTGGGGAACCCATTTGGACACGGGATCCCTGCTTCCAAGTCTATCCTATCGGTACATCGAGGAAGGTAGGTACCGGAAAAATGAAAAAGTATATTTTGATCAGGTCAATAAACAGGCAAAAGTCGAACTCTATGACCGGGAAAACAAACAAATCCAAGAAGTCAAGGAGTACAAGCTTCCGGGGCAGGTTCAGGATTTGGTCAGCGGATTCTACCTGCTCCGTACTATGGATCTTTCCAAACTGAAAAAAGGGCAGGAGATTTTAATCCCAGGTTTTTTTGATAAAGAAATATATAACCTAAAATTAATATTCGAGGGAACCGAAACCCTGGAAACAAACCTTGGAAGCAGGGAAACCTACCTTTTTTCACCAAAATTACCTTCTAATAAACTGTTCCGTGGAGAACACCCCGTAAAAGTTTGGGTAACAAAAGATCAGAATAAAATTCCAGTAAAAATAAAGGCTAATTTATTCGTCGGTTCCTTGAATATCGATATCGATTCAGCCAACGGATTAAGAAACAATTGATTGATTTTACGGTAACAATGTTTTAACAAAGCCCTGTTTTTCTAATAGATTTACGTTTTTAAAGTTATAAAACTAGGCGCTGTGGGCTGAATATTTGGTTAGAATCCCTTAATATTCCTTAATTTGACCACATTATTAAGCAATTCTTGTTATGGCTGACAAACAGAAAATTAAGGTTTTGGTAGTGGATGACGAGCCGAATATTGTTGAAATATTGACTTATAATCTCCAAAAGGAAGGCTATGAAGTTGCCTCGGCAGAAGATGGAATAAAGGGCGTAAAAATGGCTTTGAAATTCCAGCCGGATGTAATCTTGTTGGATATTATGATGCCCAATCAAGATGGTGTGGAAACATGCCTTCAGATCCGTCAGATTCCAGAGCTCAAGCATGCCTTCATCATTTTTCTGACCGCAAGGATGGAAGAGTATTCCGAAGTAGCTGCATTTGACGTTGGTGCGGATGATTACATTACCAAGCCCATCAAGCCAAGAGCGTTGATGAGTCGAATTGCTGCTCTTTTCCGAAGAGAATCAAAAAAAGACCAAGAACAAACCCAGATTAAAATTAAGGATTTGATCATTGACCGAGCGAGTTTTACTGTAGATAAAGCCGGAAAGACCATTACCCTTCCAAAAAAAGAATTCGAACTTCTTTATTTTCTTGCCAAAAATCCCAACTTAGTGTTCAGTCGGGACGAACTTTTACACAATATTTGGGGAACGGATGTTTTTGTGCTGGCTCGAACCGTGGACGTACATATTAGAAAAGTAAGGGAAAAAATCGGTGAAGATTATATTACTACCATAAAAGGTGTAGGATATAAATTCGAAATGGGATAAAATGCTCAAGGGTTCTAGGGGAATATCTTTTGTTTTAGCCTTGGCTATCAGTAGCTTGATAGCGGCATTTTTGTTTCTGATTCCCTCTGCTTCGCCTCTTGTCCTGTGGACTGCGTTTATTCTAACTTTCTCTATTTCATACCTCCTGATTACCATCACCTTGGAATTTTTGGTTTATCGGGAGATTGCCAACATCTACAATCTGCTTGAAAAAATCCAAAAAAAAGAGTTTTCAGAAATCAAGGATAAATCATTGAAATCCTCGATTTCACCATTGAGAAAAATTAATACAGTCATCAATTCGTATGCTCTTGCTCGTCAGGGTGAAATAGAAACGCTCCAAAAAAATGCCGAATTCCGGAGGGAGTTTATTGCCGATATTTCCCACGAGCTGAAAACTCCGATTTTTGCCGCTCAAGGGTACATTCTTACGCTTCTGGACGGAGCGATTGATGACAAGCAGGTTCGGATGAAATTCCTGAAAAAAGCCGCTAAAAGTCTCGATTCCCTCGATCACTTGGTTCAAGACCTGCTAACCTTAAATCAAATGGAAAGCGGAGTCATCAAATTCACACCTACTGAATTTGATCTCAAAGAAGTGATTGAGGAAGTGATTGAGGAATTGGAACACAAAGCCTCCAAACGTCAGGTAAGTATCCGCTTGGAGTGTGAGGGAAAAAACTTCCATACCTTGGCAGACCGACCTAAGATCTATCGGGTCTGTCAAAATTTAATTTTCAACGCCGTCAAATACAACCACAACGGTGGTGAGGTAAATGTGGGGATTAAAACCACTAAAAATCAGATTCAGGTCGATGTGAAGGACAACGGACTGGGTATTCCCCCTGAAGACCTAAAACGTATTTTTGAGCGGTTTTATCGGGTAGAGAAAAGTCGATCCAAAGAAAAAGGAGGGACAGGATTGGGACTTGCAATCGTCAAGCATATCCTGGAAGGCCATAAAAGCAAAATTTCCGTCTCCTCCACCATGGGAAAAGGTTCCATTTTTAGCTTCCAGCTTCCATTGGAAAAAGAGAAGAAAGAACAGGAAAAAGCTTCGGAGGCTAAGGCTTAAATTTATCTGGCTGATGTCCTGTTTACAAGGCTCTAGGCTTTTTAAAAAATTATTGGCCCTAAGAGAAAAAAAATTGGCCACGAAGGCACAAAGACACTAATTCCTTTTCTCTTTAGCGCCTTCGTGGCAAAAAAATTATCGGCCTCAACGGCAGTAAAACACTAAACCCTTACCGCCTTGGTGGCAAAAAAACTTCAAGACACGTATTCTTGAAAGAGCTTTTCCAAAGTTTCTCCCAGATCATCTGTAAAACCTGAATGCGGTCGGGAGGTCTGCAACATCGAACTCCGCATTGCAGTCAGCCATCTGAATCTCGAAGCCGCTTCCTGCCTGCCTATTGGATTCCCATTTGAATCGCCTTGACAGATTTTTTCGAAGGATTCGAGATAGCTTTCAAAAACAGAAAAATCTGAAAGTGAATCCAAAACCAACAACTTTTCCTTCGGAAGATGAATTTTGCAGGCGATAAAGTTTTGCCGCTTGCAGCAGATCACTACACCCACATTGACAAATTCCTCACGCTCTACCCGAGGTACGAGGCGGATGACCGCATACTCAAACAAGTGCTTTTCGTGCATCTTCGGCCTGGGCTACAAATACCTGAGAATTTTCCAGCCTCTTGGTTAAAAAGGCAACATACACCGCTCGAGCTTCCTCGGCGGTCTCCACGTCCCTCGAGGCCAATAGCCACTCGTCGGGAACCTCTGAAATGACTTCCTGAATCATAGACACCGTGATCAATGACTTCATTTCCTCGTCAACTTTCGCTAAAAGGCTTGCCTTTGGCAATAAGACATGATCTCTGATCATTCCAAAAGGACTGAGAGCCTGACTATCCCAATTTTCCCAAGTATGATGAAAAAGGAAGGAAGCCCCATGGTCGATCAGCCACAGTTCTCTGTTCCAAATCAGCAAATTCGTATTTCGAAACGTCCTGTCCACATTGGTAATCCAAGCATCAAACCAGACAATCTTGGAAGCCAACTCCTCCTCCACCTGACTAGCACCTGGATCAAAAGTCATGGCTTTAGATAAAAAGTGAAGGGCTAGATTCAAGCCTTGCGAACCTTTGAGTAAATCCTGAATTTCCTCATCCCCCTCCGAGTTGCCAAAGGCGGCATCCAGCTGGGCGAAAACTAGTTCAGGGACTTTCAATCCAATCCTGCGGGCCAGCTCCCCACCGATGAACTCAGCAATCAGTGCTTTTTCACGCTGACCCGCCCCACGGAATTTGAGTACATAGTTGAATTCGTCATCTGCTTCTGCCAAAGCAGGCAGAGACCCACCTTCGCGTAGGGGCATGATATAGCGGATGACATTTACTGTTCTTATACCTTGCATGGAGCGGATTAGCTTAACTATCTTATGGAAACTAAAAGCAAGTTACACCGGCATTGCCGATTTATTTTAAGTCTTTCTTTGTAACCTGTTCAAATTCTCTCAAACATAATTTTAGGATTGATTTTTATTGCCCTTAAGGATTAACTACTTTTGCACCCTCTTTGAAGAGGCAGGAGATCCATGAAGAAAATAGATTTTCAGAAACTTATACTGTTTGAAAACGAGGATTACCTGGTGATCAACAAGCCGCCTTACCTGTCGAGCTTAGACGACCGGCACGAGGCTCAGAATATCCTTGACCTTGCCAAGGCGCACACAGCAGATGCCCAGCTGTGTCACCGACTGGACAAGGAAACTTCGGGATGTCTGGTGATTGCCAAAAATCCGGAGGCCTACAGGCACTTGGCCATGCAGTTTGAAAACAGGGAGGTAGAAAAAGTCTATCATGCCGTGGTTGAAGGGATTAAGGAATTCAGCAATGAGCTGGTGGATAGAAACCTTTTGGCCAACAACAAAGGAATCGCCAAAGTAAGCAAAGAGGGAAAGCCTGCGCAGACCGTTTTCAACACCTTGAAAACGTATTATGCGCACACCTTGGTCGAGTGCAAGCCCATCACCGGGCGACTTCACCAAATCCGTGTGCACCTGGCCTATCTTAAATCCCCGATTTGCGGGGACACCTTATATGGAGGCAATCCCTTGTACCTTTCTTCACTCAAGCGCCGCTTCAATCTCAAAAAGGACACCGAAGAGCTTGCGATCATGCAACGAGTTTCCTTGCATGCCTACTCAATTCGATTTGCAGGTCTGGATGGCAAAGACATTTCAGTCATTGCCCCTTATCCCAAAGATTTTCAGGTTTTGGTTCAACAATTGGAAAAAAACGCCTGAGAAAAGGGTTAAATGGACTTGAATTCCAAATCTTTCTTTTGAATTTTTTCCTAAGCAGGTGAAAATTAGGAGGTAGGATTGCAAATAGTTTGCATAGAAAAATAAATGCTTCTATCTTTGTGTCCCTTTTTGGGGTCGATAATTAATTAATAAGCTAAAAATTAAACAGTTACAAAGTGGATACTCTGAGCTATAAGACCATCTCAGCCAACCGTTCCACCGTAGAGAAGCAATGGGTGGTTGTGGATGCCCAATCTGCTATTCTAGGACGCTTGGCGAGTGAGGTTGCGAAAATCCTGAGAGGAAAGACGAAGCCTAGCTTCACTCCTAACGTGGATTGCGGTGACAACGTCATCGTGATCAACGCCGACAAGGTAAGACTTACAGGTGACAAGTGGGACGCAAAAATTTATGTTCGTCATACTGGTTACCCAGGTGGACAGCGAATCTCAACTCCTAAATTATTGAAGCAAAAGTCTTCAACAATTTTGGTAGAGAAAGCTGTTAGAGGCATGTTGCCTAAAAACAGATTGGGAAGCAAATTGTACGGCAACCTGTACGTGTATGAAGGATCTGAGCATCCTCATGCAGCACAGCAACCCAAAAACATCACCCTTTAATCGCTAAATCATGGAAATGATCAACACAATCGGTAGAAGAAAGACCTCCGTAGCCCGCATCTACATGACTCCGGGAAATGGAACTATCACGGTAAACAACAAAGCGATTGAAGTGTACTTCCCATTCGATCTACACCAGATCGTAGTGAAGCAGCCTTTGGCACTTGTAGGTGTAGAAGGTAATTACGACGTCAAAATCAATGTTGACGGTGGTGGAATCAAAGGACAGGCTGAAGCAGCACGTATGGCAATCTCCCGAGCACTATGCGAATTTGATGCAGCCCACAGAGGTCCGTTGAAAAAAGAAGGTTTCCTTACCCGTGACCCTAGAATGGTCGAGCGTAAGAAGCCGGGACGTAGAAAAGCAAGAAGAAGATTCCAGTTCTCCAAGCGTTAATCGGAATTCGCTTCACTTAATAGAAAACAATTTTATTCATGTCAAAAATCGAATACAAAGACTTACTGGATGCTGGTGTTCACTTCGGACACTTGACGAGAAAGTGGGATCCAAGAATGGCTCCATATATATTTATGGAGAAGAATGGTATCCATATTATCGACCTCAACAAAACGCTTGCTTGCCTCGACGAAGCATCCAACGCAATCAAGCAAATCGTACGTTCCGGCAAAAAAGTAATGTTTGTCGCTACGAAAAAACAAGCCAAGGACCTGGTAGCTGCAGAAGCCAAGCGTCTAAACATGCCTTACGTCACCGAAAGATGGTTGGGCGGTATGTTGACCAACTTCGCTACTATCCGTAAGTCTCTCAAAAAAATGTCAGGTCTTGAAAAACTGATGAAAGAAGATGCTTACAAAAACTTGGCTAAGAAAGAGCGTCTGATGGTCAGCCGTCAGAAAGACAAAATGGAAAGTGTATTAGGTGGTATTTCCGACCTGAGCAGACTTCCGGCAGCTCTTTTCGTAGTGGACATCAAGAGAGAACACATTGCGATCGCAGAAGCCCAGAAATTGGGTATTCCAGTATTTGCTTTGGTAGATACCAACTCTAACCCAAATGAGGTGGATTTCCCAATCCCAGCAAATGACGATGCATTCAAGTCAGTATCTCTATTGGTAAAAGCATTCGGCACAGCTATCGAAGAAGGTCTTTCCGAAAGAAAGAGAGACAAGGACGATGCTAAACTTTCCGAAGAGGAAGAAGCAAAAAGAGCCGTGGACGCTGAAACGCAAGAATAATCCACAATCGATTTGAATACAGAAAAATTGAACATCTGGCTAAGGTCGATGTTCAATTTTTTGTTTTTGCCTGACCGGAGCTTATCCTAAGAGCAGTTAACAAAAACATCACGTTATGGGGACTTTTTTACTTCTAATTTTGGTCCCTAACTATCCCAAAAAGAAATCTATACTCTGTTGATAAATAAACTGATCACACTATGTCAATTACTGCACAAGACGTAAACAAACTGAGACAAATGACCGGCGCCGGTATGATGGACTGCAAAAAAGCTTTGACAGAAGCTGAAGGCGACTTCGAAAAAGCAGTGGACATCCTCAGAAAAAAAGGTCAAAAAGTATCTGCTTCCAGAGCTGACCGTGAAACCAAAGAGGGTGTAGTAGTCACCCGAGTGGCGGATGCTGGAGCGAAAGGTATCCTCCTATCTTTAACATGCGAGACCGACTTCGTCGCTAAAAATGAAGAATTTGGCGCTTTCGCCAATACATTAATCGATTTAGCGGTTTCCAATCATGCTACCTCTAAGGAGGAAATCCTGGCCTTGCCATTCGATACCATTACTATTGCGGAGAAAATCATCGAAATGACCGGTAAAATCGGTGAGAAAATCGAAATTTCGCATTATGAAGTAATCACCGCTGAAAAAGTAGTTACTTACATCCACTCCAACGGTAAATTGGGTGTTTTGGTAGGTATGGTCAATACTTCAGGTGCTGATGTTGAAGAGGCAGGAAAAGACGTAGCAATGCAGATTGCAGCGATGAACCCTGTGGCTGTGGACAAAGACGGTGTGGATGCTTCCATGATCGAGCGTGAAATCGAAATCGGAAAGGAGCAAGCTAGAGCTGAAGGCAAGCCGGAAGAAATGCTGGAAAAAATCGCTTTGGGTAAATTGCAGAAGTTCTACAAAGAAAGTACCTTGTTGAGTCAGCAATTTGTGAAAGACAACTCCTTGTCTATCGCTCAATACCTGAACAATGTAAGCAAGGGCTTGACTGTAAACGCGTTCAAGAGAATTTCTATCGGGTAATTTTTCGATTTTTTGCTCCCCAAAAAACCTCTCAAGTAATTCGAGAGGTTTTTTTATTGCTCCGCTATGGCAAACAAAAGCCTGAATAAAAGGAGAAATCTTTAGTCATCCCCAAGAATCCCTATGCCAAAGGCATAAGCTGTAAAAGCCCTGCCTTCGGCAGGCAGGCCTGCCTACCGCAGGTAGGCCAGAATTCAATTCTGGGTTGACCATCGGATTTTGAAACCCAAATCAATTTCAAGCATTCATCAAACTCTCAATTTCCTCCACCTCGATCGGAATATTCCTCATCAGGTCAAAATAGCCACTTTCCTGAACCACAATATTGTTTTCCAATCGTACAGCAAATCCCTCCGCAGGAATATAAATTCCCGGTTCGACTGTAAATACCATCCCTGCAGAAATCGGGTAATGCATCGTGCCCACATCATGCACATCCAATCCCAAATGGTGGGACGTCCCGTGCATAAAATATTTTTTGTAAGCAGGCCAGTTGGGATCCTGATTTTTGATATCTGTCTGATCGATCAAGCCTAAGCCGAGCAATTCCGACTGCATGATCAGCCCCACTTCCTTGTGATAATCCTGAATGTTCACACCAGGTCTCAAAATGGAAGCAGCCTCACGTTCAACCCGCAAAACAGCATCATAAACAGCACGCTGTCTTGCCGTAAACCGGCCGTTAACGGGAATTGTACGCGTCATGTCCGCATTGTAATTTCCATATTCTGCAGCCACGTCAAGCAACAACAGTTCGCCATCGTTACAGGCCTTGTTATTTTCAATGTAATGCAACACACAAGCTGAAATACCGGAAGCGATAATCGGCTCGTAAGCAAAACCCTTGCTTCGGTTGCGGATAAATTCATGGATAAATTCCGCTTCTATCTCGTATTCCGTCACGCCAGGCTTCACAAAAGACAGCACTCTTCGGAAGCCTTTTTCCGTAATGTCACAGGCAAGCTGCAACCGATCGATTTCCTCCTGTTCCTTTACTCCCCGCAACTCATGCATCAGCGGTGCCACCCGTTCAAAACTATGAAGTGGATACCGCTCTTTGCAGCTCTTGATAAATCGCGCATCCCTTGTTTCCACCACAATTCCCGCTCTCAGGTGCTCATTGGTATTGAGATAAATGCGCTGGGACAAATTGACCACCCAGCTGAAAATATTCTCGAAAGCGGAAAGCCATTGGATATTTTCAATTCCCGAAGCAGCCTTCGCTTCTTCTTTGGTGTATTTATGGCCTTCCCATACGGCGATATGCTCATTGGTTTCCCTTAGGAAAAGCAGCTCTCTCCATGCCGGATTAGGACAGTCGGGAGCGATCAGCAAAATAGTCTCCTCCTGATCGATTCCACAGAGGTAAAATAGGTCGTTATTTTGTCTGAACTTCATCGTGCCATCCGCATTGGTAGGCAGAATGTCATTGGCATTGAAAATAGCAACCGAATTCTTGGCCATTTTGGCGGCTAGCTTGGCGCGATTACGGATATAAAGTTCTTGGGGTAATGGGGTGTATTTCATAGGAAATCAAATAGGCAAGCAAGTTAATAAAACATAGGTTTCGTCTGAATCAAATTAAAAAAGATTGGGTTTCGGATTAACTTTGTATTTTCCAAAAAGGAAAGTTACTTCATGAATTTGAATATAAAAGAACTTGCCAACGGAATCCGGATTGTGCATCAAGAGGTAAGCCATACCAGACTGGTTCATTGCGGGTTTATTTTAAATATCGGCAGTAGAGATGAGGACAAGGAGCAGGAAGGTCTGACCCACTTTTGGGAACATATGGCTTTCAAGGGAACCCATAAAAGAAAGACATTTCACATCATCAATCGCCTGGAATCCCTTGGTGGTGAACTGAATGCCTATACCACCAAGGAAAAGGTCTGTTTTTATTCCTCAGTCCTTAAAGATCACTATCCTAAGGCCGCTGAATTGCTATTCGACATCACGTTTAATTCCACCTTTCCCGAAAAACAAATTGAAAAGGAAAGGCAGGTAATTTTGGAAGAAATGGCCATGTATCGGGACTCTCCGGATGATTCAATCCAGGACGATTTGGATGCCTTGGTGTTTGAAAACCACGCTTTGGGAAGAAATATTCTGGGTACTGAAGATACCGTTGGCAGATTTCAACAACAGGATTTTTTTGATTTTATCTCCACGCATCTGGATACATCCGAACTTGTTTTTTCAGTAGTAGGAAATATTTCTTTCGAGAAGGCATTGAAAACCATAGAAGGGCCGCTGAATGAAATTCCAAGCAAGCGAAGCCTCTATGTGCGGAGTGGATTTCACCAGTATCAACCCAAAATCAAAACTATCCAGCGGGATGTCACCCAATCCTTATGTGCCATTGGCAGACCTGCCTTTTCACTGCATGATCCCAGGCGCTATCAACTGTATTTGCTGAACAATATTCTTGGCGGCCCTAGCATGAACAGCAGACTGAATCTTTCCCTGAGAGAAAACTACGGGTATGTCTATAGCATCGAGTCGAGCTATCAGGCGTTTTCTGACACTGGATTTTTCGGTATTTACTTTGGTACGGAGGAGAAAAACCTCAAAAAATCCCAGACAATCGTGCAACGGGAGCTGGAGAAATTGAGAGCCAAAAAACTAGGAACCAGCCAATTACACACAGCCAAGGAGCAAGCAATCGGACAAATGGCCATGGCGGAAGAAAATTATGCCTCTCTGATGCTAGTGTATGGGAAAAGCCTGATCGACCACCACAAAATCGATTCGTTGGACCAAATTTTCGAACAGATTCGCCGCACCACCGCGGAAGATATCATCCAAATTGCCGATGAAATTTTTCATCCCGACCAGTTGAGTTGCCTGATCTATACTCCCAATTGACATGGAATTTATTGATCCATCCTTATTGGCTTATTGTGAGAGGCATACAAGTTCCGAGGATGCCCTACTGAAAAAAATTACGCGGGAAACCCAAGCAAAAGTCTTAATGCCCAGAATGATTTCAGATCACCTTCAGGGTAAAATGCTGGAGTTCTTTGCCAAAATGATGAATGCCGAATATATTCTCGAGATCGGAACCTACACGGGTTATTCCGGAATATGTCTGGCGAGGGGGCTGAAGCGTGGAGGCAAGCTGATCACGATTGACATCAACGATGAATTGGAAACGATGGTCAGGGGATTTTTTGAGGAAAGTGGGCTTAGCAGTCAGATAGACTATAGATTGGGAAATGCAAGGACAATTTTGCCTGAATTGAAGGGACCTTTTGACTTGGTCTTTATCGATGCAGATAAGTTTTACTACGCAGAGTATTTTGAACTCATCATCGACAAGGTAAGACCCGGAGGAATTATTCTCGCCGACAATGTCCTTTGGTCTGGAAAAATCCTGGTGGAGAAAGGCCAAAAAATCGACAAAGACACCCAGGCAATTTTGGATTTTAACCAACAAGTTCATCAAGACCCACGCGTAGAAAATATCCTGTTACCCATTCGTGATGGAGTTTTAATGGCTAGAAAACTGTGATTTTAGAAAAAAGGAATAATTTTTGCATGCTATCACAAGACTAAATTTTATAGTTCATTTCCATGAAATCCCGGCTGATTCCCATTCTTTTTCTCTTTCTTTTTTTTGGTTCTATAGTCGTAAAGGCACAGATACCTCAAGTCCCTTCTCAATTGGAATTTGCGGATCTACTGCTGCGCATTACCCCCCAAGCCCAGCGTGAAATCCAGCTCGATGTGGATGCCATCCACAGAAACCCCATATATTTCAAAAACAAAAAGGACCGATTTGACTTATTTATGCCAATTGTGCAGCGTGAACTCCGCAAACAGGGCGTACCTGAGGATTTAAAATACCTGGTGATTCAAGAAAGTGGACTGATAGCCGATGCTGTTTCCACTTCCAATGCGGTGGGTTTTTGGCAATTTAAGCAAGGAACAGCCGAAGAAGTAGGCCTACGTATAGATAGTCAAGTGGACGAGCGGAAGGATATCGTTTCTGCAACCCGTGGGGCGGCGCTCTATCTCAAAAAACACCAGAATTTCTTGGATAATTGGATGACAGCCTTAGTATCGTACCAAATGGGACTTGGAGGAGCAAAAGCCTATTTTGGAAACCAGTTTACAGGCAAGAGAATTGTGGAAGTGGACAGGAATACGCATTGGTATTTCAAGAAATTTTTGGCCCATAAGGTTGCCTATGAGAAACAAATCGGCGTTTTAGCCTCAGCAGGGCCTCGTTTGGCGGAGGTTCCTATTCAAGGCCCAGTAAGCCTGTCCACACTTGCGAAACGATACGGAATAAGCGAGGAACATCTGAAAGAATTCAACAAGTGGGCCATCCAAGGAAAAATTCCGGCTGGTTCTTATACCCTATTTTTTATCAAGGAAGGTTCTCTTCCTGTAGAAGCAGAGCCTGTAAAACCCATTCCAAGCACCTCAGTAAATCAGAATACCCCTTCTAAAGTGTATTCTAGCACTAAACAAGCAGATGCATTTCCCAAGGTGAATGGTAATTTGAACAAGTCCAATGAACCGAATCAGATAACGGTGAATGAATTGCAGGGAATACAAGCTTCCAAATACATGTCCCCGGATGAGTTTGCCGGAGAGATGGGAATGAAAGAAAAAAAATTCCGGAGATTCAATGATCTTAATGGGAAGGACCAAATTGAAACTGGCAAGTTTTACTATACTGAAAGAAAGAGAACAAGTGCTGAGGTAGAAGCCCATATTGTGCAGCCTGGAGAAACGCTTTGGATGATTTCCCAGAAATATGGCATAAGACTAGCTGCTCTTAAATCAAAAAACAGAATAAAAAAGGATTCGGAATTGAAGCCTGGAATGGTACTCAATCTGCAGGAATCCAGAAAAAAAGGCGAAGAGATTCAAGTAGTGTCCCTAAAACCCGAGAATTCAATCGCTGTACCTACCAGCATTGAAGCTCAACCCGTTCGTGAAACCAAAGCTTCGGAGCGTCAAAATGACCCAGTTCAGCCCACTTCCATTACCCATACCGTAAGTCAAGGAGAAACTTTGTTTGGTATTTCAAAAAAATATGGGGTTACAGTAGAAGATCTTAAAAAATGGAATAACATTGGTAGCCAAAATATCATAGCAATTGGCCAAAAGTTGGTTATTTTAAAGCCATAATTCTATAATTCAATATTCCATCCATGCCTAGATTCGCTATTCTTCTCGGCTTCCTAGTTGTACTGTCACTCAGCAATTCTTTTGGCCAAGACAAAAAGATCATTCCTGATACTGTTTATATAGCAGGTGATACCCTCCTGATGCTTGGAGATTCCATTATTATGAGAGAACCCAAAAAAGAGAAATTTTGGAAAACAGGCGGTAACTATAACTTAAATATACAACAGGTGACCCTAAGTAATTGGTCTGCAGGGGGTACAGGTTCTGCAGCCTTGAATTCAGGTGTCATCCTTTTTGCCAATTACAAAAAGGATAATAAAGTATGGGATACCCAATTGACTATCAATTTGGGCTTTAACAGACAAAATGAACGGGATTTTAAAACCCGAAAAACCAACGATAACTTTATTTTTATAAGCAATTATGGACGTCAGCTCTCAGAAAAACTCTACCTGACTACCCAACTGGATGCAAGGACACAAATACTGGCAGGTTTCAAATATTCCAAACCGGCTGGTTCTGATTCAGAAATACGAACCAAAATATCCGATTTGCTCAGTCCGGGCTATATTCAATCCTCCACAGGTCTTAACTATAGAACAACTTTCCGGGACAAAAGTAAACTTTCTGTTATTTTCTCACCTTTTACTGGACGATTTACCATGGTTATGAATGATTCTTTGAGTCGAGCGGGCGCTTTTGGTGTAATTCCCGGAGAGAATGTCAGAGCTGAGGCCGGTATGTCACTTGCTGTCGGCGTGGTAGATTTAACACTCTTCGAAAACATTACCTGGAGAACAGACCTCAACCTATTCTCCAACTATGAGCGCCTTGGAAATATGGTCGTCAATTTGAATTCCTTGGTTCGAATGAAAGTAAATAAATTCATCTCAACCCGAATTGAAACGGTGCTCATTTACGATGAACGAGTGCTTATCAAACAAGGAGATGGAAGTTCCAAACAGGCAATTCAACTTCAGAATTTGATCAATTTTGGTATTTCCTTAGACTTTTAAAAGTCCACTTCCAAACCAAATTTCCGCTGTAGCTCAATCAGGCTAGGATATTTTTCCTTAAGAAACCTTAATTTTTCGGTATCGGTATAGAGTTTGGGTCGCCCATTTTGGATTTCTTCTTTGAGTTCCACCGAAACAGAAAGTTGGTTGGCGCCGCTAAGATTCCGAAGGATATCGAGGAATTCAGGTGCCATCTTATTGGCGATTTGTTCCTGAAAAGAACCTAAAACCTGCAAAAAAACCTTCCCATCTTCCACTTTGATTGGCTGATCCAAAATAGCCAATTCCATATTTTTATTGGCTTTTAGGAAATACTCACGAACCGCAGGTATAGCGGCGTCCAGCATGGACTGAGTTAAAACTTTGACCTCTTGAACAGTCGGGGCAATTTTGACCTTTTGAAGCCGCTCTGTTTGGGGCTGTTGTGGCAAGGCTTTCTCCCGCTCTTCGACCATTTTTTTGGTTTGAAAGAGACTGGAAGGTATGGCAATGGTGGATTTTATCGGAATAGCTTTCGTCTCTACCGCTTCAGCTAATTCAGTAAGTGGAGGATTGGAGCTCTCTGGGACAACTGACTCACTCAGTCTTTTTTTTTTGACTCGAGACTGGACAAGGCTGCCAAACGAAAAGCCTGAGTTATTTTGGTCATCTTCATGAGCGCCAATTCCACATGCAGGCGTTGATTTTTACTGGTCTTGTAGTGGATGTCACACTGATTAGCCAAATTCAAGGCGGACAGCAGAAAGGATACGGAGGCCTGACTAGTTTGATGCAAATATCGATCGCGGGCCGACTCTGAAACCTGCAGGAGCTCAACAGTAGCTTCATCTTTGACCACAAGCAGATCACGGAAATGTTCGCTTAAACCGACAATGAAATTGTGCCCATCAAATCCTTTTTTCAGAATTTCATCAAAAATCAGGAGAGTGGATGATATATCCTCTGCGAGTAGTGCATCCACAACTCTAAAATAATAGTCATAATCCAGGATATTCAAATTGGAGATGGTCTCGAGATAAGTGACCTTTTTCCCTGCTGAATAGGTGACGATCAGGTCAAAAATCGAAAGTGCATCTCTCAAAGCTCCATCTGCCTTGGTCGCAATCAAACGGAGGGCCTCCTCCTCGTAATCCACGTTTTCCTTCTCTGCGATATACTTGAGGTGCTCGGAGATGTGCTTGATTTGAATTCTGTTGAAATCAAAAATCTGACAACGAGAGAGAATTGTCGGGATAATTTTATGTTTCTCGGTGGTGGCGAGGATAAAAATGGCGTATTTGGGAGGCTCTTCCAGGGTCTTCAAAAATGCATTGAAGGCTGAGGTGGAGAGCATGTGAACTTCGTCGATGATATAGACTTTGTACTGACCTTTTTGTGGGGCGTAGCGAACCTGATCCACCAAGTTGCGGATATCATCCACAGAGTTGTTGGAAGCGGCATCCAGTTCATAAACGTTGAAGGACGCATTATTTTGAAAAGAAACGCAGGCTTCACAAGTACCACAGGCTTCGTAATCCTTGGTTTGGCTTTGGCAGTTGATTGTTTTCGCTAAAATCCGGGCACAGGTGGTTTTTCCCACACCTCTTGGCCCACAGAATAAGAAGGCCTGGGCGAGGTGGTTATTTTTGACGGCATTTTGGAGGGTAGTGGTAATATGTTGCTGTCCCACCACACTTTTAAAGTCTGCGGGTCTGTATTTTCTTGCCGAAACAACGAAATTTTCCATCTGTGCAAGTTATAAAAAAGTGGATAATCGAAGGGAATGAAATTTCGGATTTAGAAAAGAATTTCGTGTTCGATGTTCCTTGTTCGGTGTTCCTTGTTCGGCGTTCCTTGTTCGATGCCTGTCCGCCGTAGGAGGATTAGGTTTCCAAATTTTTAAATTAGAGGAAGTTATAGATGTTCAAAAAATGTTTTGATTTATCGATAATGCCGTAAATCAAAAATCGTAAATCGTAAATCAGCTTGGGTTTGCCTAAGCCACTGAA
>CAZNND010000065.1:24655-26139 GCA_964574365.1 uncultured Limnohabitans sp.
TTTGGGTTTGCCTAAGCCACTGAAGTCCAAAACATGAGCTGTTGTGCCAATAATGCCGTAAATCAAAAATCGTAAATCTTAAATCAGTTTGGGTTTGCCTAAGCCACTGAAGTCCAAAACATGAGCTGTTGTGCCAATAATGTCGTAAATCAAAAATCGTAAATCGTAAATCAGTTTGGGTTTGCCTAAGCCACTGAAGTCCAAAACATGAGCTGTTGTGTCAATAATGTCGTAAATCAAAAATCTTAAATCGTAAATTAGCTTGGGTTTGCCTAAGCCACTGAAGTCCAAAACATGAGCTGTTGTGTCAATAATGTCGTAAATCAAAAATCTTAAATCGTAAATCAGCTTGGGTTTGCCTAAACCACTGAAGTCCAAAACATGAGCTGTTGTGTCAAAAATGTCGTAAATCAAAAATCTTAAATCGTAAATCAGCTTGGGTTTGCCTAAACCACTGAAGTCCAAAAAATGAGCTGTTGTGCCAATAATGTCGTAAATCAAAAATCGTAAAACGTAAATCATAAATGGTTCTTGGAACCAAAATTCGATTACTTTTGTCTTCTCTAAAAATGGGGCTGACCGGTTTTGACAGTAGGTGTAGGGATCGGGCTCGCATGCAGGCTGGAGTATGTACGGCCTTAAACCATTCATACGCAAGATAAATGGCGAAACTTCTTACGCCATGGCTGCCTAATCTTTCCTAACCAGGACTGATTGCTTAAAGGGTTGAGTTGCGAGAGTTACTCCCCGGCCACATCTCCCCACCCTCCGTCTGATCGGGGTGGATCCGAGGTGTCGACTTGATCGGACTGCTGCTTGTGATGCGATTAATCAAGCTTAAGACCAATCGATAAGCCCCGCTGAGGTGTGTCACCCAGCATAGCGTGGTCGAAAACCCAACAGGTGACTAAGCATGTAGACGGTACGGTGTCTCCTTATCTGGACGCGAGTTCGAATCTCGCCAGCTCCACTTGGAACATAAAAACCCTGTGAACCTAGAGTTTACAGGGTTTTTTGTTTTTGAATGAATGAAGAGCTTGGGATTTCGGATTTGGAATCGAAAATTTGACCGGAAATTTTCAATAGGATTGCGCTTTAGCGCATTCAACAAAATGAAATCAGGAATGGGTTTGGGGCTTTAGCCATTCTGGAGAATATATTGGGCTAAAGCCCCTTTTTCATTTATCCGTTTCATTTTCCACCCAGCTAAAGCTGGGGGCTATTGAGGATGCCAGTCAAATGGTCAGGAATTGGAATCGGCAATTTGACCAGAAATTTTCAATAGGATTGCGCTTTAGCGCATCTATCAAAATGAAAAAAATAATGGGAATTTGGATTTAACCTTAGGTTTTTTTTTCTTTTGAAATGTATTTTTCCTTCCTAGTTTTTTAGAACAATAGAGATTATCACGAATGATTGATTAATGGGACAAAATTGGCTGACCTTAGTTTGTTTTGCTGTTGTGAGACAAGACATAAACATCC
>CAZNND010000066.1:0-25270 GCA_964574365.1 uncultured Limnohabitans sp.
CCTCGTTAGGATTCAAACCTAAAACCTCCTGAGCCGTAATCAGGTGCTCTATTCAATTGAGCTACGAAGCCATTTCAGTCTGCAAAAGTAACATTTAATCCAATCATGCAAAAATAAACACCAAAGAAAATCTATAGTCATTGGATTATAAGCGCAATTGGCTTAAGAATAATTAAGATCAGATCGAGAATAAATCCTAATGGATTTCCTATTTTTGCCCACATCTCACTGAAAAGAAGATTCTTTTGATGAAAAAAACAATAACACTGGCTTTACTCGCCTTATCTCTAATCGCCCAAGCGCAGGATTCAAAACCTACCCCCAAAACTCCCATTGGAGGCCGTCCCAATATCCCAAATGATCTCAATATTGAATTTGGCTTCAATCAGCTAACGAATAGGCCCGAAGATTTAGCTATAGGTTTTATAGGGTCCAGAGCTTTCCGCGCCTATTACCAAGTACCTATCAAGATTTTCGGTGAAAAATCTGGTTTTACCTTGAACCCGGGATTCGGTCTGACATCAGATAAATTCACTTTTCAGGATGATAAAAACCTGTTCAGAAATACTGCCTTAGGTGCTGAATCGTCGGTACTGCAGGAAGTGACCAAGGTCTATGGTACAAAAATCAAACTTGGCTCAAATAATTTTTCGGCAAACTATTTCGAAATCCCTGTAGATATCCAATATCACTTTAATAAAAACAGCTATAGCAAAAGCTTCCGGATTAGTTTGGGTGGGAAAATTGGCTATTTATACAATGCCCATACAAAAATCGGATATGAATCAGATGCTACAGGTGCAGTGAAAGTTAAAAACTCTGAAAATTTCGGTTTAGAAAAATTACGGTACGGCTTATCCTTCAAGGCCGGTAGTCCAGGTTTTTATATGTGGAGTAATGTTTATCTAAATGACTTTTGGCAATCCGGAAGGGGGCCTTTCGCAACCGAGGCCAGTCAGATCAGTTTTGGATTGGCCGTCTCAATACTTTAAAAGATTACCGTAAAAATAGTTACATCTCGAAAATCCGGTCCATCGATCGGATTTTTTTTAATTCAAGGTAGTTTACGTTTAGTTCTACCCTCAATCCCTCAAAAGTGGTTATTTGAAATGACTGATTATTTTTTATGTGTATCAGGATAATTGCACTTATTAAGGTTTCTCCGAATTTTCCTTAATCCTAAGGCAGGTTATCCTATTCCATTTACTAGTTTTTTATCTCGGAGCCAATTGATCAAAAAATGGTAGTAAAACCAGTGAATATACCTGTTGTAGTAGGGGTCTATAAACGGGATTATCCAAGATTATTATTTCACCAACTAGGAAAATATTTAAAAACCACATAGCAATATAGAAAATATAGTGGGAAGCTATATTCTTGTTAACTATCAGATAATTAGAATATTAGATTCATTAAGATGAAACATAGCTTTCCGAAACGTTAGCGATTTTTTTTAAATGTGAACTCCTATGTGAGGGATGTGTCTATTGTGGTTAATCCTTTTTCCTGTTCTAGTTCATTTAATTGAATAGCCGAACAGGGAAATCGCTTTTAAAACTTACCATTTTTCCGTCTGACTGAAAAAACAAACCAGTTTCATGTAGTTAACCACGAGAAAATTAAGAGATACTCTACTGTTAAATCGAATAAAAGTGGGATATCTCCAAAAAAGACTAAGTCATAATTCTTAATTTTCTCAATGACCTTAATGGGTATAACCCACAAGTCTTAAAAAGGAAGCTTCTCGATCCCTTCGTTTCATGTTTTAATTACCAAATGTTAAAAGGGATTTCCCTGAATAGCCGAATTCATTCAACTTCATCCCATTAATAAACACAGTAGCATTTACAAGAAAGCCCCTTTTTCCTGATTCATATCCTATACAAACTAATAAAACCATACTCGCAATTAAGCGGATACACATATTATTTTTTCGGCGATGAATTCGGCCCCTTGGATAGTATTCTTATATCTCCAAAAAACATTTCCTACGAAAGTGGTTGACATAGTATCTATTCGCAAACTATGAGCTACCAATTTTGGAGGCAGAGAGCCGTGAAAATTCATAGGGAACTAACTGGAACATTCTTTTGCCAAACTATGGCACATTCCTACTTACCAATATTGGTACGTTGTTATTTTCCGATTTCAAACAAAACTAACAATCGAGGACAAAGACCAAAACTTGCTTTGATTTTACTGGTAAACAAGCTTTTTTAGTTATTTCAAGCAACTTCTGACCAGTATTTGCCTAATTCTTTGAATTTAAAATACTAAGGTTATTACTCCTCTAGGACCAAATCAGGGAAAATCCAATCCAACAGATTAAGAATCCTGTAATAAACCCCAAATAAATTTCCAAAGGTCTGTGGGCATTCAGGTATAACCGGGAAGAGGCAATGGCTCCAGAAAGTATCAATACCAGTAGCAAGGGATACAGTACCGGAAAATTGCTGAATTTTTCACCTAAGACCATTACTACGGCTACAAGACCGCCAACCCCGATCATATGTGCAGATATTTTCCAAAAAAAAGTTACACCGGTAAGCAGGATAACTGTCAAAGTAATGACACTCATCCCTTGCCACAAAATGGGTTCCAGCTCTGATTTTTGATAAAAAAAGTAGGATGTCAATATGAAAAAAATGCAGGTCAACAAAAAAGGAAGCATCCGGCCTTTTCGGTTTGCCATATGAAGACTTTTTACCATCCCCCCAACTCTGAGACCTATGATTGTGATCATTGGGATCAACAGCGTAGCGAGTACTATAAGAAAGAATAGTCCCAATTTAACTTCTTCCTGAATGGTTGTGGCTTGGGGTGCAGCAAACAAGACCATTCCAAAGACCAAAGTCGGCATCAGCAAAGGCTGGAAAACCACAGAAATAACCAAAGCTAAATTCTTCAACACTAGAGCTCCTTTCTAAGTCTTGCAACAGGTATCTGAAGTTGCTCGCGGTATTTTGCTACGGTTCTTCTTGCAATATTATACCCTAGTTTATTGAGCATTTTGACCAGCTTATCATCGGACAAAGGTCTGCTTTTATCTTCTGAATTCACCATGGTATTCAAAACGGACTTTACCTCCCGGTTACTTACATCCTCCCCGCTATCGGTAGCAATACCCTCAGAGAAAAAATACTTCAACGGATATACTCCAAATTCAGTCTGAATAGCTTTACTATTTGCCACACGGGATACAGTGGAGATGTCCATGTCTATTTTTTCCGCAATATCTTTGAGAATCATCGGTCTCAGGGTAGTCTCATCTCCATCTACAAAAAAATCCTTTTGGTATTGAAGTATGGCTTCCATGGTTCTAAGCAAGGTGTTTTGCCTTTGTTTGATCGCATCTATAAACCATTTGGCTGCATCAAGCTTCTGCTTGACAAAGGAAACGGTCTCTTTCAGTTTTTTGTCCTTTTTGTCACTTTTATCATATGCATCAAACATTTCCGCATAGGATTGGGAAATCCTCAATTCTGGAGCATTTTTAGAATTTAAGCTAATTTCCATTTTACCCCCATTATTCGTAAGGATAAAATCAGGAATAATATATTGCGTTCGCACCATCCCATCAGATACACCACCTGGTTTTGGATTTAGGCGAGTAATTAGATTGACCGCATCTTTGATCTCCTCTTCAGTTAGATTCAGCCTTTTTTGAATTTTAGCGTAATGCTTTTTTGTAAATTCATCAAAGCAATCATGAATGATCACTATGGCATGCTTTACAATCGGGTCATCGGGATGCTCCTTCCTCTCCAACTGAATAATCAAACACTCCTGAAGATTTTGGGCTGCTATACCGGCAGGATCAAAGGATTGGATTTTCCGGAGAATTTCCTCCATTTCATCAATGTCGGTTTCTATGTTTTGTGAAAATGCCAGATCATTTATGATGGCCTCCAAATCACGTCGGATGTACCCGTCATTTTCAATACTGCCAATCAACTGTTGACCTATGATTCTTTGTCTCTCATTAAGCTTCAAAAAATTCAACTGAGTTATCAGTTGCTCATGCAAAGTCGCTTGGGATGAAATGGGGAGTTCTCTATCTTCCTCATCCGCATTATAATTGCCATCACCTTGCATTTTATACCCACTGTATTCATCGTCCAGATAATCGTCTAGATTCAGTTCATGATCATCAGGACTCAAATCATCCTCATAGGAATCTTCAAAATCATCGTCTTGCGACTTTTCTGCCTCATCTTCTTTCCCCTCTTCAAGGGCAGGATTTATTTCAAGCTCTTCTTCAATCCGAGCATCCAACTCAGCAGTTGGAACCTGTAGCAGTTTAATAAATTGAATCTGCTGAGGGGAAAGCTTCTGGGAAAGTGTCTGAGAAAGATTTAACTTTTGCATTGAAATGGAGTAAACCAGTTTTAAGAAATTAAAATAGGCTTTTATTCGGATAAACCATCGGCTCAAATTTAGGAAAAAGAGCCAATTTTTTGATAAAAAGCTGATTTAATCGTTTTTTTGCATTCCGTTAAAAAATATCGGGCTCAAATTTTTCCTTTATTAAAACAATCATGGCATTCAATAAGCGGGTCAAAATCAAAACCATCCTGGAGCAACAGCTGATCGGACAGGAAATCACCCTCATGGGTTGGGTACGCACCAAGCGCAGCAACAAAAACGTGTCCTTTATTGCCCTCAATGACGGTTCGATCATTACCAATTATCAGGTAGTCGCAGACCCCAACTTGATTCCGGATGAAGTCCTCAAAAAATGTAGCACGGGAGCATGTCTTAAAGTCACCGGAACAGTTGTGGAATCACAGGGTTCAGGCCAATCTTCAGAAATAAATGCGCAAGTAATTGAAATTCTGGGCGAAGCTGATCCTGAAAAATACCCACTGCAACCCAAGAAGCATTCCTTGGAGTTTTTGCGCGAAATTGCACACCTTAGAATGCGTACCAACACGTTTGGCGCTGTATTCCGTGTCAGACATGCCCTTGCTTATGCTGTCCATAAATACTTCAACGACAAGGGGTTTTTCTACATCCATACACCTATCATCACCGCTTCTGATGCAGAAGGTGCAGGTGAGACCTTTAAGGTCACCACCTTGGATCTTTACAAAATCCCAAAGACTGAAGAGGGGAAAATCGATTTCAAACAAGATTTTTTCGAAAGAGAAACCAATCTAACCGTTTCGGGACAGCTAGAAGGAGAACTTGCGGCAATGGCCTTATCAGAAATATATACCTTTGGACCGACCTTCCGGGCAGAAAACTCGAATACGACCCGTCACCTTGCCGAATTTTGGATGATAGAGCCGGAAATGGCTTTTTATGATGCGGAAGACAATCAAAATTTAGCTGAGGACTTCCTGAAGTACATCATTCGCTATGCCTTGGATCATTGCCTGGAAGATTTGAAATTCCTCGATCAAAGAGCCTTGGAAGAAGAAAATGCCAAGCCCACAGATCAGCGTGCAGAATTGGGTTTGCTGGACAAATTAAGATTTGTCGTGGAAAATGATTTTGTCCGGTTGACTTACACCGAGGCAATCGATATCCTTAGAAATTCCAACCACAACAAGAAAAAGAAATTTCAGTACCTCATCGAATCCTGGGGAGCCGATCTGCAATCTGAACATGAACGGTATCTGGTAGAAAAGCATTTCAAAAAGCCGGTTATCCTCACTGACTATCCCAAAGAAATTAAAGCGTTTTACATGCGTCAAAACGAGGACGGAAAAACAGTAGCTGCAATGGACATCCTATTTCCAGGAATCGGAGAAATCATTGGAGGATCCCAGAGAGAAGAGCGATTGGACAAATTGACCAAGCGGATGCAGGAAATGCATATCTCAGAGGCTGAACTTTGGTGGTATTTAGACACCCGAAGGTTTGGTGCCACCCCGCATGCCGGATTTGGTCTGGGCTTCGAGCGGATGGTTCAGTTTGTTACAGGAATGGGAAATATCCGGGATGTTATTGCATTTCCTAGAACTCCAGGAAATGCAGAATTTTAATCACTTAATCCCCGGCCATACAGTTCGGGGATTTTTTTAGCTGACAACAGTTACCCGCTTTGCAAGTGGAATAGCCAAAATACTGAAAAATATAGCCAAATATCCTACCCAGTTGAAGTTAGTCAATTGACCTAATTCATTTTCTCCAATCATCAGTCCGGCGATCAAGGATGCAAAACCTGCCGCCAATTGTTGAACTGCTGAATTAAAACTTAAAAAACTACCCCGATTCTCAGGATTGGCAGTCCCGGTGATAATAGCAGCTGCGGGAACATACCGACCATTAGATGTTACAAAAAAAAGGGTCGTAACCAGTAGAACAATGACGATAGGAGTTACACCAAGATGAGTAATGATGGCTATCGGAATCAGATTTAGCACCATAAAAATTGTAAAGATCTTGAGTTTCCCATGTCGGTCGGCCAATTTCCCAACCCAAGGCGAGGTAAACATAGTAAAAGCGCCACCTGCGATATAGATATAGGTCAATTGCATTTCAGAAAAGCCAACATTGGCAACGTTATAAGGGCTGAGAAAGGGAATAATCATAAACTGCCCAAACATCATCATAATGGAGAGGGTTATTGCCCGCATTTGATTGGGATTTCCTGTGACTCTACTAATAACCTCAAAAGGTCGCGGTCGATGGAGATCTTTACCCAAATGATAGGTAATGGAGGGGATAAATTTGAAAATCATCCCTAAACACAAGACAGACAAAATGGATAGAACATAAAAAGGAGTATGCCAATCCGACAAACTGGCAAGAAACAAGCCCATAGGAACGCCCATGACTGAAGCAAAAGAGAAGGCTGACATCACCAAACCCATGGCACGGCCCCGCCGATCGTAAGGAACTACATCCCCAATAATCGCCAAAATCAGCGCAGAAGTAAGGCCTCCAAAAATACCTGAAACTACCCTCGCAATCAACAGTATTGGATAATTGGGAGATAGTGCACAGCCTAAAGTCCCCAACATAAATCCAACATAGACCCAAAATAGAATTTTCTTGCGATCAAACCGATCCAACACAAATGCTCCAAAAAAACTGGAAACTCCCGCACTAAAGGTGTAAGAAGAAACTAACAGACTAAATTCCCCGGGGCCGATTTGAAATAGCCGCATCAGCTGTGGCCCCAAAGGCATCAAAATCATAAAATCAACTATGTGAATAAAATTTATCGCCGCAAGCGTAAACAGGATTACTTTTTCTTTACTCATAATAAAACGATCTAGAGGGGAGAAACCCCATCCTAAATATTAAGGTTAAACCAGTTTAATTTTTATTGTTAAAAAACTCTTAATTTTTTAAAAGTTTCAGGTATTTTCTCAATCAAATCGGTTGCTAAGGTGGATCGTAGTTTTTCTCGCCCTGCCATTTCGCCTGCTAAGCCGTGCTGAAAAACTCCGCATATCAAGGCCTGCTCAGGGCTATATCCTTGACCCAAAAAAGAGGTCAACATTCCTGTCAATACGTCTCCCATGCCTGCTGAGGCCATATAAGGACTACCTGAAGAGTTAAAAATCTTTCTTCCATCAGCAAAACAGAGCACGGAATTTGCTCCTTTAATAACCAGATTCAAACTCTGATCTTGGCAAAAACTACTTGCTTTTTCCAACCGGTCCAGATGATTTTTGGATTTTCCAAATAGCCTTTCAAACTCTCCCAAATGAGGAGTCAAGATGCTTCCCTTTGGAATTTTGGGAATAAGGTCTCGATAACGAGAAAGCAAAGTCAAAGCATCCGCATCCAAGACCACTGGATTTGGAAAATAATCCAGGACCAATTCTAGCAAGTCTTTTTTATCCAACCCAAAGCCGGGACCAATACCAATTGCGTCAAAACGGGAAAAATCCTGAGCAGAACTTTCGGAAATGGTCATTGCTTCAGGCACTAATCCCAAAAGGGATCCCTGCGCTTCTTCAGGTACCAGACAAGTCACCAGTCCTGAACCCGTTCGTAGCGCGGCTTTAGTTCCCAGCACTGCCGCTCCCATTTTACCCTGACTGCCAGCGATCATTAAAACTTTTCCAAAATCTCCCTTGTGGGAAAAGCGATTAAATTTTTTATGAAAACCAAAGACGTCTTTCTCCTGTAAATAATACCAACTCGATTCAAATCCAGCATAATCTGCCTCAGGTATTCCAATGTCAATCACTTCCAATTCACCTGTGAATGGGGCAAATTCAGGACAAAGCAAGGCCAATTTGGGGAAAGCGAAAGTAATAGTTTCTTCGGCTCGGACACACTCCCAGTTGCAGTCGCCTTCGGAAGGTAAACCGCTAGGGATATCGACGGATATACATTCCCCTTTTCTTGAGTTAATTCTAGATATAATGGCCTTAGCAGTTTCTCTAGGCTCTCCATTTAACCCTACGCCTAAGAATGAGTCAATAACCAACATATCCGTGTCCCCCTGAAAGTCCTCCCAGTGGGAAAAGGAAATTTCGGAAGGAAGTAGCTCAAGATTCTTTTGACAATCCGCAGACAATGCTGAATCGGGAGAAAAACATGTAAAAACGTGAATAGGGTAGCCATTTTTGTGAAGTAAGCGGGCAATCGCCAAACCATCACCACCATTATTTCCAGATCCACAAAAAATACCAATGGGCTTATTGGCAGAAATTCCTTGGGCTAAAAACCAAGTTACAAAGCCAGAAGCCGCACGCTCCATAAGTTGATGACTACTTATTCCGATTTTACCCGTATGAAAAGCATCCAACCTACCTACATCCGAACCAGATAGAATTTTAAGCATGACTTTGTTTTTCTTTAGGAAGCCGGCTTTTCGGAAGATTAACAAATAACAAAAATCCTAAGCCAATTAAAAAGAATACACCTAATGTCACGGCAGAATTGCGCATGCTACCAGTCAATTGTTCAATAGCACCATAGGTAAAGGTGCCTAGGACAATGGCTATTTTTTCGGTAACATCAAAGAAGCTGAAGAATGAGGTAGTGTCTGCTGTAGATTCCGGGATAAGTTTTGAATAGGTAGATCGGGAAAGGGACTGAATACCTCCCATCACCATTCCCACCACAAATGCAAGGGCATAAAATTGAAAAACTGTATAAACAAAGTAAGCTGCAATACAAATTCCAGTCCATACAAGAATCATGATCACAAGACTGACCTTATTCCCGAATTTTCGGGAAACCAAAGCAAAAAGGAAGCTCCCCCCAATCGCCACAAATTGAATGATCAAGACAGTAATTATCAATTGGTCTCCTGGAAGACCCAATTCTTTATCTCCAAAAGAGGCTGCTAGATACATGACAGTCTGCACGCCCATCGAATAAAAAAAGAAGGAAGCCAAATACCTATTCATAACAGGCATGGACTTAACCTGAGCAAAGACATCCTTAATTTCTTGATATCCTTTAAGGAAAATGCTACCCTGAATGACCTTCTTCTGAGAATGGTTGGGTAAGAAACGGAAAGGGATTTGAGCAAAACCAGCCCACCAAAGCCCTGTAAGCAAAAACGAAAATCTAGCAGAGAAGCTACCTTCAGGCATACCAAAAAGTTCTGGAAACTGAATGGTGATCAAATTAAAAACCAATAAAATCACACTTCCAATATAACCCATGGCAAACCCTCTGGCACTCAAAAAATCAAACTCGGATTCATTGGCAATTTCAGGGAGATAGGAATTATAAAACACGATACTTCCGGCATAACCAATACTGGCAAAGACACTACAGAAAATTCCGAATTCTAAGTTTGATCCATTAAAAAAGAAAAGTCCCATGCAAGACAAGGATCCTAAATATGCGAAAAATTTCATAAAGGCAAGCTTTTTACCGGAAGCATCCGCTATACCGGATAAAAGTGGAGAAACTAAGGCAATAATCAAATAAGAAAATGCTATGGAATAGGAGTAAAGCACGGTATTTGAAACCTCCCAACCAAAAAAAATCACCCGATCATATCCATCAAGGCCAGTGGTCACACTGTTATAGTAAACTGGAAAAATGGTAGATGTAATAACTAAACTATATACGGAATTTGCCCAATCATACATGGACCATGCCCTTTGTACCCTTTTTTTGGTATTGATATGAGTAATCATAACGATTGATAACGGAGTATATAGAGGAATACTCCAGATTTTTTTAAATGAAAGATCTATCCTTTCTCCCTGCGACTATAATGAGAAAGTAGTTTTAGCATTAGGATTAAGGGGACTAATTCCCAGAGCTACATAGATATCGTAACCGGTCAGTAATCTACTATAAGGAAGTGTAAACGCTTCCAAGCCCTTGGAGGGGGGGAACCATTCCCTTAGTATTTGGAGAATTAGTGACAATAACTCACTTGAACCTGTGAAAAGCACAAAATGCTAACTATTATTTAAACAAAAAAAGCCATCCTAAATTCAGGATGGCTCTTTTTATGGTCATCAGATTTTAATTTGGAACTTTGGATGTGGAAGCGTAAAGTACACGCCTTGCATCAGCATTCCTGAGTTCTGTTTGTACGTCAGAAACAGGTCCCATCTTAACTTCTTTATCCACTTTCATCGAGATTGTGATTAAACCCCTGTCTGCTTCGGCAAGCATATCTCTTTCCTGATTCACCCACTGAACAATATCAGGAGCACTAATAAGTACATCGTTTGCCTGGATTCTAGGTTCAGAGCCATACAAACCTGTATTTTTTGGTTTACCGATGAAAATGTAGGAGATCAAGGTCTTATTTTGAAGCTTTTGAAGCTGAGTTGCCTGCGGTATTTTTTGTTCTACCAATAAATCCTGCTCTCTCAAAACTGTTGTCACCATGAAGAAGAACAAGAGCATGAAAACGATGTCAGGTAGAGACGCAGTGGATACCGCGGGAGTTACTTTTCCTTTTTTCTTAAACTTAGACATATTAATTCCCTCCTATTTTATTCGGTTCAGCAATTGAAATAGCCATCGGAATTCCGGACTTACCCTTATCTTGAAGCGCTTTTGAAGCCTCATCATCACCAGTAAGTACTCTATACTCATCAGCAGTTAAACCAACCCGCTCACCATAGATTTCGAAATACGCTTTTTTAGCGAAATCAAACACCTCAAGGTATAATTCATAGCTTGTACCTCGGTCAGTCTTGATAGAAACCACAGCTTCTTTTGGGTGATCGGAGGATTCTGGTCTTCGCAAGGCTTGCGCCTGAAGTGAGGCAGGGAGAGAATTGAACAACGCAACTGCATCCTCATTCGGAGCTCCAAAATTTAAGATAAACTCTTTGATGTCTTTATCCAAATTTTCCGTTGTCCTTCTGTACTCACCTTCCACCAAAAGATCATTGTTTGCATTGATCAAGATAGAAAAGATGTTTCTTTCATTAACCTTGATGTCTGGTGGTGGCACGTTTGGATCCAACTTCGGAGGCAGGATATTCAAAATACCCTTATCCGAAGCAATGGTTGTAGTGACGAGAAAGAAAATCAATAACAGAAAGGCAATATCTGCCATAGAGCCTGCATTGATCTCATTACTCATTCTAGATTTGCCTCTTGCCATCTTATTTAAAAGCTTTAACTAGTTCTGATACTACAATTGACAAAACTGTAATTATTGCCAATGCGTAAGTAGCGATTAACAATCCTCCAATAGTTTGAGACATGCCTGGAGTCAGGTTGAATGGATCGCCTTCGTACTTAGCAGCAACTTCGTTTCCGGAGACAGAGTAAGCGATGAAAAACAATACACCGAGTCCAATAATTCCAATAGCAGACTTCAATAATCCTTTGGGATCATCCAAAGACTTAAACAATGGGAGGAGAATCGACAAGGATGCCCCAAATATGGCAAGACCATATGAGACATAGAGCATGATATCGTAAGTATCCATAATTTCAAAGATTTATATACTTTAATTAGTTAGAAGTCAAAATTTACTGGAGATTACTTTCCAGTCAACTTATGCTTCACCAAGACATCAACCAATGAAATAGAAGCATCTTCCATATCATTTACCAAGGATTCAATTTTAGAAACAAGATAATTGTAGAATACTTGGAGGATAATCGCAACAATCAAACCCGCAACAGTGGTCAAAAGGGCGATTTTGATACCACCTGCTACGATGGAAGGGGAAATATCACCAGCTGCTTCGATCGTATCGAAAGCGAAAATCATACCGATTACAGTACCCATGAATCCCAACATCGGAGCAAGAGAAATAAACAGAGAGATCCAAATCAAACCTTTTTCAAGGCGACCCATTTCAACTGAACCGTAAGAAATAATTGATTTTTCAACCATATCGATACCTTCAGAGTATCTCATCAAGCCTTGGGTAAAGATCGATGCAACTGGACCTTTTGTGCTTCTGGTCAATTCCTTAGCTGCTTCAACACCTCCTGATGAAAGTGCATCTTCCACCTTAGCAATCAATTTCTTGGTGTTGGTGGTAGCCAAGTTAAGCGTTATGATTCTTTCTAAGGCAATAGCAAGACCAAGAATTAAGCAAAGCAATACAGGAGTCATGTATATTGGATCACCTTCAATGAATTTCTCCTTTAGCACCTGATGAAAGCCTTGCTCCTCAGCGACGATGTTATCATCAACTACAGTTGGAGTGGAAGCGGATGCATCAGGAGCATCTTGTGCATTGGCGAAAACAGGAACGAAGAGAATACCTGCAAGCATGAACAAAGCGATGAACTTTCTCATAATTTGAATTTTAATTTGAATTTAGATAAGGTTAAATGGTTTCCAGATAAATCGAGTTTTAAAGTTATGATTTTTTAAATTCAAAAAACAAATGGATCTTTTAACTTTTTTAAAAGGATCCCCTGTTAAAACCGAAATTAAGCCAATTTTTACACGAGTGGACTGATGATCATACCTTTAAAAATTGCCTTTGTCAAAGAGAAATCAGACATTTTCTCGCCTTTTTATTCAAGGACAATTTGTAAACCTATTGATATTCAAACAAAAAAAATGGAAAAAAGACAAAGCAAACAATGCATTTTTTTTAGCCACTCTAAATGCCAATCGCCATTTCAGTTTAGGTTAAGCTTAGGTTCCTTTGGAAATCAAAAACAAGATTGGAGTAATCCTATTCGGTCAGATTTAGAGCACCGGATAATATTATAAGGTTTTACATCTGACCTTTTAAATCGGAGAAACATGGGCAGATCTTGTAATGCCTTATTGGCTTTTTACCGCATAATTTGCCCGCCGAACAGGGAAATCGCTTTTTGAGAATAAGTATTATGTATATACCCTTCTTTGCCAGTAGAAATTAAAACCGATAAAATTTTGAACTGCGAAGGACACAAAGTTTTTTCGAGTTTTTCCATTTTTTATTCAAATCAGGTTAGTTAATCGTTTTTCTAAGAAAATATAGGTTTAGTACACAAAAGCTGAAAAGCTAAAGTTTTGATTTATAGGGTTTAAAATTCAAAATTGGAAGTTTGGTGTGTTTTGAATTTTCCATCCGGCTAATCACTTTATGCTCTTTTTATGTATCGATTTACACCTCTAAAATCAAACAAAATGAAATTTGGAAACTGGCAAGATTCCGTATATTCATATTAAATATTTTAGCACGGTAATCATCGTCAAGAGCTGCGATTAATTTTTTGGATGGTTTGCTTTTCTTGGTTGATTTTTCTTTATCTATTAATGAAAGAGCCATTTTGGCAATTATATTGAAGTTTAAAGCCGAATTGTTCTTTTTTTTTAAGTGAAGCATCTTCTTTGAAAATGACATCAAGGCTCCAGTGCAGTTTGTTTTCAACAGCCCAATGGCTTCTTATGGCATGGCTTATGAGTTTTGGGTCAGCTTGTAAGGAAGTAATATAAAATCTTGTTTCTGTAGTTTCTTTTCCTGTCTGTTTGATAATCCTCTTTGAGGTAATTTTGGCTATGGTTTTCAGTCCAGCCCATTGATCACCGACATCAAGAAACTGAAATTGTTCATTCACTTCGCATTTTCTGTGTTCTATTCTTCCATGTCCTAAATCCCAGCTTTCAGACATTGCATTGGTCTGGGTTATGGAAAAGAGTTTTTCAACTTGGCATCTAAGTTCTTTTTGGTTGTCTTTCAAGGTAAAAACATAATCAGCCTCCTTTTCACGGATCACCTCAGCTATGCTTTTTTGACAACCCATTGCGTCTAAGGTGACCATACACCCTTTGATTACCAAAAGATCAAGCAACTTGGGAATGGCGATGATTTCGTTGCTTTTAGAATCTACTGCAACCTGCCCAAGAAGCAACCCATTGGCGTGTGCAAATGCTGAAACTACATGAAAGGCGGGAATTCCTTTGGCTTTATCATCAGAACTGAAGATTGTTTTACCATCGATGGAGACGATTTCTCCTGAGCTTATCGATGCAATGGAATCAATCCAGGATATAAAACACTTACTCAATGCGGCTGGATCAAGGGCAGAAAACACGTTTCCCAAAACATCATGTAAGGGAATCACATGTTCGAAAGGGAAAAATTTCCTGAGCCAGTCAAGTTTTGTTTTACCAAAAAGATGGATAGAAGTCCAACTATCTGAACCACTGATTACCGCAGCAATCGAGAGAAAGAGTATTTCTTGAAGGGGGTAGAGGTGATTTCCTTTAGAAGTGCGCCTGTGATCTTTCAAATCTGAATAAAAATAAGGGGAAAGCCTAGTGGGGTTTTTGGGCGTTTTGTGGATAGGCCATTTTTTTGACCTCATCTGAACAGAGTCAAAATTATCTTCTATGCAAAATTTTTTAAAACGATTTCACTGGTTAAAACTAGAAGTTTTTGTCTTGGAAATTTGCAATCTCTTGAACCGATCTATTTCATCATTTTTCAGGTCAAATCCCAAGGTACTCGGCAAGATTACGGTTTTACCAGCTAGATGGACTTGGTATTTAGGGGTTCTTTTTTCATTTAAGCTAAATTTCATCACTAGCAGTTTGGCTGGTGACTCCAAAACTTATGAGACTATATTTCCAATACCAAAGAAACCTACAAAGAGTAACAAACTGATTGTATTGATATTAGCTAAAATTGGATTTGGAAAGAAATCTTTCCCAAGCCGGATGGTGAACGATAAATTATTACTTAGCTTTATTTTCTTCAAATCTAGGACGTATCATGACCCTAAAAACCAATTTCTTCGGATTCTCGGTACTTTCAGTTGCACTTTCCATTGCTGGAAATTCTTGCCAATCACCTTCCTCTAACGAAGAGCTTTCAGCTGTTGATTTTAATGTGCCAAATTTCAAGCTAATTCCCACCGACACTTTCCATTTCAACAATTTTGTGGACTGCAACATGGCTGAAGCCTGGATCGGAGACACACTTCGGATTTTTCCAGGGAAATATGGAGAGGATCCGGTCTGGGGCTTTGCGGAAGACCTGAAGTTTGCCTCGGGCGCCAATGCGGATGAAGTGTTTAGCACCCCCAGAGAAAAATACATCGCCCCAACTCTTCCAAAAAATGCCCCCATTGGTCAACCTGGCCTACATGGAGCAGTTTGGTTTGAAACTGTTTATCAAGACAAAAGAGACCCATCTGGTCGCACCCTGTACGCCATTTATCACAACGAAAACTATCCGGAAACGCTACCTTACGACGCTAAAACAGGTGAGGGGTATATTGACAAAAACTGGCCACTAGGCTTGACCGAACGCATCACTCCAGCAGCAGTGCCGCGGATCGGCGTCATGAAATCCACCGACGGAGGCTGGAACTGGGAAAATAAAGGACTATTTCTGGAAGATAAGCAGCCTCGGATGATTCTCAAACCTCACAATACCTCCAAAACCTTTGCCGGAGGCGTAGGAGATCCCAGCGCTGTGGCTGTTGGAGATTACCTCTACCTCTTCTATGGAGAATACAGCTATCCTGGAGAATATAACCCAGAAACCTACTCCACTGATACCGATGCATCTGGACAATGCATTAGCGTAGCCCGTATCAAAATCACCGACCTCGATGATCCACTAGGAAAGGCTAAACGTTGGGAAGGTAAAAGCTTTTCTGCGGATTGGGACGGGGTAGGAGCTCCCATTGCTTCCTTGCAGATTCCCAAGGGAAAAGGCGGGGGACCTGTTTCTTCGCTCAAGGGAGGGTTTCATTGGGGTCCTTCCGTCAGTTGGAACACCTATTTGGAATGCTGGGTGATGCTGATGGGTCATGTAGAAGGTCAAAACTGGATAGGCGACAAACTTTACATCTCCTTTAATCCCAAAAAAGATTTAGGAGAAGGTAGTAATTCCCAGGCTTGGACCTCGCCGCAGTTGCTGGTTCAAAAACCGGGACATGTAATCTGGTACCCTTCATTACAGCCTTTGAACACGCCGGAAGACATTGCCCAAAAAAATACCAGTTTGAAGTTGGGTAAAAAAGCAAGACTCTTCTTCAAGTATTCGGATCTGGGAAAATACATGTCCGAGTATATCGTAGAATTTGAAAAATAAACCTTTCTTACACCCCTTAAATAACTTAAAATCAAACAACAACCGCACCCATGAAAAAACAACACCTGAAAAAATCCTTTCTTTCGGTTCTACTGGTCTTTGGGCTTCTATTTACTTTTTCCTGCAAAAATCAAACAGATCAAACTACTCCTGAAAACCAGTCCACTACCCTACTGAAAGAGTATGTTCATGCACCGGATAGTACTTACCGCTTTGAAATTGTTCATTCCGTGCCGGGAGAACAATTTGATTACCACGTCCTAAAAATGTACTCTCAACATTGGCTGAGCCCCGAGATCGTGGACAAAACCGAATGGTGGCATTGGGTGTCGATGGTGGTTCCAAAAGACACACCTTTTCAGACCGGAATGCTTTGGATCAGTGGAGGCAACACCAATTCCAAACTTCCCGAAACTCCCAATGAGCTCATTCTTGCTGCGGCCACACGCACCAACTCCGTGGTGGCACAAATTCATAATGTGCCTTTTCAACCCATCACCTTTGCCAATGATACCTTTGGAGAGCGATATGAAGACGAAATCATTTCCTATGGCTGGAGAAAATTCCTCGAAGGTGGGGCAAAAGATGAAGATGCCATTTGGTTGGCAAGATTTCCCATGACTAAAGCGGCAAAACTCGCCCTGGATGCCGTGACAGAAGTGATAAAAACGAACTACAACAAGGAATTGAAAAGCTTCGTAGTGGGCGGAGCTTCCAAAAGAGGCTGGACTACCTGGACTACTGCAGCCGTGGATGACCGGGTAATTGCTGTAGTACCTGTGGTCATCGATCTGCTCAATTTGGTTCCTTCCTTCCAGCATCACTGGAGAAATTATGGATTTTGGGCCCCTGCAGTAGGAGATTATGTCCGGGAAGGGGTGATGAATTGGGTAGGTAGGCCAGAGTTTGACCGAATGATGGAAATCACGGAGCCCTATTCTTTCCGAAAAGACTATGACATGCCCAAACTGATCATCAATGCGGCTGGGGACGAATTTTTTCAACCT
The DNA here is from genome assembly GCA_964574365.1 of uncultured Limnohabitans sp. Taxonomy (GTDB): domain Bacteria; phylum Bacteroidota; class Bacteroidia; order Cytophagales; family Cyclobacteriaceae; genus Algoriphagus. Next base: position 17,411 of record CAZNND010000066.1, read on the forward strand.
GATAGCTGGAAGTTTTATTGGGATAGCCTACCGGGGGAAAAGCACGTGATGTATGTTCCAAATTCTGGACATGATGTTGGGAAATCCGATGCTTTACCCAATCTGATTTCATTTTACAAATCTGTTTTGGACAAAGCGGAAAGGCCAACCTATTCCTGGAAAGTGGAAGGCGATCTGATTAAAGTCACCTTTGATCCGGCCAAAAAACCCACAGCGATCAAGCTTTGGTCAGCGCATAATCCGTCCACACGAGATTTCAGAATCGATGTCTTTGGACCAAATTGGAGCTCGGAAGATCTTGCTATTCCAGATTCAGGGGGACTTTCAGTCACCATGACCGCTCCGGAAAGTGGATACAAGGGCTATTTTGTGGAATTGACCTATGATGGAGATCACCCGCTTAAAGTGACTACAGGAATCGACATCCTTCCGAGGACCTATCCCTTTGAGCCTTTTGTGCCTAAAAAATCAGAATAAAATACACTCAGGAGGCTGAAATGGCCTCCTGAAATTTTCTTAAGCCCACCATGAAAACTTTCCTTCTGCTTTTCTTTTCCCTTCTACCCTTAGTAGCCATGTCTCAAAACCAGCCCAACTACGATGAATCCAAAGTCCCTGCCCTCCACCTTCCCGATCCTTTTATTAGCGAAAAAGGAAAACTAATCCAAAACCGGGAAGATTGGGAAACGGTTAGGAGACCTGAAATTTTGAGGCTTTTTGAAAGCGAGGTGTATGGTCAGCTACCCAAGGATTTTGACGCTATTTCCTATAACGTTGTGAAAGAAAATCCAAATCCTTTTCAAGAGGTTACTGATTTGGAAGAGGTCAACATCACCGTCAACAGAAATGGGAAAAGCCATACCCTGCGCATTAACTTTTTTCTTCCCAAGAGTCAAAAAGGACCTTTTCCGGTCATTTTGCTTTTCAATTACCTTCCCAAATACCCGGATGGAAAACTGGTGGATGAAGCCTTTTGGCCGGTAAGGGAACTGATCAGCAGAGGATTTGCCACCGCCTCATTCCATGCCGAAACCGTCGCACCAGACGATGCCAAGACTGTTCAAAACGGGATTATTTCCACACTTTATCCCGAACAGATCGGACAGCCTAATGGATTGAAAGCCTTTGGATCCTGGGGTTGGGCAGCCATGCGGGCGATGGATTATTTTGAGCAGCACCCGAGGATTGATTCCAAGAGATCGATTTTGGTCGGGCATTCACGAACCGGAAAAGCGGCACTTTGGACTTCAGCCAACGATCCGCGATGGGCGATTACCTATGCTAATGAATCCGGATGCGGGGGAGCCGCCCTTTCCAAACGGAAGTTTGGGGAAACGGTCGAGGCTATCAATACCCGATTTCCGCACTGGTTTGCTGACAACTTTCGAAAATACAATGGAAAAGAGGAGTCACTTCCTCTGGACCAGCACCTGTTACCAGGTTTGATTGCACCGAGGGCCGTTTACTATTCCAGTGCTAGGGGGGATCAATGGGCTGACCCGAAAGGGGAATATTTAGGAATTCAGCTGGGCAGTAGGGTGGCAAGAGAGATTTATGGAAAAAAGGCGGATTTTGGGCAGGATTTTGAATCACTAATCACACCTGTCCACCAAGAAACTGTAGGCTACCACATTCGGGAAGGAAAGCATGACCTGACTTGGGAGGATTGGCGGATCTTTTTGGAGTTTGTGGGGAAAAATTTTTGAAATTGTTTTCTATTAGTAAACTTTTTGATTTTATTTATGTTCAATACCATAACAAGAAAAATATTACTCCAGTATTCGGTAGACTATCCAAATGCGAAAAAGGCATTATTTGAATGGTATCATGAATTTGAAAAATTAGAGATCTCTTCGTTTAATGAGTTGAAAGAGATTTATGGAAACGCTAGTATAGTCAGTGATGATCGGGTAGTATTCAATATCATGGGAAATAACTACAGACTCGTAGTTAGGATAGTTTTCGATCATAAAACTGTTCAAATTAAGTGGTTTGGCCCGCATAAGGATTATGGTAAAATTGATGTTACCACAGTACAATTCAAAAAATAGCCATGGAACTAAACGTATTAAAAACAGAAAAAGAATATCAGGATTTACTCGATTGGGTGGATGAACAATTTGACAAAAAAATTCAACCTGATACCCCTGAAGGCAAAAAATTGGAATTGGCGCTAGTTCTCATAAAACATTATGAGAACGAATATTTCCCCATCCCTTACCCTGAACCCATCGAGGCCATCAAACTAAAAATGAAAGAACTAGGCATAAAAAATCAGGATTTAGTGGGCAAAATCGGGAGCAAAGGCTATGTTTCGGCGGTACTGAGCAGGAAAAAGCCACTTACCCTCGAAATGGCCAAAATATTCCATAAAGAATTAAAAATCCCTGCTGAAATTCTGCTTTCCTAGGTTTATAGAATTGGTAAAGGAAATGACTTTTTATGCGTATCCGGATAACTGCACAGATGTATTGTTTCTCAGAATTTCCTTTAATACCAAAGCAGGTCCTTCTATTCTAGTTATAAGTTTTTCATCTTGGAGCCAAAAAATCAAGAAATGGTAGTAAAACCCTGAAAATGCCTGTTTTAGTAGATGTCTATAAACAAGGTTATCAAAGATTTTTATTTAATCAACTAGGGAAAACATAAAAAACCACATAGTCACATAGAAAACATAGTGGGAAGCGATATTTTTCGTAACTATCAGACTATATACCACTTAGCTGCATTAAGTTGAAATAAAGCTTTTCAGAATTACAAAATTCTTTCTATTAATGCTCCTTTATTAGGGATATGTCTATAGTTGTTAATCCTTTATTCTGTTCCTGTTCATTCAATGGGATAGCCCAAGTCCTTCAGCTTCATCGCATTAATGAACAAAGTAGCAATTAAAAGAAAGAGCTTATTCGCTGATTCAAATCCTATCCAAAAAACATAACCTCATATGCACTCATACGGATACTCATCCTGATACTCATATTTCAGAATTTTTTTCTATAAACATTTGATCCTTTCAGGATCTTTTTTCCGTCCACAATCCAGTTGAAAACGGCGAAGGTATAAACAGGTAATTAGCAATTTTTATCCGATCAAAAAGGGTTGAATTCTTTGAGCAAAAGTCTTTTTTTAATGATTCTCCCTGACCGTGAAACGCCTATCAAGATGAGCGCAACGGTTTGGATAAGGTCGAATCCCAAGTGATCAAATGGGATCTTTTTCTTTAAATAGGTGATCCCTTCTGGATCATATCTAATTTTTTAAGCAATTTTGAATCTCCTCCGAAAAGATCTTTTGAATGGGGGAAAACCTCATTCCAGTCAAATTTGAAGGGTGATATTTCCATTTCACAACTTGTCGAAGTGGACTTCATTTTATAATATGTAAAATAAAAAGCTTACAATCTGTAAAATGAAACTCTCACAAAATGTAAAGTATGATCGGTACCGGCATAAGCTACACCCGCAAAGATGGTATAAACGTGATTTCATTGGCCTCTTTGGGAGCCTAGATGCTTAAACCACAATAACACTTGCCCGCCAAAGGAGGATTGGATTTTGTATTTTCCAAGGTTCTTGAGTTATCAGGAGGTCGATTTATCGGGTTTTCATGGTCATGCTATTCAATCGACATTTCTGGTTATGTTTCATTCTGAATTTGCTTGACACTTTATTTTATTGTTTTTCTTTTGTTTTCAATCAACTTAAATGCCCTTCTTGCCGGCGAGGGAATAGGTTGATTTCGCCCTAATTCTGGGCCGGCGCTGGGGATCATGCTTGATCTTTTTACCCCGGGTGGCGTCATGCCTTCCCGACATCGCAAGCTCATCGGGACTAGTGCCTTACCCGGGGCTCCGCCACGGCGGACAAGTTAGTACATATCTCTAAACTTCGACAATCGATATTTTTCATTCGATGTTCGACATTGCCTTATTTTCGGATTGCCTTAGTTGTAAGGTTGTCACGAGTCATCAATCTATCTCACTATCTCCTATCTCTTTGTGTCTTGTGTCTTGTGTCTAGCATCTTGATACTTGATACCTGCTTGCTACTTCATTTCAAAATCCGAACGCATACAGGTCAGAGCAGGAAAGTATTTTCGCAGAGAACTACTTTTTTGATGTTTCATTTCATTTATATCGCTCAACCATGCACTATCTATTTTTAGCCGTAATCCTCGCTTCCTTTGGAGGCGGGGATTATTTCTTCCCAAAGCCAAAGGTCACCGTGCTGAAATCAGAATTCATTTACCAGTCTGCACCCTTTGCCTCAAGCCATGCCTCCACCCTAGTGGACACTCCGGAAGGGATTCTTGCAGCTTGGTTTGGAGGAAGTTATGAACGTCATCCCGATGTAAGTATTTATACTTCACTACTAAAAAACGGTCAGTGGACCATTCCTATGCTGGTGGCCGACGGGATAGAAAACCAAACTTTCCGAAACCCAACCTGGAACCCGGTACTTCACCGAAAATCAGACGGCAAGCTCGTTCTGTTCTACAAAGAAGGGCCCAACCCAAGGGAATGGTGGGGACATTATAAAGTTTCAGAAGACAATGGAAAAACCTGGTCCAAGGAAACGATGATTCCACCGGGTTTTTTGGGTCCGGTAAAAAACAAAGCGGTGACCCTTCCCGACGGCAGCTTATTGCATCCTAGCAGCTATGAAGTCAACAATATCTGGAAAGCCCACATTGAACTCACCGATCCAGATCTCAAAACTTGGAAAAGAGTGGACTTGGAAGGTCCTTTCAGCGCTATACAACCCACGGTTCTTTTTCATCCCGGGGGCAAAATCCAGCTTCTTTTCCGTACCCGGGAAGGTGAAATCGCCACTTCCTGGTCCTCTGACAACGGGAAAACCTGGACTACATTAAAGGGAACCGGGCTTGTTCACAACAACTCCGGCATTGATGCCATCACCCTCAAAAACGGCTATCACCTGCTACTCTGCAATCCCATTCCCAAAGGGAGAAACAAACTCAGTCTCTTGGGTTCAGCAGATGGAATTACCTGGGAAGAACTCCTAGTCTTGGAAGATACTCCCGAGGGCGAATACAGCTATCCGGCCATCATCCAGGCACAGGACGGCACTGTTCATCTGACCTATACCCACAACCGAACCAAGATCAAGTACACTCACCTCCAACTCTAACCCAAGCCTATGACCCGCACAGCCGCCTTCCACGGGATAATTCCCCCCATGATCACTCCTTTGAACCCGGATTATTCACTGGATGTAGAACACACCATTGACATGGTCAATAACTTGTTGGAAGGTGGGGTACACGGAATCTTCATTTTGGGCACCACAGGAGAATCCGCAAGCTTGAGTTCGGACGTCAAAAGTGATCTGATCCGACAGGTGTGCAGACAGGTAAATGGCAGGATTCCTGTTTTAGTGGGGATTACCGATTGTTCTTTTGTGGAAAGTATGGATTTGGCGGCTTTGGCTGCGGATTCGGGTGCAGCGGCATTGGTAGCGGCACCTCCATTTTACATGAATATCGGGCAGGAGGAATTAAAAGCCTACTATCAAAAATTGGCAGATACTGTACCCCTTCCGCTTTTTTTGTACAACATGCCCTCCCATACCAAGATTTTTATCGAGACCGAAACAGTCAAAGCGCTTGCTTCCCATTCCAATATCATCGGGATCAAGGACAGCAGCGGAGATTTAGCCAATTTCCAATCCCTGTGCAAGGCATTTCGGGATAATCCGAATTTCAGGATTTTTGTTGGCCCTGAAGAGATACTTTCCCAAACGCTAGATATGGGAGGCCACGGAGGCGTGACTGGGGGAGCGAATCTTTTTCCGGAATTGTATGTGCAAGCCTATGAGGCCTTTCAATCCGGAGAAAAAACCAGACTAAAAGAACTTCAAAACACTATCCTTTTCCTTAGTAAAAACCTTTACGAAAATCAAACCTACAAATCATCCTATTTGAAAGGATTAAAAGCTGCAATGTCTTTCGAGGGGCTTTGCAGAGGAATTCTTGCTCCACCACTTGAAGCCTACAGTGAACAAGAAAAGGTTCTTTTGCATGAAAAATACCTCCTTGTAAAAGAAAAAGTTTCGGTGATGGTTACCCATTAACTTTAGCAAAACGAACAAGCGTTTTCCCTCCTCGATTTTCCCATGCCCATTCTCGACCTCACCATTTTTTTTGTTTACATGCTGGCCATTGTGGGATTTGGGGTTTCTTTTTCTTTTAAAAAGAGAAGTGCCTCGGATTTTACAACCGGAGGAGGACGACTTCCTTCTTGGGCGATTGGCATGTCTATTTTCGCTACGTTTGTGAGTAGTATCAGTTTTTTAGCATTACCGGGAAATTCCTACGGAGGGAATTGGAACGGATTTGTGTTTAGCCTTTCTATTCCTTTGGCAGCCTGGGTTGCTGTTCGATTTTTTGTACCCTTGTATCGTAAGCTTCAAAGCGAGTCTGCCTATTTCTACCTCGAGCAACGCTTTGGAGCTTGGGCTAGAATCTATGCGTCTGCCTGTTATCTACTCACTCAGCTTGCACGAATGGGAGCAATTATGTACCTACTCGCCTTGCCCATGAATGCACTTTTGGGATGGAGTATTCCAGTCATTATCGTCGTGACAGGCATAAGTGTAGTTGTATATTCCATGTTTGGAGGAATTGAGGCAGTAGTCTGGACTGATGCCGTTCAGGGTATAGTTCTAATTGGTGGTGCCCTCGCATGCTTGGGCGTCATCTTTTTTAGTATTCCAGAAGGGCCTGGTGAAGTATTTCGGATCGCTAGGGATGCACACAAATTCAGCCTAGGAAGTTTCGAACTGGATTTCACCACCTCTACCTTTTGGATGGTGCTGGTCTATGGACTATTTATCAACCTCCAGAATTTCGGAATAGACCAGAGTTACGTGCAGCGTTATCTGACCGCACGCACCGAGGAGGAAGCCAAAAAATCCACCTGGCTGGGAAGTTTGCTTTACCTTCCGGTTTCCTTGGTATTCTTTTTTATCGGCACAGCACTCTTTGCTTACTATCAGGCTCAGCCTGAATTAATCCCAGAGGGTATTGCACCGGACAAGGTTTTTCCTTATTTCATTGTCAACCAACTTCCGGCGGGAGTTACGGGTTTACTGATTGCTTCTATTTTCGCGGCGGGAATGAGCACAGTCTCTACGAGTGTGAATAGTTCGGCTACTGTGATCCTTTCAGACCACTTCAAGAAATACATCCACCCCAATCCTTCCGAAAAACTATCCCTACGGATACTTCGACTTTCATCGCTTGGGATGGGGCTTTCCAGTATTTTGGTGGGCTTGGCATTCAATGGGGTGACCAGCGCTTTAGATGCATGGTGGGCGCTTTCTTCCATTTTCAGCGGGGGTATTTTGGGGCTTTTTCTACTTGGCTTACTTTCCAAAGCCCAAAAGCCCCATGCACTACTTGGTGTAATACTCGGCGTCTTGGTGATTACCTGGATGAGTTTGTCCAAGATTCCGGTCAATGCAGGCATGGACGAATCCCTTGCCAATCCCCTCCACACCAACATGACCATTGTGATTGGGACAATGGTAGTGTTTCTGGTGGGGTTTGGGGTTTTCATCCTTGGCTCAAATAAAAAATTTCATTGATAAGCCCGTCCCTTCTTTTTCGTGAAAAAAGATGAATATTTTGTAAATAATTAATTTTACAAATTTTTATTACTGTCGTCCGAGGTAATTTAAAAATAGGAAAAAAAGCCTCTTCTGATTGAAATTAGGGGCTTTTTTTGATTTTTTAAAAAGTAACCCTATCCGGAGGAGAATAGATCGTATTGCATTTTATGAAGATTTTTTTGAATAATCCTTTAAAATAGCCTACTGAATTTACCAGGAATTTCTCTAG
>CAZNND010000067.1:0-24931 GCA_964574365.1 uncultured Limnohabitans sp.
TTTGTTTTTTCAGTCGGACGGAAAAATGGTAAGTTTTAAAAGCGATTTCCCTGATTTACTTGGGTTGTAGGTGTTCAAATCACTGGGAAAAGTTCCTAGGGTAACTCCTTCCCCTTGATTGCCCCCACTCGGGTGACTCATTACCCCAAATTCCAAAATTGGATCCTATCCTTTCAGTTTAGCGGGATCATTCCTACCGCAGGCTGGCACTAATTGGGGATAAAACCTGGCAGGTGTTAAACTTCCTCCACCCCAAAACACTGTCGCGCAATCTCCAATTCTTCATTGGTCGGAATCACTAGGATGTTGACCAAGGAAGTTTCTGTTTGGATTTCTCGCAAGCCGGTATTGGGTAGTTTGTTTTTTTCAAGGTCAAGCCGGATACCGAGGAAATCCATTTTCTCACATACCAATGTTCGGGTAAGTTGGTCGTTTTCCCCTACTCCTCCGGTGAAGACAATGGCGTCCACGCCGTTCATCGCCGCAGCAAAGGAACCGATGTACTTCTTGATTCGGTAGGCATACAGCTGGTACGCCAACACCGCTTCAGGTTTGCCTTGGTGATAAAGTTTGCCAATATCCCGCATGTCACTAAATCCCGTCAAACCCAACATGCCGCTTTTCTTATTGAGCAACTCATTCACTTCATCGAGGGAATAGCCAAGTTCGCGCACGAGGTAAAAAATCACCGACTGATCGATATCCCCAGCCCGGGTTCCCATAATCAGGCCGTTCATCGGTCCGAGTCCCATGCTGGTATCCACGCACTTCCCGTTTTCCACAGCTGCCATGCTGCTGCCATTTCCAAGGTGGATAGTGATCAGTTTGGACTCCTTTATCTTCAAAAACTCCTGCGCGTGCTCACTGACATACTTGTGGCTGGTTCCGTGAAATCCATAGGCCCGGATGCCGTGTTTTTCATACAAGTCATTCGGAATCGCCATGCGGTAGGCTTGAGGAGGCATGGTTTGATGAAAAGCTGTATCAAACACCGCTAGTTGTCGGGCATTCGTAAAAATGCGCTCCGCCACCTCGATTCCCAGAAAATTCGCTGGATTATGCAAGGGTGCCAAGGGAAAAAGTGCCTGGATCTTGGCTTTCACCTCATCGGTGATCACTTGGGTGGATGCGAATTTTTCCCCGCCATGCACCACCCGATGACCGACCACCTCGACTTCGGAGGGATCAGAAATCACCCCAATTTCCGGATCGATGAGCAGTTTAACCACTTCCTGCAAGCCTGCTGAATGATGAGGTACGGGAATTTCCAGGACTTTTTTCACTTCTCCTTGAATCAAATAGGACTTATGCTCCACTTTACTTCCCTCCAACCCGATCCGATCCACCAAGCCGGAACACAATACTTGGGCCTCAGGCATGGAGATCAGCTGGTACTTGATTGAGCTACTACCGGAATTGATGACGAAGATGTTCATGAGAGGGGTATTGAAAGATTGGAAAATTAAAGATTGGAAAATTGGGTAGCAGGATTGAGGAAGTAGTGTTGTTAAATTATTGATTTATTGATTATTAAGTTGGGAGTTGTTCGAGGTTCAATGTTCACTGTTTAGGTTTCTGAACCTTGAACCCTGAACCCTGAACAATATTTCAAGAAATCTGGGCCTGTATCGCTGTAATTACGACAGTATTAAACACATCAATCACGGTACAGCCCCGGCTGAGGTCATTGACGGGTTTGTTTAAGCCTTGCAGCATGGGTCCGATGGCAATGGCGCCCGTCTCCCGTTGAACGGCCTTGTAGGTATTGTTGCCTGTATTGAGATCGGGAAAAATCAACACGCTCGCCTGACCGGCAACTTCCGAATTAGGCATTTTCTTTTTCCCCACTTCCGGATCAACCGCCGCATCGTATTGGATCGGACCCTCGACTTTGAGATCAGGACGTCTTTGCTTGACTAGCTCGGCGGCTTTTCTCACTTTTTCCACATCTTCTCCTTCCCCCGAACTCCCGGAGGAATAGGACAAAAGAGCTATTTTGGGTTCAATTCCCAACATTTTTGCGGATTCAGCGGAAGAAATGGCAATGTCCGCCAGCTGTTCGGAACTTGGGTTGGGCACCACAGCACAATCCCCAAAAACCGACACCCGATTGGGAAGACACATGAAAAAGACCGAAGAAACGGTGGAGTTGCCCGGCTTGGTCTTTACAAACTGCAAGGCAGGGCGGATCGTATGCTGCGTGGTGTGTGCGGCTCCTGACACCATCCCATCGGCATGTCCCTTGTACACCATCATCGTCCCAAAATAGGACACATCCTGCATCAGGTCCCTCGCCATTCCGGGGGTCACCCCCTTATTTTTTCTCAGCTCATACAAGGTAGCGGCATAGTCTGCAAACCGTGAAGAAGTAGCCGGATTTTCGATGGTAACTTTTTCCAGATCCAGGGATAAATTCAGTCTTTTGACCGCAATCTCAATTTGTTCCCGAACTCCCAGAATGGTCAAGTCCACCACATTTTGGCTCAAGAGCATATCTGCCGCCATGAGGATTCGATCGTCATCGCCCTCCGGTAGTACAATATGTTTTTTGGCCGATTTGGCCCGCTTGACCAGTTGGTACTGGAACATCCGCGGTGTGAGGGTATCCGAATGGAAGGCAACCAATCGCTCATTCAGTGCTTTTTCATCCACCCAAGTTTCAAAAAGCCGGATGGCCAGGGCGATTTTTTCCTTGTCTCCCGCAGCAATCCTCGCCCGAATCTGATTGACTTTGGTCACCACCATAAAAGTACCGTCCTCCACCTGAAGGATCGGAACGATGGTTTCCAGGCCTTCGATCAACTTGACGATGGAAGGTTCGGGTAGCATTCCTCCCGACACAATGATGCCAGCTACCTTTCCAAAATTTCTTGAAACATTCGCCTGCAAAGCCCCGATGATGATGTCCCCCCGATCACCCGGCGTAACCACCAGGGTATTTTGTTCCATTCGGGTCAAAAAATTGTGCAGCTGCATCGCACCCACAATGGAATGGTCCACCCGGTTGGTGAGAAATTTTTCCCCAAAAAGGAGATTTGCGCCCAGGGACTCCCTGATTTCAGCCATGGTCGGGTTGCTGAGTTCCTCATGAACAGGTATCGCTGAAACTAAAATCCCAGTAGTCAGGGCAGCCTGCAACCTTTTGGACAACTCTTCCTGCTGGTTTTTCATTACCTTATTGGCCACCAGAGTGAGTACCTGAACCCCTTTATTTGCGAAACTATTTACCGAAGCATGCGCAAATTCAAAAATTTCTGAAGGGCTTCTTTTATTACAATTAATGATGAGAGCAACAGGAATTCCCAGGTTTTTGGCAATGGAAATATTCCCGTCAAACTCCACATTGGTATTGGCATCCGTGAAGTCTGTTCCCTCCACTACCACGAAATCATAGGTTTCCTGAAGTTTTTTGAATTGCTCAATGACGGTGTCGATCAGGAAGGACTCATTGCCTCGGTTGATCTCTTTGAGTGCTTTTTTCCGGGTAAAGGCAAACATTTCCTCGTAGGATTGGCTGAGGTTGAAATGTTCTTTCAGCAATTCCAGCCTTCGGTCTTTTTCCTTTTTCCCTCCGGTAATGATCGGCTTGAAGTAGGCCAATTTATCGGTTTTGGAAGCTAGCAGGTTCATCAGGCCCAAGGCGTAGATGGATTTACCGGAAAAGGGTTCCGTCGTAGTAAGGAAAATTGCGTTTGTCATGGGCGCGCCTTGTCAGCTTTAAAAGTCAGGTTTAGAAGTCCCAAAATAGGGAATTATTGCCGGTAAAAAGACTGATTAAACTCAGTTGATGAATCCTAGGTTGTCAAATTCAGGTAACTTGGTGAAATCTGATAGGTTTTATGCATAAGCTCAAGCTTGGGAAAAAAGACAATATGGGAAAGGCTACTTCTAACTATTTTCCCACAGATTTTCACGGATAAAATCACAGATTGACACAGATTTTTTCAATTCCGATTAGCTATTCCAAGGGTAGCAGAAGATCTGTGAAAATCTGTGTGCATTAAATTATGAAAATCTGTGGGAAACATTTTTACCCTGACCTTTTTACAGATATAATCAAATGGATTACTCAATTCAATTTGAAGTAATTTCACGTAAACGCTGTGTTTTTTTTTCGAGCCCGGCGAAATAAAAATCAAGAAAGGATACGAGTGATCCCATTCGCGTATCATTGGATTTCCCTATTTTAGCCAGCCATGTCAACTACCCCCGTTCATCTTCATCGACAGCTTGGACTGTTTGGGCTTGCCGCCACCGGAATCTGTTCCATGATTGGTGCCTCTATCTATGTCGTGCCTTTTATGATTCAGCGGAATGTACCGGGAATCGGCCCTTACGTCCTGCCTGCCTTCCTTTTTGCGGCCATTCCCGCCATACTTGCCGCATTGGCGTATTCCATGCTGGCATCAGCCATGCCCAGGGCAGGCGGCTCTTATTTGTATGCGAGCAGGGCCATTCATCCTTTTTGGGGCTTTGTGGCAAGTTTTTCCCAATGGTTTGGCCTGTCGATCGTGATTGGAGTAATTGCCTATGTAGTGGTACCCTTTTTCAGGGATGTGGCAGTCGCCTTGGAATGGAATTTCCTCGCCGATTGGATTAGCCAAGGTGTGGTGCGGGTGAGTTTGTCTTTGATCTTACTATGGCTTTTTATCGGCATCAATATGCTCGGGGTAAAATCCTACGAGCGCACCCTGATTCCGCTGATGATCCTGATGTTTATCCTCGGTGGGGTTGTGATTATATCCGGGCTCGTTTTCTCCACCTCAGATTTCCTAGTTGCTTTGGAACAAAAAGAAGGGAGGCAAATCGAACTGGTAGATCCCGCATTCAACTGGACCACCTTTCTTTCCGCTGCTGCGATTCTGTTCTCCAGTTTTATCGGATTTGATTCCATCGCCCAGGCAGGCGGAGAAGCCAAAAACCCCATAAAAAACCTTCCCAGAGCTATTGGTTTGGCCATCCTGTCGGTAGGGCTGTTTTATTATGCCTTTACCTATGCCGTCTATCATGCAGTTCCCTGGCAATTTGTCGCCGCAGAAGCTCAGGCAAAAGACATCACTGCAGCGGGTTTGCTGGCTTATCTGCTTCCCTCCGGGCTTGGGGTAATTATACTGCTTGGAGCTGCCATCGCTTTGCTGAATGACCTTCCTGCTATGATTCTTTCCGTTTCCCGATTGGTGTTTTCCTGGGCGGAGGACGGCATTTTTCCAAAAAAATTGGCCACCGTTCATCCCGAGTACCATTCCCCCTACCTTGCTATTTTGCTCAGCGGTTCAGTCTCTACTTTGGGTATTCTGGGGAGCCATTTCGCCGGAGATTTCTTTCTGGGCATTGACATCATGGTGACCTCCATGCTGGTCAATTTTCTGCTGATGTGCCTTTCCGTGGCGTTCATCCAAAAAAGAAATCCCACCCTTGCCCGGGAAATCCGGCTTTTTCCAAACCCCTTCGTTCAGCGACTCATCGCTTGGTCCGGGACGCTACTTTTATGTGGCTTTTTGCTTATTCACATCAGCAAATATTTAGGCGCCGAGGTTTCCGCCTGGTATTTCCATTCCACCTGGGTTTGGCTCATCGTGATGGGCTTGGCATCACTGCTGTTTTTTCTTCGCTGGAATTCTTTGAAAAAAGCCGATCCAGAGCTAAGAAAACGATTCACCACCTTACCACAAGAATAACATGACCCTTTCAAAGTACACCGATCTCGCTCCCGGACTGACCATTTGCAGAGCATTGACCGGGCTCTGGCAGATCGCCGACCTCGAGCGTTATGGTCAAAAAGTCAATCCACAGGAAGCTGCAGAATCCATGAGAGCGTATGTGGATGCCGGATTCACGACCTTTGACATGGCGGACCATTATGGTTCGGCAGAGGAAATTACCGGCGTCTTTCGCCAAACGTACAGAGCTGACCAAGCACAATTCTTTACCAAATGGGTTCCTTCTCCGGACAAAATCACCAAAGATCACGTACGAAAGGCCGTAGAAACTGCACTGCTTCGAATGCAATGCCAGCAAATCGATCTGATGCAGTTTCACGCCTGGCAATACGCACACCCAAGCTGGGTAGATTGCCTGTTTTGGCTACAAGAACTGAAACAGGAAGGCCTGATCAAGCACCTCGGCCTGACGAATTTTGACACCGCACACCTGAGCATTGTAGTCAATTCAGGGATCGAGGTGGTCTCCAATCAGGTATGCTATTCTCTTTTGGATCAGCGAGCCGCCGGAGAGATGACCGAACTTTGTCTGAAACATGGAGTGAAATTGCTGGCCTTTGGCACGGTGGCGGGAGGATTTTTGTCCGAAAAATGGTTGGGCAAGCCCGAACCGATCCTCAACGAATCACTGACCTGGTCGCAAATGAAGTACAAACGCTTTATCGACACTGCAGGAGGCTGGCAGAAATTCCAAAATTTACTTCAGGTTTTAGATCGAATTGCCAAAAAACACGGGGTAGGCATAGCCAATATTGCCAGTCATTACCTCATGACCAGGCCGGCGGTAGCGGGCGTGATCATCGGAGCTAGACTTGGAAAAAGTGAACATATTGGTGATAATGAGCTACTTTTTTCTTTTAGCTTGGACGAAAGAGATGAAGCGGAAATCAGACAATCCTTGGAGTCACTCAACCGGATTCCGGGAGATTGTGGAGACGAGTACCGAAAGCCACCTTTCCTGACCGCATCTGGAGATTTGAGCCATCATGTCGCCTCCTTCCCTGCTCCTTACCCCACCCAAAAAGGTTCAGATGGTCGCACCAAAGCCCTGAGTGGTACGATTTGGGAGGATATTGCAGGATTTAGCAGAGCCGTGAAAAAGGGGAATCGAATCTTGATATCAGGAACTACAGCGACTCACGGAACAAAAGCCATGGGTGGAACAGATCCCGGAGCCCAGGTCCATTTTATCCTGGATAAAATCGAAGGAGCGATCTTGTCTTTAGGTGGAACCCTGGAAGATGTAGTTCGGACCCGGATTTTTATCCGAAATACAGACCAATGGGAACCCATTTCCAGGGCACACGGACAGCGCTTTGCAGGCATCCAACCGGCAAATACCATGGTCAGAGCGGATTTGATTGGAGAGGATTATTTAGTGGAAATCGAAGCCGAAGCGGTAATAGAATCAAAAAGTGAGTAAGCCGCATTGGATTCAGAAAAGAATTTATGGTAACTTAAAGATCTAAAACGATACTTATGAAAACTACACTTACCACCTTACTCTTTTTTCTAATGATCGGGTTTTCTACCCAAGCCCAAGACAAAGTCAACCTTACCGGAACCTGGGTTGTGGATGTGCAAACCGATATGGGTAGCGGGAATCCTACCTTTGTGCTTAAACAGGAAGGTGAAAAAATTACCGGAACCTATAACGGATCGCTTGGAGATTCTCAGGTCACAGGAACATTAAAGGGAAACGTGCTTCACCTCGAATTTTCGATTCAGGGAAACTTGATTACCTATGATGGGACTGCAAGTTCCTCCGGAATAAGTGGAAAAGTCAACCTGGCAGAAATGGCCAAAGGGACTTTTACAGGAAAACGAAAATAACAGGTGATAAGAAGTTTCATTAGCAAAGCAACACTCCCGAAAGGCGAAGAAATACTTGCGGCAGATATCCGTGCAGGTGTTTTTTTGCTAATCAAGGAACATCATCCCGATCTATCGCCGGAACATTACATCAGCTTACAAGAACTCAATGTCTATAGAAGGCTCTATTTGAAAAGACTGATCGATCAAGAAAAGGGCGAACTGGAAAAAATTGATGAGGGAGTGATGATTGCATTACGGGACAATGCCATTCTTTCAGAAAAAATCCAGGATGATGTGGAGCCTGAGCTGACTTTGGGTGAACGAATGGCGGATAAAATTGCCTCTTTTGGGGGAAGTTGGACTTTTATTATCCTTTTTTTCTCCTTTCTTCTGCTTTGGATGATGACTAATGCTTACCTATTAGTCAATAAACCTTTTGATCCATTTCCATTTATTTTGCTCAACCTGATTCTTTCCTGTTTGGCTGCAATACAAGCTCCGATCATTATGATGAGTCAAAACAGAAAGGAGGCAAAGGACAGAGTGCGCTCCGAACATGACTACAAAATCGACCTGAAGGCAGAGTTGGAAATCAAAATCCTGAGTGAAAAAATTGATCACCTGCTGATTCACCAAAACCGAAAACTGCTCGAAATCCAGGAAGTACAGATCGATTATATGGAGGATCTTCTGAAACAAATCAAAAATTCACATTCCCAAAACGCTTGATATGCATCCTATTCTGAAAAATACTAGTGCTGTAATCGTAGGTCTGCTTATTGGCGGTACAGTCAATTCCCTTCTGATAATGAATAGTGCAGTACTGATTCCTCCACCAGAAGGAGCGGATCTTGGTACTACCGAAGGACTTACAGCTGCAATGGCCTTAATGGAACCGAAGCATTTTTTAATTCCTTTTTTGGCGCATGCCTTGGGTACCTTAATTGGTGCTTTTACAACCGCCAAAGTCGCATCTTCCTATCCAAAACAACTTGCCCTATTTATCGGAATGATGTTTTTCGTAGTAGGTACCTATATGGTCATGAACCTCCCCGCCCCTCTTTGGTTTAATACCACTGACCTTCTTCTGGCCTATTTTCCGATGGCTTGGCTAGGGTGGAAAATTTCAGAAAAAAAATAATCCGCCAATTTCAATTACTTATCGGCAACTAAACGTTGAAATTACGCAGAACCTAAACCAAGGCTATAAAAAATATATACATCCCCAACCTGACAATCTGACGGCAAAAACCGTCTTATAATCAGGAAGGAGATGAAAAATACAAGACTTTTAAATTGACTACAGATCGCATAACGCTAAACCAAATGAGACCCCTATTTTTATTCAAAAACCTCGCTCTTGCTGTGATCCTACTCGTATCAGTGGAGTGTGCCGTCAATCCAGTAACCGGAAAAAAGCAAGTGGTCCTCATGTCCGAGGCGCAGGAAATTGAAATGGGCAGACAATCTGACCCGGAAATTGTGTCCTTTTTTGGACTGTACGAAGACCCCGAGCTCCAAGAGTTCATCACCGCCAAAGGAAAGGAAATGGCTGCCATTTCCCATCGTCCAAACCTTTCTTATGAATTTAAAATTGTGGACTCCCCTGTTATCAATGCTTTTGCAGTGCCGGGAGGCTATGTCTATTTTACCCGGGGAATTATGGCTCACTTTAATAATGAAGCTGAATTTGCGGGTGTTTTGGGGCATGAAATCGGCCATGTTACAGCCCGGCATTCGGTCATTCAACAGCGAAATCAAATTCTAGGACAGGTGGGCCTTATTGCAGGAGTAATTTTGGTACCTGAAATATCTGAGTTTATAGAACCCCTTTCCCAAGGTATGCAACTTGCTATGCTGAGTTTTGGCAGGGATGATGAGCGCCAATCCGATGAATTGGGGGTTGAATATTCATCAAAGATCGGGTACGATGCCTCCAGAATGGCTAGTTTTTTCACTACGCTAGAAAGACAGGGTGCAAAATCAGGTGGCAGTGACATTCCGGAGTTTCTCTCCACACACCCCTCACCCGGCGAGAGAAATGTGACTGTTGCTCGGTTGGCGGAGGAATGGAAAAAGAAGCTTGATCTAAGCAATCCAGCCGTCAATAGGGAAAGTTATTTGAAAAGAATCGAAGGAATAGTCCTTGGGGAAGATCCCAAACAAGGTTTTTTGGAAAATGATGTTTTTTACCATCCAGTTTTAAAATTTCAATTCCCAACGCCAAAAGACTGGAGTTTCCAAAATTCTCCACAGCAAGTCCAGATGGCTTCAAAATCAGGGGATGCTTTGATGTCCTTGACCTTGGCTAAAGAAAATACGCTTGAAAAAGCTACTCAGTCCTTTATCCAACAAAACAAATTGGAAGTGGTGGAATCGAAAAAGGAAACTATCCATGGGCTTCCGGCCTTGATTACCGTTTCAGACCAAAAGCAGGAAAATAGAACCATTCGGGTTTTAACAACCATGATCCAATTTGCAGGGAATATTTACAGCATCATGGGCATTGCCGAACTTTCAAAATTTCCCAATTATCAAGCTAACTTCCTGGCTTCTATGCAAAATTTCCGGGAATTGAAGGATTCAGAAAAGCTTAACCGCAAGCCTGATGTTCTGAAGCTCGAAACCCTAAACAAGCCCATGACACTCCAGGAGGCGTTGCAAATTTTCAAAATGCCCAAAGAACGATTTGAAGAATTGGCTATACTCAACGGAATGCTCCTGACAGATCAATTGCCAAAAGGAATGATGATCAAGATCATCGGAAAATAATCCGTAGGTCCGATAGGTTTATCCTAGGAAAATCTTGGACTCTAAATCATTTGAAAATAAACCTGCCCTTAGTTCTTTGATGTTAGTTTGGAAACCAATCGAATTCAAATCTCAAGGCCTTAGTGGTGAATAAAGAAAAAATAGCCACGAAGCCACTAAGGCGCAAAAGGTTTGGTTTATAGCTTTAAGGTAATCCCTCCCATAGTGCCTTCGTGGCAAATCAAAAAAAAAAATAGCCACGAAGCCACTAAGACGCAAAAGGTTTGGTTTATAGCTTTATGGTAATCCCTCCCATAGTGCCTTCGTGGCACATCAATAAAATAACCACTAAGGCCCAAAACGTTTTATGTCTAGGCTTCATGGCGAAATCACTCACTTAGGAGGTCACATTGAAAAAATTCGGTAAGGTTCCGAAAAACCATATTTAATCTTAATGAAGCTAAGTGCCTAATAGTCTGCTTTTACCAAGAAAATGGCTTCCCACTATGTTTTCTATGTGACTATGTGGTTTTTAAATATTTTGCTAGTTAGTGAAATAAAAATCTTTGATAATCTCGTTTATAGCCACCTGCAAAAACAGGCATAAAAAGTGTTCCACCATTTTTTGATTTATTGGCTCCTAAATGAAAAACCAGAAAATTGGAATTGGATAACCTGCCTTAGGATTAAAGGAAATTTTGAGAAACAATACATACGTGCAATTATCCGGATACACATAATAATTTATTTAATTTGGAAAAAATCAACCCTGAGACCTATGAAAACATTCCTTTTTGCCCTCTTGCTCTTGATCAGCTTCTCAAGTTTTGCCCAAACCGAAACGGAAGTGAAAGAAGCCGTGATGCAGCTTGGAGCTGCTATGATTGAAGAAAACGTGGAAAAGTTGCGAAATCTAACCTCCGTGAATCTAAATTATGGTCACTCCAGCGGAGCTATTGAAAACCAAGAACAGTTTTTGGCAGTTTTTGCCTCGAAAAAATCGGACTATACAAAATGGGATATCTCCGATTTAACCATTGATTTACCCGAAAAAAACCTGGCTGTGGTTCGCCACAAGGTAAAAGGCAGCATTGTTTCAAACGGAAATACGAACAATCTTGAAATTGGTCTGCTGATGGTTTGGACCAAGGAAAAAGGAGCCTGGAAGCTCTTGGCTCGTCAGGCGTTCCGTTTGCCGCAATCCTAAATCGATAAGTTGATAGAACAAAAAAGACCGAATCGATTCGGTCTTTTTTTGAATCAATTCCAGCCTCCACCTAGTGCCCGGTAGAGCTGCACCTGCGATTGAAGTCGTGAAGCCTTCAACTCTGCAAGCTCAATTGCTGATTCCAGGGCTCTGGTTTGTGCATTGATCACCTCTAGGTAATTGGCATAGCCCACAGAAAATAGTGTATTGGAATTTTCAATAGAACGTTCCAAAACAATTACCTCATTTTCTTTCAACTTTAACTGATTTTCATAAGTGGAAATTTGGTTGACCAAATCCAAGACTTCCAGATAGGCATTCAATGTGCGCTTTTCGTATTCAAGCAAAGCAATCTGTTGATCAGCCTTAGCCAGCTCAAACTCAGTTTTCAATAGTCTTCGATTGAATACTGGGGCTGTCATGCCAGCTCCAAGCTCAAATATCGTCGAAGCCGGATTGAAGAATAGTTTTGAAAATTCAAAAGCATTAAATCCCACCATCCCGAACAGGTTAAACGAAGGATAAAATGCGGCTTTTGCAGAAGCCACATTAAATCTGCTGGCCTGTAGGTTTAGCTCTGCTTCTTTCACATCCGGGCGAAATTGGATCAATCCCGCAGGCAATCCGATTTTCATCACACGAGGAGTATCCACGGCATTGTCCAGGCTAGTTCTTTCCAAAGGAATTTCAACCGCACCTACCAACCGGGTCAATCCGAACTCTGCAGTTTTCTGCTGCCTGAGTTTTGCCTCCAAAAGAGACTTTGAGTTTAGCACCAAGGCCTCAAATTGATCCACAGCCAATTGATTGGCTCTTCCCCCCTCTTTTAATTCAGAGATCAGCTGCAACGCCAATTCCTGAAGACGGATATTTTGATTTAGCACTTGAATTTCCGCATCGATTGCCAACAGTTGGTAGTAGGTAGTCGATACCTCGGAAACTAACCATGTTCTCACGCTTTTCGAAAATTCCTCGGAAGCCAGGTATCTGGAAACTGCCGCTTTCTTTTGGTTCCTCAATTTACCCCACACATCCACTTCCCAGTCAAAGCCAGCACCCAGGATAAAATCCCTGTAGGGATCCGGAATTCGTTTATCCTCAGGCACTGTGGCAGATAGATTGGAGTCAAAGTTGCCGACACCATCCATGGTATATTCCCCAAACTTTCGACGGCTTGCCCCTGCCATTCCGGAAAATGCCGGAAGAAGAGCCGATTTGGAAGCCATCATGGAAGCTCTGGCAATTTTGATCCGTTCAAGTGTCATCAGGTTATCCTGATTTTTTTCAAGGGATAAGGAAATCAATTTTTTCAGGTTGTCATCCTTGAAAAAACTTTCCCAAGATACCAGGGTGACTGAATCCGAAACAGTTGGATTCGCTGCGGCAAATTCCCCTGGTAATTGTATCGAGGATTGATTTTGGGTAAGCTCAGCGACTTTGCACCCTGAAGCCAAAGCCATTCCCAGAAGTAGGATTGAAGCTACATTTTTCATGCGTGAACCTCCTGATTTTGGTTAATGACCTGAAGTCGTTTTGCCTTCTTCTCTTTCATACGGGAATCTATCGTTTCAAACACCACATATAAACCTGGGATCAGAAATACCCCGATAAGGGTTCCGACAAGCATCCCTCCTGCAGCGGCGGTACCAATAGTCCGGTTACCGATTGCACCCGCACCGGAGGCTATAGTCAGGGGAATCAATCCACAGATAAAAGCAAAGGAAGTCATCAGGATTGGCCGAAGACGCTCAATGCCTCCATTAATTGCGCTTTGGAAGATAGAAACTCCTCTGTTTCGGTTCTGGATGGCAATTTCAATGATCAGAATCGCATTTTTTCCCAACAACCCAATCAACATCACCAGGGAAACCTGCGCATAGATGTCATTTTGCAGACCTACGAGATAGAGAAAGAAATAGGATCCAAAGATCCCCGCAGGAAGCGAAAGAATTACCGGTAGTGGCAATAGGTAGCTTTCATATTGGGCAGCCAAGAGCAAATACACGAATACCAGACAGATCAAAAAGATATACACCGCCTGGTTTCCTGAGGCAATTTGCTCACGCGTGATTCCTGACCAATCAATGTCAAAACCTCTAGGCAGTGTTTCCGCAGCAACTTCTTCGACGGCCTTGATCGCATCGCCGGAAGAATAACCCGGAGCAGCATCCCCTGAAATCAATGCCGAAGTAAACATATTGTAGCGGGTCAATTGCTCCGGCCCGTACACCCGCTCTAAGCTGACAAAGTTGGAATAGGGAACCATGTCGCCTTCTTTGTTTTTGGCATACATGTCCAAAAGGGATTCCGGCGAAGTTCGGTATTCCGGAGAGGCCTGAACCATTACTTTGTACATTTGTCCATAGCGGATAAAGTTGGAGGCGTAATAGGAACCGATATAGCTTTGCAGGGTTTCCATCGCATCGTTGACGGAAATGCCGAGTTTGGCTGCCTTGTCATGATCCACACTCAGCAAAAACTGCGGAAAGCTTGGGTCAAAATTGGTGAAAGCCCCATCTATCTCTGGTCGTTCATTCAATGCCTGGATGAACTCCTCATTGACGCGACCCATATTTTCAAGGTTTCCACCTGATCGATCCTGTAGACGGAGTTCAAATCCCGAAGCATTACCAAATCCAGGAACAGGTGGCGGAGCAAAAAACTGAATATCAGCACCTTTTATATGCGAAGTTCGATCTGCATATTCAGAAATCAACTGGTTCACGTCTTTTTCCCTGACATCCCAGGGAGCGAGATTGACCAAGCCCATACCGTAAGAAGCACCTGCGGTCTCGGTTAAAAGTGAGTACCCAGCAAGTGTAGAAACCGTCTCCACTTCATCCAATGGCAATAAGGCTGCCTGAACTTCATCCATGATCTCGGAAGTTCGATCGACCGTCGCACCAGGAGGAGTGGTGACATTAACATAGATCATACCTTGGTCTTCATTGGGAATAAAGCCAGTAGGCACGATGGTAATCATGCCATAGGTGAGCACAAAAAACAAGATTAATCCCCCATAGGTGACAGTTTTTCTATTGGCAATCCCTTTTACAACACGCAAGTATTTGCCTGCCAAGGCATCATACCGCTTATTGAAGCCCTTGAAAAACTTTTGCAGCCAGCTTTCCTGACCTTCACCGGCATGATGCATGGGTTTGAGCATCATCGCACAAAGCGCCGGGGAAAGGGTCAGTGCGTTGATCCCGGAGATCACAATGGCAATGGCTAGGGTCAAGGAGAATTGACGGTAGAAAATACCCACCGGACCAGAAAGGAAACTCACCGGGATAAATACCGCGGACATCACCAGCGTAATTGCCACGATTGCACCCCCGATTTCCTTCATGGCGGCTAATGTGGCCTCTAAGGCATTCAGCTTAAGTTCATGCATTTTCACGTGCACGGCTTCCACCACCACGATTGCATTATCAACCACAATACCTATGGCGAGCACCAAAGCAAAGAGGGTGAGCAGATTGATGGAAAAACCAAAAAGCTGCATGAAAAAGAGCGTACCCACTAGGGAAACCGGCACGGCAATGGCCGGAATCAGGGTAGATCTGAAATCCTGAAGGAAAAGAAACACCACAATAAACACTAGCAGAAATGCTTCAATCAAGGTCTTTACCACCTCATAGATTGAAGCGTCGAGGAAGCGGCTTACGTCGTAGGAAACATTGAAGTTCATCCCCGGAGGAAAAGATGAAGCCTGGATTTCCTCCATTTTGGATTTTATGTTTGAGATGACTTCCCTGGCATTTGATCCAGGCCGCTGCTTGATCAAAATGGAAGCTGATGGCTTCCCATCCGTCATGGACACCATGGAATATTCCAAGGCATCAAACTCAATATCCGCCACATCTTTCAGTTTGAGCAAGGAACCATCAGGCAAGGCTTTCAGAGTGATGTTTCTATATTGTTCTTCCTGATTGAATTTGCCGGTATATTTTAAAACATACTGGAGGGCTTGGGGATCACGATCAGATGAAATTCCGGATTTCCCGGGTGCGGCTTCGACATTTTGGGCTCGGATGGCTTCTGTGACATCCTGTGGAGAAAGATCGTAGGCTGCAAGCCGATCCGGTTTCAACCAAACCCGCATGGCATAATCTTTCATTCCCATGATTTCCGCTCTTCCCACCCCATCAATCCGTTTTAGTTCCGGAAGAATGTTGATGTCTGCAAAGTTGTACACAAACTTCTCATCCTGTGTCGTATCTGAAGTAGTGAGATTGAGGTAAAGCAGCATGGAGTTTACCTCCTTCTCAGTCTGAACCCCTGCACGGATTACCTCCTCCGGAAGTTCATCCAAAACGGTTGCGACCCTGTTTTGAACGTTTACAGCGGCCTGATCCGGGTCAGTGCCCACTTTGAATACAATATTGATCAGGGAAATTCCATCATTGGTATTCACTGAAGTCATGTACTCCATTCCTGGAACACCATTGATTGCCCGTTCCAACGGGGTGGCTACGGCCTTTGACAACACTTCCGCATTGGCTCCGGTGTATTTGGCAGTTACCGTAACGGCCGGGGGAACGATATCGGGAAACTGGGTAATCGGTAAGGAAGTCAGTGCCAAAATACCCAACAACGTAATGAACACAGAGATGACCGTGGAGAGAATCGGTCTCCTGATAAATAATTCAAGCATGTAGAAGGCGAATTATCGGTTCAGATTAACGGGCACTTAACAAATTATGGTAAGCATCTGCCGAGGCCACAGCCTGAGGAATGACCTTGGTTCCGTCTTTTACCTGTTGAATACCTTCGAAAACGATTCGGTCACCTGGCTCAAAACTGTCTGAAATGTAATAAATATCATACCGCTGAATAGGCTTGAAGCTTCTCACTTTTACGGTATTGTCTTTATCCACTACATACACGTAGGTAAAATCCTGAATTTCAAAGGTCGATTTTTGAGGAATCAAAAACACGCTATCCAATTTTGACTTCATCTCAATCTTTCCGGAAGCACCATGTTTGATCAGCTTGTCCGGATTGGGAAAGCGAACTCTAAAACCAATTGAACCCGTGCCTGACTCGATATCTCCCTCCGTTGTTTCCAATTTGCCTTTTTGTCCATACTTTTCTCCATCTGACAAGATAAGCGTGAGTTGCTCGGAAAAAGCATCTGCCCCACCTTCGATTTTGTCTCTCATAAATCTCAGGTATTCACTTTCATTAACTTTATAGTAGGCAAAAACAGAAGAAATGTCGGTAATTGAGGTCAACAGATCATTTGCAGTAACCAAACTTCCTGTTTTATGCGGGATCCTATCCACCAATCCATCAAATGGGGCCTTTACTGAAGTGTAAGAAAGTCCGGTCTGCGCTGATTTGAGCATAGCTTCAGCTTCGGCGATATGGGAATCGGCCACCTGCTTTTTTGACTTAGCCAATTCGAGCTCGGATGGAGAGATAATTTTTTTGTCTACCAAAATCTGTAATCGCTCCATTTCGACTTTGGCGGCAGATTGCTCAGCCTTGGCTTTTGCGAGATTTGCTCTAGCAGAATTAACCATTTCGTTGTATTCTGCAGAGGAGAGTTGGAAAAGGGTTTGACCTTTTTTCACATACTGACCTTCATCTACAAAGATACGATCCACAAAACCCTCAACTTTGGCGCGGACTTCAACGAACTGTACTGCTTGAATGTCTGCAATGTAATTTTGTGGGACATCAACACTTTGAGGCTGCAGCTCCAACACAGGAATATCTACAGCTACGTTTTCTTTGTTATCCTTCGAATTCCCATCAGTGCATGAGGTGAATATTGAAACAGAGAATACGAATAAAATTATAGTTTTGCCATACGTTTTCATCATGGAAAACAGGCTGAGGTTTTCAATTTTCATACGATTTTAGAAAGATTAATGAGACAACAGGGTTTATTGTCAGGTACTTCAACTAGTTAAAAAATAAGGCTACTCAAGGAGCATTAACTTGTACAGTATATTGAAATAAATGTTTGATGTATTTGTCAATATTGACTTCGGAGTACGATTTGGCGATCCTGCAAGTGTAAAATATTAGCCCGGGTAAATACTCATACCCAATAAATCTGTCGTTTTTAAATCTATTGGAGGAAGATGAAAAGGTTCGACTTCTGGCATCCGCGGATAATTGTTCAGACAAATCGCAAACAAATAGGTCGATAACCTCTGAATGAACGTCTGAAATTGATGAATCGAATTGAAATTGACTGAGAATCTCCCCCTTATCGGAGAGTCCACTAGCACTCACCAACAAAAATATCAGCAGAATCAACTTTCTCATAAAGCGAAACTCATTGGTATAGAACTAAATACTAGTGGCTTTTGGGGTATCGATGTATTCCTATGTGCTGAAACCGAGTGCAAATGTAAATAGTTTCAATTTTTAAGACCTATTTTCAAGAAAAAATAGTGGCCATTGATCTGGGTTTGGATTTGGGGTAATAGGATGACGAAAAACCTTCTCCTTTTCTACCCATTGTAACTAACGATTATCTTATACGATTATTTTGGAATTGAACTTTCGCCAATCAATTTTGTGTGTATCCGGAAAATTGCACGTATGTTTTGTTTCTCAGAATTTCCCTTAATCCTAAGGTAGGTTATCCTATATCAATTACTAGTTTTTCATCTCGGAGCCATTTGATCAAAAAAATGATAGTAAAACCCTTGGATTTCCATGTTTTAGTAGGTGTCTATAAACGAGACGATCAAAGATTTTTATTTCACCAACTAGGAAAAATAATTAAAAAGCACATAGTCACATAGAAAACATAGTGGGAAGCCATAAATTTGGTAACTATCAGATAATATGTTACTTAGCTTCATTAAGATGAAACGTAGCTTTTCGGAACGTTACCGAATTTTTTCTATGTGAGCTCCTAGGTGAGGGATGTGGCTATTGTGGTTAATTCTTTTTTTGTTCTTTTTCATTTAATTGTAAAGCTCGATTCATTGAACGTCATCCCATTAATGAACACAGCATCATTTAAAAAAAGGCCCTTTTCCCTGATTCATATCCTAGCCAAAATAATTCAACCTTACGTCCAATTAAGCGGATACACATACTAAATAAAGAATGAAAAATAAAGATGAGATCAAACTCATTTCCATCAATTATTCCTAATCCTAGCCAAACATTTCACCGCTAGGTATTCAATTGTCATTTTAAAATCCAAAGCCCGACTAATAAAAGCAGACCTTCAACTAATCGAAAAGGCCTAAAATCTTGGGTATATATTCAATTTAGGGGCTTAGAGCCAGTATGTTTTTTAAATCGTTCTTCAAACCCTGCATCCTCTGTCTTCATCCAGACGTCCCAAAAGGTGAAATACAACCCATAATTGCAGCGGTACTTCAGGTGATGCATATCGTGATGAGTAGCCCCAACCATCCAGCGGAAAACTGGGGATTTCAACGCCCAGTTTGGGTAAACTTCTATCCCAGCATGGTTGATTACTGCGGTTACGGACATCGTTACTAATAAAGCAACCAACACCATAAAGTGCATGGGAAGTACAAGGATTAACATGGGTAAGAAAATAGCCTGCAATCCCGCTTCAATGGGATGGAAAGAAAATGAAGTAAAGGAACTCGTGTACAGGCTATTATGGTGGATGTGATGAAAATGTCGAATGACTTTGGGTTGATGCATCCATCGATGCAGCCAATAATAGTAGGTTTCGTGGATAAAAAGTGCCAGAAGATAACTCACCGGCACCCAGATGATGTCCCAAAGGGAAAGTTTGGTGTACAGCAAGGGAATGCCTTTTTGCCAAAAAATCAGCATTACTGCGCCTGAAATCGAAAAAATGAGTGCACCTAAAAAAGAATACCAAATTTCAGTTCTGACCTGAGGCAAGCGGATCTGCTCATGCAATTTGCGGAACGGCAAGGCATCCCCCATTTTTTTATAGACCAGCTCATGGTAAATCCAGGCAAGTCCCAAGTATCTTAAAAATATTCCTACCAAAAGAATGCTGAATATCAACGTGAAATTTTGTGGTGTAGTATAATCTGTTGAAAGAAGCCAGTCGAGGTTAAAATCCATAGTACAAGTACTTGTAGCATCAAAGTAACAAAAATCAAAGGCAAGGTTTAAGTAAGGCAGGCTATCAGCACAGGTTTTTTAATTATACTCCCAAGTGTAAAGGTCTACTTCAACTTGTTCAAAAAGTGAAAATCCAGGTGATTCTGTGAATTAACCCCTTAAAATTTTTTCCATTTTTTTGCCTTTGGCCAGTTCATCTATGAGTTTGTCCAACTGCCGGATCTTTCGCATCAGGGGATCTGAGATTTCTTCCACACGATGCCCACAGATCACTCCTGTGATTAGCTCGGAATTGGGGTGGTAGGCAGGAACTTCGACAAAAAACGTTTCAATCGCTAGCTTTAAATCGAATTGTCGGTTCAACCCTTCCTTAGTATAACCAGTCAGCCAACAGATTATTTCATCGACCTCAGCTTGAGTCCGTCCCTTTTTCTCCGCCTTAGTCACATAGCAGGAATACACTTTTGCAAAAGGCATGGTGAAAATCTTGTGTTTTTCCATAAAAGATAGGCGTCAAGAAATTTTAAAGCGGGTCTATTTTTAGTTTTACCCCAATCAGGGAGAAGTCAAAAGTACCAATAAGGTAAGAAATCCTCAAACCGAAAACATTTGTGAACATTATCTAAACAAAATCCTTCAGCTCTTCCTTCAAGCGATGGAAATACTTGATTTTCTCCTGAAGCACCAGTTCCTCGGGATCCCTTTTCAAAACACTTGCCGGCGGATCAAATTTTCCCTCAACCACCTCAATGACAAGTTGATCACCAACTTGAAGATCTCTTTTTACCCAGGTCACGTGTTGATTTTTATGAGAATTTAGCCCTCCAACATCAAGCCTTAATTCTTCACTGGGGTGGAGTTCCCTTCGAATTGAAGATAAGATACAGCTTGTCACAAAGTATTCTGAATGAAAACCAGTTTGACAAAGAAGCTCACCATTGAGCAAGATTTTAAATCCTTGATTTTTCATTTAGAAAATGAAATCAAACCACTAGTGAGGTGGTTCAGTTACTTTCTACATAATTTTTGAAACTATCCAAAATAGCCTGCCAACCATCACGCTGGAGTTCTAGCGAATTTTCTTGTTCAGGATCGAAGGTTACCGTTACCTCGACCAACTCGTCCTTCTTTTTAAATTCTACCGTTGCCTGTCTTCCTCCAAACTCGTAAGTAAACTGCTCTAAATCTTGAACATCCAGATATATTGCCTCAAAATCAAAACCAAAACTTCCATCTTTGGCCTCCATCCGGGCAAAGTATTTCCCGCCTACACACAAGTCGTTGGTGGCGGCAGGACAGCACCAACTGGGATGGGCAAAATTCCATTGTGTGATATGCTCAGGTCCAGTATAAAAAGACCACACTTTAGGCAGATCAGCAGTAATAAGAGTTTGAACAGTAATTTTTGTAGGTGTCATATTGGGAGTACAATAAGTTTTGAAATTCAATTTCAGATTTTTTTTCCAAAGACCAATTGGTTTTTTAAGAATAGATAAGCATTTCATCAGCCCTTCACTCTTGGCTAACATGAAAATCAAACTTTTCATTTAAAATGTGGCAGTTCTTCGCTGGTACTCCAAAAACTTCCTCGCAAATTGCTCCCCCATTTGCCGCTGGCCTTCCGAATCAAAATGGACGAAGTCTCCTTTGTGTTGCAAACCCCCTGTTTCCACTACCATGACAAATGGGTCAGCGGTTTGATAATCCCTTATTTTTAGGTTGATGGCGATCCAGTTTTCGGGGGTTTTGGAGAAAGAGCCCAATTCACCTATATGAACTAGTAAGTCGGGATTTCCAACCTCACCCCTAAACAGTCCCATTAATTTCTGAAGCTGTACGGGATATATTTCAATGGTTTGAGGATTTCCGGAATCGCTTTCCCCTTGATGCCAAAGTATGCCTTTGATTTCACCATGAGCTAGACCAATTTGGACTTTTTCTCTAAAATTTGACAGAAGCTGAACTCCTCGATACGTTGAATCTCCGATCCACTGTGCTATGGAACTTCCTCCAACCGCAGTAGGAAGAAGTAAAATAGAGACACTGTCAGGGATATGCTTCACTAGCTCCTTTCCAAAAGAAAGTCCACAGTCCAATCCGGTCAGTGTAGGTTCATAAAAATGAAGGGGTTCCTTGGCTAGGATCAATTCTCCCTCTTTGTTGATGGACAAAATCCGGGGATCAGGGATAGTGTCCAAGGGTTCCACTTTTCCTCTTCCCGCCATATTGGACTGACCTGCGAGGAGGAAAACCCAGACATTTTTTCTGTCAGGGACGAAGGCAGGTTTTTCCTCACTTTTTGGGAAAAATACGGTGCGATCATCTTGGGATTTCGATTCCAAGGCGGAAAACATGCATAAAGTCAGCAGAAAAGAAAAAAACAATCTTATCATTTCGATTTTAGGAAGGTTTAATTTCAGAGAGTTAGAGGTCAGGGAAATCGCTTTTAAAACTTACCATTTTTCCGCCCGACTGAAAAAACAAACCAGCTTCATATAGTTAACCACGAGAAAATTAAGAAATACTCTACTGGTAAATCGAATAAAAGTGGGATTTCTCCAAAAAAGACTAAGTCATAATTTTTAATTTTCTCAATGACCTTAATGGTTATAACCCACAAGTATTCAAAAGCAAGCTTATCGATCCCTTCGTTCCATGTTTTAATTACCAAATGTTAATAGCGATTTTCCTGGGTTAGAGGTAAATCATATTTTTCCAAAATTCAGCACCTTTATCCTTGGAAAATTCGATCTGCTTAAGATAAGAACTTTTTTTGTTGATCTCAATCTGCGCAGATAAATCCGGAATTTTGCAGGGCTTTCCATTATTAAAATTTGGCTCTTCGAAAAAACCAATACCGTCCAAAATCAACATTTTTCCAACTACAAACGACTACAATCGGATATAAACGTTTGTCCGCCGACTCTTTTGCAAAAGGTCTTACAACTTTGCCTTGTCAGTTTTTCAATTCAGAAAACCTTGATTAGTATATCTTTTTATCAACTAACTTTTTACAGCATGAATGCATTAAAAAACAAAGTTCAGCTCATCGGCCGATTGGGAGCAAAAATCGATCTTAAAACCCTTGACTCCGGCAAGGCAGTTGGGCATGTCGCTCTTGCCACCAACGAGATTTATAAAAATCAGAAGGGTGAACGAGTGGAAGAAACCACCTGGCATAACCTGGTCATCTGGAGTCCACTTGCTGAGTCCTTAGCCAAATACACGGACAAGGGTTCTGAAATCGCCATAGAAGGTAAGCTAACCAACCGATCCTACACGGACAAATCAGGGGAAAAGCGCTACATCTCCGAAGTGGTGGTCAATGAATTTCTGTTAATGGACAAAAAGCCAAAGGATTGAATTTGATTGATTAAAAAATATGCGGTAAGTAGAATTTTTGATTGCAAGTTCAAGCATTCTACTTACCATTATTACATTCCATTTTATGCAAAAATGCTTTTTTTCCAGTAGAAAATTTACGCCAGATAGAATGTTAAACCAGGAGAGACAGAAAGAGCACGAAGTTTTTTAAACTTTTAAGTCGGAAAGAAAATTTCTATTTTTTTTTGGTTGGCCACCAAGACGCGAAGACACTAAGGAGGCGATTACCTAAGGCTATGATAAAAACCTTTCGCGCCTTAGCGCCTCCTATGTTAGCATCGGATTAAAAAATCACCAATTAAGCAATTAATTTTATTGCAAAAGTGGTGAGGGATGAGAGCCAATTTGTGCCTAAATAATCTTAAGATATATTCTCGCAAAGATACCGCCTCATCCCTTTCTTTCTCTTAGAGTTTAAACAGAATGTAAGGCGTATTTCGCTTTCAAGGAATACAGCCAGAATATCCAACTAGGAGACAAAACGAAGGGAGACATCCACTTTGATTTATTAACCCAAACTTAAACCCTTTTGATCTATGAAAGTAATTAAGCAATCTATCGGTGTGGATGTGGCTCAGAATGAATTGGTATGTGCTTTTGGGTCCCTTCTGGATGATCTGAGCGGTAAAATCATTGCCAGAAAAACCTTTGCCAACAGCCTGTCGGGCTTCAAGGCGTGTCTTAAGTGGGCTATATCGCTCAAGAACGCAGATTTGGAGGTTCTTTTCGTGATGGAAGCTACCGGAGTCTACCATGAGAAGTTCGCCAACTGGCTTTATGACCAGAAGGAAAAGCTCGCTGTTGTCCTACCCAACAAGATCAGCAATTACATGAGAACCCTTTCCATCAAAACGGTGACTGACAGCACCTGTGCCGATGCAATTGCCCAGTTTGGCCTGGAAAGGAAGCTGGATCATTGGGCACCTCCAAAGCCTATTTACCGAAACCTTAAGCAGCTTACAAGGGAAAGGGATCAGATTGTGGCTGAGAGGGTTGCCGTTGATAACCAGATCCATGCCGAAAAGACAGAGGCATATCCCAACGAAAACAGCTTGAAGCGCTTTAAGGAAAGAAGAAAGCTACTCTGCAAACAAGAGAAGGAAATCAAAAACGAGATTCATAAACTGGTAAAATCCGATGAAGAACTCGACAAGGATGTCAAAAACATCACTACTATTACCGGAGTGGGGGAATTGACTGCAGTCATTGTTTTGGCTGAAACCAATGGATTTGAACTTGTAAGAAACAAGAAACAGCTCACCAGTTATGCTGGGCTTGATGTGAGGGAAAAGCAGTCGGGAACCTCGGTAAAAGGCAAATCCAAAATCTCGAAAAAAGGCAACAGAAGCATCAGAAAGGCCATGCACTTACCCGCACTTGCTGCTATTCGACATTGCGACCTATTCAAAGACATCTATGCAAGACTAGTTGGACGTCATGGGATAAAAATGAAGGCAGCTGTTGCAGTACAAAGAAAACTACTGGAACTGATCTATATCCTTTACAAAACCAAACAACCATTCAACCTAAATTACCAGCAAGAACAACTGGCATCTAAAACAGAAACAAAAGCGGCCTGAAAAGGCCTCCAATACAAAATCCAAAACCAGGTAAACTCCTTACGAAGCTAAAATCAAACCTCGAAATTCTCTGGTTGATTTTTCCTAAAAAAAATCAACCAGAGAATTTGAGGAACCCGCGGTAGGCGAATTCAACCGTGGATAAAATCTTTATGCCTAAAACCTATGAATATCCCAAAAAATAAAGGCTCTGCCTTCTTGAGACAGAACCTTTCGAATCTAGCTTTTGCCGATTTAAATAATGAGTAAAAATATAGATTTTACTTTGACTTTAACACAGAATCTTTGTGGCTATTTTTTTTTGCCACGAAGGCGCGAAGACATTAAGGAGGCGATTACCGTAAGGCTATGAGAAACAAATCCTTTTGCGCCTTAGCGCCTTCGTGGCTATTTTTTTTTGCCACGAAGGCTCGAAGACACGAAGG
>CAZNND010000068.1:0-23977 GCA_964574365.1 uncultured Limnohabitans sp.
AAGTGACCAAACAGGTAAACGCATGGCAGAACGATCGCAACAATAAAAACAGCAAGATAAATTGGCAGTTTACAACGAACGATTCAAGGGTAAAACTAAAAAGACTTTACCCGTCACTTAATGATTAACATGGCACTAGTTGGCAGTAAATTTTTTGTAAGTGATTATTCCTGATCATGTCTTTTAGGAATATCAGGATTTACGAAGGTAAATCCTCTCGCTTCATCTCCCTCAAAAAAGTCAATTTGCATGCCCATCAAAAACATATAGTGCTTTTTCTCAATCAAAACAGGAATGCCCTGGATTTCAAATTGCTGATCCTCAGGCTTTTTTTTATCAAATCCAAGTGCATAGGCCATCCCTCCGCAGCCACCACCCTTCACCCCAACCCTAAGGAAATAATTTGGGGGGATGTTTTTATGAGTCATGATGTGTTTGATCTCAGTTTCGGCTTTTGGGGTAATTTGGATCGGAATTAACATGTCTGGAAAATTAAAAATGAATAGCTTTGGTTCAAAATTTGACCTGAAAATATGCCTTCGGCCTTTTTTTTGACGTTATAGAAATCCTAGAATTCAAACTGAAAATCTAATTTATGGAATACTTGCTTGATCTTTTGAAAATAATTCTTCCCGCCGGGGCAGTCCTTTATGGAATGTATCTCGTGGTAATGTCTTTCCTTTCGAAGGAAAGGGAAAAAATGCTGATTGATCTCAAAACCCAAAACACGCAAGTTATCCTTCCTATAAGATTACAGGCCGCTGAGCGATTGTGTTTGCTGCTTGAACGAATTACTCCAAATAATCTCATTCGTAGATCCAACCCTACTCAATTTACAGCGGCTGAGTTCCACCCCATGCTGCTTTCGGAAATTCGCGAGGAATTTAACCATAACCTGAGTCAACAAGTCTATTTCTCCGAAGAGACTTGGGAATCAGTAAGAAGGGCTGTAGAAGAAGTTACTACAACAGTCAATCTCGGCAGACAATCTTTGGAAGGGGATGCCTCTGGAATGGAGTTGGCTAAAGCAATTTTTGCTCAGTCTCTGGAACGAAAGAATGATGCGATCACCTATGCCTTGAAGCAGGTAAAAGCTGAGGTTCAACTTTTTTTCTAATTCTTCATGAGCGCCTCCTCTGAACATAATCCAGGGCTTATTAAAAAAGCCAAGGCTCTGTTTGGTAAACAGGTTGAAGCCATCATTAGGCAGGAAAAAAAGGTGGTGGAGTTGGTTCAGAAGGTTCTGGACAAGCTCTCCAAAGTTGGCGATAATCCCAAAGTACAAAAGTTCATACAGCCTATAAGGATCTTTGTGCGCATGATCAAAGCCCATTTCAAAGGTCAATATAAAATTGCCTTCAATACTTTGGGATTGATCGTATTGGCTTTGATGTATTTTCTTTCTCCGGTAGATTTTATTCCGGATTTTTTAGGTATTCTTGGATTTGCCGATGATCTGTCTGTGGTCTTGGCAGTATATGCTAAAATAAAGGATGAAGTTGAGCAATTTTTGGAGTGGGAGCGAACCCAGGGTAGTGCTTAACTGTTACCCTTCTAAATTGTGAATTCATGGAGTTTTTGAGTCACCCTGTCACTCACGAAGTGATTGAAAAGGGATTTTCCTATCCTGATTTTGTTCAGTTTACCCAAAAGCTGGTAGATGAAAACAAAACTACAGGTGCTAATCAGGGCCAAGCGTATTTGGATTACACTCGGATGTGTCTTCAGCGAATGAACCGCTGGAACAAAACCGCAAAAGTTTCGACAAAAATGGCTCACCTTATCGAGTCTATTGTAAAACCCCA
Source organism: uncultured Limnohabitans sp. (assembly GCA_964574365.1). Lineage (GTDB taxonomy): Bacteria > Bacteroidota > Bacteroidia > Cytophagales > Cyclobacteriaceae > Algoriphagus. The sequence continues at coordinate 1,806 of CAZNND010000068.1, forward strand.
AATTTGGTTAGTACTAACGGAAGCGTGGTGCGGAGATGGAGCCCAGTCCATTCCCTATATGGCAAAACTGGCTGAACTCAATCCCAAAATCAAGTTAAGGATCATCATGCGTGATGAATACCCTGAAATTATGGATGCTTACTTGACCGATGGTGCGCGATCAATCCCCAAATTGGTGGTATTTACAGAAGAATTGAAAGAAGAGCTATTCACCTGGGGACCAAAGCCTCTCTACCTGATGAATCGCCACAAAGAGTACAAGCAGGACTCAAAAGGATTAGCTTATCCAGGTTTTTTGGAAGAAATTCACCTCTGGTACGCAAAAAACAAAAATCACGATCTGGAAGATGAGCTTTTTCCACTAATACACGCATCTTTATCAAAATGAAAATCGCAATAATCTCAGGAACCTCCGGATTGGTTGGCATGCAATTGCTCCATCAGCTGATGAAAAGTGCCCAGTATGAATTTATCCTCAGTGTAGGACGAAGAAAATTGGCGCTCAAACACGCCAAACTCATTCAGATTGACGGGGATTTGTTTAAGCTTTCCACTTGGGACTGGGAAAATAAAATCCGTGCCGAGGCTCTTGGTGGGGAGTACAATCTGTTGCTCGATTCAATCCAGGAGAAAAAGGCAGAAATTCATTCCTACTCGAGTATTGGCACTACGATCAAAGTGGCCGGTTCAAAGGAACGGTTTTATGCGGTTGACCACGACTTGGTCATCGGATTTGCCAATTGGGCTAAGAATATCGGTGCTTCGAAATTCCTTTATGTATCGTCTTTGGGTGCTAATGCTTCTTCTTCTGTTTTTTACAACAAGGTCAAAGGGGAGACAGAGCAAGATCTGAAATCCCTCAATTTTGACTATCTCGGCCTGTTCCGTCCGTCGCTTTTGCTTGGGAATAGGCACGAATTTCGCATGGGTGAACTCGTGGCAACCTTTTTTATGAAGCCCTTGGTGTGGTTGAACCTAGCCAAAAATATCCGCCCTATCCACGACTACCAAGTGGCCAAATCCATGGTAAAAACGGCACTTGATGCTCATACCAACTCAGTTGAAATCATACTTTCCGGCCAAATGCAAGACTTGAGCAAATGATAGCGGTCATTCAGCGTGTCAGTGAGTCTTCGGTAAAAATCGAAGGGAAAATAAAAGCCGAAATAGGGCTTGGTCTGATGGTTCTTTTGGGAATTGAAGATGCCGATGGGTCGGAAGATATCGAGTGGCTGTCCAAGAAAATCGTTAATCTTAGGATTTTCCCTGATGAAAATGGAGTAATGAATCGCAGTCTTTTGGAAGTGGGTGGAGAGATTTTGCTTGTTTCTCAATTTACCCTTCACGCAAGTACCAAAAAAGGAAATCGTCCTTCTTACATCAAAGCAGCTAAGCCGGACCTTGCCATTCCGATCTATGAAAAAATGATTGTCGCACTTGAAACCGAACTTGGAAATCCAATCGGAACTGGGGAGTTTGGTGCCGATATGAAAGTCTATCTAATCAATGACGGCCCGGTCACGATCGTGATGGATACGAAGAATAAGATGTGATTGGATGTCGGATTTACAGTAGATGGGATCAAGTGTTAAGATGCAAGACACAAGACACAAGAATCAAGACAGATCTGTCTGTACGAAAAGGTATGGACAAAATATAAGACCACGTAGTGGTCAAACCTTTCAATAGCCCCGGGTAAGTCGGAATGACGCCACCCGGGGTAAAAGATCAAATATGTTCCCCAGCGCCGGTGCAGAATTAGGGCGAAATCAACCTATATCGTTGCCGGCAAGTAGGGCATGTAAAGAAGATTGAAAACAAAGAAAAACAATAAAAAAGTGTCAAGTAAATTCAGGACGAAACAATCTCAGTTCAATTAAAATACGCATTTAGCTTGTTAATAGGAGAAATTGTAAATTAGTTTTATGATTATCCGCTTACATACAAGTCAGTAGGATAGTCCTTAATTTATTTAATTAGTTGGTTCTCCGTTTTCAATCATTTCAATTTTCAGTATTTTCTATGACACTTTTAAACTTCTTTTACCATTCAGAAATTAAGAAAATTAAGTAGGGCCGAATTGTAAAGAAGCATTTTGGTTCTGGTTTTCAATGACTAAAAAAGATTCTTAACTTTCTTAATTCCCTCAATGGTTAAAAATCAAAAGGTAAACTTTTGCAGTGCAACTTGAGATTATCTAGTCTTGGTTTTAATAGGCACATTTTTCTGATTTTCAGCGCTAAGATTAAATGAAGCATCAAGCCATTAAAAAACAAATTATCAGTTCAAAATCTCTAGCCAAAGAAAATTGGGCTGCTTGTACCTATGTGGATATTCATAACTAGTATTTTGTAAGAACCACAGAGCAAAGTTCCTGAATTTGTAAGTATAAGGAGGATTGCAATCTCATCGGAACTTCGTCTTCCATAGGCTCCGCCACGGCGGACAAGTTATTTTTATGACCCCGATGGAGTCTATACAAATCATATTCAGGCGAAGATATTTTAATCTTCGTACTTGATACTTTTTCTTGCTTCTACTCTCTTGCTTCTTAAAAATGTTTCCAGCCTTGTGCTTTCAACTGTACAGCTGTTCCGCTTTTGGTTACCAGATATTTTCCTTCTTCAGGCTTGGTAATGTGCCCGATAAAGTGGATGTCTGGATGCTTTTCCAGCTTGGCAAAGTCCTTCTGATCGATGGTAAACAGCAATTCATAGTCTTCTCCACCATTGAGTACACAAGTGATCGGGTCCATATTTAGCTCCACAGCGGTATCAAAGGTCTGCTTGTCAATCGGGAGTTTGTCTTCATAGATGGTAGCGCCAACGCCTGAAGCCTTGCAGATATGGAAAATTTCGGAAGCTAAGCCGTCTGATATATCCATCATGGATGTAGGGACGATTCCAAGTTCTCTGAACTCATGAATGATGTCCATTCGTGCATCGGGGCGAAGCTGACGTCCAGTCACAACCGTATATTTATCCAGTTCAGGCTTCATGTCGGGGTTGGAGAGATAGACTTGCTTTTCCCGCTCGAGGATCTGTAAACCCACTAATGCCGCTCCCAAATCTCCGGTCACACAAAGAATGTCATTGACTTTTGCTCCTGATCGATAGCTGAGTTGCTCTTTTTTCGCTTCGCCAATCGCGGTAATAGAGATCACTAAACCACTTCGTGATGCAGTAGTATCACCTCCCACCAAATCCACACCGTAGTGCTCGCAAGCTGCATGGATGCCTTCGTAAAGGGCGTCTACTGCTTCGACAGAAAATCGGTTGGATAGGGCAATGCTCACCGTGATTTGCCTGGGAATGGCATTCATGGCCGCGATGTCAGAAACATTGACCGCCACAGCCTTAAAACCCACATGGGGAAGTGGGGCATAGGCCAAGTCAAAATGCACACCTTCCAAAAGCAAGTCCGTAGAAACTACCTTCACATGATCTCCGGCCTCGATGACGGCAGCATCATCCCCAATTCCTCTGAGGGTGGAGGAGTTTTTGATTTTTACGCTTTTATTCAGATGGTCAATCAGGCCAAATTCACCCAATTCACTGATTTCGGTTCGTTTACCTGACATCTAGAATTTATTTTTAATGAGGGTTTAGAGTTCTAAAAATCTTCCAATTTTTAATTTTCAATTTTCCAATCACCTTTCCTGACACAACTCCACCAACACCCCATAGGTGCTGCGCGGATGCAAAAATACCACTAATTTATTATCAGCACCCTCTTTTGGGATTTCATTCAGTATTTCAAATCCTTCAGCTTTGAGTCGTGCTATTTCGGCATGGATATCTTCCACATCAAAAGCAATGTGATGGATACCTTCCGACTTTTTCTCCAGATACTTGGCAATTGGACTTTCGGGACGTGTAGCTTGTAGTAATTCAACCTTGGTTTCTCCAACTTGAAAAAAGCTGGTTTCTACCCCTTCTCCGGCTACGATTTCGGTCTTAAAGTGTTCTTTTCCAAGGATTTTTCGAAAGAGCGCATTGGATTTTTCCAAGTCTTTGACGGCAATACCGATATGTTCGATTTTTCTCATGAAGTATTTTTATATCTTTGAGTTGAATCTTTTTTAAGAGGCTTTTGTTTATCCCATATTCGAAAGCACAATCCAAAAGTAAAGGTATAAAGATATGATCACAGTTTCTGACAAAGCCAAAGAGCGAATTATTGAGCTGAAAAAAGAAGAAGGCCGGGCTGAAAATGAAAACATCCGGGTTTCTGTGAAAGGAGGGGGCTGTTCGGGCTTGATGTACGACTTGGGATTTGATGCCACTTTGGCGGATACCGACCATGTCTTCGAAGACAAGGGAGTCAAAATCCTGGTGGATCGAAAAAGCCTGTTGTACCTTGCCGGTACCACCTTGGAGTTTTCCGATGGCCTCAATGGAAAAGGATTCCAGTTTGTAAACCCAAATGCCAGCCGTACCTGCGGATGTGGAGAAAGTTTTTCGGTTTGAATTATTCTTTTTCCGAACTCTAAAAAAAAGCAGCTCAATGGGCTGCTTTTTTGATATACTTTTAGAGATAAAAATAGTTTATTAAGCACCTAAATTCCCCCTAATATGTACCTTTGCCGACACAAAAAATAACCCAAATATGGATACTATTGTCAAAAACATTCCTTTAAATAACCTTCATGTTGCCCTTGGTGGCAAAATGGTTCCTTTCGCAGGTTTCAATATGCCCGTACGCTATAGCTCAGATAACGAAGAGCATCTCTGCGTGAGAAATGGGGTAGGAGTGTTTGACGTTTCCCACATGGGTGAGTTTTTTGTGGAAGGACCTCATGCTTTGGAACTGATCCAAAAAGTGACTTCCAACGATGCGTCGAAGTTGGTCGTAGGTCAGGCGCAGTATTCTTGCTTTCCCAATGAGACAGGTGGCATCGTGGATGACTTGATCGTGTATAAGTTTTCCGATGAAAAGTACATGCTCGTGGTCAATGCTTCCAACATCGATAAAGATTGGGCTTGGGTGAACAAATTCAACACCATGGGGGCAGATTTGGCCAACGTTTCTGATGAGTATTGCTTGTTCGCCGTGCAAGGGCCAAAAGCCATTGAAGCGGTACAATCCTTGACTTCTGTGAATCTTTCAGCCGTGAAATTTTACCATTTTACTGTTGGTGATTTTGCAGGTGTGCAGGATGTAATTATTTCTGGTACGGGTTACACTGGTGCGGGAGGATTTGAGATCTACGTGAAAAATGCAGACGCAGAGCATGTGTGGAAGGCGATTTTCGAAGCTGGGAAAGATTTTGATATCAAGCCAATTGGGCTAGGAGCTAGAGATACCTTGAGACTGGAAATGGGCTATTGCTTATATGGCAATGACATCACCGATACTACTTCACCAATCGAAGCAGGTCTGGGTTGGATTACCAAGTTTACCAAGGATTTTACCAATTCCGAAGCCATAAAAAAGCATAAAGAAGAAGGTGTTTCCCGCAAGCTGGTTGGATTTATCATGCAGGAGAGGGGAATTCCAAGAGGGCATTATCCGATTGTGGATGCAGCGGGTGAGGTGATCGGTGAGGTGACTTCCGGTACGCAGTCTCCGAGTATGGGTGTAGGAATTGGGATGGGTTATGTGAAAACTGAGTTCAGCAAGCCGGGAACCGAGATTTTTATCCAAATCCGTAACAAAAACCTGAAAGCTCTGGTCGAAAAACTTCCGCTTTACAAAGGGTAATGAATTCCATCGAAGTTTGTTTTAGTCCCGAACTGATCCATCTCCATGAAGTAGAAGGCAAGATCGTGGTCGCAGTCGATATCTTTCGGGCCACGTCCACGATGGTTGCCGCTTTGGCAAGTGGAGTCACAGAAATCCTTCCTTTTGCAGACTTGGAAGCATGTCGAGCCATGCAAGCGGAAGGGTATTTGATCGGTGGAGAAAGAAATGGCTTGACAGCGCCTGGCTTTGAAATGGGTAATTCCCCGGTCGCTTACCTTTCAGGAGCTTATGAGGGAAGAAAGCTGGCTATGACCACGACTAATGGAACCCAAGCCATCGAGAAGTCCACCGGTGCAGCCCAAATTCTGATCGGTGCATTCCCAAATCTCCAAGCTACTGTGTCCTACATCCAAGGCCAAAATTTGGATGTATTGATTCATTGTGCAGGTTGGAAAGGGAGATTTAACCTGGAGGATTCACTGTATGCAGGGGCTTTGGTCAAATTGCTTGAGTCCACACACAGTTCTGATGAGGATGGGGCTTTGGCGATGAAATCACTTTTTGAGCGGGAAGGGCATAATTTAAAAGGTTACCTTGCTCAAGCCTCCCATGCCAAACGGCTGCAAAACCATGGAATAGAGGCAGATATCGATTTTTGTCTTACTCTTGATCTTTATCCATTGGTAGTCAAGGTAGATGAAAGGGGATTTTTGGTGAAGGCCTAAGATGTGCTAAATTATCTCATCTGCCCAGAGCTTTTCCAGGAAAATTTTCCAAGGAAGTACTGATATTTCCCCAATTTTCCTTTCTAGAGGGTCATCGCTGACCAGAATAAGTTTTTTTACCGTGTATTCCTCTGCAAAACTTTTCAAACCTTTGAGATGTCTGGATTTTACATTATTGGTTCCCTTAACTTCAATCGCCACCTCATGGTCTCCCAAAATAAAATCTACCTCTATTTGGGAAGTAGTTCTCCAATAGGATATCCCATATTTTTTTTCAGTATACCTACTGTGCGCATGAAGTTCCTGATAAATAAAATGTTCAAATGCATTTCCAAAAGCCTCACTTCCTGCTTCTATTCGGCCTCTTTTCAAGAGCTTGCCCGCTATTCCCACGTCGAAGTAATAAAACTTGGGAGATCCGATGACTTTTCTTTTCGGCCTTTTTTGAAAGGAAGGAACAAACCGTCCAATTAGGGTGTCTTCCAAAATTTGAAAATATTCCCTAATGGTATTATGACTAACTCCACAATCTGATGCAATATTGGAATAATTGACCATCTCTCCGTTTGAGAATGCCGCAGCCTCCAAAAATTGAGTAAAGGCGTTCAAATTTCTGATTTTGGCCTCAGCTGCAATTTCATCTTTAAGATAGTTACCGATGTAGGCTTCCAATAATTTTCCCGGAGAATCAGAAAGGTAATGTCTTGGTAGTAAACCATGGTTTAACCCCTTCAACAAATTAAAATCCGGGATTTCTGCCTGAATCAAAGGATACAATTCATACCTCAAGGCTCTTCCGCCGAGTAAATTAAAGCCTGACCTGATGATTTTTCGGGCACTCGAACTACTAAGAATAAATCTTGCTGAGTGATTATCAATTAACCAATGAATTTCATCCAACAACTCAGGAATTTTCTGGATTTCATCTACTACCACAGTGCTTCCTGGTTTATTTGCCAAGATCACCTGCCGAAATTGATTTGGGTTGGTTTTATATCGAAAGAATGTGTCCGAAAGCAATAAATCAAACCATAATGCATCGGGAAATATTTTTTTTAGGAGGGTACTTTTGCCCGTTTGCCTTGCTCCCCATAAAAAAAGACTTTCATTTCCAGATCCTTCTAAAATTTGTTTCCTTCTGAACATGTTTGAAATGAATTGACTTGTTATCATCTAAATTAAAAAACTACTTACAAATATCATGATAATTATAAGTATTACTTACAAATATTATGATAAATGTAAGTAGATAATCAAAAAACTTGATTTTATCCACCAGTGATACCTGTAATTCACACCGTTTGAGGGCAACTGTAGTGGCAAAAACCTAAAAATCGTCGGGATAGAGGAGTATAAAAGGAGAAAGAAGCGGCCTAGTTTGGACTTTGAAATCATATAGGTTCGGTCAAAATCTCGTTTTTATGGAACTGACTTCACAAGTTTCTTGAAAAATAGCCTATCTTGATTTGAAATTTTTCTTCCATGATTCAATTCCTTTGGAGTGTTTTGAACCTCCTCCTTTTGCTGTCTTTTTATTACTTCGCTTTGGCACTGATTTTTAAAGGCAGGAAGTTTTTGGAGTCATATCCTAAAGTGCTTGTTGGCGTGGTGCTTATTTTTGGGACGTTCGGATTTTTGAAGTCAGCCACTAAAAATTCACATGAAAAATCTTTTATAAGTTCAAAGCCTGTAAAAATTGATTTTATTCCTGTCGTAGATAAGTTTAGCAACCGAATAGAATTGACTTTGATCAGAGATATCAATACGGGTGAAATTGATAAAGAATCCTCCACTTCAAGCCTTCATGGATTCATGTCCGGGCTTCGCTGGAATCATCTTCAACTAAGTGAAACCAATGGCCATTTGGCTGTAGAGGGTTGGTGGGATTGGTATTTGTTAGGAAATCGGGTGTTTAGCAATTTTGAGGTTTATGAAATAAGCGACAAGTATCTGTCTGCCAACTGACCTTTGTCATGTTTTTTAGTCGGTTTTTGGGGTAGAATTGTCATAAGATCTTACCCCCTAAGACCATGTTTAGGAAACATCCCCTAACTGACGAATTTCCCGAATTTGAAGCCAAAATCCATGACCTGAAGGTAGAAAACGAGCATTTTAAGAAGCTTTTTGAAGACTATGATCAGGTGGATAATGAAATCTATCGAATCGAATCAGATGCGGAACCGGCTTCGGATGAGACGGTAAACCGTTTGAGAATCAGGAGACTGCACCTGAAAGACGAGATTTATAAATTTCTCAAGGAAAACTGATTTTATGAGTTTCTTGAAAAATACCCGAATTTAATCGGGTATTTTTTACCTGGTTTTCAAGTCATCATACTTATTTGTTTGATTCTGATTGAACATATTAGTTTACTTCTTTTTGTGAGTTTTTTTTAGCTGATTGCCCATTAGCTTTTTCCCCGACCATCCATTCTCGGTTTGTCTCAACCGCTATTTTTGAGTTAATTGGAAAACTATTGACTGATTTCCCTCATGAAAAAACTAGCTTTCCTACTTCTTCTGATTGTTGGCTTTTGTTGTACTCCGAAAGAAAAACCCCTTCCCCGCATTGCCATCGCCGGGATTGCCATTGAATCCAGTACCTTTTCTCCGGCAGTGACCGAAGAAGCTGCCTTTAAGGCACGAATAGGAGAAGAAGTCTTTACCTACTATCCGTTTATGGAAGTGGATTCAGTTACCCGGGGCCGGGCGCAATGGTTTCCCACGCTCTGTGGGCATGCCATTCCCGGAGGGATAGTCAGCAGAGAGGCCTATGAGTCGCTTTTGAGTAAAATTCTGGACGGACTGAAGCAAAATTTGCCTTATGATGGACTTTTTCTGGACATCCATGGCGCCATGAGTGTCGTAGGACTGGATGATCCGGAAGGGGATATGATCGCCCGAATTCGGGAAGTTGTGGGGTCAGAAACCATCATTTCCACTTCGATGGATTTGCATGGGAATGTGTCGGAGCGATTGGCAGGACATTCAGACCTGATCACCTGCTACCGCATGGCTCCTCATGAAGATGCGATTGAATCCAAAAAGCGCGCCGTGGTCAATCTGTTGGATCGGATCGAAAGTGGAAAAGGTAAACCCAAATACAAAGCCTGGATTCCGGTTCCGATTTTGCTTCCCGGAGAAAAGACCAGTACCCGAATTGAACCCGGAAAGAGACTTTATGCTAAGGTGGATCCTGAAACCAAAAAAGAGGGTGTGATCGATGCGGCCATCTGGATTGGGTATGCCTGGGCGGACGAACCCCGAAATCATGCGGTGGTGATGGTCACAGGAGACGATGAAAAGCAAGTGAAAGAAAGTGCGGAATACCTGGCCAAAAGCTTCTGGGATGTCCGAAACCAATTCGAATTTGTAGCTCCCGTAGCCTATTTGGACGAAAGTCTAGGGATGGCATTAAAAAGTGTGAAAAAGCCCTTCGTTATTTCGGATATGGGAGATAATCCCACCGCAGGTGGTGCGGGTGACGTGACTTGGACCTTGACTGAACTCTTGAAAAGGCCTGAATTCAAATCTGAAACGGGGCTAGAGTTGATTTATGCATCGATTCCCGGGCCGGATTTGGTTGCGAAAGCAAAAACTGCTGGAATCGGAAATATGGTGGAAGGTCTTGCAGGTGCAATGGTGGACAACCGATTTGCTCCGCCGGTATTACTTAAGGGAAAAGTCCTCTCGATTAAAGAAGGAGACCAAGATGCTAAAGTAGAAGTAGTGGTGCAGGTCGGTTCATTGAAGATCATCGTGACAGAAAAGCGGAAGCCCTACCATTATGTAAAAGATTTCACCGAACTAGGACTTGATCCTACCAAGACAGATATTTTGGTTGTGAAAATCGGGTATTTGGTACCGGAGCTATATGACCTGCGTGGGGATTGGATCATGGCCTTGACACCGGGAGGAGTGGATCAGGATTTGGAACGACTCGGGTATAAGCGCATCAAGCGGCCGATGTTTCCTTTGGATAAGGACATGCCTGATCCGGATTTGAGTGTGAGGTGGATTCCGAGTTCAGCTGAATTTAAGGATTGAAAAAATGAAGGCCCGAGACGAACTGTTTTGGGCCTTTTTCTTTAAATTTCTCAATAGATCCCGCAGACCTGACTTCCTTCAGGCAAGTTTTTCGCAGAAAAAGTCGAGGATTTTGAAATGTACAGTTGCTTTTCGATGCATTAGGCTACCTACCTTGTACTTGGTACATGGTACTTGGTATCAATTGTCCGAAATCCCATATCCAAAATCCGAAATTATCCATCTAAGTTCCCGCAGACCTGACTGCCGTCAGGCAAGTTTTTCGCAGAAAAAGGCGCAGATTTGGAAGCCTACCGGTGCTCTTCAATGCCTCAGTCCATCTACTTGATACCTGGTACTTCGTACTACCCCCCCGAAATTCACCTCAGCTTCTCATTATTCTTATGCCGATCCAGATCTCGGATGTTCTTTTTCTCAAAGTTCTTTTGCAAGGCTTGGGTCAAATCTACTCCGGTCTGATTGGCGAGACAAATCAAGACCCACAGCACGTCGGCCATTTCGTCCCCAAGGTCTTTTCCTTTGTCAGATTCTTTAAAGGACTGTTCCCCGTACGTTCTAGACATGATTCGGGCCAGTTCCCCAACCTCCTCCATCAAAATTGTCATATTGGTAAGTTCGTTGAAATAGCGCACGCCAACGGTTTTTATCCACTGATCTACGAGTTCCTGGGCTTCGGCGATGGTGATATTTTTTTCCATAAATTCAAACTTGATTTCAAAGATAAACATCCTTACCTCAATGATGAACCCAAAACCCACCTCTGTCGAAGAATACATTTCCTGGTTTCCTCCGGAAATCCAAGCGAAACTCCAGCAAATCAGGGACACCCTCCAAGGGTCCTTACCCGAGGCAAAAGAGGTCATCAGCTACCATATGCCGGCATTCAAAACGACGGAAGTATTGGTCTATTATGCAGCCGCAAAAAGTCATATCGGGTATTACCCAACAACTTCGGGGGTGGAGGAATTTAAAAGGGAACTAGCAGGATATGTCACCTCTAAAGGAGCCATACAATTTCCTTATGATCAGGAACTGCCTCTGGAGTTGATTTCCCAGATTGCCCAATTTCGGGCTGAGGAAGCCAAATTCCGGGCGGAAAACAAAAAGAAACGTTAGGCCAAAATCCGCTTCAACTCTCCAAGAAGGGCATCCAGTTCTGCTTCTGTATTGTAAATGTGTGCCGAAATCCGCACGGCATTTACTTTTCCTTCCGGTACCAACCTTACCCGAAAACCTGCTTTGGCCAAGGCTGCCCCACAGGCGTTGAAATCCATCTTAGCTGGCTGGAAGGAGATTACCGAAATCCGGGATTCTTTTTCGGCTGGGGTCAAGATGGTAACTTTTGATCCCAAATCTGTCAAGCCCTCAAAAAGATGCTGATTCAATTCACGCACTCTGGCTTCCACGGTGGCTTTTCCGATTTCTGCATGAAAATCCGCCGCTGCCACCATACCTACTGCTAAGGTTTTGCTTTGGGTTCCATAGTCAAAGCGTCTCGCCGAGGGAACGTATCCCTTAAAAATCGGAGGATTCACGGTCATGTCCCAACCAATATCGGAGTGTCCACCGATCATGATTGGTTTTAGTTTTTCCAAGGCATCTTCTCGAACAAAAAGAAATGCCGTGCCACTAGGCCCAAGCATCCATTTGTGAAAGCAACCGGCATAAAAGTCACAGCCCAAATCATACAGGTTCAAATCAAAAGTACCTGCACCATGGGCTCCGTCTATCGCGGTCAGAATGCCGTATTTCCGCGCAAGTTCACAGATTTCTTTGATGGGAAAAACCAATCCGGTGGTACAGGTGACGTGGGGGATTCCAATTACCTTGGTCTTAGGATTGATTAATTTGCTGACTTCCTCCAGGTTTTCTTCCTGCGTGGATTTAGGTTCGAAAGTCCGGAGCACAATTCCGTCCAATTTAGCTCGATTCAGCCAGGGAAGGGCATTTCCGGCGTGTTCATGTGTGGTAAGAATCACCTCATCTCCAGCTTTCATTGGTACGCCAAAGGCCATGATGTTAATTCCCTCGGTAGTGTTGTGCGTGATGGAAAATTCGGTGGGCTTGATGCCAAAAAACTCAGCCAGTTTAATTCGCTCTTGGTCGGAGTTTCCGTATTCTCCGGAGGTATTTATTTCTAGATTGCTGACTTCCATGGCCTTGACTACGGAAAAAGGTGCCGGTCCAAAGGTGCCGTTATTCAGATAGATTCTATCCTTGGTCAAGGGAAACTGCTTTCGGATTTCATTCCAATACACCTCTTTTGGGAGATTGGAGGAGGGGAACTGGGAAGGATTTTGGTTTGGTAAATTGAATCCTGACAAGGCGGGCAAGGTCAAGCCTAAACCAAGGTGTTGGAGGAAATTTCTTCTGCTGTTCATAGAATCGGGCGAATGAGTTGAAAATAGGAAAGATTATCCTGACTTCTGTCCTGCTTATCAAAATTTGCAGTGTCACAGTTTGGAAAATTAGATAAACTGAAGCTTACCAAGGGTTTTGATTCAGAGAATCATCCAGGTATATTTCAAATCTAATATTAAACTTTAGTCAGGAAAAAGTCAGGGATGAAAAATCCCATCAGCTTCCAAAAAAGAAATAATCTTTCTATCAAGGGTCCAGAGCTTTAGGTTATTTTCTATCGTGCAAACAATCAAAATGGCATCGATCAACCCAATTCCTTTTTCGATCATTCTGTTTTGTAGGGAAAAAACTCCCGCTTTAAAGATCATTCCGGGACTGTCCAAGAGCTTAATGTTGGTGAAAAAAGCACTAATAACTTCTAATTCTCGTTTACCTTTTGCTCCTTGAGCAAGTTCTGCAAATACTACCTCAAGACTGAAGGCCATACCCAAGGCTATTAATGCTAAGCCCAGATCGATAAAAGTTTTGTTTCCCCGGAAGTATTCTATCCAAACCGAGGTGTCAATGAGTACTCCCTTCATTGCTGATTTTGCTCGCGTAGGTAAGCAGCACCATATTCAAATTTCAAAGGCTCTGCAAAAAGTTGCTCTGAAAACTCCCGAAGTTTTTTTGGCCAAAAATTCTTTAATAGCTATACGCAATTCCTCAGTGATATTTTTTGCTCCTGACTCTCTGACCAATTCCTCGATCAATTCAACTTAAATTATCGCTGTCACTTTCATTGTTCTATAACTTTTTTCAAAAATAAGATCATTTATCCTATTAAAAATTACTGTCATCCGGGATAATTAAAAATAGGAATGGGTTTTGTTATACTAGGAATCCCTCTTCCGCATAGGCTTGTTTTGGGTAAACAGACCTTCCTATTTGATTGCTAATTCCAAGCCCATTCCATCGAAACAGCTACAATGCTTCTATTTCTTCTTCACCCAAGCCAGTAAGATTTGAAATGTCTTTTTTGGGCATTCCCATGGCTTTGGTTTTTTTTGCTATTTCTGCTTTACTCTGTACTAAACCTTCTGCAATTCCTTCTGCAATTCCTTCCGCTTTAGCTTCTGCTTTGGCTTCGTTTAGAATTGTTTTTTCAGAGCTTATCCTATCCCAATTTTTGTCGTAAGGTAGCTTTTCTTCCTTATTGAGCGAAGCCTCATAGACGAAACTTACCGCTTGCTTGATGTCTCTATCTTCCAGCAATTCCTCAGAGATCGTTTCAGTTTGCTCGTTAATCTCTGTCAAAAACCGCAACCACAAAACCTGCAATTTTTTGTCTGTCAAATTCTTTGACCTGAATTTTTCAAGCTCGATAAAGACAAACTCCAAGCCTTCTAGCCTTTCCTCGCTTTCTTTGTAATGCACTACTGCATAATGGTGGTAGTAATCCGGGCTGTTGGGCAGATAGTTCTGATTGATTAAGTTAAGTGCGTAAACCAGCTTCAAGTTTCTGTATTCAAAGCCCTTGGTAGTCTGGGTGACTTAGGCTTTTGAGGTATTGAAAAGAACCCGTTGTTTGAAGGCTGTCGTCCAGTTCATCTGCATTTCTACCAGAAATTGGCGACCCGTATTGTCTATGCAACGCACATCCACTGAGGTAAACTTCTCCAAATAGGTCTCAGGAAGCATCTCCTGAGACAGGTAACTTAACTCCACTATCTCTTGGCCCCCTTTAGGGGAAGCATCGAGTTAAGAAAACTTCTCAAAATCTCCGGATGCTGACCGAAAATTTTCTTGAAAATAACATCGTTTTTAGGATCAAGAAATTTCATGGTGTACAGATTTTTGACAAAAATAACTCATTAGACGCAATTATTCCATTAAACTATTACTGTCGTCCGGAATAATTAAAAAACAGGAAAAAGCCTCTTCTGATTGAAATTAGGGTTTTTTTTTGATTTTTTAAAAAGTAACCCTATCTAGAGGAGAATAGATCGTATTGCATTTTATGAAGATTTTTTTTGAATAATCCTTTAAAATAGCCTACTGAATTTACCAGGAATTTCTCTAGGCTTACAAATGAGCACAGATTCTTAGCCGCCACCATCACCATGGTGGAAAAGTCCTCCGCCTCCTTTATACGCTTATGGAGCACCGTAAACAGTAGGTTTAAAATCAAGGCTACCCATATCTGGATCTTGATCCCCCGTCACGGCGGTCAGGCTATTCTCGCATTCCGACAAAAAGTACTTGAGCTCAAAATTCTGCTTTAACTGCTTGAAAAGCAACTCTATAACTCACCTGTTTTTATACAACAAAGCTACCGTTAGGGCATCAGTTCCCATCAGGTTGGTCATGAATTCAAGTGTTTCCCCACTTACAGGATCAGTATAGGTCACCAATCTGACTTCAACTGTCCGAGAAACTCTCTTCTCCTTATATTTCAGAGAGATAAGCTGGACTTTCTGGATGTCTTCGGCATGGGAGCAGTCAAATTCACGGACGACCTCGTAGGTTGCGTTGTCTTTTTTGCGGGTCCCGAAGAATCTGTTTGAATCGGTTAGCTTTGAAAAAAATCTGTAGGAAGCAAATCCCATGTCGAAAACCCCTTGGAATGTTCGGGAAGTTCGAAAAGTTTGAGAAACACATTCTCATTGGTTGAGGCAGCCCTTATGCAGACGAAATTGGGTACCCCTTCGGCAAGATTCATCTTGGTGAATGCCTTGGCGCCACCCTTTTTCTTCCCGTTGATGGGGTTTCGGCCAACACCCTGTAGAATGTCTTTAAAAAACCCAATAGTGGTTGAATCAAACACCTCTACCTGGGCCGGATCAACTTCATCGCCAATTTCCGACCACTTGCTTTTAAGAGCAGGCCGGTAGTGCTCATGCAACCTCCTATACAGATTTTCAAACAGGGATGAATCCCACATTCGGTTGGCATCTGAAAGGGCACTCTTGGCGGGGAGCTGGCGGAATCCAAAGGGAATCAGCATTTTGACAATAAGCGTGATTTTCTTGCAAACTTCACGGAGGCTGCCATTACGGATCAACAGCGCATAAAACATGCAGATAAAGTGATCGACGGACTTGAGCTTTTTATAGTATCTGTCGGCAATTTTCCTCCTCTACAATCTGCTTGAAAATATCCATCGGCACCATGGATAAAAGTTGGGCGATGAGGGAATGTCCTGAATAAAAATTAGTGCTATCTTGCTTCATATTGTTATTTCTTGGTCGAAACGACAGTATAAAAAAGATGGGAACACCCTCAAAATGGGGTTCCCATCCCTGTTTTTGCACTATTCCAAGATTAAATTTATTTCTACCAAAATTTTATCGGAAGTCGTAAAATTGAATAGAGAGAAAATCTACCAAAAAGTTAGGGAAATTATTCTTATTGGAGAGCAGCAAAGGGTATCATTATTTGTTTATTGAGCCATAGATGTGTTTTCTAAACTGATTTCCGTAATGGTAATGGTATGGGTTCGGATTGGGTAAAAACCCAATTTGGGTCATCATTACTCCTATAAGTTTTTCCTTCGGATTAATGAAAAAATAGGTAGAATTGGCTCCACCCCAAAAAAACTCACCATTGGTAGCCGTTGGTCTTTCAGCTGCCAATGAATCCAAGAGAATACCAAATCCCAATCCAAATCCATAGCCTGGTTCCAAAACGAAATTTAGATCCTTGTCCACTACTATCCCGTTGGCTACCTTAGCTATAACCTCATCTTTTTGGGGATGTCCCAACAATCCGTCTGTAAAATCAGTGGCCATTAACGAAATAGTTTCAGGCTTGAGAATTCTGACTCCATTTAACTCACCTTGGCCTAGCAACATTTTGGTAAAAGTTAAATAATCCTGAGTGGTACTGAACAAGGCATTTACTCCGGCAAAAAGCGTGTTTCCTGACGGAGAGGGCTGATTCGCTGCCTTGACCAAGGTGGTGTCGGGCATAAAATCATAGACTATCTGAACTCTAGCAGCTTGACTTTCTGAAAGATTATAACCTGTATTTTGCATTCCAAGGGGTTGAAAAATTCGTTCCGAAAGAAATTGATCAAGAGTCTGACCGGAAACTTTTTCAATGACTCCTGCAAGTAAATCTGTGGAAAAAGAATAATTCCAGCGAGTACCGGGTTCATATAAAAAAGGAAAATCTGCTAATACGCTTAACCGATCATTTAAGGACTTGTTTTCAGGACTTAGCGCACGTTGCAATAATTGTGCATCCAAGGCAGTAGCCGTTAATCCATGCGACATGCCACTTGTATGGCTTAAAAGTTCTTTAATAGTGGGTGAGCGCTTGGCTGGATATTTTTCCACATCAATTCCCTCATTTGGATTTTTAGCCACTAAGGGGGATGAAAATTGTGGTAAATACATCCCCACAGGATCATCTAAAGAAACTTTACCTTCCTCTACCAAAGTCATTAATCCTACTGACACGATAGGTTTGGTCATAGATTGGATAAAATACTGCTCGTTACCTCGCATGGAATCCAAAGCTTCAAAATCTCTGTATCCGTAAAATTTATCAAAAACCAATTTACCTTCATGGTACACCATAGCGTGAACACCCCTAAGCTTTCCATTTTCAATCTCAGAGGATAAATACTTGTCCAATTCTTGAAAATTGGATTTTTCCGATTCTACTTTAGGCGAAATGCATTGCAAGAAAGCCAAAGTTGCTAGGAAAAATAAGACTATCTTTTTCATTTTTAAGACTTTAAAATTTCATATAAAACTAAAAATAGGATTTGAAAAAAGAAAATTTACAAAATTATTATTCGCCTTTTTAGATAAATACCAAACAAAAAAAATATTTATTTAAAATAATCAAAACTTAATAACTTTTAGAATAGAGCTGGCAAAGAATTATTTATTGGAATTAATTAAATCTTGGAATAGTGCAATTTTTATACAAATTAAAGTCTGATATTGGTAATTAATTATTCTATTTTTTAACGGGAAAAATAAAACTAAAACTATAGATAATTGTATATATTTGAATCGGTTAGCATTGAAAAAAATCTGTAGGAAGCAAATCCCATGTCGAAAACCCCTTGGAATGTTCGGGAAGTTCGAAAAGTTTGAGAAACACATTCTCATTGGTTGAGGCAGCCCTTATGCAGACGAAATTGGGTACCCCTTCGGCAAGATTCATCTTGGTGAATGCCTTGGCGCCACCCTTTTTCTTCCCGTTGATGGGGTTTCGGCCAACACCCTGTAGAATGTCTTTAAAAAACCCAATAGTGGTTGAATCAAACACCTCTACCTGGGCCGGATCAACTTCATCGCCAATTTCCGACCACTTGCTTTTAAGAGCAGGCCGGTAGTGCTCATGCAACCTCCTATACAGATTTTCAAACAGGGATGAATCCCACATTCGGTTGGCATCTGAAAGGGCACTCTTGGCGGGGAGCTGGCGGAATCCAAAGGGAATCAGCATTTTGACAATAAGCGTGATTTTCTTGCAAACTTCACGGAGGCTGCCATTACGGATCAACAGCGCATAAAACATGCAGATAAAGTGATCGACGGACTTGAGCTTTTTATAGTATCTGTCGGCAATTTTCCTCCTCTACAATCTGCTTGAAAATATCCATCGGCACCATGGATAAAAGTTGGGCGATGAGGGAATGTCCTGAATAAAAATTAGTGCTATCTTGCTTCATATTGTTATTTCTTGGTCGAAACGACAGTATAAAAAAGATGGGAACACCCTCAAAATGGGGTTCCCATCCCTGTTTTTGCACTATTCCAAGATTAAATTTATTTCCATTTAAATTTTATCGGACGCCAGTAATTAAAAATTACAATTTAAAAATCTTTTCTACTTTTTTTGGAATATCCTCCTGATAATGACTTACATAAATCAAGGTAACTGACGAAAGCTCCAGGATTTTTTGGATGGTATTTCTGAAAATGATCCGCTGCAACTCATCCATACCCTGGGAGGCTTCATCCAAAATCAGCAATTTGGGCTGTTTGATCAAAGCCCGAGCCAGCAAGGCCCAACGCTGTTGCTCTAGAGGAACACGCTGGATGGGGATCGCAGAAAAAGGTTCCAGTTGAAAAATTCGGATCCATTCGTCGGCCTTTGCTTCCTGTTCGCGAGTAGTTTTTTTGAATAAACCCATCATATCAAAAAAGCCGGAAAGGATCACCTTCCTCAAGGTTTGGTTGGCAGGGAAATAGCGCACCAATTCTGGAGCGACAAAACCTATTCGTCGTTTGATTTCCCAAATACTTTCCCCTGTTCCTCTTTTTCTCCCAAAAAGCCAGAAGTTTTGGGAGTAGGCCTGAGGGTTTTCTCCGATTAGGAGGCTGATGAGGGTTGATTTTCCGGAACCATTTTTTCCGCTGAGTTGCCAGCATTCCCCGGATTGAACCTTCCAGTTGATCTGATCCAGGATGGTTTTCCCTCCATAGCTGATGCTTACATTTTCCAGTCGGATCACTTCCTGCTGGTCTTGAGGATAGCAACCTACAAGCTGTTGGAGGCAGTTTTTATCCCAGGGAAATCCTGCCTGATTCGGCATGTTGGATGAAAATTTATGCCTTTCCCAGATTTCGATGTTTCCGGTGGATTTCACCTTTCCGACATGGGTAATTCCTTCGGGAATTTCTCTTGCGGTGGTGGTGATAAGGACATGGATTCCTTTGGAAATAATCGCATTCAGAAAGTCGCCAAATGCCTCCCTGCTTTCCTGATCCAGTCCGGTGGTGGGTTGGTCCATCAGGAAAATTTTGGGTTGACGAAGAAGTCCTAAAGCTAAGGCCAATCGTCTGGTCTCCCCATTGGAAAGTTTCAGAATAGAGGAGTCGAGGAGTGGGGAAAGTTTCAGTAGTTGGGCGACCTGTTCTAAAGTCCAAGGGCCGTTCCTTGGGATTGAATTTTCCTGAAGGTATTCACGAACCGTAGCCGCTTGGTTCGCCTCAGAACTATTGAAACGTTGCTGGAAATAGAAATTTTGTTGGTTGGATTTATTTCGGAAGCGATAGTTCTGGGAGACATAAGCGAACAGGTCATGGTAGCTGTGGACGGTTCCTTCCTCATTTTTTTCGGCGAGGTAATTGGAGGCAAAGGGTCTTGAAATTTTTCCCTTAGGAAGGTGTGTTGTTCCTCGAAGCGTTTCCAAGAATGCGGTCAGTTCCCTCCCAGAATCCCCGATAATTGCCCAATGCTGCCCCGATTCCCAAACAAAATTGAGATTCTCGAAGGTGGTTCTGCCTAAATAATTGACTTGGGCATGTTCAATTTGGAGAAGGGTAGCAGGTTTCAAGGCGAGGGTTGACTTGATGAAAAGTCAAGGTACAAGTTTTGCCTCGACAATGAAATTCCTTTCTGATCAAGATTGCCGGCAATAGGATAAAGTTCCTTTTTTCTCGAGATGAGCATTTTAGATCACCTGTTTGGCTGGGTTAGTCGGTGGGATAAGGAACAAAGACGAAACTGGTAAATGCACCGTCAATCACGAACAGGCAGCAAAACTCATCCGGATCTTTGTAGGCTTTTTTAAACTCATCCAACGCTTCCTCAGCAATGAGCTTTCGCTGGACAAATTCGTCCACATAGGTAATGAAATAGTTCCAGTCCAAATCTTTTTCAGCCTTTCCGATAAAGATTTTTCCGATCGGCTGCATATCTTTTGAAATCGGGAAAATCGGAAAGTCCGAAAATCCTCTGGATCGTACCTGGTAGGAAGCTTCTTTGAGCACGTCACAGATTTTGACAAAATCACTGGTGATGGTGCCAAGGTATTTCCCGTTGAGTTCGGGATCGTTGAAGTCTGAGATCATGGTTTGAGGGTTAGACGGACGACATTTTCAACATGGTAAGTTTGGGGAAACATGTCCACAGGCTGTATTTTTTCAACCTGGTACTTTTCTCCCAAAAGGGCCAAATCCCTGGCTTGAGTGGCCGGATTGCAGGAAACATAGACGATAGTTGGTGCTTCTAGTCGAAGAAGCATCTGCACCACCTTTTCGTCCATGCCAGCCCGGGGTGGATCAGTGATGATGACATCCGGTTTGGCGTGCTTAGATATAAATTCCTCATTTAGAATATCCTTCATGTCACCGGCGTAGAAAAGGGTATTTTCAATACCGTTGATGTGGGAGTTGAGTCTAGCATCTTCGATTGCGGCCTCCACGTATTCGACTCCGATCACTTGTTTGGCTTGTTTGGCCACAAAGTTGGCAATCGTACCCGTGCCGGTGTAGAGGTCATAGACCACTTCATCTCCTTTTAGCTGGGCAAAATCCCTAGCCACTTTGTAGAGTTCGTAAGCCTGCTCGGAATTGGTCTGGTAGAAAGATTTTGGCCCGATGCGGAATTTTAAGCCTTCCATCTCCTCTTCGATGTAGGGAAGACCGGAAAAGGTAACCAACTCCAGGTCGTGGAAGGTTTCATTGCCTTTGGTGTTGATGACGTACAACAAGGAGGAAATTTCAGGAAATTTAGCTTTAAGAAATTCCATCAAAAGCTGAATCAAATCGGGCTGATTTTCTCCAAACTGGACAATCACCATGGTTTGGTTGGTGCTTGTGGTCCGAATGATCAGATTCCGGAGTAAGCCTACCTGATTTCGGATATCGTAGAAGCTGAGGTTGTTGGTTTGGGCAAATTCCCTCAGTGCGTTTCGGATCTCATTTGAAATCCCGCCTTGCAGGTAGCAATGATCGATGTCAATGATTTTGTCAAACATCTTGGGTATATGGAAGCCCAAGGCATTCCGCTCAAATTCTTGTCCTGAGTTGATCTCCTCTCGGGTCAGCCACCGGGAATTTGAAAAAGTAAAGTCGAGTTTGTTGCGGTAATATTGCGTTTTTGCAGACCCAAGCAAGGGTGCCACTTCTGGGATCGGGACTTTTGCGATCCGTTCAAACTGGTCCACCACTTGTTGTCGCTTGTAAGTTTTTTGTAAGTCGTAGTTGATGTGTTGCCATTTGCATCCTCCGCATGTACCAAAATATGAGCAAAAAGATTTGATACGATCTTTGGAGTATTCATGAAATTGAATGGCTTCCCCCTCCATAAAGGAGCTTTTTCCTTTGGTAATCCGCACGTCCACCACGTCTCCCGGTGCCACATTGGAGACAAACACCACCTTTCCTTCGTGATGGCCGACGCATTTCCCTTCGGAGGCGATGCGCTCAATCAGCAGATTAGTGATGACCTTATTTTTCATTTTTCTCGACATGGGTGCGAAATTAGGTAAAAACAATCAGAACGCTCTGCTACAATCAGAACGCTCCTCCAGAGCTACAATCAGAATGCTCCTCCGGAGCTACAATCAAGACGCCCCGCTGGGGCTACAGTCAGAACGCTCCTCCGGAGCTACAATCAGAACGCT
>CAZNND010000069.1:0-18767 GCA_964574365.1 uncultured Limnohabitans sp.
GCCATCCTCGCCCGCTCATTTTCATCCAAATAGATTTTTCTCATTCGGATTGACTTAGGAGTGATTTCCAAATACTCATCTTTTTGGATGTATTCCATGGATTCTTCCAAAGAAAAGCGCTTTGGTGGTGCGATTCGTACGTTGTCATCTGAACCAGAGGCGCGCATATTGGTCAATTTTTTACCTTTCTGCACATTCACCACGATATCATTGTCCCGGTTGTGTTCTCCGATTACCTGACCGGTGTACAACTCATCTCCCGGTTCAATGAAAAAAGTACCCCTGTCTTGCAGTTTGTCAATCGCATAAGCGGTACACTGACCACCCTCCATTGAAATTAAGGAGCCATTGATTCTTCCTGCTATTGGTCCTTTGAAAGGTTCATAAGCGGTAAATCTGTGGTTCATAATGGCCTCACCTTGTGTGGCAGTCAATACATTGTTTCTTAGCCCAATTAATCCTCTGGAAGGAATCTTGAATTCCAAATGCTGAAGATCACCTTTTGGTTCCATCACCAACAATTCACCTTTTCGCTGAGTTGCTAATTCAATTACTTTACCGGAGGTTTCCTGGGGCACATCCACGACCAGCGTTTCGATTGGCTCGCATTTCATACCGTCTATATCCTTGAAAATTACCTGTGGCTGACCAACCTGAAGTTCATACCCCTCACGTCTCATAGTCTCTATCAGTACGGACAAGTGAAGAATTCCACGACCATAAACCAGAAAGCGGTCTTCCGAATCGGTTGTTTCTACCCGTAATGCCAAGTTTTTCTCAGTTTCTTTCATCAAACGGTCTCTCAGGTGACGAGAAGTCACAAACTTTCCTTCTTTACCGAAGAAGGGAGAATTGTTAATGGTGAAGAGCATGTTCATAGTAGGCTCGTCAATGGAAATGCGCTGCAGCGCTTCAGGATTTTCCACATCGGTGATAGTATCTCCGATTTCAAAATCTTCAATCCCTGTTACGGCACAGATGTCCCCAGCTGCTACCGTCTGTAATTTGTTCTTTCCAAGCCCCTCAAACGTGTGAAGTTCCTTTACACGCATTTTTTTGATCGATCCATCTGCTTTGCAAAGTGCAATCTGCTGGTTTTCTGAAATCGTTCCTCTTGCCACCCTGCCGATTGCAATTCTTCCCACAAAATTGGAGTAATCCAAGGAAGTGATTTGCATCTGAAGCGTGCCTTCTGAAATTTTTGGTGCGGGAATGTGGTCAATTATAGCATCGAGCAGCGGCAATATGGAGTCGTTTGGGTTTTTCCAGTCAGGCCCCATCCAGTTTTGCTTGGCAGAACCATAGAGAGTTTGGAATTCCAATTGCTCCTCGGTGGCGTCCAAATTGAACATCAACTCAAAAACTGCTTCCTGAACCTCGTCTGGGCGACAGTTTTCTTTGTCCACTTTGTTTACTACGACTATTGGTGTGAGACCTAGAGAAAGGGCTTTGCCAAGGACAAAACGCGTTTGTGGCATTGGGCCCTCAAAAGCATCTACTAGCAGAATGACGCCGTCTGCCATTTTTAGTACACGCTCCACTTCCCCGCCAAAGTCTGCGTGGCCGGGAGTGTCAATGATATTTATTTTATGGTCTTTATAACGTACAGAAACGTTTTTCGAAAGGATTGTAATTCCCCTTTCACGTTCCAAGTCATTGTTGTCAAGAATAAGATCGTCAAATTGCTGGTTTTCTCTGAAGATTTTAGAAGCGTGGATGATCTTATCCACAAGGGTTGTTTTACCGTGATCAACGTGGGCGATGATCGCGATATTCCGAATATTCTGCATGGTTTGCCTAATTGAAGGCGCAAAAGTAAGAATTTAATTTGGGAGTAAGGTTATCGGGTTGTGAAGTTTGCTGGAGAATCATTGTTTAGAGTAACTTTCAGCATCTTGTGTCCATAACTTTAGGATTTTACATAAAAAAGACGCATTCTTATTTGATTTTTGTAAAATGAAAATTAACTTTTCTTGTTCCTAATTTTAACTCCTGACAAATGTCTATTGAAAAACAATTCTTTTTTGCGGAAGAGAATCGATCAGATCAGCTCAGAGAGGACATTTTGCTGTGGGAAAGTTTGAAAAAAGGAAATGAACTTGCTTTTTCGTCGCTTTACAAAAAATACGTTCAATGCCTATTTAATTATGGCATGCACATTCATTCTGACAAGGATCTGGTGAAGGATTGCCTTCAGGAATTGTTTGCTCAAATTTGGGATAAAAGGGACTCCTTGAGTTCTGTTGAAAAAGTCAGATTTTATCTTTTCCGTTCTTTTAAAAATTTGCTATGTCGAAAACTTGAGGCTTTTTCCAAGAGAAATTCTTTTTCGCAGGAATACATCGAGCATTTAGCCCCCGAGCCTTCCTTAGAATATTCTTGGATCCATTTTGAGCAAGATGAAGAAAGGCTTATCCGATTAAAGACTGCTGTTTCGATGCTCACACCCCGTCAGCGAGAATTAGTGTTGTTGAAATTTTTTCATGGCCTTGAGGTCAAAGAAATCTCAAAAATCATGAACTTAACAATTGCCGGTGTGCATAATCTTGTTTCCCTTACCATTAAATCCCTCAGAGAAAAAGTTAAGTGGAACGAATACGTCGTCCTTTATTTTGTCTTTGAATTTTATATGACACGCTAAAAGAAGATTTCCTGATTTAAGTAGAACTAGCTAAATTTATTTGTAGATCGTTTTGTTTGACTTTTTTTCAAAATGAATCTAAATATTATTTTGCTAATTATCTTTTAATTGAAATTAAATTCTTAATTAATCTCTCTTGACCATAAATTTTTTCTGAATTTTTTTAAAAAAACTTTCAAAAAGTTGGTGAGTTTTTGTCGAGTTCCGGCTCTTTATTTAAAATTCATTTCCAGTGGCAAATTCTTTAACCAACTACCGAGAGTTTAGTGTCCAACAATTTTTGGAAGATCCGTTCTTTCGGGAATGGGTCTTGAGACCTGACTTTGAGTCTGATCAGTTTTGGAGCGATTGGGTTTCAGCCAATCCTGATAAAGAGGTAGAAGTGGAGGAGGCAAAGAACTTGTTGCTTGAACTCAGGCTTCCAGAATATTCCTTGTCACAGGAAGAAATTGAGGAAGTGTGGGACAAGGTAAAGGTACGAACGAGGTCCAAAAACAGGGAATGGATTACCCATTCCGGCAAAACAATTCTCTGGAGGCGATTTGCAACAGCAAGTATTGCGGCAGTTCTAGCTTTGGGAATCTGGTGGGGGATGGTTCAGGAGAAATGGGTGGAGGTCAAAACAGGCTATGGAGAAACATTATCCCTGACGCTTTCGGATAGTTCCCAACTGATTTTAAATGCCAATTCTACCGTCCGGTATGCCAAAGAATGGGAATCAGGGGAGCCAAGGGAAATTTGGCTGGAAGGCGAGGCGTTTTTTGATGTCGTACATCTAAAATCCCATCAACCCTTCTTGGTACACACGGCAAATGGGGTTGAGATAGAAGTTTTAGGTACTTCTTTTTCTGTTTATGATCGAAATAGAAATTCCCAAGTAGTTCTTGAAGAGGGCAATGTTTCTCTTTCGCTGTCCAATACCAATCAATCTAGAGAAAAAATTCTGATGAAACCGGGCGACTTAGTCGCAATCAAACAAAATAAAATAGAGAAGAAGGTCGTGAAGACCAAAAATTATACTTCATGGACCCAAAATCTATTAATCCTGGATCAAACAAGTCTCGAAGAAATCATCCGGGTAGGTAGGGAGAATTTTGGTTTACAAATTGAAATTGACCCAAAGGTTTCACTTAATCAGACAGCCTCAGGATCAATGCCAATTGAAGACCCAGAGGACTTTATGAACCTAACATCTAAGATTTTCAATATATCAATTGAGAAAAAAGAATTCAAGTACTTATTAAAACCTTAATCTAATGCTTAACACAAAAAACCCAAAAACAATCAAATCATGAAAAAGCCTTTACTGTTCTTTTTCCTGCTTTTGTGTTGCCATCAATTGGCTAATGCACAAATCGGGGAAATGTTAGCGTCGAATGGTTCCTTTTCAACAAATGGAATCCATCGAAGTCAAGCCCTTCCGCTGAAAGAAGGACTCAATTCCCTCGAAAAGACTTTCGAGGTATCTATTGCCTTTAAAGATGACCTGGTTTTAGGAAAACTTGCTTCACCTTCTTCCAAAGGCTTTTCTTCGGTAGAACAAGGTCTTAAAGAATTACTTCAGGGAACCGATCTTGAATTTGAAAAGGCTGGGAATAAATCATATGTGATTTTTCAGAAAAAAAGCCCAAAATCAAAAAGTCGCTCACTCAATTCTGAGCCTGTTTTCTTTGCATCCCTACGTTCCACAAAAGAGCTGCCGCAAGCCTTTTCAAACCCTCAACCTGTATCAAATTTCCAAGTGGAAATGATGGCTCAGGTATCAGGAAAGATAGTGGATGAAAACGGAAATGGCTTTCCCGGGGTCAATATCCTAGTCAAAGGAACCAGTTCGGGTGCGGTATCTGACATAAATGGTAATTACAGTATTTCAGT
This sequence comes from uncultured Limnohabitans sp., assembly GCA_964574365.1. Classification (GTDB taxonomy): domain Bacteria; phylum Bacteroidota; class Bacteroidia; order Cytophagales; family Cyclobacteriaceae; genus Algoriphagus. The sequence continues at coordinate 4,517 of CAZNND010000069.1, forward strand.
TCCCGATGATGGAGCTGTGCTAGTTTTTTCCTTTGTCGGTTATGCCACCCAGGAAATCCCGGTTCAAAATCGGACTGTAATTAATGTGACACTTGCTCCGGATGATAGCGATCTTCAAGAGGTAATAGTGACTGCTTTGGGAATTGAAAAACCTGCAAAAAGTTTGGGCTATGCGACATCTAGTGTGAAACCTGATGAGTTAACCATTAACAGAACTCCTAATTTGATGAACTCGCTTGTTGGTAAAATAGCAGGTGTGAGTATCGCTCCTCTTGGTACAGGTCCGGGCGGAACGTCCAAAATCCGAATCAGGGGTCAATCCTCTATTTCAGGGCAGAATAACCCTTTGATCGTAATCAACGGTGTACCGATTGACAACACCAATTTTGGAACGAATCCCGGAAACAATGCCGCCGACAACTCGGTAGGGGTAAGAGGAGGTGGAAATACCTCGGATGGTGGTGATGGTCTTTCCAGTATCAACCCAGACGACATCGAAAATATGACGGTACTGAAGGGTGCTGCAGCTTCTGCTCTCTATGGTTCAAGGGCAAAGGATGGAGTTATCATGATTACGACAAAATCCAAGGGAACTTCTAAAGGTATTGGAATTACATACAATGTCAATTACACCAATGAGACTCCATTGGACTTCACAGATTATCAATATGAATACGGGCAAGGAGAGCAAGGAGTGAGGCCTACTACTCCCAATCCTACTTCGGGTCAGTGGTCTTTTGGTGAGCGTTTCCAGCCCGGTATGACCCAGGTGTTGTTTAATGGGGTGAACGTACCCTACCAACCTGTCCGAGGAAGAATCGGTCAATTCTTCCGTAATGGACAAAATCTGACCAATACGATTTCCTTGTCCACTTCAGGAGAAAAGGGGGGAATGACTTTTTCCGTGGCTGATATGAGCAGCAAAGGGATAGTGCCAAACAACACCTTCAATCGAAAAACTTTCTATTTTGGATTCAATTATGACTTGCATCCCAAACTGAATTTCAGAGGTAATATTAACTACTCCATTGAAGACAATAAAAACCCGCCAAATGTAGGACAGCAGGACAATACCATTCCTGTAGCTTTGTACAACATGGCCAATTCTATGCCTTTGAATGTACTGGAAGAAAACTATCTTGATGCAAATGGAAATGAGGCGGTTTATTCCAGATTCCGAAATAGAACCAATCCTTATTTTACACTCAACAAGCAGTTTCAAAACATTAAGAGAGACCGAATCTTTGGGAATATCTCCATGAAGTACAATATCCTGCCTTGGTTATTTGTGCAAGGTAGGTTGGGACAAGATTACTGGTCTCGCGATCAGGATTACAACAACTTTCCGCATGGTCATGCATCAAGACCGCCAGCACCCGCAGGTTTTGTGGATGGGGTTTATACGCAGGAAAGCAGACGATTTAGAGAAATCAATGCAGACTTCCTGATCAGTGCCAACAAATCCTTTGGTGATTTTGACATCGCCCTAAACGGAGGTGGCAACCACATGTATAGAACTTCCGAACTTAACAGTGTTCAGGTGACAGATTTTGTAATTCGAGACCTATACACCGTTCAGAATGGCAGGGTGAAAGATCCCCTTTATACCTTTTCTGAAAGAGCGGTTAATTCAGTCTTCGGCTTTGGGGAAATTTCCTACAAGAAATTCCTCTACCTGAATGGTACTGTCAGAAATGACTGGTTTTCAACCTTGTCTAAAGAAAATAGAAGCATTCTTTATCCATCAGTTTCCACCAGCTATATTTTCACAGAGCATCTGGGTACCACAAGCTGGCTGAATTTTGGTAAGCTGAGATTGGCTTATGCAGAGGTGGGAAGTGATTCTGATGTGGCTCCGTATTCTAACGTATTATTTTACGGAATTAACAATAACCTGTTTGGTGGTCAACCTGTTGGTGGCCCACTTGGAGGCACACTTCCTAACCCGAATCTGAGACCTATGCGTGTTGCAGAAACTGAAATAGGCTTGGAGCTAAATATGTTCCAGGGCAGACTTAATCTAGACTTGGCAGCTTATGACAAAATCACTACCGATCAGATTGTTAGTGCCCAGATTTCTGATGCCTCTGGGTTTACAAATACATCTATCAACAGCGGACAAAGCAGAAACAGGGGATTTGAGGCACTTGTGAATATTGTGAATGTAGAGAACGACAATTTCACCTGGGAAACTTCTTTCAATACAGCCTACAATAAAACCAAAGTCTTAAGCCTCCTGACTGAGAATCCCGGAGAGCGAATCACCGTAGGTACACACGTGTTCAATGGTGAATTGAGACAAATTGTAGGTCAGGAAATGGGTCAGGTGGCCGGATTTGGGTATCGAAGAGATGATCAGGGAAGAATAATCTATGGCGCCAATGGGCTTCCTCTACGTTCCTTGGATTTGATCAATTTTGGTAGCGCTCTTCCTCGATGGATTGGAGGGATCACCAACTCTCTTAATTACAAGGGTGTATCCTTTTCCTTCCTGATTGATTATCGAATTGGAGGTAAAATGCTTTCAGGTACCAACTTCAATGCAGTAAGGCATGGTCTTCATAAAATGACTCTGCAAGGTCGAGAAGGGGGTGTGATTGGGGATGGAGTCAACCAGGCTGGCGAGGTCAATAAGGTTACAGCTCCCGTTCAAACTTATTGGGAAATTGTTAGATCCCAAGGTCTGGTCGAGCCAGTGATTTATGATTCAGGATTTTGGAAACTGAGACAAGTTTCTTTAGGATACGATTTCACCAAATTCCTTCCAGAAAAATCACCTATTCGTGGAATCAAACTTAACGTAGTAGCAAACAATGTGTTGATGCTTAAAAAGTGGGTGGATAATATTGATCCTGAGTCTTTTGGCTACAGCTCAGACAACTTGGTGGGTATGGAGTCAACCGGTCTTCCAACTACCAGAAGTTTAGGTTTTAACCTTAATGTCAAATTCTAAACAGTACGACAATGAAAAAGCTAATAAATTATATTTTCATACTTATCCTATTGGCCTACACTACTTCCTGTGATCAAAATTTTGATGAATGGAATACCAATAGAGTCAATGCAACTGCTATTGATCCGGCATTTCAGCTAAACAATGCGACCTTAAATTCAAACGCATCTTCTTTTGGGACCTTGGTCTATGAAATGGGGATTGTCCAGCAGATCATCTCTCCCAATTCAGGCGTATTGACAGGGGCCAATTACAACCAAGACAATAGGGCTTCTACGCAGACCAATTGGCAGAATTATTACCGAAACGTAATCAAGAACACCAAAGATGTTATTAACAGGGTAAAGGACAATCCTTCCAGAAATAATCTTTATCAGATGTCCAGGATTATCCAGGCTTCTGCCTTTATGTTGTTGACCGATTCCTATGGATCGATACCCTACAAAGAAGGTGGTGCGGGCGTGACAGATCAGATCTTTTTCCCGAAATACGATCCTCAGGAATTTATTTACGGGGAAATAATTAAGGAATTGACTGAAGCTTCTGCAGCTTTAAGTGCAAGTGGCAGGATTGAAACCGCAGACATACTGTTTGCCGGGAATATTGATAAATGGAAGAAGTTTGCAAATTCCATGTTGTTGAGAGCAGGGATGCGCCTGAGTCGGGTTGACCCTACGAGGGCAAGGCAAATTGTAGCTTCTGCTTTTGCTGCAGGTGTGATCCTTACCAACAGCGATAATGCGGTAATTGTCCACGACAATAACTATCAGAACCCGGTTGGAAACACCTTGAATTCAACAGAAGCCGCCAATTTTTACATGACAGAGCCTTTTGTGAATTTTCTGAAGAGTACAAATGATCCCAGATTGTCGGCTATTGCAGTAAGGTATGTTGGGGCAAAGTCTGGTCCTGAGCAGACCGTGGCTAGGCAGTCTTTCGATCCAGCTCTACAGATTGGTATGCCGATGGGAAATGACAATGCAGGAGCAGTAAAAGTTGCGGCTTCTTTGGGTTTAGCAAGCTTCTATGACTTTAGTCAAATTGATAGAAGGAGAGTGGCCAAGTTAAATGCCCCCAATTTCATCGTTACCGCTTCTCAGACCAACTTATTACTTGCTGAAGCAAGGTTCAGAGGCTGGATCACGGCAGGTACTGCAGCTGATTATTACAGCGCAGGAGTGAGGCTCCACATGCAGCAGATGGCGAGTTACGATCCAGCCTCCTCAATAGCAGCGGATGCAATTACTGCCTATTTGACGGCTAACCCGTTGAAGGATGAGACGGCATTGCAGCAAATCAACGAGCAATATTGGGTTTCATGTTTGATGAATGGGCCCGAAGCATTTGCTAATTTCAGGAGAAGTGGATTCCCTGTATTGGTAGCAAATCCCTATCCAGGCAGGGAGGTACCTTTCATTAATCGATTGACTTATCCCAATTCAGAAATATCTGTAAATAAAGATAATGTAGGTGCAGCAATCAGTGCACAGGGTGCAGATGATTTGGCTACCAAAGTTTGGTGGCATAAGTAAAAATCTAGCGTTTAATCCGGGTCTAGGCCTGACTTAGATCCGGATTATTCTCTATTCACAAGATAATTTCAAAAAAACCATGAAGTATAATCGAATAAAGGGAAGGCATATTTACTTTTCTTTGGGTTTTTTATTCCTTTTTTCCGGGCTTTTTGCCCAGCAAATCTCCAAGGAGGAGATGTTGTTTCTTACCCAACAATGGAAAGGCGAAAGATTCGAAGACGGCAGGCCTAAGGTGTCTGACGACCTACTGAACCGAATGCGCTTAGTCACGCATGACGAAGCCTGGGCGGTAATGAAAAATGCCGGATACCTTTATCAATACACAGATGGATGGGAGACCATCAATCCGGATAGTATTTTGATCGGAAGGGCTGTGACTGCCACCTTCCTTCCAGGCCGTCCTGATATTCACGATGCTATTGATGAGCGAGGAAAAAAGGCGGGAAAAAGAGGACAAAATTCCTGGCCGGTAGATGTCTTAGTTAAAAGAGACGTTTATGTTGCAGACCAGTTTGGTATTCAAATCAATGGTCCTACTATTGGCGACAATGTTGGCAATGCGATTTTTGCCAAAACTGGTAATGGAATTGTCTATCATGGCGCCATACGAGACATAGCTGGTTTGAAAGAAATGGGTGGATTTACTTCCTATTTCAGTTCCTATCATCCTTCCCATCACAACCAACAAGGCAACTTGAATACCATGCTGGTAGGCATCAATCAGCCCACCCGAATCAAACAGGCCACTGTGATGGCAGGTGATGTGGTTTTGGGTAGAGATGGGGGTGTTTCTTTCATTCCAGCACACTTGGCAGAGAAGGTAGTTGTTACATCCGAGATTGTTAGACTCAGAGATATGTTTGGTCATGAACGTCTGAGAGAAGGAAAATATACTGCTGGTCAGATCGATACCCGCTGGTCGGATGAGATTGAACGCGACTTTTCCCAATGGCTCAATGCACACATTAATGAGCTTCCAGTACCTAAAGCCCAAATCCAGGAACTTCTTAAAAATCGAACCTGGTAAAAAAAGCCTATGAAAGATATAAATGAATTAAAAGAAAGTAGAAGGTCCTTTTTCGCAAAGGGACTTGGATTGGCTGGAGCTGGGTTTTTAAGCACTTTCGGTCAAGGTCTTGAAGCGGCAGTAGAAAGAACACCCTCGGCTTCAAGCCCCTCCGATTTGAAAATTACCGATGTGAAATGTGGATATGTCAGAGGAGCCGTATATGTTAAGATTTACACAAATCAAGATGTTTGGGGCTGTGGTGAAGCGGTTGACGCCATTCAGGGAACCTACTATTTGATAAAGCGACTTGGTGATCAGATTAAGGGTCAGAGCCCCTTGAATCCCAACCGAATAGCTGAGCAACTCAGAAAAGGAGCCTTTTTTGGAGGAGCTCAAAGTGGGGTCTATGTGGCTGTACTTACTGCGATTGAAACCGCACTCTGGGATTTGACAGGAAAAGTTTTTGGACTTCCGGTTTATCAGTTGCTTGGAGGAAAATTCAGAGACAAAATCCGGGTCTATTGCGATACCGCACTTTATACTTCAACAAATCCCACTCCTGCTGATTATGCTGCCGCTGCTCGTGGTGCGGTTAATCGTGGATACAATGCTGTAAAATTTGACGTGGATGATGGACGCGACCCCAATAAATACGACCGCTTCAACTGGACTGCCAACCCGATGGAAATCGACCGGATGTATAATGCCATAGCTGCCGTGCGGCAGGAAGTAGGCCCTAATGTTGATATCTGTGTGGACATGCATGGTCGATACGATGCTGTGACGGGATTGAAAATGGCTAAAATGTACGAAGACCTCAATCTTATGTGGCTTGAGGAACCCGTGCCTGCGGACAATGTGGATGTGTACAAGAAAATTTCCCAGGAGACTTCCACTCCGATCTGTACAGGTGAAAATATTTACCTGGCTTATGGATTTACCCGATTGCTTTCAGAAAATGCAGTGGATATTATCATGCCAGATATACAAAAAGCAGGCGGATTGGGAGAAGCTCAGCGGATTGCCAATTTGGCCAACTTGTACTATGTACCTTTCTCACCCCATATGGTGGCCTCCTTCCTTGGCGCAATGGCTGCTTGCCATGTCTGTGCCTCTGTTCCCAATTTTCAGATCATGGAATGGCAAATTTACATGGACACAGACCAGCTTTGGAAAGATATAGTCACCTATGATGGGCCAAGAACCCAAAACAGTTTCATTACGCTGTCCGAAAAACCGGGAATCGGTGTGGAAATCAATGAGGAAGGAATGAAAAAATATGCACAAAGAGGGATACCTTTTTTTGAATAACCACTTAACCCAAAATACCATGAACAACAAAATTAAAAAAGGTTTAAAGTCCATTGCGCTGCTTGCGTTTGGGTATTTGGCTTTCTCCCAATCTGGGTACGCACAGCAGGTAGGATCCACTCCAGAGCAAATCCGCATGCTGACTTCCGAGTGGAAGGGCGAACGATTTCCCGATGGAAGGCCCAAGGTGTCGGATGCCATATTAGAAAGGTTGAAGAATATTTCCATCGAAGAGGCTTGGGGAGTCCTAAGAAATAAGGGATATAATAATCAGTACGAAGGAGATTGGCAGATTATTTGGCCTGATTCCGTGATGACAGGAAGGGTGGTGACTGCTCAGTATATGCCTTCAAGGCCTGATTTTGAAAAGTTTGTAAAAACCACAGGTGTAGAAAAAGAAGGAAGATCTCCAAAGGGCGGGACAAACTCTTGGCCAATAGATGTTTTGGTCAACGGGGATATCTATGTAGCTGACAGCTATGGAAAAATGGCAGATGGTACTTTGATTGGTGATAATTTGGGGAATTCGATCTTTACACGATCCCAACGGGGAGTAATTTTTTACGGTTCTGTTCGCGATCAAGAAGGACTTTCTGAAATCCAAGGTTTTAACGCTTGGATCAAGGGTCAAGATCCTTCTTTTATTCGGGAAATGATGCTCACCTCTATCAATGCCCCCATCCGAATTGGTCGTGCTACGGTGCTACCGGGGGATGTGGTCCTGGCAAAGAAATACGGTGTCATCTTTATTCCTTCCCACCTCGTGGAGGACTTGGTCATTACTTCTGAGGTTACCGGACTTCGCGATCAGTTTGGACATCAGCGGCTAAGAGAAAAGAAATACCTAGCAGGACAGATTGATTCGGAATGGACAGAAGAAATCAAAAAGGATTTTATCAAATGGCTGGACAACTATCCTGGCAAACTTCCCATGACCAAGTCGGAACTTGACAAGTATTTCAAGGAACGTAACTGGTAAAAAACTTTAAACCCTAACAATAACCAAAATGAAAAGTACCTTACAAAAATTGATCGCTGATCATAAGGCATCGGAGAGAGCCTATGTCCAGCAGAGACAGGCCGAAATTGACAATCCCTTGACCGCATCTAATCGAAGGGATTTTTTGAAGAAAACAGCCCTTGGAGGGTTCAGCCTTGCTGCTCTTACGGGACTCAGCATGGAAGACACACTAGCAGAAACTACCCGCAACGTCAAAAGAGCCTCTGCGCCTTCAGATCTGAAAATCACTGACCTTCGATATGCCCATACAGCGGTGATGGGCGGTACAGCCATTCTACGAATTGATACAAATCAAGGGATAGTAGGATGGGGTGAGGTCAGAGATGGTGCAGATCCGCGATACGCACTCATGCTGAAAAGCAGGATACTCGGCGAAAATCCATGCAACGTCGAAAAAATCTTTAAAATTATCCGTCAGTTTGGGGGCCAATCCAGACAGGCAGGAGGGGTATGCGGCGTAGAAATGGCGCTTTGGGACCTTTGCGGAAAGGCATACAATGTGCCTGCATGGCAGTTGTTGGGTGGTCGTTACAGAGATTCCGTTCGCCTCTATGCAGACACTCCTGAAGGAAAAGATGCTGCAGATCAAAAAGAAAAAATACGCTACAGAATTCAGAATCAGGGTTATACTTGGTTGAAAATGGATGTGTCCATCGGGGAGATCATGGACATCCCAGGTTGTATTGTTAACCCTGAAATTTTGAAAGAAAACCGATCTCAGTGGTCTGGTGGTTATATGTCGTATGCTCAGACGGCGCATCCGTTTACTGGAATTCAGATTACAGAAAAAGGCTTGGATGAACTTGCCAAGATCGTCCATAACATCCGGGAAATGGTTGGTTATGATATCCCGATGTCCACTGATCATTATGGACATTTTGATCTAAACAACTGTATTCGTTTGGGTAAAGCATTAGAGCCTTACCGTTTGGCTTGGCTCGAAGACATGGTGCCCTGGCAGATGACACAGCAGCACAAAACAATTACTCAGGCTTTGGAAACTCCAACCACGACAGGAGAGGATATCTACCTTCTGAATTACTTCAAGCCTTTGATTGATGAGCATGCAGTGGACATCATTCATCCGGACCTGGCTTCTTCCGGAGGACTTTTGGAAACCAAACGTATCGGAGATTATGCCGAAGAAAAAGGGATTTCCATGGCCATGCACCAGGCAGGAACGCCTGTTTCATTCATGGCAAGCGTTCATTGTGCTGCAGCTACTCAAAATTTCCTATCCCTTGAGCACCACTCGGTGGATGTTCCTTGGTGGGAATCCATGTTTACTAAAGTCGATGGGGTGAAAATGATCGATAAAGGTTACGCTCCTGTTCCTCTCACAGCTCCTGGATTGGGAATTGAAATCAATGAGGAAGTGGTCAAAGCTCATCTTCATAAATCCGATTCCAGCTATTTCGCTCCAACGGATCAGTGGAACGAAAAGAGATCACACGATCGACTCTACAGTTAATTCCTTTTTCCAATATCCCTGCCTAAGTTTGGGCGGGGAGATTTCTTTTTGTTAGTTTCACTCCATCCTCATTCCAAATCACCTTGAGCTCCAATTCACGTATCTTTCTCTACCTAGCAGGTATCTTGTTCCTTGGCCTATTTTACACCATTCCTGCCGGGCTTCAGGTAGGAACAGGTTTGATAGCTGTTGGGTTTTTCCTTTTTCTTGGCCTGTTTTTTCGTGGAAATCAGCAGTTAAAAGGATTTTCCTTCCCTATTGTCATTTTCGGAGTGGTTGCTCTGGCCATGTTTTTTCCTCAACACTTCCAGGAAATTAATGGATTTAAGCTTACCCAATTGATCAATCCGCTGATTCAAATGATCATGTTTGGGATGGGCGCAACGCTTAGCTGGAAGGATTTCGCTGCTGTTGCTCAAAGCCCCAAGTCCGTTGCAATCGGAATTTCAGCCCAATTTGCCATAATGCCGCTAATTGGATTTGGATTGGCCAAACTCAGTGGACTTGAACCTGAAGTTGCCGCTGGAATTATTCTGGTCGGTTGTGCCCCGGGTGGTACAGCTTCCAATGTGATGGCTTTTCTGGCACGTGCCAACGTGGCACTATCCGTGACCTTGACTACCATTACCACGCTTTTGGCTCCTTTTATGATGCCTGTTTTGATGAAATTGCTTGCTGGACAATTCATTGAAATTGATCTCCTAAAGATGATGTGGGATATTTTTAAAATTATTCTGTTACCGGTTGGCGCCGGCTTGTTGGTTCATCAAATGCTGGGGAAAAATTCCGGATGGATTGAAAAGCTGCTTCCTCTGGTTTCCATGCTTGGAATTGCCCTGATCATTTTAGTGATTACCGCAGCAGGCAGAGACAGTCTTTTGGAAATAGGACCGATTTTAATTTTACTTGTTTTTCTGCACAATATTATGGGGTATGGTGTGGGATATGGACTGGCAAGATCCATTGGAATGGGTGAACAAGATGCTAGAACCATTGCTGTCGAAGTAGGTATGCAAAATGCTGGACTGGCTTCCGGACTTTCCAACATCATGGGGAAGATTACCACACTTGGACTTGCTCCGGCAGTTTTTGGCCCAATGCAGAATATCACCGGTTCAATTTTGGCGACATTTTGGAGCAGGAAAGCTGTTGATCAAAAATAAATTCACCACATGACAATTATTGAGTGATTTAAGAGTTTTTATTGAAACCTATCTAAATTAAAACTCTTTCCTTCCTACTTTTTTCCGCTCTGTTAAATGTTGGTACTTTTGGCCAAGTTGAAACCAATTCAGTCAAAAAAGCAAGTCGAATCCTCAAAAGGGAAGCTTTTCGCTCGCTCAGTATTCAGAATGGAGTTTATCTGATGCCTCAATTCGGCATGAGGTACGGTGAATATATTGACGATCAATACAGTGGAATTCAGGATTTGAGCATTTATTATGGTCTGGGTCTTGGGTTCAGGAAAAATAATCTCTCTCCGGAATCGGGACTTTCAGGATACCACCACACCATACCCCTCGAATATATCTCTCAGTTTCAAAATTCAATTGAATTGCCAGGTACCGGATCTCCCAATGTGACCATCCCATTCACTTTTCGCTACGACATTCCTTCAGGGAAACAACAGATGATTCGAGTTGGAGCTTTTCTTACTTCAAATTGGACGATTATTGGCAGTGACGCGGGATGGGATAGAGCGATAAGGAAAATTTCAACTCCTGAGGGCGAGCCAGTAAACTATATCCTGTCTTTGGAGCAGAAAAGCCCTTTTTTCTTTAAAACCGGTATTCATTCCAGATTACGAATGGCTAATTCATCTTATTTCATCGTGGAATTTGGGCATTTTTTTACCCTAGGTCTCAATCGCTTGTATAAGTTCGCCCCTTCGAATTCTTCGCCAATCAACATTTCAAGGCGTTGGGAAGGATTCTCCTGGTCTATTGGTGGAGTTTTACCGATTTCTGTTTGGCAAAATAAATTGAGCAAAGGGGCCTGAGTTCGTACTACTTAAAAGAAAGGTTTGAATAGTTCCGTCCAGATTTTATACCCTTCCTGATTGAGATGCAGCTGATCCTGAATATAAAGTTCTGGCCTTGGATTTCCATCCGCAGTGGTTAGGGCTTGCCAAGTATCGACAAACTCTACCTTTTCAAGTGCCTCACAATAGTCCCTAAGCTGTTGGTTGAACTTTAGGTACTCGTTTCTCTTATCCCAACGGGATGGACTGGGTTTTGCTCCGATAAGGAAAATTTCAGTTGAGGGATTGCTGAGATGAATCCGGGTTACTATTTTTTCTAAACTTTGGAGGATATCCTGTCCGGGAACTCCTGCCCAAATATCATTGTCACCCTCGTAAATAAATACTCTTGATGGTTCAAATTTGATCACTAGAGGAAATAGATGACGTTCCAGGTCGGAGGCCTTGGATCCTCCAAATCCGGTATTGAGCAGATTTTCCGTAGGAAATTCCTCTCCCAAACTTTTCCACATTCGAATCGTTGAACTCCCAGTGAAAACTGTCCCGCTTGATTTCCAGCCCAAACTGTCAAACTTGGCGGAAATCTGCCTGACTTCACTTTCAAAAGGAACTTGCTGGGCAGAAATGAACCCACTTAGAAGTAGTAAAATGGAAAGTAACGGAAGTGTAAATCTGTTCATGTCTCCAAAAATACTTCAAAAATCTCCCTTACCAAAACCGTCCATCCCACTGAACGTATTCGGACATGCCGATCGGAATGGAAGTTTGTCCATTCGCTTCAGATTGGATGAAAATGTTTGTTTCTATCCCAAAATAAGCGCTTTTCATCCCCATTCTTGTAATTGAATGGATAGTTAAATAGTATTTGGACGAGTTTTAGCGTTAGTAGCATGTTCAATTGTCTAAATCCCTTCCCATGAATTTGATTACTCGCTTTTTCTGGTTTTGTAGTGGTGCCAATTTTTCCATTTTGAAGAAAACTCCCACAGAAACCAATAAGTATTTCGGAATTGGTGCAACAGTTTTTTTTACAGGGGTACTGGCTGCTTTGGCAGCAGGATATGCCCTGTTTACTGTGTTCCAAAGTCCTATTCCTGCCATCTTTTTTGGACTGCTTTGGGGTCTCATGATTTTTAACCTGGATCGATTTATTGTCAGCAGCATGCGAAAAAAAGAATCTTCTATGGCCGAATGGAAATTGGCCATTCCGAGATTGATTTTAGCTGTATTGCTAGCTTTGGTGATTTCCAAGCCTTTGGAATTAAAGATGTTTGAGCGGGAAATCAACCGTAAGCTGGATGAAAAAAAGACCGAATTTTTTGCACAGTCCAAAGCAAATCTGGCTAAAGGATTTCCTGAAATCCAAGAATTGGAAGCCAAAATTGACACACTTAAGGCTGAAGTTACTCAGGCACAAGACTTCCGTGATCAGCTTCAGAAAGAATATGACGCGGAAAGGTTTGGGAAAAAAACTTCCAGTTCAAGTGGGAAAGTAGGTTTAGGAACCAATGCTAAGAAAAAAGAACAACAGCTAGATGCAGCACAGAGGTTTCTCGAGGATATGAGGAATCGCAATCAAACCCGAATTGATTCACTGGAGGCTCAGGTTCAGAAATTTATTACCCTACGTCAAAAGGAATTTGAAAAACAACAACCTGGTATTGAAGGATTCGATGGATTGGCGGCCCGAATGGATGCGCTTACTGCTCTGACTTCGGAAAGTCAGGCTATGGCTTTAGCCAATGTCTTTATCATGCTTTTATTTATTTCCATTGAAACTGCCCCGATTTTTGTAAAATTGATCTCCGGCCGTGGTCCTTACGATGAGTTGTTGGATCTTCATGAAGATCAGATCAAACTTTTCAAAGAGGAAAAGTGGACCATTGCCAAAGGTGAGTCTGAAGCTCGGATAGGGTATTTTCAGGATACTCATTTTTACGCTTCCGATCTGAAAAAAGAAAAAACTAACCGGAAAAATCGGTCTGAAACTGATAGGGAATTGGCACAGTGGTAATAAAAAAAATAGCCAGCTGTTTTGATTTACGTGTAAATATTTTTTCCTTTACGGGAACATTTAATAAGTTGGATTATGGATACCAAGATTACTTTGTCTTTCAATAAAGATATCATTGACCGAGCCAAGGATTTTGCAGACCAAAATAACATCAGCCTTTCCAGACTGACCGAATTTCTCTTTGCACAGATGACTTCCAAAAATTACAAGTCTTTGGACGAGTTGCCTATTTCCGATTGGGTGGATTTGGTCTCAGAAGGAGAAGTAGAGTATAAGCGCAAGCCTTCGAGTCGCAAGGCGATGAAGGATGAATTTTTCGATGCTAAAAAATGAGAGTTTTTCTGGATGCGAACGTACTGGTGTCTGTCCTGAACAAAGAATACCCACTTTTTCCGTACTCAGCCCGGATTTTGAGTTTAGCAGATCATCCAAATTATGAGCTTTTTACCACACCAATTTGCCTTGCCATTGCCTTCTATTTTGCGGAGAAAAAATGTGGAACGGCTCAGGCTAAAAAGAAAATTGAGCTTTTATTATCTAAACTTCACATTTCCTCAGTCAATTCAGATACGGTAAGTCAGGCGCTAGGAAATCCCGGCGTTGCAGACTTTGAGGACGGATTGGAATATTATTCAGCTATTGAGTACTCCTGTCAGGCCATCATAACCCAGGATTTTGATGGTTTTTATTTTTCTCAGATTCCGGTTTATGATTGCCAGAGGTTTCTCGATCAGGCAGTGTTCAATGTTCAATGATCAAATTCAATGTTCAATGTTCAATGAATCTAACCAATTACACCAATTACTCTCCCTTCACCTTGACAATTGAGTTTGAAAATTGATAATTGGTCATTTTTTCAATGAATCCAACTTAATTCAATAACCAATAACCTCTCCTTCCGCTTTGACAATTGAGTTTGAAAATTGATAATTGGTCATTTTTTCAATGAATCCAAC
>CAZNND010000069.1:18867-23870 GCA_964574365.1 uncultured Limnohabitans sp.
TAATTGGTCATTTTTTCAATGAATCCAACTTAATTCAATAACCAATAACCCCTCCCTCCACTTTGACAATTGAGTTTGAAAATTGATAATTGGTCATTTTTTCAATGAATCCAACTTAATTCAATAACCAATAACCTCTCCTTCCGCTTTGACAATTGAGTTTGAAAATTGATAATTGGTCATTTTTTCAATGAATCCAACTTAATTCAATAACCAATAACCTCTCCTTCCGCTTTGACAATTGAGTTTGAAAATTGATAATTGGTCATTTTTTCAATGAATCCAACTTAATTCAATAACCAATAACCCCTCCTTCCACTTTGACAATTGAGTTTGAAAATTGATAATTGGTCATTTTTTCACATTCCTTGCTTAAATAAAAAACTGCTCCAAAATATCTCCCACATAAAAGGCCACCACTGCGGCTAGCAATCCTAAAGCTACTGTTTCTGAAATGGATCTGATGGCTGAAGTTTGGTTAACAATACTTTTCAGCCAGCCTACTATAAAAAAGGCAATCCCTGTCAGGATACTTGTCCAGAGAAAGGTGTTGATTTCGGAGGGAAAGAAAAAGTCCCATAAATAAACCAGAAGAGGAATAAGTCCGACCAAAATGAAGGAAATCAAGGTTGCTAAACCGATTTTGAACGGGCTCTTGCTGTCACGCATCATCCCGAGTTCATATTTCATCATTTCATCCACCCACAGATCTTTGTCCGAGCAAATGTGGTCGACAATTTTATCTAAAAGCTCTCCTTTGAATCCTTTGGCTTTGTAAATATCCTCAACTTCGCTTCGTTCAATTTCAGGTAGGTTTTCAATTTCCCAATACTCGATTTTTTCGTGCTTGTCGTAATTGTCTTTTTCGCTTTTAGCGGAAAGGTAAGCCCCTACCGACATGGAAAATCCGTCTGCCAGCAAGTTGGCAAATCCTAGAATAATTAAAATTCCCGGGTCAAGATTGGCACCAAAACCACCGGCCACCACGGCAAATGTTGTTACCGCTCCGTCAATTCCTCCATAAACAAATTCTCTTAGGTATTCCTGAAGTTTACCAAAACGGCTACTTACCAAATGGATTTCTGATTCCATTTACTTTAAATTTTTTAGAAAGAAATTTTTCACATTTTCACCCATTACCGCTCGGATTTCAGCCTCTGAAAATCCAGTATCCATCAGTCCCTCTACAATCAAGGGCAATCCGGTAATATCAAAAGGTACCGCTACAGAGCCATCATAATCCGAACCCAAAGCCACAAATTCAATTCCTACCAAATCCCTCACGTGCTTGATGGATGCGATGATGTTGGGTAGCTCAGGCGTCCCCACTGCCATATCAAAAAAGGCAATTCCAATTATGCCTCTATTGGCGGCAATTTTTCGAATTTGCTCATCGCTGAGGTTTCGCTGGGAATCCAAGATCGCTCTCACTCCGGTATGGGATACCATGACTGGCTCAGTGGTTAAGGTGAGCACGTCATCCACGATGGCAGGAGAAGAGTGGGCTAAATCAATGAAAATACCCAATTCATTCATTCTTCTGACAGCAGATTTGCCGAAATCCGATAAACCTGATCCATTTTCACCATGTGCCGAGCCACCGAATTCATTGTCAAAAAAATGAGTTGGTCCAATCATCCGAACTCCGGCATCATATACTTTTTGGAGATTTTCCAGTGAGGCTTCCAAGGCATGACCGCCTTCGATTCCAAGCATGGCACCAATTACTTCATTATCCGATTTCCTGGCCTGAATTAATTTCAATAAATCTGCTTTTGTTTTGATGAATATTGCTTCTTCCCCTTCATTTTCCACAAAGTCGGCCAGATCTTCAGACTGGGAAATCGTACGGTTGATCAGGCTAAACCAATTCCAAGGACTTTCTCCTTTTGCTATGGTCAATGGGGTGATATTGTCAAAAGCATCTTCGCTATTGCTTTTCATATTTTGACCTGCTGGGGATTTGGAAACGATAGTAAACATTTCCAAGGCCACGTTAGCTTCTCGCATTCTTGGAAAATCCACATGCCCTCGATCACCACGCTTGTTTAAATTTCTTCCCCATAGAAGTGCGTCGCAGTGAAGGTCTGCAATGAAGTCTAGTTTGTCGTAAACTCTTTGGGCTTCAGGAGAAACAGTATGGGGACCGGCGAATTTTACGGGATTCCGCTGCGATTCAATGTACTGGGGAACCGTGTTGATCCCGATCAGGTAAATCACAAAAAGTAGGATTAGAAAAAAAATAATCTTCTTCATAAGGATTTTGTTTGCCCATTCAAGTTAGCAAAAAACCAAAAAAAATAGCAATTCAGGCTATTTTTCCTTTGAATCAAATTTGATCTCCCATTTTTACAGGGTGCAAGGTCTCCAATTCTTCTATGGTAAAAAGTCGTGATCGAATGAGAAATCGTAACCCGAGAGGAATTTCCATGGAAAAGCTACTTCCCCTGCCCGGAATCACGTCGAGGATCAACTGCGTGTGTTTCCAGTAGTCAAATTGATCGGCTGTCATAAAAAAATCACATCCATGGATTGTTCCTATCCAGACATCCTGAGAACCAATCCGGAATTCTCCTTTTTCAAAGCACATCGGAGCAGATCCGTCACAACACCCTCCGCTTTGATGAAACATAAGTTCGCAACCATGCCTGCTTCGAAGTTGGTCAATGACTTGATTTGCTGCTGCTGTGGAAAGTACTCTGGCCACTTTGTTCATAGGAATGCAAATTTGAAGAAAAAGAGAAAAGCAGAAATCCTCCTGCTTCTCTCTGAAAATAAACCCTAGCTTAGAAGAATCCTAATTTCTGTTTGCTGTAGGAGATCAGCATGTTTTTCGTTTGACGGTAGTGGTTGAGCATCATCAAGTGAGTCTCTCTGCCGAAACCTGATTTCTTGTATCCTCCGAATGGCGCATGGGCAGGGTACGCATGGTAACAATTGACCCAAACACGACCTGCTTGGATGGCTCGTGGAACCTGATACAACTCATGGGCATCTCTTGACCAAAGGCCGGCTCCCAATCCATAGAGTGTGTCATTTGCAATGGCAATGGCTTCCTCGGTGGTTTTGAAGGTAGTTACACAGGTAACCGGACCAAAGATTTCCTCCTGAAATACCCGCATTTTGTTATGTCCTTTTAGGATAGTGGGCTGGATATAATAGCCGTTCTCCAATCCGGAATTCAATCCTGTTTTTGCACCACCTGTCAAAACTTCCGCGCCCTCTTCTTTACCGATCTCGATGTAAGATAGGATTTTTTCATATTGATCGTTGGATGCCTGTGCACCCATCATGGTGTCCTCGGACATGGGGTGGCCGAGTTTGATGGCTTTGGTTCGGGCGATCACGCGCTCCATAAATACATCGTAAATATCTTCGTGAACCAGAATTCTTGAGGGGCAAGTACATACCTCGCCTTGATTGAGCGCAAACATCACTGCTCCCTCTACCGCTTTGTCAAAGAAATCATCATCCGCATCGGCTACCGACTTCATGAAAATGTTAGGAGACTTTCCTCCAAGTTCCATGGTTACCGGGATTAAATTTTCTGAAGCATATTGCATGATTAGTCTTCCGGTAGTAGTCTCCCCAGTAAACGCAACTTTAGCTACTCTGGTAGAAGTGGCTAGTGGCTTACCCGCCTCAATTCCAAATCCAGTGACCACATTGATTACCCCCGGAGGTACCACTCCGGCAATAAGCTCCATCAAGACCATTATGCTGGTAGGGGTCTGTTCGGCTGGTTTCACTACAGTACAGCATCCCGCAGCCAAGGCAGGAGCAATTTTCCAGGTAGCCATCAACAGAGGAAAATTCCAAGGAATAATTTGTCCGACTACACCTAAGGGTTCATGGAGGTTAATGCTTACGGTGTTTTCATCATGCTCTGATATCGTGCTCTCATCGGCACGAATCACGCCTGCGAAATATCTGAAATGGTCAATACAAAGCGGAAGATCGGCGGCGCGGGTTTCTCTGATGGCCTTTCCGTTGTCGATGGTTTCCACTCTTGCTAAATGCTCAAGATTATCCTCGATGATATCCGCAATTTTAAGCAGAACACGGCTTCTTTCGGCAGCGGGAGTTTTTGACCAGGTAGCAAATGCGGTGTGAGCTGCATCAAGCGCCTTTTCGATGTCTTCTTTGTTGCCTCGGGCAGCCTTAGAAAATACTTTTCCGTCGATAGGCGAAATGTTGTCGAAATACTCTCCAGAGGAAGGCTTGACCCATTGGCCGCCGATAAAATGGTCGTAATGTTCTTTGATTAATGGCCGCTCCACGGGTGTGGCCTGAGCAAAAGTTAATGTTTCCATAGTTTGGGTTATTTTGATTGTTGTCAAATTTCCATTTTCGTTAGCGAAAAAAATCGGACTGGATTCTCAAAAAATATGCAAAAAGTGACTTTTCTCAGGTTTATTTCCTATTTACTTGTATAATTTTTGGCATCAATATCAAACAGTTACAAATAAGCCCAATATAAAATGATCCATGAACCTGCTTTTTCCGGTGTTTTCTGGAGAAAACCCAACGACCTAAATACCTTGGTGGAGAATAGAACTACCTACACCTTGGATAATTGTGAGTTAACTATTTTTGAAACACATCAAACTGCTAAAAAGGTAAATCTTGCCTTTAATGATCTAGTCCTGACCACGATGCTGAGAGGGAAAAAGGTTATGCACCTTTTTGATAAACCTGGCTTTGATTATTTACCAGGTGAATCTGTAATCGTACCTCCCAATGAATTGATGAAAATTGATTTTCCAGAGGCAGATTGGAATAATCCTACAAGGTGTATTGCATTGTCCATATCAAAAGAAATGATTGAAAACACCTTCAATCTCCTCAATGAACAATTTACCTCAAAAATATTAACCCAAGAATGGGGTTTGGATTTGTCTTATTTACACTTGATAAATTCTCAAGACTTATCCGAAATTATTAATCGCTTTATCCGAATTGGGGTAATAGAACGATCCAAGGAGAAGGATTTAATCGCCTCG
>CAZNND010000070.1:0-23672 GCA_964574365.1 uncultured Limnohabitans sp.
TTAAGTAGCGTTGAAAAGATCAGGAATGTTTAAAAGCATTGATTCTAATAAGTTTGATTCTATACTAATGGCTAACCTATTTCTTTGCCGCTAAGACACGAAGACGAAAAGATAGGGTTTAGCCAGAAGGGTAAATCACATTTCTCTTACTGCCTTAGCGCCTTCGTGGCCATGAAAAAAATCTTTTGCCACAGACTCTCCAGAAGAATTCGGGAAAGACACGAAGATTGAAAAGCTAAAGCTTTAAAAGCGATTGGTTTACAAATTAAAGTGAAAGGCCTGAATTAATTTCAAAGATTTACCCGGACTATACGTGAGTTTTTCAGTCTATGATACCAAGAGTCTTGTAAGTTTAGGTTTAGGTCTCTCTTTAAAATATGGATGAGTACTTTTTACCCAGAGTTTATTCTGTGATAAATGACAGACTAGCAATTATCTGGATACACATTTTTACTTTTTGGGTATCCATACCATCATTTCATTTTGTCCTCTGTTGGCCCAGGTGTAGTAGGGAATGGCAATTACTGATTTAGATTTACTTCCCTCGGTAGCTTGAAATTCTATGGCTTGGACTTTTTCATCCAAGACTTGATAGTCTTTGATGCTGAACTTTGAATTTGGAGAGACGGAGAGCTGTAATACTTTTCCACCATTGTCCGCCCCCTCCACACAATACACCAAGGGGCCGCGCTGGAGCGCAATTCGGTTGGTATTGGCCAAAACTTCCGGCCTTGATTGTAACATCCTGATTTCTAATGGGATATTGTAGGTGATCCGGTCTCCTTTTTTCCACTTCCGGTCCAGGACGGCATAGCCATTTATAGTTTTGTAGGTAGCTTTTTCACCGTTCACCAATAATGTGAATTTTGTCTTTTCTTCTTCCAAAAAGCTATATAGCTTTCCCGGAACCGGATTTTCTTCTACCCAACCAGGAACTCGCAGGTTGATCGCAAATTGTTTTTCAGTGATGGGATTCACTTGGAGCTCTACAGTGCCGTCCCAAGGAAATTGGGTTTTCATTTCAATGCCCACCTTTTCTCCGGCCAGCTCAAATTCCGTCAGGTTAGCAATGAATAAGTTGACCCAAATCCCATGTTCATTTTTCGAATAAATGTAATCCCCGACTGAGGCAACCAGCCTCGCGATATTTGAAGGACAGCAGGCTGTTCCAAACCATTCTTTTCTGAAATGTTGACCACTGGATGCAAGTGGATTACCATAAAAAAATCGGTCGCCAGTTAGACTCAAGCCGTCTAATGCAGCATTATATAAACTTCGCTCCAGGATGTCGATATATTGGGATTTGCCCTCTAAAAGATTCATTCGCTGATTCCAGAAGACCATTCCCACGGAGGCACAGGTTTCGCTATAGGCATTTTCGTTGGGCAGGTCGTAGTCCACTGAAAAGCCTTCATTGGTGCCCGAGGATCCGATACCTCCGGTGACATACATGTTACGGTGCACCACGTCTTCCCAGACGGTTTTCATGGCATTGAGATAGCCTGGATCATTTTTGGCGGCCGCCACATCGGCTGCCCCCGTGTAAAGGTACATCGCACGGACAGCATGTCCGGTGATTTCCTTTTGCTCCTTCACAGGCACATCATCCTGGGCGTATTTTGGTCCCCATTCGGGCTTGTCCCAGATGCCGCCTTTCCCATAGCCACGTCCCCGCTGATTCAAAAACCAATCGGCCAGATCAAGATATTTTTTTTCGCCAGTAACTTTAAATAGCTTCACT
The DNA here is from genome assembly GCA_964574365.1 of uncultured Limnohabitans sp. Classification (GTDB taxonomy): domain Bacteria; phylum Bacteroidota; class Bacteroidia; order Cytophagales; family Cyclobacteriaceae; genus Algoriphagus. Next base: position 1,742 of record CAZNND010000070.1, read on the forward strand.
AGAGCCAATTCGATTTCTTGGTGCCCGCTAACCCAGGGTTTGTTGACCTGCCGGAATTGGGAGTCGATGTGGTCTGCCATCCGGATTGCCACATCCAGCAACTGCCTTTTTCCAGTTGCCTGATAGTAGGCTACCCCAGCTTCCATCAGATGACCGGCGCAGTAATCTTCGTGTTTTTCCATATCCTGCCAGCGTTTTTCCAGTCCAGTCAGGGAGTAGAAGGTATTGATGTATCCGTCAGGTTCCTGTGCAGAGGCAATTTTGGCGATCCATTCATCCGCTTTTTGCTCGAGGGATGGATCCGGAATGTTCTGGAGCGAATAGGCGATCGCTTCCAAAGCTTTGTACACGTCACTGTCATCGTAGTAGATGCCTTCGTGAGGTTCTCCTTGTCTCCTTCCGGCCTTTTCGAAATTCCGTATTCGGCCTGTCTTGATTTCGGTTTGATAGATCGATGCTGGTAATGCCGATTTCGCCACTTTTTCAAGCTTAGGCTTCCAAAAGGAATCGGTGATTTTGATTTTTGAAAACGAGTGGGCTTCGAGTGGGGACGTGATTTCCTGGGCGTAGGAATAAGTGAATAGAAAACTTGAAAAATAGAGAAGCAGCTGTTTTTTCATCGGTTTTTGGGTTTGCTTGAAGATAAGGATTTTCTTTTTTATGTGTATCCGGATAATTGCACGTGTATATTGTTTCTCAGAATTTCCCTTAATCCTAAAGTAGGTCATCCTATTGCAATTACTAGTTTTTCATCTCGTAGCCAATAGTTCAAAAAGTGGTAGTAAAACCGGTGGATACACCTGATTTAGTAGGTATCTATAAACGGGATTATCAAAGATTTTTATTTCATCAAAAAGTGAAAGAATCAAAAACCACATAGTCACATCGAAAACATAGTGGCAATAAATATTATTTATAACGAGATGATCCTATGTTACTTAGAAATATTAAATAAAACATAGTTTTTCGGAGCCTTATCGAATTTTTTTCTTTGTGAGCTCCTATGTGAGGGATATCTCTATTGTGATTAATCCTTTTTTCTGTTCATGTTCATTAAATTTAAAAGCCCAATTCATTCAACGTCGTCCCATTAATGAACACAGTTACATTTACAAGAAAGACCCTTTTCCCTGATTCATATCCTAGCTAAAATAATAAAACCTTACGTGAAATTAAGCGGATACCCATATTCTTTTATGAATATCCGCTAATTTACAAGTACTTGGGAATACCCTTCAATAAATTCGGATAAATAAAATACGTGTGTTTAAATGGCTGTGATTTTCTGAAACTATTTCTGAATTCTTTAACCGCAAAGTCGCTTAGGACACAAAGCGAAACTGAAGGATTTCAAACTAATTCCGGCAGGGAACATTTAGCGAGTCTTTTCGGAATAATGAAAGGAATCAAACAATTGAAACCTAATTCCTAAAATTCCCTTAGCGGTCTTTGCGCCTCTGCGGGGAAATTACCCGTATTTGGAAAATTTCTTGATGTTTATGCCTTTCAAGGCGATATTTTTTTTTCACTTGTATGTAAAAGGATAATCATATATTCTTTTTTTAGAAGGGGTAATACATTGGTTAAAAAATTTATTTCTACAAAAATCAGGTGGATTTCCATTCAGAGAAATGGGGAAATCGCTTGTACTAAATTTTTTAAGTCTCGGACTAGATTTGAATCTGTTGAAGTTTATAAATGTTTGATTTTCAAGATAAATGCTTAATTTTGACCTAATCAGTCAAATTGATTATTGTCAAAATAGGCGACTAGCTCATGTAATAATGAAAAGTTTGGGAGAATTGCTCAGAAAACTCAGAGTGGAGCAAAAAGTCCCATTACGGACTGTTGCAGCCTTCCTTGACATAGATCAAGCCATTTTGAGTAAGATAGAAACAGGAAAACGAAGTGCGAATCGAAATCAAGTAGTTCAACTTGCAGAATTTTTTAAACTTGATAAAGAAGATTTACTCGTTCCATGGCTAGCAGATAAAGTGGTGTATGAGTTAGCCCACGAGGAGTTGGCTTTTGAGGTCTTGCAGGTTGCGGAAGAACGGGTTACCTATTATAAGTCGGTCGATTCAGGGTTATCCCAACTCAAGAGCCAGATTAAAGAAATACTGGATAAGGATGGAAGGGTCGCTTCTGCATGGCTTTTTGGGTCAATAATGGATAACAAACAAACCAGGGTTAGTGACCTCGATATCATGGTAGAGCTGAATCAGGAAAAAAAATATTCCATGTTTGATTTGCTTGACCTTGCAGATGCGATAGAAAAGAAAATTAGCAGGAAGGTTGATTTAGTGGAAAAAGGCCAATTAAAGGACTTTGCTAGGAAAACGGCATCAAAAAAAATGGAAAAAATATATGGATAAGCCGACTCCCAAGGAACGACTTGAACATATCTTGGAGGCTTTAAAGTTAATTAGGGACTTTATTGAGGGGATAGATGAAGCTCAGTTTTTGAAGGATGTAAAAATCCAGAGCGCAGTTCAGTTTTAGTTTTTGATCATTGGAGAAGCGGTAAAATTTATAGATCCTGACCTTTTGGAGAGGTATAAGTATCCTTGGCTTATTCCGAGATCTTTCAGGAATTTTATCATCTATGTCTATCATTCTATAAAATTGGAAAGAATTTTTTATGCCACGCAGGATCTCGATGGTCTTGAAACAGTAATCAAAGAGATGCTGGAGAATGAATTTTAATCTATTCAAAAATTAATACTTTATGCAATAGGTAGGGTTTCTCAAAAACCGCTAATTTAAAGTAACCAATTCCTACCTATAGAGGGGAAATCAGCCTAAATCGGTCTTTAATCACCATCTAACTTTATGAAAAGAACTCTTTTTTTACTCCTCTTCCTGATTTTGACATTGAGTTCCAGCCCAAAGAAAGTCACCTGGGTGGCCATTGGAGATTCCATCACCTACCTCAATGACCACCCTGAAGAGACAGGCAACCGGATTACCAAAGGATACCTCACATTGGTGAAGGAAAAGTTTCAGAACCTTGAGGTGATCAATAAAGGATACAATGGTTGGACTACTGTCCGGATTGCCACCGAGTTTGAAAAACTGCAGATTCCCAAAGCAGAGGTGTACAGTATTTTCCTTGGGACCAACGATTGGTGGGGAGGGAAGCCTCTGGGAACCCTGGATGATTATAAAAATAATACGGGTGTGGAGACAGTCAATGGAGCTTTTCGGGTCATTATCGAGCAACTTAGAAAACTGAACCCTTCGGCAAAAATTATCCTGATCACACCGATGAAGCGCGTGGATTTTGTGTATATCGCCAATCACAAAAACAACGCCTATGGGTCTTACAGGGAAAAGAACGGGCAATATCTTCAGCAGTTTGTCAATGGAATCAGGGAAATCGGCGGATTTGAAAAAATCCCCGTTGTCGATTTGTACCACCTGAAAGGAATGGACTATGCTGACCTTGTCAAATTCAAACGACTGAAAAACCCGCAGACGGAGGAATACAAGGATTTTGCTTATCCAGATTTTATCGGTATTCCATTTGACACCGAAAAAGATGAGTATCCCTACCCAATTGAATCTATCAACATAACCTATGACGGTCTTCATCCTTCGGATAAAGGGTATCAATTGATTTCAAAGGCCTTGTATCCTGTTTTCAAGAAGTTGGTAAATTAGTTTGGTTAGAATCAACGTAGTTTTCTTCGAAGGTTTATTTCGGTAATCATTTTTGTGGCTTGTTTTTTCTCCGAAAGTCCAAAGGGTTGGTACCGGTCATTTTCTTGAATTTCCTGTTGAAATAGGGTAAATCTTGAAATCCACTATCAAAAGCGATATGTGAAATGGACCATTCTGTATCGGAAAGCTGCTGACAAGCGTGTTTGATTCTGAATTCGTGCAGCACTTCGGTGAATGTTTTTTGCATAATTCCCCTGAAATACCTACAAAAGGAGGTTGGAGTGAGGTGTGCTATCTCGGCAATCTGTTCCAGTTGGATGTCATTTTTAAAGTTCTCAATAAGAAATGACATAACCTTATTGAACCTGTCTGTCTGCGGCAAATCATGGGTCAATTTTAGATTAAAGGAATCAAGGGGAGTAAGCTCAGTCGATTGGCTGAGGATTATCAAAACCTCCAAAAGAATGGATATACGTTCCATCGGATTGCTAGTGGATAATTTCAGGATTTGTTCCTCAACGTTAACTTTAGATGCTCCTTCTACCAAAAACCCTGATTTGGCTCTTTCGAAAAACTTTTTGACGGGTTCCAATTCCGGAATAGAAAAAAAGTCTTTCCCAAGAAAGTGTTCCTCAAACTGAATCACATGTGCGGAAACCTGGTATTCCAAGCCTTGGTTGACCCAGCAGTGGGGTAAATTTGCTCCCAAAAAAACAAGATCTCCATCCACAAAAGGCTGGGCACTCCTTCCCACATACCGTATTCCTTTTCCTTTACAAATCCAGGTAAGTTCGTATGCAGGATGAAAATGATAAGGGGCATCAAAAGTTGGCAACTCCAAATATTTATGGATAAATGAAGTCTTTGCACCGGTGGAAATCTGTTCAAATACAGCTTTCATTGCTTAAAATTATCTAAAAAGATGCTTTAAATATTTTTATCTGATAAAATATGACAATTTTTTGAAAATTAAGTCCAATTCACAATCAAACCTTTTTTCTTCCTTTGTATAGTATTCAAATTCCTCAAAAATAAAAGCACTAGATATGGAACCACTACTACATCAAGCTTATCCAATTTCCCGGGAATCAGTAGAATTCTATCAGCGTAACCGATATATAAAATTAAAAGATGTTTTTGATGCGGATACCTTGGCCTATTATGAAAAGTTGATTTCTGAAAAAGTTCAGGAGCTTAATAACCAAGCTGATCCATTGGAAAAAAGGGACACCTATGGCAAAGCATTCCTTCAGATCTTTAACCTTTGGAGAGAAAGTGATGAAATAAGGGACTTTGTATTTTCCAAACGTCTTGCCGGTATCGCATCGGCCTTGTTGCAGACAGATGGGGTGCGAATTTATCATGATCAGGCCCTGTATAAGGAGGCAGGTGGAGGAATTACTCCATGGCATGCTGATCAATATTATTGGCCTCTAAGCTCGGATAAGACGATCACCGCATGGATTCCGCTTCAGGCTGTGGATTTGGAAATGGGCCCTTTGGAATTTAGTGCGGGAAGTCATGAAATTAAAGAAGGCAGAGAATTGTCTATCAGTGATGAAAGTGAGTCGAAAATCCAGCAAAAATTAAGGGTAACTGATTTTAAGCACGTCGTGGAAGCTTTTGATTTGGGGGAGGTAAGTTTTCACTCAGGCTGGGTTTTCCATCGAGCTGGAGCCAATCAAAGCAGCCAAACCCGAAAGGTGATGACAGTCATCTATATGGATAAGGACATGGTGCTCAAGAATCCCGAAAATGACAACCAATTGAATGATTGGAATACTTGGTGTCCCGGTGCGAAGGTTGGGGAGGTGATTGATACAGAGTTGAACCCAGTGCTCTTCAGCAAAAATTAATTTCAGGGGTTTTTTAAATGAAAGAGAGTCCCTTAGGGGCTCTTTTTCTTTGATATTTTTAAAAAATAATCGGCCTGGGCTCCTTACCCAGTCTAGGGTAGGAGAAAATTTCTACCAATAACTTATGAGGTATATTTCATCATAAGTGGGATTGAAGCCAGATTCCTTAGTTTTTAATTAGGAATATACGGAATCTTGACAGTAGCCAAATTTCATTTGGTTAATGCTTCATTCAACCTTAGCGCGAAAAACAAGAAAAACATGTTTACTAAAACCAAGACTGGACAATTTCAATTTTTCCTACTAAAGTTTACCCTTAAATTTTTTAATCATTAAGGAAATTAAGAAAGTTAAGGAACCTTTTTTTAAGGGAAAACCTGGGCCGAAAAGCACCTTTTACAGTTCAGCCCTTCTTAATTTCCTTAATTCCTTACAAGTAGAAGAAGTGTAAAAAATGGTATTGATCAAGCTGAAAGGCTGAATAAGCATACTAACTAAACAGATAAAATTAAGTATCTGCCTATTCAATTTCATGTAAACGGATAATCTTATTAAAAAATCAAAGAAATACCAGTTAACAAAAACTTAGTGCCCTTTGTAGTTCAAAATTTTATCGAGTTTTATTTCTACTGGCAAAGAAGCGTACCTACCTATTTTCAAAGATCAAACTGTCAATTCAATTAGATTCCCCTCAGGATCGGAAATTACACTTTCATAGTAGCCATCTCCTGTAGTTCGGGGTTCGCCAACTACCTTGAACCCACTATCACGAATAAATTCAGTCAACCCGTCCACTTTTTCTTTACTTCCAAGGGAAATAGTAAAATGAGCCAATCCAAATCCTTCTTCTGGAAATTGGCAGTGCTGAAATAGATTGGGCTTGTGCATCAGTTCAATCCGTGCTCCTGAAGGAAAGGATATAAAATAGGAGCTGAACTGCTTCTTAGGATTGAAGTATTTCTCATTACTGCTTAGGTCAAAAAATTTAAGGTAGAAGTCTTTCATTTTTTCTAAATCTTTCACCCAGATGGCTATATGTTCTATTTTCATCGTAGTAGGTTTTGATTAGTGGATTTCCGATAGATATGCTTGAAATTGAATGCGATTTAATTGATTTCAAAATATTTTTTTGTCACTTGTAAAAATTCAATCCAGATATTCACATCTTGTAATTGAATACAAAATCATAAAACAAGTGCTAATTAACTTTCAAAAAGAACCTAAAATCTAAATACTGGTAAAATGAAAAGAAAATTTGGAATCACACTACTTCTGATGCTAATCGTTTGGTGCGCCTATTCCCAGGAAAGAAATTTCGATGGAATCTGGTCTGGGGAGTTGACTACAAGTGATGGAGATACCCTTATTATCACCTTGTATATTGAAGACAACAATGTGTACAGCGTTACCAAAGATGATGAGGGAAATTTAATGAAGGATAAAGGAAAAGAGGTTTACTGGAGTAAAGGTTATGGCCAACAGCTAAATTATGTTTGGATGAATAAAGGCGAAGTTTGGACGGAGACACAAATGCATTCTCTAGTTTTAATTGAAGAAGACAAGCTTTCCATCCATTTTATGCGGCACGTAAGCAATAAGGAAGAAGAAAGCGATGGCAATTCGGATTGGGGATATACTGGTACTGGTTTTTTGTATAGAATGTAAAGTTAAAAGCCAAAACAAGTCTGATAAACTTTGGGCTTGTTTATTTTGGATAAATCGGCCAAGCTGGGAGAGCTTTACAATCTTCCCAGCATCAACCCTCCATCAATGGCAATGATCTGCCCGGTACCATAGCTCAAGTCACCCCGAAGAAGAGAGGCAACAATTTTGCCGATATCCTCTGGTTGACCCATCCTAGGCTCCAGTGTTAATCCGCTGCGGATCCGCTCTTGATAGATTTCCTTTACTTTTTCAGTCATATCGGTTTCGATCACTCCAGGTTGAATTTCAAACACTGGGATCCCGAATTCTGCCAGCCGAACGGCAAAAACCTGATTCATCATGGAAAGCCCTGACTTGGCCATGCAATATCCTGCCCGATTGGTAGAAGCAAGCCGAGCAGAAACTGAGGTAATGGTAATAATGGAAACATCATGAGAATTATTTCTTTGTTTCTGTTCCACCATCCAGTTGGCGATTGACTGAGTGAGAAAAAATGTACCGCGCAGGTTGATGTTCATCAAATGATCAAAATCTTCCTCAGCAACATCCAAAACATCTGCTCTGACTCTCGGCGCCACTCCGGCATTATTGATCAGGAAATTTATGCTCCCGAATTTTGCCTTCACTCCATTCAGAATACTTTCCCGGTCGGTTTTTTCAGCGATATTCCCTTGAAAATATTCCACCTGAACCCCAGTTTCCCGAAGTTCAGTCATAACTTCTACGACAGCAGATTGAGATCTAACGCCGTTTAGAGCCAGGTTGATTCCTTCATTGGCCAATTTTCTGGCTATTCCAAGACCTATTCCACGGGTTCCTCCGGTGATCAATGCAATTTTCCTCATTCGCCTTTGAGTGATTTAAGTTGGCTGTATTCAGGCATAGCTTTGTAAAATGAATCCAAGGGAAAACATCCGGAGATCATGCCGTTTCTTGGAGCTGTAGTGCAATCGGAGAAGGTCCGACAGATTTTTGCTCGCTTCAACCCTTGCCCGGAAAGGATATCCGCTGGCATATCCGGATAGCTCAATACCATCCTTCCAAAACCGATCGAATCTGCTTCACCGTTTTTCAGCACCTGCTGGGCTACATTTGGCAACCATTCCTGGAGGTAGGAATACGCCGAACCAACTATGTAAAATTCCGGGAAGGCATGCTTGATTTCTGCTGTTGCTTTGATTTGACGGGCGACTCCATGCAGTGGGTCTTCAGGGGGAAGGTAGCCATCTGAAGGTGGAAATAAGGCAGGACGTTGAATATGAGGATTGTAGTATGGGCTACCCGCTGTGGTGCAGAGGAGTTCGATATCCAATTCTTTTAATAAATTGATAAAAGCGGAAGTTTCTGAAAAATCTGCTTCTATACCACTTGCTGCTCCCCCAAATGCGTACCTATACGCATCTGATATAGCAGGGACACCCTTTTCTTCCGGACCTTTTTGAAATGGAACCCAATCAAAAATGCTGAGGCGAACTCCAATTTCCAGGCCTGGGGCTTCCTCTCGTATTCCCTTCACAATCTCCCTAAGAAATCGGGTTCTATTTTCAAAGCTTCCCCCATATTTCCCATCCCGGTCATAGGCACTCAGAAATTCGTGGCCAAGGTATCCATGGCAGTGTTTGATGTCCACGAAATGGAATCCTGCTTGATGTGCCAGCACAGCTCCCTTGATGTAATCGGTTATGATCGAATCGATTTCCTCATCCGACATTAGCGGGTAATCTTCTTTCAGTCCAAATTTCTTGTTTAGTATCGGATGAGGATACAGGATCCTTGGTTCCATCCGTTTTTTATCATTTGGCTTACAAAAGCGCCCCGAATGGGTAAGTTGGAGACCTACAACCAGGTCAGAAGTGTTTCCAAAATGCTCCTGATGTATCCGCTGAACCAATTCAAACAAATCCACAAAATCCGAGAAGGTCTGATCGTTTAGTATAAGCTGATTGGGATTGGCTCTGCCTTCGTGGCAAACAGCTACGGCTTCGCACCCCCAAAGTAACTTGGCGCCACTGAGTGCAAAGTTTTTCCATCTCCTTTTGGTAAGTTCAGTTGGTCGCCCATCTTCCGTTCCATCCCAACCTTCCATGGGAAGGATGCACATGGCATTTCCTATTTTTCTACCGGTTTTTAAGATATGGCTTTTTCCAAAAGGAGATTCAGCTCCTGAAAGTAATTCTTGGTCAAAGTTAAGGTCAATGCCTTCCTTATCTAGATGTTGCTGAAATTGGTCAGCCGATTTCAATTGGGCAACTCGCGGGTATTCGGGCTTGTATTTTCCGCTCATGAAGGAACACAGTTGAGATATGTATAATACGGTTCATTTTTTGAAATACGCTGGATTAAAAGGGCAAGTTCGCGGGCATGGTAATCTCCCCACATACTGGATTCTCCTTGAGCAATTCTTCCCTTCTCAGGCACATAATCCCATCCATTGGGTTGGTGATAGATGGAGTGTAGAATAAGCCCCTGATGAGATTCTTTGGTTGAAAGGTAAGGTTCAGAAAAGAGTGCATGGGCTAGTTGAAAACCAGCTTGTTGGTAACTAGCGGCCCGCATTGGATCAGAAGTTTTAAACCAATTACCTATGCGAATCAGGCCCTGGGCGGCGATACAGGCGGCAGAACTGTCCACTGGTTCAAAGGAATTAAATGGATCTGCTGGTCTATTGAGATAATCTCCCAGTTGGTGGAGCTTAGGGGCTCCAGTATCCCAATACGGAATGCCATCCGTTGGCGTGTTGGCTAAATAAAACTCGGCAGTCGCTATTGCCGCCTGAGAAAGTAAGGTAAGAAGCTCTCCTTTTGAAATGATTTCTGCATAGTCTGATTCTTTGATTTGATCGAGAATTTCCAGAGTTTCCCCTAGTCCACAAATTGCCCAGGCCAGTCCTCGGGTCCAAGTGCTGAAACCAGTGTATCCTTGTTGGGAATTCGGGCAGCGGTAGTTTCCGTCGTTGGTGTTGAAGATGATTTCATGTGCGGTCCTACCGGAGATGTCGTAGCTGTCACGACCTTTTCCATAGAAAATAGAGTAGCGTATTGTGCTGAGCAAATGCTGGATAGCTCGCTGGATCAGCGAAATTCGCTTGTCGTTTTCAGCTTGAAGTACGTGTCCCAGCTGATGCGATACTACTAAAGCACGGCAGCTTCTGATGGTATCCACAAAAAGGGAGTGGGGACCATTGAAGGAATAAATAAAGCCACCACCTGGTATTGATGTCCAACGAGTAGCCTGTACCGCACCCGTTACTTTTAGAGCGAGTTTGTAAAACTCTTTTTCCCATTCAGAGCCTTGGATTTTTCCCTCATTAATCAATCTAAGGAGATTTCCATAGGTACTGACATTATTAAAGCCATGATCATGTACGCCGATATGGGTTAGATGCGGAGCCATTTTGGCAACCGTGTTTTTTCGTCCGATTTCCAAAAAATCTGTTTCCCCAGTTGCGTCAAACTGGAGGATGGCAGATCCAAACTGGAATCCTTGGGTCCATTCAGTCCAGCCCCGTGTGATATAGATTCCTTTTTCTGTAAAAACAGGAGCTCCTTTTACCGTATCAAAGGATTTTTCTATGGATCGGATTTTTTGACCGGAAAGCTCCCAAAATTGAGGAAGTTGTTGGGTTATTTTATTGAGTGATAGTTTAAAATCAATTTTCATTGGGTTTTTGTAGTGCTAAAGTGATGGACAAGCATGAGGATAGCTGTGGCAGGGATCATGATCAAATACAAGGAAGCATCAGTTTGGAGCCCTGCGAATCCCGTAGGAACTAGTTGGGCAAGGGAGAGAACGAAATAAATCAGGCCCAGTGCGGAAAGAACCAATAAGGATTTGGGCGGATTTTTGAAGATAACTGCGCCTAAAACCACCGGAGCAATCATTGAGGTTCCCGCAAAACTAACTCTTGCTAAAAGGACCAATTCATCACTCATGTAAGTTGAAAAGACCAAAACGATAATCGAGAAAACGAAAATTGCGACTTGGGTTATGCTCATGATTTTTTTATCAGAACCTGAGAGTAATGACCTGAGCTCTGTGCCCAAAGCAAAAATCTGTGCATTGGTAGTGGAAAGGCAGGCAGCAAAAAGCCCGACAACTGCCAAAGCGGCTACCGGATTGGCTTGGTCATAAAGCAAGGCTGCAGAAAGGAAATCAGCAGTGGAGCTATCCGGGTAGTTAACTGCCCCATAAAGTCCAATGAAGGCCGTGGGTAGAATGACCAAAATTGCAAAAAAACCAACGGCATAAGCCATTTTATGGACGGATTTGAGATCCTTCATCACCACAAGTCGTGTGGTAAACTGAGGTTGGGAAACAGGGATCATGACAATGGCTATTGCAGAAGCGATCAGAAATGGGCTACTGAAAAGACCTTTTGGTCCTGGTAAACTTAGAAGTTCTGCATTAGTCTCTGTAATTTTGGCAATTCCAGCTCCCAATCCTCCCGCCATTTGAAGGCAAGTCCAGCCAATGATCCAGATCACCACCAACATGATTATTCCCTGTATGGCATCACTGTACATGATGGCTTTCAGACCTCCGATTTCGGAATAAACCAGCATTAGGATCACAAGAAGTGAAGACCACCCCCAACCTGGAATAAGATTTGGAAACGCTGCGTCCAAGAAAATTGAAATACCACGGATCTGAATGGCTACATAAGGAATCAGAAACAGAAATGAACTAACAAACAGAAGATATCCGGCCCATTTGTTTTGAAAACAGGTTTGGATGAATCCTGCTACACCTTTGTAACCTACTTCAGTGGCTCTTTTTCTTAGCTGGTAACCAAACCATAACAAAAAGAACACCATCAAGGCATCGGATAAACCCAAAAAAATCCAGGCACCCACACCATGTACCCTGAAGAAATCGGGCATTCCCATAAATGTAAAGGCGCTGAATAAGGCTGCTGAAAACGTGAGGAATCCCAAAATCGCACCAATATTGGATCCCGCAAGCATAAAATCATCAGAACTTCTGTTTTTATTATAGGACTTATAAGATGCATAGGCCAGTGAGGCCAAAAATAGTGTAAAGAAAAAAATCAGCCAGCCCGTCATGATTTAGAGGAATTTTGGTGGGGAAAAATGATTGATCCAAGAAATGTAGCAACCACGATTAATACCGTAATTGCAAAACTTGACCAAAAAACATAAGGAACCGAACCTAAAGCTGGGGTGGTTTTTCCTTCTTGGAAAACTAGCCAAAAGGAAATAATGGAAAGCAGGAATACTGCGGAAGCCAATAGTGGCCAAGGCTTGGGTTTCATAATTTGGGTATAGGGTTATTTGGGAAAATCAGAAATTAGACAAGTCTTTATGACTTGGTCGGCTTAAAATAAGAATAATCCCTTGTTCTACCAGTTTACTCAGAAATGAAACCAATGAATGATAAAAATTTTTACGAAATCAATTTCGGTCTTTATTGGAAATTTAGATAAATGGTAATTCCCTTTCTTCTGATGGAGGAAAGCGCATCTTTGAATTGGGGGTCATTTTTTGCTGGCAAGTAGAGGTTGTTGAGCCCGTGGGAAAATCTGATTTCAGGGGCAAACTTGAAAAATTTGAAATAAAACTCAAAGCCCATACCAGCTTCAACTGTATAGTCTCTTCCCGTCGTTACAATAGGATCTAAGTTAGCCTCATCCTGGGATTTGGTGCGAAACTGGTAGCTACCGCCACCGATAAAATACATTCGGGTATTATTGAAGCGCTGGGATCGATATTTAAAAAGAAGCGGTAACCCCACCATTGTTGCTTCATTTATCAATTCCTCTGTACGGTATCCCAGATTGTTATCGGGGTCTGTGTTTCCAGTATTATTTGGATAGGTTGAGGTGGGAGTGAAATAATTTACGTCAACCCTGTATTCATAAAATCCAATTTTGGGAGTAAACATCAGATTAATCTGGTCATGTAATCTCAAAATACCCATAAAACCCAAAGAGAATCCTGGGGTATATTTGGGGTATATGGAGTGGATTTTATTCGTTGCGGTATTGGTTGGATCAAGGAATAAATCTGAATATTTGGTTTGATACATTGTTGTATGGGTCGCCAAAAAAAATCCATAAGAAATCAACTTATCATCTGACCCCGATGAGCTAGTCAAGCCAAACAACCCTTGTGCATTTCCCTCGGAAAAGATTCCAAAAACTAAGACAATTGGGAAAATTACTTTTGTCCAACGTAAATTGAGCTTATTCCAAATGTGAGTGGTTTGCATAGGGTGCTGTGAAATCCGACTTTTTTCAAAACGTGGAGAAAATCCTCACCATCAGGGAATGCTTGGACGGATTCGGGGAGATAAGTATAAGCAGAATTGTCCTTTGATACAATTTTTCCGATAAGAGGTAAAATCCAATTAGAATAAAACGCGTAGGCCTGTTTCATTGGAAAAGATTTAGGCTTGCTAAATTCCAATACAACTGTTTTACCTCCCGGCTTTAGTACCCGAAACATGTCTGCTAGTCCTTTTTCCAGGTCCTCAAAGTTCCTGACTCCAAACGAAACGATGACTGCATCAAATTTATTATCTTCAAATTGAAGACCCTCTGAATCTCCAAGTTGGAGGTCGATTTTATTATGGAGTCCTCTTTTAAGCATTTTCTTGCGACCTTCTGAGAGCATGCCTTCAGATATATCCACTCCAATGATTTTATCCGGATTAAGTACCAGCGCCTCTATCGCAAAATCTCCGGTGCCCGTTGCGATATCCAAAATCAGCTTCGGCTGATCCTTTGTAAGCATTTTTATCGCTTTTTTTCTCCAAATAATATCAATTCCCAAACTCAGGACATGATTTAATAAATCGTATTTGGGGCTGATGTTGTTAAACATTTCAGCAACTTGAGTCTTTTTAGGGTCTTGCTTGTCTTTGTAGGGGACGACGGACATCACGGATCTTCTTTGGTGGCGCAATAATACTATAGAAACCTGAGGAATCGAAAATTGTTGAGGGCTTCTACGCCTAGTCCTTCCGAGATAAAAGCGTATTTTTGTCCCTGAATCGAAAAGCAATGATAAGAAAAGCGCTCTTTCTAGTGAGTAATACTGACCCAAAAAAATGCCCTAAGCCTGATCGGGCTGAGGTTGCTTTTATTGGTAGATCCAATGTCGGGAAAAGTTCCCTCATCAACATGATCACAGGAGTAAAAGAGCTCGCAAAAACCTCTCAAAAGCCGGGAAAGACCCAACTAATCAATCATTTTATGATTGATGACCGGTGGTATTTGGTGGATTTGCCGGGGTATGGTTTTGCTAAAGTCAGCAAAGATAAAAAAGAGAAATGGGAGAAAATGATCAGCAACTTCCTTTTGGGAAGAGAGAATCTCTGTGGAGTGTTTGTATTGATTGATAGCCGATTGACTCCACAGACCATTGATCTGGAATTTTTAAATTGGTGTGGAGAAGAAGGGATTCCCTTTGTGGTGGTGTTTACCAAAGCCGATAAGCAATCTAAAACGCAGACCGACCGAAATGTCAAGTTGTTTTTGAATAAGCTGGTTGAAATCTTCGGGGAGACACCCGATTACTTTGTGACGTCCGCCGAAAAGGGTTTGGGAAAGGAGGAGGTAATCAGGTTCATCGGAGACTTGGTTTCAGAATTTGAGACAGAGCGGACAAATTGAGGTTAAGTTCTATATTTGCAGCCTGAAATAAGCAAACTATGAATTTTAAAGACATTGCTACGGTAGCCGGCAAGCCTGGCCTATATAAAATAATCAAGCCAACCCGATCAGGGGTCATTTTGGAATCGCTTGATGACAAAAAATCTAAACTGGTGGCTGGAATGTCTATGAGAGTGTCTATCCTAAGTGATATTTCAATCTACACGCTGACCGAAGAAGGTGCAGAACCTTTGGAATCGGTAATGAAGAAAATTGAAGTAACATACAAAGGAGATACTGGAGTTGATGCCAGTTCCTCTGATACTGAATTGAGAGCATTTTTGAAGTCAGTGCTTCCTGATTTTGATCAAAACAGAGTCTATGTATCTGATATCAAGAAGCTTAATACCTGGTATCAGGTGATTCGTAAACAGATCCCAGAAGTTCTCGAAGAAACTAATTCAACGGAAACGGAATCATAATTTTTCAGGCCTCAGAAGTACTGAGGCCTAGGTTTTTGAATCATTTCATGTCCCTTCCAATTCCATTAGAAACCTATTCCCTCATTTCTGAAGACTTTCAGTTGCCGGAAGTCAAGGATATTTTTTCTGAGGAAAAAGCTATTGAAATTCTGGCAAATACCATTAGTCAATTGATGGATAAGGACTTTAGATGCTTGCTTCAAATCTGTTACCGGGTGGATTTGGCCGAAAATAAATTGAAGCAAATTCTCCATGAGTCCGACCCGGATCGTGTTGCCCCTGATTTAGCTAAGGCACTTTGGGAACGTCAAAAGCAAAAGGTAGAAATACGGTGGAAATATGCTGAAGGGTGAATTGAAAAAAAGATTTACACCCTGCGAATTTCCCTTTTTTTTACAAGGACTGTGCAGTTTTTTTGGCTTTGAAGTTTAGAAAAAAGCTAATTAAATTTGAAATCAGTGAGTAGACATTCATAGATCAGAGGGGTAATTGGTTTCCAAAAACAGATCGGATTTACCAGAAAATTGACTGTTTGAGTCGATTACAGAACAATGAGGCTGATACTTTATTCTTTTGAATTGACAGCCTAAGACTTAGGAGGGTAACAGATTTTTCCCGCTTTTTTAAGGTTTGGACTTGTGGAATTTTTTAAGAAACAAGAATAATTTTTGTTTATGTTGGGTCTGTTTTCTGAAATAGATTCCCAATCCCATGAAAAAAATAACGATCTTCTTATTCTTTATTTTTGGCTCCTTGTTGGCCGAGGCCACGGAGCTGGTTTCCTTGATCACAGCCTATCAGGCCGATCGGGGTGCTCTATCCCGCCTGTACACCAACAGGCTATCGGCAGAGTACTTCGCCCGCATGGAATCCTTCAATCAGGATTACCTCAAAACATTGCGAGCACAGCACTATGAGGCACTTTCCGAAGACGGGAAGATCGACTATGTACTTTTCCGAAATTATCTTGAAAAGCAACTTGCCGAACTCGATCTTGAAAAGCGGGATTTCATGCAGGTTCAGTCCGTAGTCGCTTTCGGAAAGCCATTGGAAGACTTTGTGGTCGCCCGTCGCCGGGCCAAGCAACCGGATTCCCAAGTTTTGGCAGCTTCTTGGAATGCAACTGCCAAAGCCGTAGATGTCCAACACAAGGCTCTCGCTTCTGCTTCCAAATACACCTCTTGGCAACAAGCGGATTTGGCTGCCCAAGCTGTGGAAAGTCTAAATCGGGTAACCAAGGAAGCTTATGACTTTTACTTCGACTATGATCCGGCATTTACCTGGTGGATGCCGGAACCATGGAAAAAGCTAGATGCCAGCATGAAGGCCTATGCCAAAGCTTTGCGCGAGCATTACACCAACTCGGTGAAAGACGACGGCAGTGGCATCATTGGCAAGCCGATCGGAAGAGAAGCTTTGGAAAAGCAGTTGGCCTTTGAGATGATTGCCTACACTCCGGAAGAATTGATTGCGGAGGCTGAAAAACAGTTTGCCTGGTGCGAAAAGGAAATGCTCAAAGCCTCCAATGAACTGGGTTTTGGGAATAACTGGAAAGCAGCCTTGGAACTGGTGAAAGAAACCTACTTACCGGCTGGTGCTTGGCCTGAGGAAGTGGTCCGACTGGGTGAAGAGGCGATTGATATCATGGTGAAGAATGACTGGTTGACCGTGCCTTCTCTGGCGATTGAGACTTGGAGAACGAGTATGATTTCAGCTGAAAGGCAACGGGTGAGTCCGTTTTTCTTGGGTGGTGAGGTGATTCAGATTTCTTACCCGACCTCTGAGATGAGTCACGAGGAGAAGATGATGTCCATGCGAGGAAATAATCCCCACTTTTCAACAGCTACCGTGCAGCATGAATTGATCCCCGGGCACCACTTGCAGCAGTTTATGAATCAGCGCTACATGACGCACAGAAGGCCCTTCGGTACTCCATTCTGGACGGAGGGATGGGCGCTGTATTGGGAGTTTGTGTTGTGGGACCGTAATTTCCCGCGGGATGCCAAGGACAAAGTCGGCATGCTCTTCTGGAGAATGCACCGATGTGCTCGGATTATTTTCTCCCTCAACTATCATTTGGGTAAAATGACTCCTCAGCAATGTATCGACTTACTTGTGGATAAAGTGGGTCACGAACGTGCCAATGCAGAGGCGGAAGTAAGAAGATCCTTTGAAGGAAGTTATGGACCGCTCTATCAGATTGCCTATATGATCGGCGCCTTGGAAATTTACTCCATGCGAAAGGAGATGGTGGATTCCGGTAAGATGCCAGAGAAGCAATTTCATGACCTGATTATGACCCAGAATGCCATGCCGATCGAGATCCTTCGGTCTAGGGTCACGGGTAAGCCTTTGGATAAAAATCACAAGGCAAGCTGGAGGTTTTTGGATTGATTTTTTTGCTTAACCCTCCAAGGGTCCCTGGACCCTTGGAGGGTGTTTTTTTGGATTTCTTTTTAATCCCTTAAAAGGTTAACTTCGAACTATCTAAAATAAAATTACCATGACTTTAGAAAAAAGGAAGCTGAATATGATCCAGCGTCTCATGAGAATTGAAAAGTCCTCTAGCCTTGAAAAGATAGAGGAATCGATTATACAAGCCGAAATGGAAGCTCGGACTGAAGAATCTTTGGAGGCGATTAAACGAGGTGAAGTGATGACTCTTGAGGAATTCGGAAAGTCAAATCAGGAATGGATAGCCAAGTTATCTACGAAATAATCGTTACTAAACCAGCTCGAGATCGATTTCAAGTTGAGATTCTAGGTTATATCGAAAGGAATTTCAGCCTGATAAGGGTTATGGAGATTGAAAACAAACTATTAGAACTGCTGCGTTCCTTACAGAAGGATCCCCAAAGAGGAAGTTTGGAAAAAGCGATTAAGGGTAAAGACACCATTTTTAGGTTTATACTCCTCCAGGAAACAAAATACCTTGAGATAAAGATTGTCTATTTCATCAAGGAGGTAGAAAAGCAAGTCCAAGTTACAGATTTCTTTTTAACCAAAATGAACCCCATCAACATGAGGTTCAACTGAAAAAAAGGAACGTCACCCGACCTTCCTTTTTGAGTTAAAACTTAACCAATTGAGTATTTAATTTTCCAGGGGGAGCTCTTCTTTCTTTTCATCTTTAAGTTTGATCACGACCACTCCATTGATACCTTTGGTGCCATACTTCTCTGTGGCCTGCTCTCCTTTAAGCACAGTTACACTTTCAATGATGTTTGGGTCGATGTCCTCAAAAGATTGAACTTGACGCCTTCCTGATCTGCTCTCTATGAAATATAGAGGTTGCTCTCTAGCTCCATTAACCGTAACAGCAACTTTCGGAGAAGTATAGATTGCAGTTCCATTGAGGATGATCTTTGAAGAATTCTCGCTGTATCCAGCCAGCTTTTCACCAGTTATGGTAGTTCCGTTTTGTATGAAAAACTTCTTAGGCGCCTCCAGTTTTTCAATCTGCTCAGGGGTCAATTCGTTTTTGATAGCAACCATAGTGTTCAATTGAATTCGTTTCATCTGGTTTTCCAGTCTCAGAATTTCGTCCAATTGTCGGGAAACCTCCGCAGAATTGATTTTGGGCTGTTCCAGCATCTTTTTCATTTTAGAAGTGGCATCGTCCAGGTCCCATTTAAGAGTAGAAAATTGACCTGAATTATCCGCATGGAGCTTTTTAATTTTAGCCACTTGTGCTTCGTTTAGTCCAATGGCCTCACGCTCTTCCATGAGATTGGTGGTAGTGTAGATTTTTCCTTTGAATATATCCTGACCTAAGGGGCTAAAGGGTGATTGTACGTAGGTATAGCTCTTTTGAGCTTGGACCATTCCTGCCGAAAGTGCCAGGATAAGAAATAGGATTAGCTTTTTCATGAGAATAAAGGGTTGGAAATAGTTGGTTTAGTTTAATAATCGGTCAAAAGAGAAGCAGTCGGGGATTCCCAAATATCCATCTCATTGGTTTCCTGGATGTGAAATTGCAATTCCTGATCAGGTCCTTCTTCCAAGGTAATGATCAAAACTTCAGGAGCGGGTTCTGCTGTTTTTTCCTCAGGTAGGAAAAAAGCCCCCAAGAGTAAGGTCGCTGCTATGCTCGCAGGAATCCACCAAATAGAGCGGTTTTTCTTTTTCAACTCCGGAAATGGAGGGATAAGCAATTGCTCGTCCTTCATTCGGAGTTCATGGAAGAAGTCTTTTAGGCTGGAATCTTGTTCTTGGTTCATCACTTTTCTATTCTTGTTTTTTCAATCCACTCTTTCAGTTTCTTTTTTCCCCGGTCGTAGTGGGTGCGGACCGTTCCAATATGCAGTTCGAGGACTTTTGCGACTTCTTCAAGGGTCATGTCGTGGTAAAAGACCATCAGCAACACCTCTTGCTGCATCCTTGGCAGTCTGCGGATCAAGTCTTCATGGCTTTCGGATTCGGTAGGTTCAGTTTCCCAAACCATATCTTCCTCTAACTCTATGGAAATCCATTTTCCTTTTTTCCGGAGTTCATCCATCGCCGTGAATCGAATCACCGAAAAGAGCCAAGTCTTCGGATATTCTTCCGAATTCAGTTTCGCTTTTCCCTCCAAAACCTTCAGGTACACCTGCTGAATCACGTCTTTGGCCAGCTCTCCGTCAAATCTGCAGCACTGTCGGGCCCAAAGAAAAGCCTCCCGGTGATGTTGTCTGAGAAAAAGGTCAAGCTGTGATCGGTTCATGTACACTACTTAATCGGAAACAGCGGGATTTTATATGACATCTTTTGGAAAAAAGTTGCAAAGTGAAAAAGTGGTAAGGTTGTAAGGTTGAATCAACTTTGCAACTTTGCAACTTAAGCACTTTCCAACTCATGTGGTCCCAATTGATCCGCCAATTCCGTCATTACCTCAAACTGGAGCGCTCTCTAAGCGAGAACTCTATCGAGGCATATACCCTCGATGCTCAGAAGTTAGCTGACTTTTCAGAGCGTGAGTTTCCGGATAAAAGTCCCCTTGCGCTCGAACTCGAGCACTTGCGTCGCTTTGTCAACGCTTTGGCTGCCTTGGAAATTTCCGCCTATACCCAAGCCCGGATCATTTCGGGCATAAAGGCCTTTTATCGCTTTCTGATGTATGAGGATAAAATCAAGGAGGATCCCGCCCAACTCCTCGAAGCGCCCAAACTCGGCCGAAAACTCCCCGATACGCTCAGCTATCCCGAGATCGAACAATTACTCGAATCCATTCCCCTTGGCGAACCAGAAGGTCACCGCAATCGTGCTATGATGGAAATGCTTTACAGTTCAGGATTGCGTGTGACTGAGCTCGTCGAACTCAAAAAAAGTCAGGTTTTTGAGGATGTGGGATTTCTGCGGGTCACAGGAAAAGGCAACAAAGAGCGACTGGTTCCGATCGGAAAAGATGCCTTGAAATATCTAAAAATCTACCAAGACGAAGTTCGAGTGCATCAGACTCCAGCCAAAGGAAACGAAGAATATGTCTTCCTCAACCGTCGGGGTCAAAAACTAACGCGGGTGATGATTTTCCTAATTATTAAAAAGACTGCCGAGCAAGCGGGAATTAAGAAGAATATTAGCCCGCATACCTTTCGGCATTCCTTTGCGACGCATCTGATCGAAGGTGGGGCAGACTTGCGAGCGGTTCAAGAAATGCTAGGACATGAGAGCATAACCACAACAGAAATATATACGCATTTGGATCGGGACTACCTTAGGCAGGTGTTGACGGAATTTCATCCGAGAAAGTGAGGATGTTTCGTTTGTATTTCCCCAAGCGGACGGGTTAATAGCCATTTTTTTATAGGTGTATCCGGATAATTGCACGTATGTTTTGTTTCTCAGAATTTCCCTTAACCCTGAGGCAAATCTTGTTGTATTTACAAGTTTTTTAATCTTGGAGCCAATAGATCAAAAAATGGTGGTAAAAACTTTTGCTATGCCTGTTTTAGTTGGTATCTAGAAAAGATTATCAACGATTTTTATAACATCAAAAAGCCAAAAAATAAAAACCATATAGTCACATAATAAACATAGTGGTAGGCCATATTCTTGGTATCTAGCAGACTATATGTCACTTAGCTGGATTAAGATGAAACATAGCTTTTCGGAAGGTTAGCGAATTTTTTTCTATGTGAACTCCTATGTGGGCTATTTGTCTATTGTGGTTAATCCTTTTTTCTGTACTTGTTTTTTAATTTGATAGCCCAATTTCTTCAGGCTCATCCCACTAATGAATACATTATCAGTTAAAAGAAAGAACCTTATCTCTAATTCATATCCTAGCCAAAATAATACAACCTTACGTTCAATTAATCGGATACATATATTTTTTTATATGGTTATACGGAATCTTGCCAGTAGGAAAATTTTGTTTTGTTTGATTTCATGTTTATATATCTGAAAATAAAAAGAGCATAAAATTATGAAAGGGATGAAAAATTCAACTTACACCCAAACCTCCAATTTTGATTTGTAAACCCTCGAATTCAAAGCTTTAGCTTTATAAGGTTGTGCCCTTAACCGATGATATCCTCGAAAAACGATTAATCAAGGTGATTGGGGTCAAAAAATGAAAAACTCAAAAAAAGAAGGTTCGAAAAAACTTTGTGACCTTCGTGTCATTTGTGGTTAAGAATTTTATTGGTTTTGTTTTCTACTGGCAGAAAATAGTA
>CAZNND010000071.1:0-23306 GCA_964574365.1 uncultured Limnohabitans sp.
AAATTAAAATTTTCAGCTAGTAAGCGAGCCAAGGATTTATTATTTAGGGAGTTAGTTGGCTACTTTACAGAAGAAATGTTTCATTCCCGTTGTTTTATTAAAATGGACAGCAAAAAGAAACTGGTATCCAAAATCCATCCAGGTTTACTGTTAAAGAAGTGGATTATCATATCTGTTTTTTACCATTTTAGTTTTATTTCCCATTCGATTGATTTTTTTCTGAAGCAAAAAGGGATTGAGATATGGATAAAAAAAGGCCGGAGGAATTCTTCGGCCTTATATGCAAATTAGGGTTGTTGCTTTTGGGCTTTCACCAGGTTTTTTACATCCCGCCGGAGTTTTTCTGCATCATAGATTATTCCGTCTTTGATGGTGTATTTGACACCACCTACCCGTTCCAATTGATTAGTTTGTTCATTCAGTTTTAGAAAACCTGTTCCATAGAGTACCTTCAGGTTTTCAATGGGGTTTTCTTTCACAATGACCAAATCGGCTAGCATACCAGGACGGATGACGCCAAATTCTATAGGTTTGCCTTTCGGTTCGAAGATGGCCTCAGCAGCATGCATCGTGGCTCCTCGGATTACCTCAAGAGGGTGAAAACCTGCTTCCTGTAGTAATTCCATTTCCTCAATGTATCCGAAACCCCAAAGGTTGTATATAAAGGATGCGTCATCACTGACTGTCACACGGCCTCCAGCATTTTTGTAGTCGTTGAGGAAGGACATCCATACCTTGTAGAAATTTCTCCAGGCAGTTTCGTCCCAGGTGGTCCAGTGGTAAAAGTAGGAACCGTGATTTTCCCTGTTGGGTGTGTAAAAGTCCCACAGCGTGGGTAGCGTATATTCTTGGTGCCATTCTGCATTCCGTTCTCTCATTAGATCCCTTCCTGCCAGGTAGGCGGTCATGGTCGGATCCAAGATCAAGTCATGTTTCAAAAATTCATCGATCAAATCCTGCCAGGGCTTACTTCCTCTGGGGTGGATTTTATTCCACTGATAAGCCACTTGGCTGAATCGGTGCTGCTCGTCATTGTAATTGAAATCTGCAGGCCAATGCTGGATGTCTTCATCTTTATAGAGTGATTCAAACAGACCATAATAGTGCGTCAAGACATCCAATCCCATCCGGGCGGCATCCCTTGCATTGGTCTCCGCCACCATAGGCTGGGAAATATGTGCCACTGTTCCCATTTTATTGGTATGAGCAGCATCGATTGCAGCCTGAAGAACATCCGGGGGATGATTGAAAAACTTGATCCCTTCCACTCCCTGAGTGGCTGCCCACTGTATCCATTCCCTCGCTTTTTCAGGAGTATATACAGGACCACCTTTCCAGTTTTCGCCCGAACCCATGGTATGAAATGCGATGATCCGGGGCGCGACTATTTGATTGGCAGCACTGCGTTTTTTTTCGCTTTGTGTCCAAGATACATTTTCTGCCGGCACCCCCCGGATCGTGGTGATGCCATGAGCGAGCCAGAGTTTGTAGGGATATTCGGCATTGGGAGATTTTTTAGCCTCTCCGACATGGGCATGAAGGTTGATTAATCCGGGCATCACGTAGGAACCGTGAGCATCTATCTCCTTAGTCGCCCCCTTGGGGCGGTCAGAATCCTTGATCCCAACCTTAGGTACCCCCACCTGACGGATTTCAACAATTCTATTGCCTTCGATCACAATATCGGCAGGACCGGCAGGGGGCGCACCGGTTCCGTCAATGACAATGGCGCCTCGGATGATGAGTCGTTCAAAAGGCCCTTCTCCTTCGTCTGCACGGCGGTCAGGAGCAGGGTTGAGCCTGACCTGGGAAAAGGTGGGGGGTACTGCCAAAAGGATGGCTAGCAGCATACTGAAATGGTACTTCATAAGGTTGAGCTAGTTTGTATATAGTTAGAGAAAAAAATCCAAAAGATCAAAACTTTTTACTGCCAAGTAGAAAAAGAATTGTCAACAAATAGTGAATTAATTCAGGTATTTCACAGAACCCTGCCTATCCCTATTGACACGAAGTTCAAGTACATCTGGGCGGGAATAATGGCCCACCGGATCAAAGTTTTGTCGTTCCTCCAAAACTCTATTGAAGTCCAGCGTTTGAATCAGCAATCCTTCCTCATGGGCTACAGGCTCCAAGATCCACTTTCCATCAGGCCCTGCAATACAACTACCCCCATCGGCCAAGACTTCTGGACAGTGCTCCAGAATTACGTCAAGGTGAGGTGTGTCTGCCGGAAAGTCACCTTTTCGCATTAAACTGGATACGGATATTACAAAGGATCGGGATTCCTGTGCGATCATGCGAGTGATGTTTTCGGTGTTTCGCACGGCACCCGGCCAAACGGCAATGTGAAGATTTTCTCCTTGCCCGTAGAGTGCGGTTCTTGCCAGTGGCATCCAGTTTTCCCAGCAATTAAGTCCACCTAAGGTGAAGGATTTGAGTGGGTGAACTTGGAGGCCATTCCCATCTCCAGGAGACCAAGTAAGCCGTTCGTCGTAGGTGGGCTGAAGTTTCCGATGGACAGACCGGATTTCTCCCTGATTATCAATGTACACCAAGGAGCAGTACAAGCTGTGTCCTCCCCGGTCGAGTGGTCGCTCAATTATTCCTAAATAAATAGCAATCTGTTTTTCCTTGGCAATTTCTTGTATGGATTTTAGCTCCCCCTTTTCGATTTGTACAGCATTGCGTGCATAATGGGCATGGATTTCCTTTTGTATTCGATTGTCCCAGGCGGATGCATGCGTGATCGAAAGCCACCAAGGATAGCCGGGTAGGAGTCCTTCACCAAAAATAATCAACTCGCAACCTGCCTGGGCAGCCTGAAGTACGCTGGTTTTGATTTTCATAAGTGTTGCCGCTTTATCCAGCCAGACAGGGGCGATTTGGGCAAGGGCAACTTTGAGTAGGGAATCAGACATAGGGAGAGGATTTGGGATTGAAAATTAAGGCAATTCTTCTTAGTGGCGAATTGAATTTGAATTTTTGCCACAAAGCCACAAAGGCAGTAAAAATTTTGTGTCTTGGTGCCTTCGTGGCAAAAAAAGAAATGTTTTTATTGGCCACAAAGCCACAAAGGCAGTAAGAATTTTGTGTCTTCCCGCCTTCGTGGCTAACGAGCAAAAAAAAACCGACTTTTTAAACAGATTTAAACCAAATGAATACTTATTTTAAACATTTACCACCTCTTTTTCCACATCCACCAATGCCACAGCCCCATGGATGGCGGTTTCGTCCATCTCAGAAATCAAAATTTTTACTTTGTTTAAAACTGTGGGATAAGCAAAAGTCTCCAGAGTATCAAACAAGGATTTTTTGAATAGGGGATAAGTCTTTCGGATGGACCCACCCAGAACGATTGCTTCAGGCGCTAAAGAATACATGATTACTTTCAATAACTCCCCCAAGTGATGTCCAAACTCCTCAAATGCTCTATTTGCGGTAGGGTCACCTTTAAGGGCAAGTTTAGCCAATACTTTGGGCTTACTCTGATACTGTCTTTGGAAAAATTTCCCGCTGCAATATGATTCAAAGTTTAGATCCAAGTACGGCACGCTACACCATTCACCCGCCGCTGAATTTATCCCGGAATAAAGTTGCCCGTTGATTACAATTCCCCCACCGACACCGGTTCCCAAAGTAATTCCAACCATGTTTTTATAAGGGCGACCTACGCCAAATTTATGCACTCCAATGGCAAAGCAATTTGCATCGTTGTTGATGAAAACAGGTTTTCCAAATCTTTCAAAAAGGAATTTTTTTAATTCTACGTGTTGAAATGCGGGGATATTCGCTAACCCTAGCACAACTCCTTCTCGAGTATCAACTAGTCCGGGAATCCCGATACCTATTCCCACATAGTCGTAATGAGAATAGCTTTCAATAAAGCTGGCGATAGTTTCCAGGATAAATTCCTGACTTTCCATCGCAGGGGTGGGGATGTTCCGAACGTCTTCCAGATGTCCTTTGATCATTATCCCACCTTTGATACCGGTACCTCCGATGTCCAAACCCAAAATAGCTCTCTCCATGTGCCTTGGTAAAGTGAAAGGTGATTCAATTTAGTGACTTAAGAAAACAGTTAGGATGTACTCACTGATTTTCGACTAGTCAAAATAGGAAAAACTACTGGATCAAAGCATTCCCTCTATAGATTTTTCAAGCTCCCGGGCAGTGGCCAAAAACTCCTCCACGTTCATGTCCCGGAAGAAAATCAATCCGTGGCTAGCCCTTACTTTGGCACGTTCATGAAGATAGAAATAGTTTTTACCCAAGAGTAGCTGAATATCATTGAGTTGTCCAACCCAGGTTCTTTTTGCGACTGTGCTAAACTTTCCGTTATGAGAATAGCTCGGGAAAGAGGCATTCACCTGGCTGAGGTAGCAGTTGGAAAAAGAATCTTCCATCACCGCCATGTCGCCCAAGGATACGGGAACGATCACATTTGCCTCATGAGGTTCAAACTTAAACCAAACATTTCTGTAGCCGATGATGCGCAAGTTGCTGGTATCGTGCTCTTCTGCCCATTTTTTAACCGCTGCTGCGGTTGCCTGTAAAACCTTGTAATGGGTGTCCGGTCCAGATCCTTCGGGATCGAGAGTCAAACTTATTTTGGTGGGTTTGATTTTTCTGAATAGCTCCACTATAGGTTCCACATCCCGAGTTTTATCTGGCTGCTCGGTAAAAATATCGCCGGTATAGAACCCGAGTCTGAGGTGGTGTACATTTTTTACTTGTACGCCAAAGTGGGCCCACACCAGTTCCTCCTCAAATTCCCGGATCATACCCTTTAGCTTCTGGATCTTGGAGGGGTTTTTCTCCCCGTCGTAGGAATTTCTCAGGATGCTGATGACGTCGTTGATCGTTTCCCGCAGTTGGGTTTTGTTTTTGATTTCCCAAATAATCACCAAGGCCCTCACAACCCGGTGAGAAAGCCCCCGCTTGCGTGCATCCGCATTTTCTGAAGCTACGTTGGTGAGGTAATGATAGACATCCTTGTCCGTCTTGAGGCTGTAGCCTACCTGGAAAAAGTCATCGTAATTGACCATTTGGATTTTTCCTTCGTCCAGAAGCTTCTTGGTATGGAGCAAGGTATCAACCACAAAGGTGTTGGTCACTGCTGTGAATCCCGAGGTCAATACCGAAAAGTGTGCTTCATTGCTTGGATCATGGATTTGGGTGGTAATGTGAGGCAAAATTCCCAACGAAATATCATCGTGGTGGGGTCCTGTATGGAGCAAGACCTCGTTTTTCTCCTGCTCAAGGCCTTTTGCTAATTTTCCGTCAATTCTTTTCATGACCTGATTGACTGTGTCTTCAGACAAACCTGGAATCAATCGGCAATACTTGTCTGCCTTGAGATCTTCAATTTTCAGACGATTTCCATATTTATTGAGCTTTTTACAAAGACCTATGATCGCACGCTCTGTTTTTTCAAAAGTCCAGTCGCCCTGTTGGTAATAGGAATCCATTGAATCCGTCAATTTTACGGCAGCTCCCTTGGTCAGATAAAATCTTCCGTATTTAAGCTTTTGAAGTACTGTTGCTGGATAAACATTGTTCATTGGAGTTTCCAGCGAATCTTTTACGATTCCCGCTTTGGCTTCACCTGCCGCAATAATTATGCCTACTGCATCTTTTTTGTAAACGATCGTATCCAATCCTATGGTAATGACCAAGCGGTTTGCCGAAACCTCGATGCCACCTAAATCGCCTGCGGCAACAGCTTGGGTTTCAAAATTCGTTTCCGTGAGCCGGGTGACAGAAAAAAGGTGGGAGCCACGGGTATTGAAAGCGATATGCCCATCGGGGCCTATACCTCCAAGGAAAAAGCCGATTCCGCCTTTATCCCGGATTCGTTGCTCATACTCCCCACACCATTGATCTATCAGGTAAATAGATCGCTGCTGAAGATTCTCTAGATCGTTGACTGGATCACGGAATCGAATAGACAAATCCACTTTTAGGTTTGGAAACACTTCACTGAAATGCTTTCCTTCTGCCAAAGGGATTTCGTCAGAATTAATCAAGATGGCATTTTCTTTTGAAAGGCCAAATCCATTGATATAGAATTTGTTGACGTAGTCGTAGAAACTGTTATGTTGTTTGGATGAGATTGGGTAAAATTCATCGATCTGAACAAAAGTAAGATCCTTCAAAACAGGTTTTTTGACCTCTCCCAAGCCATATTTCACCCTGATTTCTTTACCTTTCTTGCTGTCCCAGTTTTCCAGGAGATACTGGGTCCACTTGATGAAAAATTCCGGTGTTTTTCCCGTGGGCAAACTGATAACTCCCTTTGGATTGGCTGCCACCCACTCCAAAAATCGGCAGGCTGTAAGCAAGCCCAACTTGGGGAAATTGTCCACAGTGAGGTAAGGAATCCTAGTACTGATTTTTTCTACTCCAGATTCGGCTAAAAATGCTTTCTCAACTTCTGAAAGCGGGTATTTACTAAGCATACAGTGAGACAGGTTAGGTGTTGATCAGAAATTTCAATTTTAATCTCAATTAATCTTCTTGTATTCGAATGTCCAGTGAAACAATTGAAAACCAAGTATTACTACCTTGGATTTTTGATGCTTACAAATCCTTTTTGGGGAAAATTAATAATAAACAAAATTAAAAAACTTTAGAAAAAAAAATAACTTTTTTAAAAAATTTATAAAAGTATTTCCTTTTGTTGGAAATTATGAATTCATGGAAAATAAGATTTCAGAAGTTTGAGGAGTTATTTTATCCTGAGGGTGAAGTTAAAATTTTCCAGAAAATTTTTCTCATTTAAAAAAAACCGTTTCAAATGAGAATTTGAAACGGTTTAGCTTGGTGAAAATTTTGAGCATAAGCTCAATAAATCAAATTATCAGGCAGTCACTCCAAGTGCTTTAGCCATTGTGGCACCAATTTCAGCAGGTGATTCAACTACATGGATACCGTTATCCCTCATGATCCTCATTTTAGCTTCAGCTGTATCGTCTGCACCGCCAATGATTGCTCCGGCATGTCCCATTCTTCTCCCTGGAGGCGCTGTTTGACCTGCAATAAATCCAACAACCGGCTTTTTATTACCTGTTTCACGAATCCATCTAGCTGCTTCCGCTTCATAGTTGCCTCCGATTTCTCCAATCATGACAATGGCATCTGTTTCTGGATCATTCATCAGCATTTCCACAGCTTGCTTGGTAGATGTTCCAATAATTGGATCTCCACCGATACCAATGGCAGTAGAAACTCCCAATCCAGCCTTTGCCACCTGATCAGCAGCTTCATAGGTAAGGGTTCCAGATTTGGAAACGATTCCAATCCTTCCCGATCTGAATACAAAACCAGGCATAATGCCAACTTTAGCTTCACCAGGAGTGATAACACCTGGACAGTTTGGTCCGATTAATACACAGCCACGCTCCTTGATATAAGGCTTTGCCCTCATCATGTCCGCAACAGGAATGCCTTCGGTAATTGCGATGATAACTTTAATCCCTGCATCTGCAGCCTCCATAATCGCGTCTGCCGCAAATGCAGGCGGAACGAAAATTATCGAGGTGTCCGCACCAGTCTTCTGAACAGCTTCTTCAACAGAATTAAAAACAGGTCTTTCCAAATGAGAAGTTCCCCCTTTTCCCGGTGTCACACCACCAACTACTTGGGTTCCGTATTCAATCATTTGCTGGGCATGAAACGAACCTTCCGACCCGGTAAATCCCTGAACAATCACTTTGGAATTTTTATTGACTAATACACTCATGTTGCGCTTGTTAAAGTTTGGCACAAAAATAGAAGAAACCGCCCGCTGTCAAAAGAAAAGAACAACAATATCCAGGAAATTGATGCGCAATACTCCTTCATATGAAACCTTGGTGTTTCGACAGCTGGGTGTATTTTGTAAAACACCCCATTATACATTTATTGTGACGAGATAAGAAGGTATAGTTACAAACTACACCTGGGCGGGGCTGGGTTTAGTTTGCAACTAAACCCAAATATCCATTCCATGTGACGAGATATGAAGGTGTAGTTACAAACTACACCTAGGCGTCTGTCCGAGGTTAAATAGTTAAATAAAAATCCGGTTCTTTGCCTAAGCTTGAGAAAATCAGATTCGACTACCGATATTTTTGTATTTTCCAGCGAAAAATAACACTTATTCTTTTCGTACATGCTGCCATTAAGGATCCTCATCGTAGAGGATGATGCCGTCTCAGCGCTTCTTCTTCAGCGGGCATTAGAAA
This sequence comes from uncultured Limnohabitans sp., assembly GCA_964574365.1. Classification (GTDB taxonomy): domain Bacteria; phylum Bacteroidota; class Bacteroidia; order Cytophagales; family Cyclobacteriaceae; genus Algoriphagus. Next base: position 8,226 of record CAZNND010000071.1, read on the forward strand.
AAAACGGTCACCATATCCTGAGTATCGCAGATTCCGGAGAAAAGGCACTTCATATGTTGGAAGGGCAAAAGGGGGATTTGGTCATGATGGATATCAGTCTTTCAGGAAATCTAGATGGTATCAAAACCACAGAAATCATCAACGAGAAATTTGATATTCCGGTAGTTTACCTTAGTGCTTCATCGGATACAGAGACCCTCACCAAGGTATTGGGTACCAATCCGAGTGCCTACATCACAAAGCCGTTCAATATTCGGGAACTGAATATGGTTATTGAATTGGCAATCTTCAAGCACCGAAAGGAAAAGGAGTTGCAAAAATTGAATAATGAGTTGGAGGAAAAGGTGAATGAACGTACTTCACAGCTTTTTGAGGCGAATAAAGAACTGACCAAAGCTTTAGAAAAGGAGCGTGAAATCAATGAGCTGAAGTCCCGAATTGTACTCAATGTCTCCCATGGATTCAAAACTCCCCTTACCTCGATCTTAAGTTCGGCTCAACTTCTGCAGATTTATGCTGAAAAGGACCATCCATTCAAGGAGAAAATCGCAAAACATGCCTCAAAAATTGAAAACTCGGTAAGGGTACTCAATAATCTACTCACTAGTGTGTTATTTTTCGGAAAAGCAGACGAAAATAAAGTCGAATTCAATCCGAAAAAATTCCTGTTGGCACCTTTTATTCAAGAGATTTTAGACACGGTAAAGGCAGGAAGTGAAAATTCTGTATCCATCAGTGAAAAATTGAGAAGTTTGCCGAAAACGATAACCACAGATCCGGATTTATTGTATCAGGTCTTGGAAAATATTCTGTCTAACGCATTGAAGTATTCTAAAGAGGGTAAGGAAGTTGTATTCCAACTTGAAGTCAAAGAAGGAAACCTTTTGGCTAAAGTTTCAGATCAGGGCATCGGCATTCCAAAGGCAGAACAGGGCAAACTTTTCGACCGATTTTTTCGTGGGAGAAACGTTGGAATTGTGGAAGGCACAGGATTAGGCCTGTCCATCGTTAAAAAATGTCTCGATGTTCTTAAGGGAGAAATAATCGTTGAAAGTGAAGAAGGTAAGGGAACCACCTTCCAGGTATCGATTCCAATCCGCTAGTCATGTTGTTTCAAACCAGATCTTTAAAGTTTGCCCATCCAGGCAGAAAAACCTTAACTTTTCCAGATATCGAATTAAATTCGGGGGAATCCTTGCTTGTTTTAGGGAAATCCGGAAGTGGCAAAACCACTTTTTTAAACCTGTTGTCCGGATTGCTGAAGCCTTTGGAAGGAAAGGTGCAACTCGGAGAGGTATGCGTATCTGATCTCTCGGGGCAATCCCTTGATCTTTTCAGAGGGCAGCATATTGGCATAGTTTTTCAAAAACCCCATCTAATTTCCGCGCTTAATGTGAAGGAAAATTTGGAGTTGACCCATTTTTTCAGCAAGAAAAAGGGGCAAAATCTTGATCAGCTACTCCAGGATTTAGGCATTCATGATAAGTCCAATGCTTCTGTCCTTACCCTGAGTGAGGGAGAGGCACAGCGCGTTTCCATAGCCCGGGCATTGGCAAATTCTCCCCAACTAATCCTAGCAGATGAACCCACCTCAAGCCTCGATGATGAAAATACCGAAAAGGTTATTCAATTGCTCAAAAACCAAGCAGCTAAGATCGGTGCTGCATTGATTATTGTGACCCATGACTACCGGGTAAAAGCCCACATTTCTCAATTTATCGAAGTATCTGCCCATGAATCTCGTTAAAATTAGTTGGAAATACCTGACATTTAGGCCACTTTCGACCGGCTTGAATAGCTTCCTACTGGCTTTGGGCTTGGCAATCATTACCGTCCTGCTGTTGATCCAGGATCAGTTCGAGAAAAAAATAAATCAAGATGCGGCTGGTATTGACTTGGTTGTAGGTGCTAAAGGAAGTCCGCTTCAATTAATTCTTTCCTCCGTTTATCATATCGATTTTCCTACAGGCAATATCAAGATGGAGGAAGCCAAACGGCTTTCCTCAAATCGCCTGGTGAAAAAAGTAATCCCCTTAGCCCTTGGTGACAATGTGCAGGGGTATCGAATCGTAGGCACCAATCACGATTATCTGGAACTTTATCAGGCTGAATTTGCCGAAGGTAAAGCCTGGGAAGAGCCTTTTCAAGTCGCTTTAGGTGCGAATGTCGCCAAAAAGCTCAACCTTAAGCTTGGGGATGAATTCACCGGAAGCCACGGAATCAGCATCGGAAGCCATGATCATGACCAGCATAATTTTGTAGTGGGCGGTATTTTGTCACCAAGGGGAAATGTAGTAGATCGTTTGGTGCTCACCAGCATAGAGTCCGTATGGTACACCCATGATGAAGAGACGAGTTCCGCCGCCGAGCCATCAGACTCCCTGCAGGTTGAAACCGGAATGAATCTAGAGGAAATGGAATCTTCCCATGCCAAATATCATCAGCCGGTGTCAAACACAGGGTTTCCTGAATCCACTGAAGACCGCGAAGTAACGACAGTACTGCTTCAGTTTAGAAATCCAATGGCAGCAATTCAGCTTCCACGAATGATCAATTCGGGAACGTCTATGCAGGCTGCCTCACCTTCTTTTGAAATGTCGCGTTTATTTGAGTTGCTTGGGGTGGGCGTTAGCTTGCTTCAGGGCTTGGCGGCCGTATTGATAGGTATTGCTGGTTTGGGGATTTTTATTGCGCTTTACAATTCGCTCAAAGAAAGGAAATACGATTTGGCAATATTGAGGGCACTTGGTGCTTCGAGATCCCAACTCGTAGTGTTGGTTTTTTTGGAGGGAATTTTACTCACCTTTCTTGGTGCGGCAGTGGGGATTTTTCTTGGCCATTTGTTCCTCGCCTTGGTGGTGAGCCAAAGTGGACAGGATATGCTTTCAACTATTGAACCTTGGATTTTCCTTTCGCAAGAACTTTGGATAGTGTGTTATGCGTTAGGAGTAGGCGTGCTCGCTTCATTAATTCCAGCGTGGTCAGCCTATCAAACGAGCATTGCAAAACAGTTGACAAAAGCGTAATTAGCACAAAATTTGAAATACTAGTTTGGTTAGGTTATGAGAAAATGGATTGTATTACCAGTTTTGGTCCTTTTGATTCTTGGATTTTTCCAGGAAGGAAAAGGCCAAGGGGTGTGGAAAAACCTTTCTGAGGTTTCTTATAAAATCAGCAAGGATAACTTTGGGGAATTGTATGTTCCGGTTTTTTCGGACAATATCAAAAAACTGGAAGGCAAGGTGGTCGAAGCAGATGGATACATCATTCCGTTTGAGGGAATGTTTAAACCCAATCATATCATCCTTTCTAGTCTTCCTCTTGCGGAGTGTTTCTTTTGCGGTTCGGGTGGCCCAGAGACCGTGATGGAAGTCATGCTCACAAATCCAATCAAGTACACTTCCAAGCGGGTGAGAGTGAAAGGCAAGTTGACCCTAAATGCCAACGATCCGGAAAAGCTGATGTACATACTCAAGGATGCTCAGCTCATAATAGAATAAAAAAAGCTCCAAAAGGAGCTTTTTTCGTTTAGGCTAAGGTTTCTCGTTCGAGTTTTCTGAATTTTTCAAGCAAATCCAAGGTGATTTTTCCTGGTTTTCCATTACCGATTTTTCTGTCATCCAATTGGGTGACCGGTAAAAGAACCTTCGTAGTGCTTGATATAAATGCCTCATCAGCTTCCCAGACTTCCTCCAGTGAAATTGGTCGGATCACCACCTCTTCCGCAACCTGTATCAGGTGCTTGCGGGTGATTCCCAAAAGTATATGTTGATCCGGGGTGTGGATGATGCCGTCTTTTACCATGAAAAAATTACTTCTTGAGCTTTCGCTGACCCAGCCGTTCCAATGGTATAGGACGTCTTCAGCTCCCAACCTTTTCCAGTTGTGACTGTGCCATACCGGAAGGGTATAGTTGGTGGTTTTGATATCGGCAATGGCTCTGACGTGCTCCAATGTAAGTAATTTGATTCCATCTTGATATTTTTCTTCAGAAGGAAACATTAGAGACTCTGCAAATAAGAACAGCTTCCCCACTTCGGGTGAGAAATGATTTTCGGAAATGCCACCACTGAGTACCATTCTGATCCCCCCTTGCTGAAGGTCGTTTTTTTCAATCACTTCACTAACTATAGCTCGTAGTTCATCCCTGCTGTAGGTCAGTGGTAGGTAGGTCTTTTCTGCAGAATTGATAAAACGATCAAGGTAATGCTCCAAAAACAGCGGTTGATAGTTCACGGTCCTGAAAAAGTCGAAAATTCCATATCCGCGAATCAAACCTAGGTCAGTAGGATGGATGGTTGCAGATTCAGTTGGGATGATTTTTCCGTCAGCAAAGCAAAATGGTTTCATGGGTAGGGAGCTAAGAATTCAAAATTAACCAATTATGTATATACGCTTCTTAGCCAGTAGGAATTATAACCGATAAAATTTTAAACCACAAAGGACAAGAAGGACACAAAGTTCTTTTTTCTTGTGTTTAGTATGGGATTTATCCTCTGCGCTAAAGCGATTAATTTCCCCTCTTTTTTAGGAAATTATGTTTTAGAGCACAAAGGATGAAAAGCTAAAGATTTGATTTCTAAGGTGTAAAAATCAAAATTGAAAATTCAGGTATGCGTTTAATTTCTTATCCCTTTGTTTAGTTTAGGTTCTTCCTATTGATTGATTTATAACCTTAAACTCAAACAAAATGTATTTTAACTACTGGCAAGGTTCCGGATAGTCATGTTAACTATAAACTCAAAAGGTAATTTTCTTTTGCAATTGAATCTGAGGTTTTCCTTGCCAAAAAACTACCTTTACATCGTCAAACTGTATAGCTATGAAAGCCAGCCCGATTTATCTGTTAATTTCTGCTTTGTTTTTTTTCCAGTCCTGCCCAAACAAGCAAGTGGAGGAAAATAAAATCCTCAGGGAAAAAATTATCGCTATCCATGACGAAGTTATGCCAAAGATGGGACAGCTCAAATCACTGGAGAAAGTAGCCTTGCAGCAAGTCGAAGAGCTCCAAAACGCTGAGATGCCGGATTTGGTAAAAATTGACTCCCTGAAAACTATTGCAAACCAACTCAACCAAGCCTATGAAGGGATGTTTGTATGGATGAGGCAATATACCTTAGAGGATGGTGAGCAAACTCCTGAACAGGTAAAGGCTTATCTCGATGAGCAGTTGGTTTTAGTATCCAAAGTGAATGAGGATATCAAATCGGCTTTGGCAGAAGCGGCTGAATTACAAAAAGAATAAGTCTGTTTATAATCCTGCAGGAACTTCTTTAAGGTAATTTTCCACATCCGAAGCCGTAATTACCCCTTCCTTCATGCCCCAAATATTGTAGAGATAGGTAGATATCTGCGCAATTTCCAGTGGTTTCAACTGGGGATTTGCGGGCATAGCTTGATTGTAAATTTCTCCATTTACTATAATTTCCCCTTTTTGGCCGTTTCGCATGATCCAAACCGTGCGGTGGATATCTTGCTTGAAATAATCGGAATCCCGCAAAGGGGGGATTAATTTCCCTAAACCCTTTCCATCATTCTGATGGCAGTTGCCACAGTAATTTTCATAAAGTCGCTTTCCTGTTACGGCGAATTTCATGACCTCCTGATCCGAAATTTGAGCCAAAGTATTTTCAGTTGAACTTGGCTTGGGGCTGCAGGAAAATAGGAGAAGGAGTACCAATCCCATCAGTACCTGTCCTTTCATGGGGTCAGGATTTTTGGGATGTCATTGATCAATCGATCAACCTGATCGGACTTAGTGCCATCGTACACGCCGCGGATTTGTCCTTTTTGGTCTATGAGCAAAAAGGCTCCGCTATGTAAAAATCCCCCAGGTTCCATCTGATCAGCCATTGCTGTGGTCAAGTAACTTGTCTGCCCAATTTCAAAGATTTTCTCTTGATCACCGGTTAGAAAATTCCAGGTAGTTGCATCTTCGATACCAAGCTTCTCCGCATAGTCTTTCAATATTTCAGAGGTATCATGGGTGGGGTCTATGGAATGGCTCAAAATCAAGAAATTAGGGTTGTCCTTAAATTTCTCAAACACCCGGAGCATTTCTTTCTTCATGACCGGACAGATGGTAGGGCAGGTGGTGAAAAAGAAATCCGCAACATATACCTTTCCTGAGACATTGGCATTGGTGATGGTATCCCCAACTTGATTTACAAATGAAAAATCCGCAATGCGGTGATAGACGGTATCTTGATTGGCATCCACATAGCGTTCACCTAGAATGGGTAAGTCAAGTTGGGTAGAATCTGTTTTTTGTGATGGTTTGCACGCCACTGCCCCAATGAGTAGTAGCGCTACAAGTAATCGGCCGATTTTCATTTTCCTTTTTTAAGTCTGTAATTTTTGTAAAGCTTGATTCCCAACATAAGCAGAAGTGCTAACCCAAGCAAACCTGCAATTCCCCAGACCATACTCAGGGTGTTTTTCAATACAATCAGGAATACTATTGCAAAAAGCAAAATTGTCGCAACTTCGTTCCATAGTCTTAGCTTGGTAGAATTCCAGCGGACTTTTCCTTGTTGAAGTTCCTTGAATAGCAAATGGGAAAATCCGTGATAAACGTAAAGCAAAAAGACAAATCCCAGCTTGGCTTGCATAAATTCCAACTGCATGTAGCCCCAACGGTAATACAGCACCCAAGTTCCGAAAATCAGGGTGAGAATTGCAGAGGGCCAGGTTATGATGTACCACAACCTGCTTGCCATCAGATCTAAGTGTGGTTTTAAGATCGCACGTTCGGCCTCGGGTTTTTCGAGAGCCTCGGTCTGGTAAATGAATAATCTTACGATATAAAACAGGCCTGCAAACCAGGTGACAACGAAAATGATATGCAGTGATTTGACGTACTCGAATCCCATTGTCAAAATTTTGTACTAAATTAAGGCCTAAACACCATAAACCAGCTAAAGTTTTTGAAAAGGAATAAAGTTGTCCTGTATTTGATTGGAGGCATAATCGCCATTGTCCTGTACCAGATTGTCAGCAGCAGTTTTTCCCAACCCGGTCTAGACCAATGGGCGGGGAAATACGAAGAAATCGGGTATTATCGAAATGAAAATAATACAGGCCCAGTGGTCCGGATCTTGGCGGTTCGTGTCTTAGATCCTAGCCCTACTTGGATGAAGGAGTTTGCAGATGCACAGCCACATTCCAAATATGGTCGCACCCATGTTTTCTTTTTTTCTGAAGAGGTTTCCCGGAAAATGGATTTATCACCGACAGCTCCCTACTTTCCTGAAGTATATCGTCCCCAGCTGATAGCTACATTTGAAAAAACTCCTATGGGGGAAAGTCGGTTTTCTTACACCAACCCATGAAAAAAAGACTGACCTTAAGAGAATATGCTGAAGGAATCCGTTCTGGAAATCGGGTTGTACTAGGTCAGGCGATCACTCTTGTGGAAAGCGCTTTGGAGTCGGATCAGGATTTGGCTTCTGATTTGGTTCAAGAGGTATTGGCTCTATCGGGTAAATCCATCCGTATCGGAATCACCGGGGTGCCCGGAGTCGGTAAAAGTACGTTTATCGAGACTTTTGGAAAGATGCTTCTTGATCAAGGCAGAAGGGTTGCCGTTTTGGCGGTGGACCCTAGCAGTCAGATGACCAAAGGGAGTATTTTGGGTGATAAAACCCGAATGGAACAGCTGGCTCAGGACAAGCGGGCATTTATTAGACCCAGCCCTTCCGGCAGCACCTTGGGTGGAGTCAGCACCAAAACCCGTGAAGCCATGTTGCTTTGTGAAGCGGCAGGTTTCGATGTGATTTTGATCGAAACGGTCGGAGTGGGACAAAGTGAGACGGCGGTTAAACACATGGTTGACTTCTTTCTTCTACTCATGCTATCGGGAGCCGGAGATGAACTTCAGGGAATCAAGAAAGGAATCATGGAAATGGCGGATGCACTGGTGATCCATAAAGCGGACGGAGATTCGCTAGGAGCTGCCCAAAAAGCAAAATCAGCCTATCAGAATGCAATGCATTTTGCGTCCCAATCGGAAAAAAACTGGACTCCTAAAGTGTTGCTAGCCTCCTCCTTAACTGGCTTGGGAATAGACAGGATTTGGTCAATGATCCAGGACTATGAGCAGAAAGTAAAAGCATCTGGGTTTTGGGATAAAAATCGAGCAGAGCAACGGCTCAATTGGCTTGACGATCAGGTTCAGGACCTGTTGGGGCAGGCGTTTCTGAAAGATAAGCAGGTTCTCTCCCTTATAACTGAAAATCAGTTGCTTGTGAAATCTGGACTGCTTCATCCGGGAATACTAGCCAGGAGGCTGTTAGATGCCTTTTTAAACAAAAAAAACTACTCGCAATATTCTTGGACTAATGAGAGCTAAGGGTTGAGCGCTCTGATTTTATTGAAAAAATCCCACGGAAAGGGATTTTTGCATTGTTGATTAAGGGATTCCGGATTTATAAAGGGGGTATTCAGCTAATTGTGCATAGTTCAGCTATTACCGAAAAAATTAGAAAAGGACCATCCCAAATCAGAGGTGAATTCCCAAATGTCATTTCGCCTGATCCGATATTTAGCGGTTACCGGTGGGTGGTGATTTTCAGTTGGAAATCAATAAGACCTCATTTTGAATTTTTTCTTCAGTTCATTCACGGAATTCCTAAAACTGGCATCTGTTTCAATCATATCGTTTACCGTCTGCACGGCGTGGATTACCGTACTGTGATCCCTTCCTCCAAAATGGTAACCGATGGATTTGAGTGAATGATTGGTGAATTCTTTGGAAAAATACATCGCCACCTGCCGGGCAATTACAATTTCTTTTTTTCTGGTTTTGGCTTTTAGCTCATCGGTATGAATTCCGAAATATTCAGACACAGATTTCTGGATAAAGTCTATTCCTACTTCAGTTTCGATATCCTTGATGAAATTTTTGATTACAGTCTTGGCTAATTCGAGATTGATTTCAGTTCGATTAAGCGAGGCATGAGCAATCAGTGAGATCAGAATCCCTTCTAATTCCCTCACATTGGTATCCACCGTGTAGGCTAGATACTCTACCACATCATCTGTAATAAAAATACCCTCTGTTTCCATTTTTCTTCGGATGATGACCACGCGAGTTTCGAAGTCAGGCATTTGAAGATCTGCTGTCAATCCCCATTTAAACCGGGACAGCAGACGCTCCTCCAGGCCCTTCAAATCCCTTGGAGGGCAATCTGAAGTCATGATGATTTGCTTCTTGTTTTGGTGGAGGTGATTGAAAATATGGAAAAACATTTCTTGAGTCCGATCTTTTCCAGCTAAAAATTGAATATCATCAATGATTAGGACATCCACCTGCATGTAAAAGTTGGTGAAACTTTTTACATTCCCTTCCTTGATGGAATCCATAAATTGGTTTACGAACTTTTCAGAAGACACGTAAAGCACAAACTTATCTTCTGGACTATTCTTGATTTCGTTTCCGATAGCTTGAACCAGGTGTGTTTTGCCCAAACCGACTCCACCATAAACCATAAGTGGATTAAAAGAGGTAATGCCTGGTTTGCTAGCCACCGCAAACCCCGCTGATCGTGCAAGGCGGTTACAATCCCCTTCAACGTAAGTGCTGAAAGTATAATTAGGATTCAGATTACTTTGGGTAAGCATGCCTGCGTCCAAGGACTGCATTTCAAATGGGGTTTTAACCTCGCCTAATGTACCTGGATATTTTTTTTTGCCGGAATTTTGACCCTGAGGAAACGAAACCACATAGGGTTGGTTTGAAGAATTGCCTTTATCTACCACTACTGCATATTCCAATCTTCCATTTGGACCTAAGGTGTTTTTAATGGCCAGTTTAAGAACCTGCACGTAGTTATCCTCCAGCCATTCATAAAAAAACTGGCTCGGTACCTGAATGGTTAAGCTCGATCCATCAAGTTTAACTGGGTTTATAGGTTTAAACCAGGTGGAAAAACTCTTCTCATTCACCTGTTTCTCAATAACACGCAGGCATTCATTCCAAACTGCACTGGCTTCTAAATTCATTTGAAAAATATTAAATTAGGATTAATTTCCTGTTCTGAAAGAGGGTACCAAAATTGTTGAAATTTACCTTAAATAAAAAATTTAAAAAAGTTACTGTCTGTAATTATTTATGAAATTTTATACTGATTTTGTTTTAGAGTTTATCCTAATCCCTTGTTAATGAATGGATTTAGAATATTTTTGAAAAAATAATTTTGCTTTTTTAACAAAATTTTAGCAATTAAATCGTTAATAAATTTATTAGTTATTCAAAATAAGTCTAATAATTTACTGCACATATTTTTTTTATTTCTTCGTTTGTTTTTTGGAAGAGGGAGAACATTTTCCATAATTCGGCTTGTCTTTCATACCTGGTTGCCAAATATCGGTTATGTGCGATATTCTTTCTCATATACCACAAGGCTCTCTCAATTGGGTTTAGCTAGGGAGAATAGGCAAGCTGGTAGATAAACTAGTTTCAATTTAGGCTTTGCCTCCAACCATTTCTTGAGCAGTTTGGCATGGTGATATCTAGTAGTATCAAATATAACTATTATTTTAGATTTTTTTCTATTAAATCTTCAGGACATTTTTTGAGGTGTTTTTTCAAACTTATATAGTCCCCTTTATCGTGAAATGAGACGATTATCTGGCTGGTTTCAAAATTATTACTACCCATTGCCGTTTTCCTTTCCCGCTTGTTCTGTTTGCACTTAACTCTAGGCTGACAGCCGACATTTCTATACATGTAGCAAATACTAGCAATATTGGATAGAGAAAATTCGTCTTCAAACAACAAAACGGTGTCAAGAGGACTCTCTGGCAGTTTTTTTAAACTTTTTTTAAATTGTGTCTGTGCCTTTGGGTCGGCTTCAGGATAAACCCCTTCTCTTTTTGATGATTGAATCCCAACTGATTGATTATGTTGTATATCTGCGCCTTTTTAAACTCAATTCCAAATTTGTTTTTAATCCAATCGATCAAAATAGGACCTGTCCATATTTCCGTCTTATATCCATAAGTGACCGGGGATCCCTTATCAAGCAATTCTGCCAATTCTTTCTTCTGTGCTTCTGACAAGGATGATTTTCTTCCTCTACCTGGTTTATCTCTTAACCCATCTATCCCTCCCTGCTCAAAACGATGCACCCAGTTGGTTATTTGTTTAAAGCTTGTATCGAACATCTCCTCCACTTTTCTGCTTGACTGACCCAAAGACACATGATAGACAGCGAATAATCGAAAACCGAGAGTTATACATTCATCACTCTTAATGAGGGCTTTGATTTCTTCTGAGGTAAATCCCTTTATTTTTAAAACTGGTTTTCCCATAAGCAGTATTTTTATTGAAAAATAAGAATTATCTGTGTAAAGTAATATTAGACATTATATAAATCAAAAATTAACTAGTTATTTGATAGGTAACCGTACTTCCTATCCTGATGGTATTTATTTAATTTGTTCAAGTGAATCATTCGAAAAGATAACCCAACTATGACTGAAGATTTATTTCAAGAATTTGACAAAAACAAAAAAATAGATTGGATGAATCAGGTATCCAAGGAAACCAAACAGCCGATCAATGATGGCATGTTGGCTTCCAAACTTTGGGATAAAATTAATTTGCATCCATTTTACACCCGGGAAGATCTTGCTTTTCCAGCCTACCAATTTCGGTTTCATCCCAAAGATGAGCTTCCAGGTTTTTCTCCAAGGCTTTGGAGCAATGTAGTCAGCGTGCATCCCGATGATACCAATCAACAGGTTTTAGAAGCACTTGAAAATGGTGCCGAAGGCCTTGTTCTTCACCTTCACGGGTCAGAGGACTTGACCGAGGTTTTAGCTGGTGTTTTACCCCAATATATTCCTATTTTAATCCTGCCTTTGGGAAATCCGATCCGGGCATTAAAAAGCCTTTTCGATTGGCTGGAAAACACAGGAACATCTTCCGATGCGATTTCTGGCGGCCTGATTTGGTCACCGTCCGATGTTGTTTTTGAAAACGGTGAACCACTTGGTTTAGGTTTTGAACTGCTGGCTGAATTACTTGAACTGACCGAAAACTATCCTGCTTTCAGGCCTTTTTGTCTAAAGACTTCCCGTTATTCCGATTCTGGGGAAAATCCCCTGGATGCTTTGGTTTTTGTTTTTGGAGAATTGATCGAAGCACTGGATTCTTTGGGAAAAAATTCGGGGGAAGTTTTATCTAAAGTGTTTTTGGAAGTTGCAGTTGGAGAAAATCACTTTGGAGAAATCGCTAGGTTGAGAGCTATGAGAAAATTTCTCACCGATCTCGCATCCCTCTACTCGGTGACGATCAAAGAAGAAGATGTCCTGTTACTATGCAGAACTTCTCACTGGTCCAAGTCACTAGTAGATGTCAATACTTCAATGATCAGACAAACCTATGAAGGTATGGCCGCAGTTTTAGGAGGTGTAAATTGGCTTTGGATCAAACCGGTTGAAGAAGAGAAAGCCAGTGAAATGGAAAGAAGAATTGCACGTAATGTATCTGCAATTCTGAGGGAAGAAAGTCATTTGGATAAGGTGCAAGATCCATCTGCCGGGTCCTACTATTTGGACAAAATCACACATGATATCCTGGTGTTTTTAAAAGAAGAACTTGAGCTTCTAGAATCCAGCGGGGGTTTTGGGGATCGTTTGGAGCGTGGAGAAATCCATCGATCAGTACGAATAAACAGGGAAAAAGTCCAGCATCAGGTGCTCCAACACGTTCTTCCCAAAATCGGGGTTAATCGGTATCCAGCACCTGCTGAGCTCCAAAATAATCTTAGCTTTCATCATTTCACAGAAAAAAAACACGAGCTTAATCCTACGCGAGCGACATACCTGGTTGAACTTCAAACCCAAATCCTGTCATGAGACCAGATTTTTCAAAGTTGAAGTTTTCTTCCCAGGCTACGGATGTGAAAGCAGATTCCTTTTGGCTCACACCTGAGCAAATCCCCATTCCGGAGTCTTTTGATGCCAGGAAGATCGAATCTCTAGGTCATCTGCAATTTTCTGCGGGGCTTCCTCCTTACCTAAGGGGTCCTTATGCTTCGATGTACGTGCAAAGGCCGTGGACAATCCGCCAATATGCCGGATTTTCCACTGCGGAGGAATCCAATGCCTTTTACCGGAGAAATCTTGCAGCCGGTCAAAAAGGGCTTTCAGTGGCCTTTGATTTGGCAACCCATAGGGGTTATGATTCTGACCACCTTCGGGTTCAAGGTGATGTGGGAAAAGCAGGCGTTGCTATAGACACGGTGGAGGATATGAAAATTCTTTTTGACCGAATTCCATTAGACCAAATGTCGGTATCCATGACCATGAATGGGGCAGTGATTCCAATTTTAGCGTTTTACATAGTTGCGGCAGAAGAGCAGGGCGTAAGTCCTGAAAAGCTCAGTGGAACGATACAAAATGACATTTTGAAGGAATTCATGGTGCGGAATACCTACATCTATCCACCCTTGCCGAGCATGAGGATTGTTGGGGATATTTTTGCGTTTACATCCAAAAATATGCCGAAGTTCAATTCCATCTCTATTTCCGGCTATCACATGCAGGAGGCAGGAGCTACGGCAGATTTGGAATTGGCTTACACGCTGGCGGATGGATTAGAGTATTTGAGAACTGGGATAAAGGTTGGTCTGGATATCGATGACTTTGCACCAAGGTTGTCATTTTTTTGGGCCATTGGGATGAATTACTTCATGGAAATCGCAAAAATGCGAGCAGGGAGGCTGCTTTGGGCGAAGATTGTCAGACAATTTAATCCTAAGGATCCCAAATCCATGGCATTGCGAACGCACTGTCAGACTTCAGGTTGGTCGCTTACTGAGCAGGATCCATTCAACAATGTCACTCGAACAGCCATCGAAGCCCTTGCTGCCACAATGGGTCATACCCAGTCCCTGCACACGAATTCCTTGGATGAGGCGATTGCTTTGCCTACTGATTTTTCAGCCCGAATAGCCCGGAATACCCAATTGGTGCTGCAGGAGGAAACTGGAATCACTCAAGTGGTGGACCCTTGGGGTGGATCCTTTTATGTGGAATATCTCACCGATCAACTGGTGCGTCGCGCCTGGTCTTTGATCGAGGAAGTGGAAAAAATGGGTGGCATGACCAAGGCGATTGAGGCAGGTCTTCCTAAGCTCCGGATTGAGGAAGCTGCTGCAAAGAAACAGGCCAGGATAGATAGCGGAAAGGATATTATCGTAGGGGTAAATCGCTACCAAGTAAATCAAGCTGCTGATTTTGATCTACTTGAAGTGGACAATCAGTCGGTGAGGGAGTCCCAAATCCAGCGCTTACAGGAAGTGAAAGCCACAAGAAATGAGGTCGAAGTGGAATTGGCCTTGAAGAAAATCACGGATACAGCCCAATCCGGGAAAGGTAATTTGCTGGAATTGGCGGTAGAAGCGGCGAGAAAAAGAGCTACTTTAGGGGAAATCTCCAGCGCTATGGAAAAAGTATTTGGGCGGCATCAAGCCCAAACTAAATCTATTTCCGGAGTTTATTCCATGGAAATGAAAAATCAGGAATCCTTTAAAGAAGCCCGAGACCTTTCTGACCGCTTTGCGGAGTTGGAGGGACGTCGTCCACGTATTTTAGTGGCGAAAATGGGGCAGGATGGACATGACCGTGGTGCAAAGGTAATCGCTACTGGTTTTGCGGATTTGGGATTTGATGTCGATATCGGCCCCTTGTTTCAGACCCCTCAGGAAGTTGCAGAGCAGGCTGTCGAAAATGACGTGCATATCGTTGGAGCCTCCTCACTTGCCGCGGGACATAAGACGCTTGTCCCTCAACTTATCCAAGCCTTGAAGGATTTGGGTAGGTCGGATATTATGGTTGTTGCAGGGGGCGTCATCCCCGCTAAGGATTATGAGTTTTTGGAAAAATCAGGGGTAGCCGCCGTTTTTGGGCCTGGAACTGTTCTTTCGCAGGCTGCTATAAAAATTTTAGGAAAATTGATGGAGGAATAAGTTGCGCTACAGGGAAATCGCTTTTAACTTTTGGTAATTAAAACATGAAAGGAAGGGATCGAGAACCTTCCTTTTGAAAACTTGTGGATTTGAACCATTAAGG
>CAZNND010000072.1:0-22305 GCA_964574365.1 uncultured Limnohabitans sp.
ACAACAAGCTGATTATCAATACAAAAACTTCTGAAATTGGCAAGTTGGGTTAAAACAGTAGAGCAGGAGATATTGGTAAAAATGTCTGCTGTTCGGCATATTTCTTCCACCTTTTTCAAGGGAAGCCCAAAACAAGATCCACTGGCAACATCCCGATAAGCCCATTGATCTTCCATTCCAAAGGCCTTCATCACCTTGCTGAGGTATTCGACACAGCCGGATGCGTCATTCCAATTTTCACCTTTTTGATAAACCGGTTAACTCATCGTGTCTTCCACATAATACACTTCATGTCCCAAGTTGATCATTCCCAAAGGATATTGGATATAATCCATAGTCGCACCTCCGGTAGGATAAAGCCCAAGGTATCCGCCTACAATGATTCTCAGCTTCTTCATGATTTGAGGAATCCACTCCCTACCTGGTATTTTAAAAAAGCATAACCCGATACAGGAAAAATTTAGCTTTTAATAAAACATCAAAATTCATTTAGCATAAGGAATATAGGGGTTTAATCATAAAAATGCATTGCTATAGCAGGATTAATTTTTTCATAAGCAATGAAAGGATCAAATTAATTAAAAAAGTCTTAGTGATATTAGTTGAAATCACCAAAATAAAATAGCCTCACTAACGAAGAATTGCCTTCCAAAAAATAAGGGAGATCAAGAAACAGCGGGTATTAAAACATTACCCCCATCCGGAATACCAAGCTATGAAAAAGGTAATTGGTCTCGTTAATTGAGGAAAATCCATTTGGTAATTGGGAGTTTTGATTTGACCCCAAAAAGGGACGTGCACCGCCGTCAAAATAGCCTTGTAAGTAGGAAACCTCCTGTCTTTTGTATCCCAAACTGCCTGAAAGGGCCCAACTCCCCTTTTTTGCGGGGAGTTTGACTCCGATGGAGGGATGAACCATCATTCCCCCTTCATACCAAAATTTATACCATTCGGTAATTTCTTTTTTCTCTAATAAGGCAGCTCCTCCTCCGATGTCCAATCCCGCAAAAAGATTGGGTCGGTTTTCTTTGCCCAGAAAGCCTCTCCATCCTAGCGCAATGGGAAGAAGTTTAATTTCCTCATATTCCTCAAAGCCGATCGAAAATCCAACAACTTGATGTCGATTGATTTTGGCTCCATGAAAAGTGGACATGCTCAAGTTGGTTCGACTCATGTACTTTCCTTCCCAGTCTTTTTGTCCCTTGCCCCAAAGAAAACCCACTTCAGTTTGGCTGAAGTAGGCGTTATTTTGTGCCAAAACCGAGACAGTAGAGAAGAAAAGAAAAAGAATCAGGTAGCCAGTTTTCTTCATCATCGTCTCAGCTGATAATCACAGGGTTGGAGACTTGTATACAACTTAATTTTTTTAGTTTAGAAGGGGTACTGTAATCGTATTGACAAACGCCGTCCGGACCGATGACGATCAAGGATTTAGGTCCTGGAATAAGGTCAACTGATTTCATGGATTGCAAAAATTCCAGCTGGTTTTTATCTATTGCCATCACATCATCAACCTTGAAGCTTTTCAGTCCGTGTTTCCCTTCCGCCACATAGAGGTATTCTCCTGCCAGTCCCAAGCCATGGGGGTTAAGCATGGGGTAAGTCTTTTTAAGTGTCGGTTTATAGGGGTTGGTGATATCAATCACCTGGAGTTCATTGATGTTGTTCACACAAAAGTTGCCGCTTCGCAGCGTTACAAAGGCATGTTCTTCGTTGACCACTACAGGGTCGCAAGCTAGGACGTGTTCATAAACAGCCATTCGGGTCGGAGAATGAGGTGTGGAGGCATCGTAAATATGCATACCTCTGTTAGATCCGATAAACAGTTTCTTTTGAAAAGGGAAAATGGTTTCAATACCCCAACCTAGATCAATGGGCTTGATGAATTTAGGTTCGGCGGGGCTTTTTACGTCAAAGACTCTCAAGGTGGATTCGTCCACGGCGTATAAGTGGCCGTCCATTAAGGTGAATCTAGCCATAGAACCACCGGTACCGTAGCTTTGAGAGGCTGCCGCCATATTGGCGGTGAAGCTGATGTCAGATCTTTTGATCCAACCCACTTCCCATCTTGGCCCTTCAGTGGTGATTACGGTATCTTTGAAGGTGATGATCTTTCCAGTATCGTGTCTATACATATGGGTAAATACGTCTTTTACCCGATTGACTAGCTTGATTTGGCTTATTTTACTGATGTCAAAGGCCAATAAATCCACATAATTATCGGCGTAGAGAATATCGCTGTTAATTGCCAAGTCCACGTTGCCCTCAATTGGGATAAAGCTCAGGTTTATTGGGTTTGCAGGATTGGAGTTGTCCAAAATATGAATGCCTTTGGAAGGTTCGTTTACTAGAAGATAATCTTCGTATATGTAGATTTTTCCTGGATTATCCAAAGGTTGGGCGGGGCTTACAGAAATTGTCCTTGCCCTTACATCGTTCATCTCCAGATAAACAGGCATCATGGTACGGTAGGTGTAGGTTGTCGTGACGATATCTTCGCAGGAAATCAACAAACCACTAAAAAGGAGTAAGAATGCGGTAATTAGATTTATTGTTTTCATTAATCACACGGGTTTAGCTTTTTGGAATTTATTCTTCAACCTGACGAAGTGAACATAAAATTCGCTACAAAAAAAATAAAAGCCCCTCGATTTCGATGGGCTTTTTTGGTAATTATTTTAAATTACTTTTTATGAATGCCACACTCTGAGGAATCTGTTCTACTGATCGGCTGCTTTCATCCTCAATCACAAGATATTGAGTTTTTTGCTTTTTGGCTTCCTTGATCAAGCCTGCGATATCAATGTCCCCCGTGCCAAGGACAACATTGGTTTCTACATCCCCTCTGCCATCCGGAGAGCCTGGCGTGCCTTTCTTTCGGTCTTTCAGGTGAAGCTGCGGGAATTTGCCTGGATATTTTTTCATAATGGCCAGTGGATCACCTCCTCCCATTTTCACCCAATACACATCCATGTTGAACTTGAAATGTTTGGCATTTTCCAACATGTAATCCATGGGTGTCCCCGAGGTTGATGCTGCAAATTCGTACCCATGCGGGTGATAGGTGAGGGTAATTCCTTCTTTAGCCATTTGCTCACCTGCCTGATTGAAAAGAGCGGTGGCAGCTTTCATTTCTTCGAGACTAATTGGTCCTTCTGCATGAGGTATCCAATAGCAGGTAGCGAACTTGGCATTGTATTTCTTAGCCTCAGAAATTATGGAGGCCAAATCTGTCTTGAGTTTGTTGAAATCGGCACCTACACCTACGACACGAAGTTTGTGGTCTGCGAGTAGTTTTTGGTATTCGGAATCGGACATCCCATAGGTCCCTCCTCCTTCAAGTGCGGAAATGCCCCATTCTGGGATGGCTTTGTGGTACTTGACCGGGTCAACTTTCATTTCGTTTCGCAAAGAGTACAGCTGCAGTGCAATCTCCTGTGCTTTTCCCTGCAGGGAGAAAGTAAGGATTAGGATAAGTAAAGTGAATTTATTTTTCATCGTTTGCTGGAATTTTGGGTTAGGACCAAGCTAGTTATTTTTTTTGGTACAGGAAAGCTGATTTAAGGAAAATCCTTACCTTCAACAACCTAGCACTAATTTCATGAATTCAAGAAGAAAATTTATTCAAAACACATCCGTATTAGGATTAGCTATGAGTCTAAAACCAGACCTTTCTTTGTTTGCTGCCCAGGATCAGATCCTCGGCCATGGCGACTTTCGCTACAAAATAGACCCTAAATGGGGTAATTTGGATCCTACCAAGGTTCCTGTCATCAACTGCCATGAAATGGTCATGGATCGAAAAGGCAGGATGATTATGCTGACCGATGAGGCTAAGAACAACGTCATTATTTATGATCAGGGAGGAAAGCTGTTGAGCACCTGGACGCTTGGATTGGACCGTGCGCACGGTCTTTCGATTGTGGACGAAGGAGACGCAGAATATCTCTGGATAGTGGACAATGGAGGAAGAGTAATTAAAACCACACTCGAGGGTAAACTTGTGGCCGAAATCAAATCTCCGATATCCGAAGGGATCTACACAGATAAATTGAAGTGGGTGCCTACGGAAACAACGGTGGCTCCGAATGGAGACCTCTATATCGCTGATGGGTACGGTTCACAGTTTTTTCTACAGTATGACAAAAATGGAAAATTCATCCGGAAATTCGGTGGTGCCGGTCAGGGGGATGACCAATTCAGCACAGGTCATGGTATTGCCGTTGATCAGCGGGGAGGCAAGGAACCTACCCTAATGTGTACTTCCAGAGGCCATAATTCCTTCAAACGTTTTACCATGGACGGGAAATATCTGGAAACCATTTTCCTTCCAGGAGCATTCGTTTGCAGACCAGTCATCCACGGCGAAAATCTCTACGCTGGTGTTTGTTGGTCACGTTTGAAGTATTTGGAACAAACCAACAACTCGGGTTTTGTGACTATTTTAGACAAAACCAACAAGGTAGTTTCCAATCCGGGAGGCACTGCGCCCGAGTATCGGGATGGTGTTTTGCAACTTATGGTTCAGAAGGAGCAAGTATTCAAACACTGCCATGACGTATGTATTGACCAAGACGAAAATATTTATGTGTGTCAGTGGAATGCAGGTAAGACTTATCCGATCAAGTTGACGAGAGTATGATCGGTTAAAATTTTACTAAAAAAGAAAAGGGGGAGAATCAATCTCGCCCTTTCTTTTTTTTCTGGAAATTAATTTTGCCGATCTGTTTTGTAGGCCAATATCAGTACATTTTCTCGCTCAGTACACTCATTATGGTCATGATTCCTTCCCTATAATTGCCCAATCGAAGGTTTTCATTTGGGCTATGCTGATTATTGTCGGCATTGACGGTAGGGATGGTTACCGCAGGAATTCCCAAAGCATCCACAAAGGGTGAAATCGGAATAGATCCTCCAGAAATCCGGATCTGTACCGGATCTTGTCCAAAAGCCCGATTCATTGCTTTTCTCAACCATGCGCCGGTGGGAGAATCCATTGGGGTTCGGAATGCCTGATACGAAATGGACGTATTTACCTTCACGATTTTTGGATAGTTCATTCGTTCTTCGTCGCTAGGATCCTTTTCAGTGATGTAGAAACCCTGTTTTCGGATATGCTCTTTGATCAATCCAAAAAGCCTGTTTGGATCCGACTCCGGAACCAGTCTCATATCTAATTCGGCTATAGCTGTGGCTGGAATGATGGTTGTGGCTTGTGCACCGGTGTACCCTGCGGACATACCTTTGATATTCAGCGAAGGATAATTGATGCTTTCTTGGTAGCTTTTTCCTACCTGATCTGTTCGGCCCAGTCCTAATCGTTTCTTGACGGCCGGTTCATTGTCTGGGACTGCAGCAAAGATTTTCTGTTCTGCCTCCGTGAAGGTGATGCCGTCATAGAATCCCGGAATGACGACTCGTCCGTTTTCATCTTTCATGGAAGCCAGCAACTGGCTCAAAAGCAAAGCCGGATTGGGTGCATAATTGCCATAATGACCACTATGCTGGGGAAGTTTTGGACCGTAGGTGGTGAGAAAAAGCTCTGAAATTCCCCTAGCTCCATAGCTTAAGGTCGGGAGGTTTGAGGTATGTCTTGGCCCGTCCATGATTAGCATCAGATCGGCAGCGAGTTTTTCCTTGTATTGGATTATTGCCGCAGGGAGTCGAGGCGAACCCTGTTCTTCTTCAAAGTCCAGAATGATTTTTACTGAATAATCCGGAGAAATTCCCGCTTCAGTCAGGGCATCCCAAGCGGTGATAAACATGGCTAGTGGACCTTTGTCATCGGAAGTTGATCTCCCAAAAATTCGCCAATCTGGATTGTATTCACTTTTAAGCTTTTCCATAGGCAATACTTCCCAAGTTCCTGCTGTAGTCTGTGCTTTTAGTACGGGAACATAGGCGTTGGCTTGGTCCCATTTGCTGATATCCACAGCCTGTCCGTCCATGTGGAAGTAAAAAAGGGCGGTTTTCTTCGCTTTGGGTTGTTTTTTTTCAACCAACAAGAGGGGAATCCCTCCTGTTTCCAACCGCTCTGCTGTCCAGTTGCGGGAAGTAAATTGCTTTTCGCACCACTGTATATTCACTTCAATCTGCTCTGGAAATACGGCATCATTGGGCATAGCTACGATTTCGTTCAGCAAACGAATTCCCGATTGCCAATGTTTTTCGGTCAATGTCTCCAATTTGTTTCGGTCAGGCTGCTGTGCCAGAAGAGAACAGGAAAGCAGGGCAAGCACGGAGCCTAAAAGCAATCGTTTCATGGAAGGGATTTTTTTTTTTGCAGAGTTACACAGAAAAACGAAATGATGCACGGTCATTTTTTCGGTTAGTGATTTTCATTTGGCTCATCTGGATTTTATTTCAGAAAAAAAAATTCCATTTGTTTCACAACGAATTCCAAGCCGTGAGTGGGGACACTCACGGGGGCGCAAAAATGGATTTTGTCTCGGGGAGAAATACTCTCTTAATTTCACACCTTATTCCAATGTAGTGAGTGGGGATACTCATGAGGGCGCAGATTACATCTTAGGAAAAAAATATTTCCCTTGTTTCTCAACGTATTCGACTTCCGTGAGTGGGGACACTCACGGCGGCACAGAAAAACGAAATGATGCACGGTCATTTTTTCGGCTAGTGATTTTCATTTGGCTCATCTGGATTTCATTTCAGAAAAAAATTTTTCATTTGTTTCACAGCGAATTCCAAGCCGTGAGTGGGGACACTCACGGGGGCGCAGGATACAAAACTGACACAGAATGGGTCTACTGTTCATAGAAATACCTCAGGACTAAAAGGGAACGACCCCAAATGGGCCTGCCTTCCGATTAGGTAGGGTCGAATGGAAAAATAATTCATGATTGACAAAATGGATTCCCATTTTTTAAAAACTAATTCCTTTGCCGTGAGTGGGGACACTCACGGCGGTGCAGGATACAAAACTGACACAGAATGGGCTAAATATTTATAGAAATTGGTCAAGAGAAAAGTGGATGTTCCCAATTGAGCCTGCTTTTCGATGGGTTGGTTCGAATAGAAAAAGGATACATGATTGACAAAATGCATTCACTTTTTTTTATAACTAATCCCAATGCTGTGAGTGGGGACACTCACGGCGGTGCAGATTGGATCTCAGAAAAAAATATTTCCCTTGTTTCTCAACGTATTCGACTTCCGTGAGTGGGGACACTCACGGGGGCGCAAATTCTAGGAAAAGGCATACTAATCAATCGTGTGCACCATGCTCCCCATGAACATGCCCATGATCAAGCTCTTGTTGCGTTGCCTCCCGAACCTCAAGAATATTGCCTTCAAAATGCAAATCAAATCCGACCAAAGGATGGTTGAAATCCAGAAGAAGTTGGTCTCCCAGATCTTTCAGGATTTTGGCCTGCATGCTGTACCCATTTTCATCCATCAGGGGAAGAAAATTTCCCTCTTCGAGCATTTCCGGGGAAAATCCACGGTCACCGGAAAACTGCGCCTTAGGTAAGGTAATGATCAGCTCATCATCCGCTTCGCCGTAGGCCTCTCCTGTGGTCAAAATGAAGGAAAAATCCTCCCCCTCATTTTTCCCTTCAAGCAATTCCTCAAATTTTTCAGGCAAACCACTCATGCCAAAAAGAAAATAAAAGGGATCTTCCTGGTCGCGGATTTCTACACTGAACGGCGCAGATTCGATGCCGTCCTCTTCTTTACTGACCTTGAGTTCGTAGGTCAAGCCTACCACAGTACTGCTGCTGATTTTCATGGGGTTGTTGATTTACTTGGTAAGGCTATATTTCAGGCGGATTCGAAGTCGTTCTTTGAGCACGGCCCATTTGCTTAAAGGAGTAGAACTTGTCACAGGTTTTACGGATCGGAAGACAAAATATTGGTAGTCCTTTTCTTCGAAAAAGAGCCCGTACGTTTCCATTTTTTCCAGATAAAAACCATTGGCCGTTAGTGTTTTGACCAAATCTCCTGTATCCAAAGGCTGATCAATCACCTGTAGTTTTTCAGGTTCATTTTCGATCATCCACTGCAAGTATCGAGGTGCAGGGATGTGGATGAAAACAACGGAGTTGGGATGTCCATGCTTTTGAATATTCTGGAAAAGGCGAAAATGCTGATCTACTGGGATATGCTCAAGAACATCTGGAAAAATGAAAAAGTCGAATTTTTCTCCCTTTTTGTCAAAATCAGACATGTCCGAAACCTCAAAACTCAGGTTCTGCTGACCTTTCCAAAGTATTTTTGCCTTTTCAATACTTTCGGGTGAAATGTCCACAGCAAGGACTTTCCCTTGGGTAACTTGGGTAGCCAGAAGATATGAAACCGTGCCAATACCGCATCCCACCTCTAAAATCCTGTGATTGGAGTTTAAGCCGGCTAGTTTTACCTTGTCCAAAATGCTCAGATGCCGGGAGTTTATCCCAGTTTTTGCCTGCTTTTCAGCAAATTGATCATAGAAGCTGACTACGTTTTCTTTACTTTCAGGCTGCTGCATCGGTTTTCTTGTAAGTGATGAATATCCCTCCAACCAAAGCCAAAGCAATCAGGTACTGGAAAATGACCGTCGGTGTTTTGGTGGAGTAAAAGCTTGATGGCGCAAAGGTAAAGACAATTTCATGGGAACCCTGAGGAATTTCCAACCCTCTCAGGAGGTAATTGACCCTAAGGATTTTAGCTTCCTTGCCGTCGATTGTTGCTGTCCAACCTTCAGGATAGTAGATTTCAGAAAATACAGCCAAACCACCCTTGCTCATTTCAGCCTGATAATTTAGCATATCGGAGGTGTTGCTGACCAAGTTGATTTGGCCTGAACCAGCCTGCACCGTTCCAAATTCCTTCGTGTTGAGCGTTGCTTGGGTTTTTGTGTTGATCTTAGCTAATTCATCCATTTCGTCCTGGTTGGAAGAAACGGAGCTAATTTCTGAAGGTACCCAAGCTGGCCCGTTGGCTTCGGGATTTTCAAAAACCCCATTTGCTTCATTCCCGGCAATCAGGTATTTGGTATTGAGCATGTTGATCGTGCCAATTGATTCCCAATCGAATGTGCCTTCCTGGGCTTTTTTCACAAATTCCTGCAATTCAAACTGAAGCCGGTTATCCACCAAATCCTGATAGCGACGAAGTTTGGCGCCGTGGTAACCACCCAAACTATTGAACCGGTAGCTGGTTCGGGCACCCTGGGTAATGCCTTCGGTCAGAGGAAGTACCCGGAAATACCCCTTGTCGGCAGCGATGGATTTTTCAGCGGGTGTTTCTGCGAAAAATTGACGGGATGGATTTGCCTGGAAAGACTCGTTATTCAGGTACCGCCGGTTGATCGTCCACACATCCAACGTAATCAAGGTAATGAGACCTGCACCGAGAATTAGGTCCGAGAGTTTGCCTTTTAGGTAAAAGTAAATCAAGCCCATGGATAAACCAACGAATGAAAAACTTTTCCAAGCCGAGCTGGACAGCATGTCTTTACGATCGGTTTTTATCGCAGACACCAACCAATCCGGAAAATTAGCATCAGCAGAACCTTCAAATCGGAAGAAGGCTCCGGCAGCTACAGCCAAGATCAGCGTCAATCCGGCAACAATTCCTCCTGAAATTAGCAAAGGCTTCAACTCTTTTGTTTGTGTAATGCGTTCTAAAGCGATCATTCCAAGTACTGGAACCGCAAAAAGTGTCATTCCCAGTGCCATGGATACGGCCCTGAACTTGTTGTAGCCGGGCAGAATGTCAAACAACAGGTAGTTGAACCAGGCAAGATTTTTTCCCCAGCTCAGCATCAGCGACAGAACGATGATGGAACCAAAGGTAATCAGGCTCTCTTTTGGCGCAGCCCAAATCCCCAAAATCGCCAAAAACACGAGGATGACGCTACCATAAATCGGACCTCCGGTGAAAGGCTGATCTCCCCAATAGGTGGGTGCACCTTTAAGAAATCCATTGATTTGGGATGGTTCTATTCCTTGACCTCTTAGTGCTTTTTCTGAAGCGGATTCTTTGGGAAGTGGGGTGTTACTTCCTCCTCCGTAAAAATCGGGAACGATTAATGTGAGTGTTTCCAGGATTCCATTTGACCAGCCGAAGGCATAGTCTTTATCCAGTCCGGAAGAAGCAGTTTCCAAGGTTGCTTTTCCACGCGTGGAGTAGGGGCTGTATTCGAGTGCAGTGGCCAGCCTGCCCAGGTTTCCGCCTACAGCCAAAAAGGCTCCGATTGCTAGGAATCCAATGGTTTTTGAAAGTCCGGCGATCCCTTCTTTTTTCCAGTCAAACACAAACCGAATTCCCACATAGATCACTGAGATGATCAGGGTGTAATAGGTGATTTGGAGGTGGTTGAATTTCAGCTGGAGCAAAAGCCCGAGTGCCAAAAGTGCGGCTCCAAGGATTCTTTTTCGTTCAAAAGCCAGATGAATCCCTGTTAAAATCAAAGGAATCAGGCATACGGCCCAGATTTTTGCATTGTGGCCTGCTTCAAGAGAGAGGAGGTTATAGGTGTTGAAGGAAAAAGCGATGGCGCCGGCGATCGAAAAAATGGGTCGGACACCGAAGCTTAAAAGCAATAGGTACATCCCTAGCATTCCGAAAAACAGGCCATTGATCGGGTGAGGAAGTCCGATGGTCAGAACGGAAATCAGTTGGTTTGTGATGTCTCCCGCAAATTCCAGGGAGATAAAGTAGGTCGGCATTCCGCCAAACATGCGGTTGGTCCAGAGTGCTTGCTCGCCAGTGGCAGCCCGGTGGTCCAAAACTTCTTTGGAAGAGCCTTCCCACTGAAGGATGTCGCTTTGGAAGATAATTTTCCCTTCGAAAACCATCGGGGAGAAATAGAGGACAACGATGAGATAGAATAGAAGAACCCCGATGAGATGGGGAAGGATGTCTTTCTGAAATTGGAGTTTCATGCAGGCTGTGAATACAATGAGTCTGCAAAGTAGGGATTTCACGGGAAAGAGCGAGAGGATTTGATTGGAACAGGAAATAGGTTGAAATTCTGAATCTTTTTTCCCACAGATCTGACTGCCCTCAGGCAAGTTTTCCAAAGATAAAAATCACAGATAAGCACAGATTGATAATTCTTACTATCTCTTTGTACTTCCTTTGCAAGTGTCCTTGTATTTTCCAAGAGATTTTCCTTCCCAAACGCTCAAAATCATTACTTTTGCGTCACTTAGCAGAAAAGCATCATGTTTGATAATTTAAGTTTGAAGCTTGACCGGGCCTTCAAAACCCTGAAGGGAACCGGGAAAATCACCGAAATCAACATCGCATCCACCGTAAAGGAGATCCGAAGGGCTCTGATCGATGCCGACGTCAACTATAAAGTAGCCAAGGAAGTCACCGACAAGATCAAGGACGAGGCCATGGGCCGAGATGTCTTGATTTCTGTTTCTCCCGGCCAACTCTTGGTAAAAATCACTCAGGAAGAGCTCACCAAATTGATGGGAGGCTCCAAAACGGACATCAAACTCAGTGGCGATCCAGCTGTGGTGTTGATTTCCGGTTTGCAGGGTTCTGGTAAAACGACCTTTACCGGAAAACTAGGAAGTTATTTGAAAAGACAGGGAAGGCAAGTGTTACTTGTGGCCTGTGATATTTATCGACCTGCTGCGATTGACCAGTTAAAAGTGTTGGGAGAACAGATCGGTGTGGAGGTCTATGCCGAACCGGAAAATAAAAATGCCCTTCAGATTGCCAACAATGCGATTGCTTATGCGAAAAAAACCGGGAAAAAGACCGTGATCGTCGATACGGCGGGTCGATTGGCCGTGGATGAGCAGATGATGCAGGAGATCGAGCAGCTGAAGAAAGCACTCAATCCTTCTGAAACGCTGTTTGTGGTGGATTCCATGACGGGTCAGGATGCGGTAAACACGGCCAAGACTTTTGATGAGCGTCTGAATTTCGATGGGGTGGTCTTGACCAAATTGGACGGTGACACTCGTGGTGGTGCCGCGATTTCGATCCGCCACGTCGTCAACAAGCCGATCAAATTCATTTCAACGGGTGAAAAGATGGAAAACCTAGATGTCTTCCATCCGGATCGTATGGCGCAGCGAATCCTAGGCATGGGTGACGTGATCTCTCTCGTGGAGCGGGCGCAACAATCTTTTGACGAAGAGGAAGCAAAAAGAATCAACGCAAAAATCCGCCAAAACAGCTTCAACTTTGATGATTTCATTTCTCAACTGGAGCAAGTAAAAAAGATGGGTAACATCAAAGACCTGATCGGAATGATACCTGGGATGGGCAAGGCAATGAAAGGTTTGGATATTGACGATGATTCCTTCAAGCCTATTGAGGCGATCATTCGAAGCATGACTCCAAAAGAGCGTCAGAATCCAGATATCATCGACGGTCGCCGAAGAAAGCGGATTGCTGACGGATCTGGTAGATCCATCACCGAGGTCAACAATCTAATGAAGCAGTTTGACGACATGCGCAAACTGATGAAGCAGATGAATAAAATGGGAGGGGCGAAGCAGGCGATGGGTCGGATGATGCCTCCGGGGATGGGGAGAAGGTAAAGGATGAAGTATAAAATATAAAATCTGAAAACCTGATCTGAGAGGATCGGGTTTTCATTTTTTTGAGGTGATTAGGTAGTCCCAATTTTCTCAGATTTCATTGGATATTTCAGCTTTCAGACTTCAGCTTTAAGCCTTTCAAAACTATCCACTCCCCAACCCATTACCATTTGATTCGATAACTGGTTTTAATTCCCATGTAAACGACATTGAATGGAATCGGTCCGGTATTGTAAGCTGCCAATCCGACATCCCAATCTCCAATCTGCCTTCCCAGTTCGAGTCCATAGTTGATTTCCCGATAGGTAACGGTCCAATTGTCAATTGATCTATCTTTGAATACGGTAGTACTTGTGTTTACTGCTGCTCCCAATGAACCTTCGATGTACCAGTTTTGACTATTTTTTCGGTATCCTATAGCTAAAGGGATGATTGTTAGGTAGGATCTTTCCACATCCACAAACCTGCTTGGAGAGGTGGGTTGAAAGTAATGGATTCCGGTGCGAATCATAAACCTGCCTTTCTTTTTTCTGCCGAGGTAAGCTTTTACCGGTAGGGCTAAGTGTACAAGCGTATTTTGACCGTTAAGCGTGGGGCCTATTTCCGCTCCAAAGCTGATATAGTTGAATCCATTCCCATGCAGGGGGTTGGTTTTCTGCTTGCTTTCCAAGCTCGCTTTTTCACTTTTTCCCTCTTGAGCTGTGGCTAGTGAGCCATAGCTGATAGCTATGAATAGCAGTAGTAGTTTAGTCTTCATCTTCCCACCAGTTTTCTTTCCATTTTTTCTTTCCCATAACAAATCGCAGGCTAAATGTATGATGCAAAGCAGAACCCCTAGACACTACCCGAAAAGGGTAGATTCTATCGGGATTCAGGGTTAAGTTTTCACCTGTTCTGTAATCCCCTTTCATTTCTACCATGTCAATAAAGCCTATTCTCCCTGATAGTCTGTAAATGAAATGAAACCGTTCACTTAGTTTCCAAAATGCTTCACCACCGGCCTCCAGGCTGAAATTTACTTTGGTAAGATTTCGGGTATTGTATGCCACGGAAAGGTTAGTGGGAGGTGAAGGAGAAACTGGAATCGCAGCCAATCCTGTAAAACCCCAAACATTGTAGCTACTTGCTAGTAAATATGTATTGATTCCTCCTATGATATTAAATTGAATGTTTTTAAACCTTAATGGAGTGCTATAAATAGCTTTTAATGGGATTTCAAGACTGTTCGTATTACTTCCATACATGACCGGTCGGTTTAATAATCTCCTATAGCCAGGTTCGTTATAAAAGACTCCCACAGTTCTGGAATAAGGGGTACTGAAAAGACCTGTTTCCCATCTCCATCGCTCATTGTGGTGATAGGCTAGACTACCACCAAAGGAAAATACAGGGCCTCCACCCTTGAATAAATATTGATAAGATTCCTCATACTGTCTCCATTCCGATCGGCTAGCCA
This sequence comes from uncultured Limnohabitans sp., assembly GCA_964574365.1. GTDB lineage: Bacteria > Bacteroidota > Bacteroidia > Cytophagales > Cyclobacteriaceae > Algoriphagus. The sequence continues at coordinate 13,969 of CAZNND010000072.1, forward strand.
TAGTGAATCCCATAGACCACTTCCCCTGTGCGAGGGAAGTGGTCTGCATCAAGCAACATGCTGAAACAAATAACAGAAGCCTAGTCATTGAATTTCATTTTGATTTGCATCTCACCCTCGAAAGAACCCTTTTTAACATAATGACAAGATTCACTTTCCTTGATCTTTACATTTTTTGCAGCCTTCCATTTGGGTTTGCAGTATTTTGAGTTTCCATTAATAAAATTGCCCGAGTTTTGTCCAAAGTCTTTACTAGGATCGCATAGCAGGCCAGAACTTATAAATGTGTTTAAATTGTTTGTCAAACCTACCTGTGCGGTGATCAAGCCAAAGTTCACACTGGCTTTATTTTGATTTGGTAAATTTTCTACACCATTATTATAGAGCCAAGGATCAAGCTTAATCGGAATATACAATCCATTCAAATTGTTATCAGAAAGAAGGTAAGGGAAGTACACATTACCTCTAACTGCAACAGAAATTTGATCCGCTTCAGATGCCCACCAAATACCAAGCCTCCTTACTTGCAGTTTCGTGTGAAACCCACTCGTGGCATGGGTGACATAATTTGTCGACCAAGCTTTGGCTCTAAATCTTCGATTATTTTCAAATACCCATTGACTGGTGATTTCAACTGATCCTCTCCATGTATTATCAGGATGAGTATATGGGGGTCTTCGATTGGTAGTCCTATTACAATAAGGAAAGTTGAATGGATTAGGCCCCCATGGTGCTAAAGCCGCATTGGAATAATCCACCGTTTTGAGTTCCATTTCGGCTTCTGCTTGCTCGGTGGTTCCAAAAAGAAATATCCCCGGTTCCAATTCATAGAAAGGATCTTCGGCAAAATCATGTGTGGCGTATATCTCTTCCATTTGAGCGTTGGTCATAGTGGAGAGAAGCTCCTCTACTCTTGCTGTAAAGTCATCGTGGTACACCCATGTGCCAAAGGCTGTGTAGCGGACAACCTTCCCATCGATCATCAGTTCACGCTTCTCGTTGACCAATGAGGCCGTAAACTCATCCACGATGATCGAGTCTTCTTCCACATCGTCTTCCAATACCCGAAGCATATCCGGATTGGATGCTGCTAGGGCGAGGTTACTTTCCCGAAGCGAGACAAATTCGGCATCAAAGAGACTTAACTCCTCTATTGGCTTGTCTATGTTTTTTTCCAAGAAATCCGAAAAGCTATTAAGGTTAGCAAAGCTGACTCTTCCCGAGGGGTCCAGAGTGGGCGGGACAACCTTCGTTTCGGAATTTGGATTGTCTAGGCTGTCAGGGGAATGATCTATTTCCTGACAGGAATAAAAAAAGAGCACAATTACGAGTAGAATTAGTAATTGCGGTAATGTGCGGTAATGTAATTCATTCGTAAGAAAAGTTTAGAGGTTAAAAGATTTTTTAAGAATAACTAAGTTTTCACACGGGAACCACTTAATAAGGTTTTTTTAGTTTAAAAAATACTTCGAAAAAGATTTTATGAAAAAAATTAGTATGGATTATAGGTTGCAGATGATTGAATTTGAAGGTTCATGTCGCTATTCCGTAAAAGTTGATGAGACGTCGAATTTGATCAACACTCGATATTTAATTTCCAAATGATGAAAAGTCATAAGGATAATTTTTAACGCACGGTTTTCAAAATCAGGGAGTTTGGATTTATATTCTACTCTGTTATATCAAAAATCCAATGCAGTAGATAGATGTCAAGTTTGGGTTGTTTAGGATCCAAAGTGCAAGGAAAAATTTGAATTCCTCAAGAATTATTGGCCTACTTCTTTGTTTGGGCTGGGTCAATTTTCAACACATGCATGCTTAGCCCGCTTTGAAATTCCGCATTCAACCAAAGTTCAAAGGTGTATTTTCCCAATTCCTTTAATTCGAGATTCGGAAAGTTGACCACCATATTCGTGGTGGAATACTTGGTCGAGGGGTTTGGGTTTACATTTAACTGGCCTTGGATTTTTGTGAGTTCCTTTCTGCTGGGGCTTTGGAACTTGATTTCCAGATGATGCTGCCCTGCTTCCTTTTCGCCCATTCGAATTCGTAAGGCAATAGAACAGTTGGGATGGATGACGGGACTTTGGTGGCAGTACAGTGTGTCAAAGGTTCCCACAATGGTCAATTTTCCCGGTTGACCTTCAGCGGCGTAATCGCAGAGGGTGAAGATTTCAATTTCCATTTTTTTAAAGCTGATGTCTTTGATTGCCAAAATACTAATCCAAATAGGTGATTTTAATAAAACTTCCGAGATCTTCTTCACCATGTTTTACGGAGGGGAAGTTTCGCCGCTTTTTCTTATTGAGTCGATTGAATTACTTAATTTAAGTAGTTTAGGAATATTAAGCTTTTAAATTTATACTTCATCTCCAAATAAATCCTTTAATTCTCAGAAACTGAAGGAGACTGTTGAGGTATAGTAGTGAGCGGTATTAAAGCACAGATTTTAGCCGGTGAAGAAAGTGTCTTTTTTTTGGTTTTTGAGGTTCAAATGAAACTTTTCCTGTCTTGTAGTGGCTTGGCGGGGTTGCTCTTTTTGATTTTTCGACGACAACTATGCCATCATAGTAGTGGATCGAATTAGCTGTTGTGGTGAAATCGCTGACAATCAAACTTCTTTGCTGGGAATTGAAAGCATAAAGCTGATCAATCAGGTTTTTAGTGTATTCGATGAATGTCCCACTTCGCTTGTGTCCTCCCCCATAGGTTAACCAATAGGAAGTCATTACATCTTCGCAAAGATAAATTCCATCAGCTTTCACATGTGAGAACAATACCGCAAAACTGATAATTTGTTGGTTCATGGTATGTCCTCCATCATCGATGATGATGTCGATTGGTGGGATTTTTGACTTGACTTCGTTTAAAAAGTTAGGATCTTCCTGTGAACCGATAAAAATTTGGATGTTTTCTTCTTCCAGTGCTTTGCATTGGGGATTAATATCAATACCAAAGATTTTAGCTTGGCTCTGAAGTAATCTTCCCACATTTGAAGACTGCCTCCCTGAAAAACTCCGATTTCCAGGACAATAACCTCTTTGCCACGGTATCGGCTAAAGTACCTTTCGTAGATTTCAAAATAATGGCTCCAATTATGGATTAGTCTTTTGTTGTTGTTTTTGAAATATTGCTCTAGATCATGCATGTTCGTAGGAAGTTAGTGAATAAATGGCTTTATCCTAGGTGTTTGGCCTTTCGATAGAGTTTCATCAAAAGCTTTTGGATCAGGTTGTCTTTTGATTTCTGATAGGATATCAAATTTCCAAGAAATTCATGTTTCGCCGCAGGAGTGCAAGTGTAATTTTTTCTAGCCATTAATCTTGCCTTACCGGTGTAATTTTTTTGGGCTACCAAAATAGAATCGGCTTCGTTTTCGATGCACCAGGTTTTCTCCAAGCCAGCTGGCGAGGCGTTGGTTGATGCATGCAGCACATCCAATTGCACATACCTAGCCATGGCAATCACGTTTTCAGAAAAAAACTGATAGCAATCTACAGGATAGCAGTGCTCTTCAAAACCATTGGGTGGAATGATGCAAACTTTGCCTCCCGGTCTCAGGACCCTTGCGATCTCTTCCATGGTTAACCAAAAAAAATCCTTGTGCTCAAAGGCTTGTCCTGAAATTACAAGGTCAAATGAATCAGAGGCAATTTCCGGCCAATGGTATGGTGTTATTACAACCAAATTTACGTTTGGCCCCATTTCCATGTCAATCCCTGTGTATTCAAAACTGCTTTCAGGAAAGAGTCTCTCATAACTACCATTGACGTGATAGCTGCCCACATCCAAGACTTTGAGTTTTTCCTTTTTCCCAGAAACAAAGGTTTGGAGAAACCACTCCATTCGTAGCATTGAGCTTTGGTGCATTTTTAGGTATTGATTAATTGTAAGAATTGTTTCCAACTAAAAAGATTAAGAAATTCCCTTCTACGCTAGGTTCAAAGACCTGGTATAATTCATTGGTTATGGAAGTCGATTTTCCCAATGGAAAAGTTTTGGAAATAATTCCTTTTTCCTTGTAGGTATCCACGCAACAGTAATAGACTTGTTTATCCTTTCTCCACTTCACAAATTCTTTCCAAGGCCTTCTATGCTAACAATTGGCGGCGGGTGATCTTCCAAAGTGGAATTCTTCCCTAGCATGCCATTGGGTAGGGGGATTGCAATGATGAACTACAATAAATCCATCCTCAGCTAGACTTTCAAGTGAGTTGGCAATGGCTCGGTCAGTTTGTTCTGTTGTATGTAGTCCATCGATGCATATGACATCCAATGTTTTAGGCAACCCTTTTAGTTTTCTTTTTTTATATTTTTGAAAAAAACATCACTCGTGTAGGAGACATCTGCCTGGTTTTTTTGGACTTCTATTCCGGGGTCAATGCTAAATTTTAGATTAGCGGATAGCTTTAGGGAATTATCATTAGGATTACGAACATCAATTTCCAATTAGTTGACTTCCTCGAAAAAAAGCCCAATCAACCTATCGATGATCTCAGTCAGGCTACCGTTTTTTTCAATTCGGAGTGGTTGCTTAGTGCTGTTTTTTTGAGGAATGGATCTCTTGAAATTCCACTTCCTTTTTTAAAATATGTTATAAATTTCTTCATTTCTTGGAATCATTTTTTTTGGAACCAAGAAAGAGATTCCTAAACTAAGCCTTATCAAAAGCCCTGAAGGAATAAAGCTGGGAATTGATTTTTCTAGTGGAGATGGTGATTTTGTGATCAGTTCGTCTCGCAGTGCAATTAGATTTGAAGCCAGTCGGTAAGCTAAAAAGTCATGCGAAAATCGATAACCAAACAAGAAATCATAAAATTGGGTTAATCTCATTTTTTTCTGCTTTGTTCTTCGCTGGAATACTTTGACTAAAGGCCTTTAAGATTTACTCTATAGACTGACATGATTTCATTTAGTTGTACGATAGAGCTTGATTGTGCCAGATAAATTCCAATAAACCAGTCTGTTATGTTGTGTTGAAACCATTCCTTTGGTATGCTTTTAAGCGCTATTTTTCGAAATCCGCAGGCAGATAAATTGCCTATTGCATTGTATTAGTTTTTTTGATGTGAAAAATTGGATTCCTGACTTTTTACTCTGGTGAGGAATAGACAGCTGACTATTTTGTTGATAAAATATTGAATAGGGATTACATGTCATGGGGCATTTTGGTTGCCTTTCCATAAAATCAACATGCTTTTGTAGTCGTAAGGGATCCATTCAATAATCATCACCTTCTAAAAATGCCACATACTGACCCTTGCACGCTTCAATTCCCCGAAGGTAATTTTTCCCCAACCCTACATTTTTTTCTTTCTCCAAAAAAATCACATTGATATTCTCCTTTTTTAGCCTGGATTTTATTCGTTCTCCGGTGCCATTCGTTGAACAATCGTCTGCCACTACCAATTCTAAATCAAAGTCATATTCTTGTAGAAATATTCCATCAAGACATTGATCGATAAAATTGAGTTGGCTGAATGATACTAGTGTTAAGTTAATTATGATATGACGTTTAAACGTGTTGCCTTTAAAGAAAAAAAACTATGATCAGGTACACTGTTAAATTAATGCATGAAGAAGTGGAGGAGCTCATGGGTATTATCAACAAAGGCTCCCATAGTTCACATACATATCGCGTTGCATATGTTTTACTCAACTGTGATGAAGGGGAATTTTCTGATAAAGTGAGCAATGAACAGATCAGTAAGGTTCTCAAAATTGGAATGCGCACCATAGATCGGATAAAAAAGAGATTTATTGAAGGGGGGCTTGAAAAGACTTTGGAACGCAAAGTCAGTACTCGTGTGTACGAGAGGAAAATTGATAGTGAGGTTGAGTCAAAATTGATTCAGTTATGCTGTAGCGAACCTCCTACAGGTTATGCAAAATGGTCGCTTAGGCTTCTTGCCGATAAAATGTTTGAGCTTAAGTATGTGGACAGCATATCGCATGTAGCGGTACGCGAGACATTAAAAAAAACGAACTTAAGCCTTGGAAAACCAAAGGATTGGTAATTCCTCCAGATCAGAATAGTTCATTTGTGGCCAACATGGAACAGGTGTTGGATGTGTACAAAATACCTTTTGACGAAAAAAGACCTTTTGTCTGTATGGATGAATCTCCCAAACAACTTATCTCGGAGGTGAAGTCATCTGTCCCAATGGCCAAGGGTAGGGTAGAACAGATTGATTACGAGAATGTTCGGCATGGCATGGTTAACATATTTATAGCAAATGAGCCATTGAAAGGGAAAAGGATGATCCAGGTTACCCAGTTTAAAAAGAAACAGGACTGGGCTAAATTCATAAAAAAAATCTCCGATGATTATTCAGATGCAGGAAAAATCACTTTGGTCATGGATAATTTCAAAACACACTCCCCATCTTCATTATATGAAACCTTTGAACCGGAAGAAGCAAAACGCATTTGGGACAGATTTGAGTTTGTTTTTACTCCAAGACACGGGAGTTGGCTAAATATGGCAGAGATTGAATTACATGTATTAAGCAGCCAATGTCTTAGCAGACATATATCCACAATAGAAGAAATAACAAAAGAAGTAAAAGCTTGGGAAAATGACAGAAATAATAATAATAATAGCAAAATTAACTGGCAGTTTACCACCACCGATTCAAGAGTAAAACTGAGAGACTTTATCCGTCAATTCAAAATTAACATAATACTAGCAAGATGCTCAGTTTCATAGCTTAGCTTTGCTCTTTAGTTTTGAACACTTTTAAAAATACATCTTGAAATCCGCCCTGATTATTAAAGTTTGCCCTGACATTGATACCAAATCCATTTTCCTCAAACGCATGAATGAAACGGCCTAAAGCGGATTTTTCAGAAGGAATATTGTGATGGTATTCAATCAGATAGTGTTGTGACCAAGCTAGTTTTTCATTCCTGACTAAGTCCTCAATAACCAATGACTCCGCTCCCTCGATATCCATCTTTATTAAATCTACTTTTTCATCAAGGTAAGAGGATAGTTTTACGGCTTTGACATTCAACTGTTGACTTCCGCCTCTATTTGCAAGTACAGATCCTTCCATGGTTCCACCGTCCCCGTTTATAAAAAACTCAATCTCTCCCTCTGTTTCGGACAGGCAATAATTGAATAGTTGAACCCCTTCCAATTGATTCTGCGTAATGTTCAAATTCAGGATCTCAAAAACACCCGGATTAGGTTCGAATGCTATGATCGTGCATTGAGGGTACTTTTTTTTGAAATACAAAATACTCAGACCAATATTGGCTCCACAATCAATGATAATGGGAGAGGATTTGATAGTAGAAATTTCATATTCGCCTAACAAGAAGATCTCACGGATCTGATAGAGCAAATTGAAGTATCCATAAGAGCTAATGCGGAATCCCATCAAGTTGATAGCAATGACCTGTTTTTTCAATTTAAACTTCACACCCAAATAGCATTGAAGTTGGGCAATGAGTAAGCCTAGCTTTTCTGTGATTGTAAAGTTAGATCTTAGGGTTAAGCTGAAAATCTCAAGGAATTGAATGACAGCTCTTTTTATTTTTCTCATAGCTGGAAGGGGTAGTCTTCATCTAAGAATAATTTAAGCCAAAAAAAAACAATGGATCTCAAGGTCATCGTTTGTGGTTGTAAATCTAGTCAAATAAATAATTCTCTGTTCAAACTTAACTAGAAAAGGCAACTATCTTCACGTTTACCTTATTCAATTCCAATGAATTTCTAAATGGATCACTAACATGGATGAAATTTATGGCAATAAAAAAAATAAAAATGATGAATTTTTGTAATTCACTCCTATTTATTTAAATAAAAATTTACAGGCCTCCGATAAAATTTTGGCAGAAATAAATTTAATCTTGGAATAGTGCAAAAACAGGGATGGGAACCCCATTTTGAGGGCGTTCCCATCTTTTTTATATTGTCGTTTCGACCAAGAAATAACAATATGAACCAAGATAGCACTAATTTTCATTCAGGACATTCCATCATCGCCCAAATTTATCCATGGTGCCGATGGATATTTTCAAGCAGGTTGTAGAGGAGGAAAATGCCGACAGATACTATAAAAAGCTCAAGTCCATCGATCACTTTATCTGCATGTTTTATGCGGTATTGACCCGTAATGGTAGCCTCCGTGAAGTTTGTAAGAACATTACGCTTATTGCCAAAATGCTGATTCCCTTTGGATTCCGCCAGCTTCCGGCCAAGAGCACTCTTTCGGATGCCAACCGAAAGCGGGATTCAGCCCTGTTTGAAAACTTGTACAGGAGGCTGCATGAGTACTACCGGCCTGCTCTTAAAAGCAAGTGGTCGGAAATTGGCGATGAAGTTGATCC
>CAZNND010000073.1:0-21786 GCA_964574365.1 uncultured Limnohabitans sp.
CCTTACTGGAATTGAAATCCCGCTTCAGCCAGTCGGTACCTACTCGCATGTAAGCCCTCAATCGCACCTTACTGGAATTGAAATTTGACATCGATGAGCAATTTCTAGATCATTTAAACCCCTCAATCGCACCTTACTGGAATTGAAATGAAATTACACCTATCGGAGTTCTGTAAATCAAGGCTCCCTCAATCGCACCTTACTGGAATTGAAATTCGGTAAGGTAGGCAATATCCCCATCCTGCAAGACACCCTCAATCGCACCTTACTGGAATTGAAATGGCATGAAATGACGGGTGGAGAGCCTGAACATCTTTCCCTCAATCGCACCTTACTGGAATTGAAATATGATTGGTCTATTCCAAAGCATCCCTTCGGCATCACCCTCAATCGCACCTTACTGGAATTGAAATGAAAAGCATACAGCCTGTCGAGTCTGCCGAAACGAACCCTCAATCGCACCTTACTGGAATTGAAATTTGAATCCTTTTGCTTGGCATTGGGTAGCCAGGTTCCCTCAATCGCACCTTACTGGAATTGAAATTTGAATATACATCGCTGACCTGCATCTGTGCACTACCCTCAATCGCACCTTACTGGAATTGAAATTTATGGATAGCATGCATTTCCTGGATCTTTACTTCCCCTCAATCGCACCTTACTGGAATTGAAATTGAGAAAAGTGGCAGTAAGCTGGGGAATGGGAAAAGCCCTCAATCGCACCTTACTGGAATTGAAATTGAACAAAACAGAATTCAACCACCTCTGCCAACTCACCCTCAATCGCACCTTACTGGAATTGAAATTTGGCAGTGTTCAGCTGCCCCGTGATTTCAGCCTTCCCTCAATCGCACCTTACTGGAATTGAAATGTAATTTGGCATAGGAGGTTTTTTCGATTGCACGTGCCCTCAATCGCACCTTACTGGAATTGAAATGAAGAAGAACAAGACTGGTTATGGGTAGACGAAAACCCTCAATCGCACCTTACTGGAATTGAAATAAGCCTACCATAGTTCTAAGTTCATTGAAGGTTATTCCCTCAATCGCACCTTACTGGAATTGAAATAGCCTCCTTCATTCGGAAATTGGCTAATTACTAGACCCCTCAATCGCACCTTACTGGAATTGAAATTTTCCGCATTTACTTATAAAAAAGGATCCTTGGCCTCCCTCAATCGCACCTTACTGGAATTGAAATAAAATAAATACCTTTAACCATGATTAAGCTATTGGTCCCTCAATCGCACCTTACTGGAATTGAAATGTCTTGTCAAAAAGCCCTGCCCTGTCTTCTTTTTCCCCCTCAATCGCACCTTACTGGAATTGAAATCAGGTTGCATCATGCCTCCCATGACCAGCTCGACACCCTCAATCGCACCTTACTGGAATTGAAATGAAGGTAATGTGTCGATGTTAGGGGATGATTATAAACCCTCAATCGCACCTTACTGGAATTGAAATTGGGTAAGCGGTTCAACAACACGGAAACCTTTTATACCCTCAATCGCACCTTACTGGAATTGAAATCCAGCTAAGATTGACTTAACTATGCTGTTATGATACCCTCAATCGCACCTTACTGGAATTGAAATTGTTCAGAAAATGACTGCCTTATTTTAGCAGCCATCCCTCAATCGCACCTTACTGGAATTGAAATCAAAACTATGAGCTTTGATCTGTCACTAGTAAATAACCCTCAATCGCACCTTACTGGAATTGAAATAGCTGACCATTGCTGATAATCCCGTATCGGAAAACTCCCTCAATCGCACCTTACTGGAATTGAAATTTTGATAGAAAAACTCCAAATAAATACTCTGTAAACCCGATTGCAGATGGCAGGTCAGTGATTTTCATCTGTGTAAGTCTGTAGGCAACTTTAAAATTGTTCCCATTATTCCCGCTGTGCCTACTAAAATTCAAAAGTGAAAAAGTAGAAGTAGTATGAAACAGGAAATTCCATAATCCTAGGCAACCTTCTTGATGGCCTAAAAGACGGTGAGTGGATATGTTTTATGATTCCGGATAATTACTCTCCCGCTCTACCTTCAGCAAAGGAATTCGAATTGGGAAACGTGAGGATTATTATCCCGGTGGATCTGTATGGCTAGTAAGGTGGTTTAAAAATGGTTTCGAAAAAATAAACTCGGGAAGCGATCCAAACAGGGAATTGGCAAAAGCCTGGCACCATCAATCCTCTCTCTCCAAAAGATCAAAATTGTAGCGCATTGCCTTGCCGAAGGAAAACCCCAAGTATTCTATGACAATCAGAAATTTCCCATATTTAACCTTCAAATCAAGCTGCCATGTCCACTCCCATATTTGTAACCAAAAAGATGGAAAAACTGATCAAGAGTCACATCTCCACAAGCCCTGATCAAGAAAGCACAGGGATTCTGGGAAAATGGAATGCAACTGTCTTTTATACCCAGGGAAGGGAAAATTGGCTGCTCTACAACCCCAAAACCCACTATTCCTTGATTTTGGAAAACATCGAGCCTAGAGACTTGCCCAACATTCGGAAAAAAATTGGCGAAGATCTGGAGTTACAGCTAGAACTTGATGGAATCGAAATTACCTCAGAACAACGCAAATGGCTCCTGGATGAAATCAGCTTTCACCCCACCGATGGGGATAGGAGCACCACAGCCTACATGAATCAGATCCTGTATCTCATACCGGTTTATCAGCGTCCTGAGTTCTACATTAGCCTCGCCGGAGTTAACACGGTCTTAAACGACAGTGTCTTTAGTTTGGATGGGTATTCCAAGTTTACCAGCATCACCAAACCAAGAAAAGAGATGGAAAAAATCCTAAAGCTCTACCTTTCTCCCATTCCAGACCGCCCAATTCCCCCAAGCCAATTGAACTGATAAGCAATATATTCCAGCTTCCCGGTGGCAACTTGGAAAAGTGCCTAAATTAAATTTTTCCGAAACCAACGCCGACGCCCCCCTGAGTGTCTCCACTCACAGTTTGTCCTTCAATCGCCCCTGTGAGTGTCCCCACTCACAGTTTTTCCTTCAATCAAACCCTACTTGAATTGAAACTGATTTAAAATATTAGTTTATACAAGGGAAGCAATATTTTCAAATCGCAGATTTTTGAAAATCAATCAAAAATTGCTTGAACCGAAAAAAAGAATGTAGAATGTGCATGACTAAAGTAGAAAAAAATAAATAAAAAAGCCCCTAAAAATGAGCTGCAGGAAGTTGCGGGACTCGGATTACTTCAAGTCATAAAATCCAGATGCCGGGCTGGTGGTTTAGGATGGGATTTGTGGGAAATTTAGAATAGCGTTATTTTTTTCAACTCATTTTCAGAAGTTTGAGAATTCCTGTCAAAAAAATGTTCGGAAGATTGTTGCATTAGACAGGTTTCAGATTACCTTTGCATTCGATTTAAGCATCGCACTTAATGGAAGTTTAGCTCAGCTGGTTCAGAGCATCTGCCTTACAAGCAGAGGGTCGGGGGTTCGAATCCCTCAACTTCCACATCAAGCCTCGAAGAAATTCGAGGTTTTTTTATGCCTTCCATCTAGTAAAAAAGGGACATTAGTAGCAGGTCGGGGACTCTCTCGTAATCCTACGGGATCAACTCCCCCAAGAAGTCCTGATTTTTTCGGGACTTTTTCTTGTCTCAAAAACCGTAAGGATTATTCAATAAAATTGAAAGTATTCTGTTTTTCGAGCCGCTTATAAGTTGGAAGTTAAAGATGGATATTTGCTTTTAGTAATTAGTCCTACTTTGTCAGATTCAGAAAACTAGGGTAAATCCAATTAATTTTGTCTCTGAAGTTTTATTTGAAAAAAAAGGGAGTAAGCCTTCAGGACTTTTTCCCTCAGACCTGACTGCCGAACGCAGACCTATCTGTATTTTAAAGGCAGCAGGCAGGTTTTCACAGATCTTTTGCGACAAATAGAGTATCTCCTGACTTCCGCGCAGGGACACCCAAAATGAAATAATGCATGTTTTTTTTCAAAACAATAAGTCCAAGTAATTCAGGATTTAGACCCCGTTAGGGGTCGAACTTTTCAATAACCTTGGGTTGTTGGGTGAGCTGGCGAACCCCAACCCATGGTAAAAGCGAAAAACAAAATTTTGGTTTTCACGACCCCGAAGTGGGTCAAACTATTTCTGTTTTATTGGCTTTCATATCCCAAAAGTTCAACCCTCCCGATATGGCTTCGCTCGTCGGGACTGGCGCTTCAGGGTTGTCTATGCCATTTATCCTTCTTATTTACCCCCGGTTTCGGTTCGCAGGCTTACCTCACCGGGGGCTAATTAAAAGTTCGACCACTCCCGTGGTCATAAAGCTGTACAACTTGTGAACCATAAAAAAACCTGAAGGAGTCAAATATTACCTGTCTTCCGATCTGGGACACCCAAAATCAAAAAAAAATGATTTTATATAGTATTGTTTTTCTTGTAGTTATAAAAAACACTGGAAGGAACCGAGGAAGTCAGGAAAAAGGGGAATGTCGAGTAAGCCTTCAGGACTTTTCCCCAGAATTCCCTTTGTCCTTTTAAAATTTAAATGTGACAATGTAGGATTAGTGAACTTGTTAATCAACCATTAGCTCACGGTTCGAAAACTCCTCAATTGATTAGTTTTTCCACTGGAGTTAAAATGGCCAAGGATCCTTAATTTTTGTGCCTTTATTCACCAATTCTAGCTCCTTATCGGTCATTAAACATTCCTTCAACTCAAACGTAATTTTTTCTTTTTGAGGATATTGGCCAATTAGCACCAGCTCATTTAGCCGGTCTCCATAGCGTTTATCCCATCTCGATTCAATCCACTTCTGATTGTCTAAATAGGAAGCATATCGGATTCGTTCCTGAAAAGACATTGATGCCCACCAAACTCCCGCAGGTTCGGCCTTAAGACTTCCTCCTGCCTGCGACCAAGAAATTGCCTCATTCATTAGTGACCCAATATAAAACAGTCCTTTGCTCCGGAGAATGGAAGCAGGCCAGTTGGATTGAATATAGTTCCAAAATCGAACCGGATGAAAAGGTCTTTTCTCCCGAAACACAAAACTGCTAATCCCATATTCTTCGGTTTCTGGGACATGTTTGTTTTCCAATTCTTCTATCCAAGCCGATGAAGAGGCTTCAAAAGCTTCATTGTATAATTCTGTGTTCAGAATATGGCCTAATTCCAGCTTGCTTTCTGTAGTTTGGATGACGCGGGCTCGAGGATTAAGTTTTCGGATTATCGCTTCGAGTTCCTTGGCTTGCTCCTTCGATACCAAATCACACTTGTTCAGCAGAATCACATTGGCAAACTCGATTTGATCAGTTAGCAAGTTGACAATCGATCGGGTATCCTCAGGATCATCATTCATATTTCGGGTTAACACCGTCTCACAGCTTCCGTAATCCTTAGGAAAATTGTATGCATCCACTACTGTCACCAAGGTGTCTAGCCTACTTACATCGCCCAAAATTGCCTTCCCATCTTCATCAATAAAAGTGAAAGTCTGAGCTACTGGCAAAGGCTCAGAGATTCCAGAACTTTCAATTAGCAAATAGTCGAATCTGCCCTCACGAGCCAATTTTCCTACCTCTTCAATCAAATCCTCTCTTAGTGTGCAGCAAATGCAACCGTTACTCATTTCCACAAGCCTTTCTTCTGTCTTTGAAAGCGCATTACCCTTTTGAATTAATTGAGCATCGATATTGATTTCTCCCATATCATTGACGATCACTGCTACTCTCATCCCCTCTTTGTTGTGTAGAATATGGTTCAGCAGTGTTGTTTTTCCTGATCCCAAAAAGCCGCTTAACACTGTTACAGGTAGTTTTTTCATGATTTAGTTAGATTATGGTTGCATTTCGTATGATAAAACTCATCTCTTCCACGTCACTAGCATTCAGATCGAGAATTCCTTTGATCTCCAAAATTTGATCCATTTTCATCCGCGGTGGTTTGGCCTTGAGGTACACCACTGCCACAGATTCAGGTCCTGCGCCCCCACAAAAGAAGCATTCGGCCATGGGGTACTTAGAGATAATGAGGGTTTGACTTGGTTGAGAATCAAGTGGAATGTAGAAGCCTTTAATTACAACCTCTTTTCCTTTGAGTGCTTTCAATTCTTGAGTAAACTCTGGATAGAAAAAATACAGGTTGAAATTTTGGTTTAATTTTTCTTTGAAAGGAACCCGCTTAAACATTGCCCAAAGGTCCTGTCGTTGTTGGCTCTGTGCCGTCCAGACAAGGAAGAAAAAGGAGGAACAAAATAAAAGCGTTCTTATGGCCATACATAAATAATTTGCAACAAAGTTGCGATAATTTTTCTGAGTTGAATTATTTTATGCTACTTTGTTGCATTAATATTTCTTTACTCTTTGTTTATGCTTGAAATACAGAGAATAACCAAAAAATTCAAACAGCATACTGCTGTGTATGGGCTGTCTCTTTCCGTTTCGGAAGGAGAAGTTTTTGCCTTATTAGGTCCTAATGGCGCCGGGAAAACAACCACTTTGAATCTGATTTTGGGTTTTGAAAAAGCCGATCAGGGGACCATCAAAGTCGATGGATATGATGTAGCTAAGGATCTTTCAGAGGTTAGGAAGCGACTTGCTTTTATTCCGGAAAATGTTCAGCTCTACACTCACCTTTCAGGAAAGGAAAATCTGGCCTACTTTTCTCAGTTAGCCGGTATCCACTACAGTCAGGATCAACTGAAGGATCTTCTTCTAGAGGCGGGCCTTCAGGAAAAAGCTCATGCCTCTCCTATATCCAACTATTCGAAAGGCATGCGTCAAAAAGTTGGCATTGCCATCGCCTACTCCAAAAAGGCCAAGCTACTCCTTTTGGATGAACCAGCAAGTGGCTTGGACCCACTTTCTAGTGCGGAGTTGTCCCAACTCGTCCGAAAAGTGGCCGCGCAAGGAGCCACTGTTTTGATGGTGTCTCACGATCTCTTTCGGGTCAAAGAAACGGCAGATCGGGTGGGGATTTTTAAGAATGGAGAATTGAAAAAAATCGTTCATGTCAAAGATGTCACAGCCAATGATCTGGAACTTATCTATCAAGGAATTGTCGAATAGCTATGAAATCAATTCTATTTAATGAATGGAAAAATCTGCTCAGCACTCCGGGAATGCAGATAGCGGCATTTGTACTGATGGCAGCTCTTGGTTTTACTGCTTGGGCAGGCCTTGAGGAATACCGGGTAGTAGCCCAAATGGAAGGGGAAGCAAAGATCCATCTTCGACAGCAGTGGGAATCCATGGGTCCCAGTAATCCTCACTCTGCCGCACATTTCGGTACCTATGTTTTCAAAAAAAATCATGCGCTGACAGCCTTTGACGAAGGAGCAAATAGTTACGTGGGGAGAACGCTCTATCTCGAGGGCCATAGACAAAACGAACTGGTCCAAAGCGACGCAGCTCAGGGAGACGTGCTGTCTCGTTTTGGGAAGCTTCGGCCTGCTTTGATTCTTCAAATTATCCTCCCGCTTTTGCTGCTTCTTTTTGCGTTTCAATCGGTACGATCTGAGCGTGATGCTGACCGATTACGGCTTTTGCTAGTGCAGGGAGTATCCTATTCTAAGCTTCTTTATGGGAAACTTTGGAGCCTTTGGATACCGGGAATGGGCTTTGTTTTGCTCACTTTGGGAATTCAAATGGGCTTATTGGGATTCTCAGGTCCACTGGTAGGTAGGGCTTTGCTGTTGGCTGTTGGCTATGGCCTTTTTTATTGGATTGTGATTGCCCTGGCTCTTTGGTTGAGTTCGAAAACAGTCAAATCCTATACCGCGCTTTCTTGGCTTCTGGGCATCTGGATTGTATGGGTGATTTTTTACCCTAAGGTTACCTATTCCGTAGCAGGAATTCTTTATCCTTTGCCGGACCGTGTGGAGTTTTCGGCCAGCATGAAGGAAGATCGAAGTGCACTTTTGGATGGCCACAACCCTGAAGAAGAGGCGCTAAAAGTGCTAGAGGACAGCGTTCTAAATGCTTACGGAGTTACTTCCAAGGAAGAATTGCCGATTAATTTTGATGGATTGTTGATGCAGGCCGATGAGGAGTTTGGCAATCGAGTATGGGACAAGCACTTTGGTGAGCTCTATGATCAGATGCAAAAGCAAAAGAGCCTAGTGCAGTGGGCTTCCCTTCCCAACCCCTTTGGAAATCTGCAAAGCCTGAGCATGGGCGCAGCAGGTACTGACAATTTTCATCAGGTAGATTTTCTTCGGGAAGCGGAGGATTATCGGCGGATTTTCATTCGAACCCTAAACGAGCGACATGCCTATGGGGGTTCCAAGACAGGAGATTGGGGATACAAGGAAGATCAGGAGTTTTTCAATTCTATCGCTGAATTTCAGTATGCTGAGCCTTCTTTTCCTGACCTAATCCGCCAGCAAACCCCTTCCCTAATTTTGCTATTGGTCTGGATTGGACTTTTGGCTATTGGGATCTTCCGAGTGCAACCAAAACTCTCTGCCCTATGAAGTTGAGACAAGCAATCCATTGGGAGTGGAAAAGTCTTTTTTCCTCCCCTTTCCTGAAAAGCATCATCGGGGTATTTATCCTGGCCTCCATTTATGGGATGTACAAAGGACGGCAAGTCTTCCTCCACCAAAAGGAGATTTTGGCTCAGCTCCATACTGAATCCGAAACTGTGGTAGCCGAAGCGCTCCAGCTCTACCAAGAAGGAAAGGTGGGGCCAGAGAGCCGACCATGGGTTGATATCCGAACGCCATTCTACGCCTATTTGGTTTATCTTAAGCCTTTAGTAGGCTTGAGTCCAAGTCCTTTGATGGTTTTCTCCGTAGGACAATCAGAATCCTTCCCATACTTCAAGCACGTCGACCCATTCAGCTCCCCTTATGACCATGATATGGTGCCTGAAATCAGCAATCCTGAGCGGATTTCTTTGGGGAGTCTAGATTTTGGCTTGATGTGGATTTATCTTCTTCCTTTGGTTTTGATTGCATGTGCCATGCGAATCGGGAGTTTTGAGCGAGAGGTACAGCTTTACAAGTTGATTGGGACTTTGGGAAATGAAAAAAATTGGAAGGTACAGCGATTTGTCGCTTTAGCAATTTTCTTTTTGCTTCTCCTTAGCCTACTTCTCTTGATTGGCTGGATAATGGGAGAATGGCAAGCTAATCTGGTTGAAATTGGGATGATGGGCTTTTGGGCGATGCTCTATTTGCTATTTTGGTTAGTCTTACTGTTTTTCCTCTCTGAACTACAGTTGCTTCAAACTGGGCAGGCTTTGGTTTTCTTTTTGGCGTGGATCCTATTTGCGCTGATCATTCCAGGTGCAGTGCAGCAGGCGATAGCATTTCAATTTCCCAACACCTTATCCTTGGAAATGATCGATGCCAAACGTAGTGGAAAAACTGAAATCTATGAGCAGGATTTCAGAACAATCAAGTCTAAAATTCTAGAGAATCACCCGGAATTGGGCCAAAGTCTTCCGGATAGCCTTAGGACAGAAAGAGCCTTAGAAGGAATCTACATGGCAGCCTATCGAGAATTTCTCTCCGAAGTCACCCAAAAACTGGATTCTGTTCAATCCGAGAAAGTATCTCGAGCTCGCGCTTGGTTTCCTGTCAATCCAGTGTCTTTTTTCCATCACCGACTGAGTCATCTTGCCCGTACAGACTATGATGCTTATCAGCAATTCAAACAAGAAATCACTCAAAAGGCTGAAGAACTTAATTTCCAGATTTTTTCTCAGGAATGGGAAGGAGTCGTAGTTGATGAGAAGATATTTTTACAAACGCAAAAAGTCTTGAATGAGAATCAGTAGTGTTCTGTTATCAGAAAAGATCTCTCAACTTTCTTCTAGTAGAGTCTGAAAAAATTAGGTCTTTCCATTGAAGCGATTACAGGTAAGAGATCAACAATTTTCTTTCCTAAAAAATGACCCGAAAGGGTCTTTTTTAGTTTATGACCAGTTAGATTTTTTTCGCAAAAAAAATGCAAAAACAGGAGGAAAAAGATTGAAAAAATCGGAAATTTAGGCGGTTACAATAAAATGTAAGTAATTAATAATCAACATATTGATTGAGGATTAAAAATCTGGAAACAGGTCTATTTTTCCTTACAAGCAGAGGGTCGGGGGTTCTCCCGAAAGCTTTCGGGATCAACACCCACATTTAGCCCCGAAGTTTTGGGGCTTTTTTATTTTTTACCCAGTATGGCATTTCTAGATACTTTTTTCAGAGACAAAAAATAAATTTCATATCGGATATCCTTGTGAAGGAAGCTTAAATCCAGAAAAAATATTGAGCAGTTAATTTGAAATAAAGTTTAGCTCAGCTGGTTCAGGGCATCCCGAAAGCTTTCGGGATCAACTTCCACCACAAAACCCCTTCAGAAGCGTTTCTGAAGGGGTTTTTTCGTTTGTATTTTTATGAATATCTGCCTACGTACAAGTAGCCTAATTTTCTTTGGATAGAGATTTTGAACTGACAATTTGTTTTTTTTATGGTTTGATGCTTCATATAATATGAATATCCGACTACGTACAAGTGACAAAATAATGTTGGCCTAAAGGGCATAAGCTCCTTGGGATTTTCCAAATGTGTGTAATTTCACCGCAGAGGCGCAAAGACCGCTAAGTAAATTTTAGGAATTAGGTTTTTTTGTTCGATTCTTTTAATTCTTCTGAGAAGTCTCGATAAATATTGTTCGCCAGAATAAGTTTAAAATCCTATGGTTTTCCTTTGTGCCTTCTGCGACTCTGCGGTGAAAGAATTCAGAAATAGTTTCAGGAAATCGTAGCCCTTGAAACACCCTATTTTTTTTATTTATCCGAATTTATTGAAGTTTATTTTTAGGTCCTGTAAATAAGCGGATAATCATAAAATAGAATAGGATACGCACTAGAATTAAGGGAAATTCTGAGAATTCTTCCCCAAGTGCAGTTATCCGGATGCTCATATTCAATTAAATGAACAAAACAGAAACAAGGATCAACCAAAATAGGCACATAGCTCTCCCCGGAGCTCACATCGAAAAAAAATCGGAACATTCCAAAAAAGCTATGTTTCGTCCTTATGTAGCTAAGTGGTATATAGTCTGATAGTTACCAAGAATATGGCTTCCCGCTATGTTTTCTATGTGGCTACTAATTCTTTTCAGTAGTTGGTGAAATAAAATTCTGTGAACGTGGCGTTTACATGAGCCTGCCAAAACAGGTTTATCTAAAAGTTATCAATCCATTTTTTGATCTATGGGCTCCGAGATGAAAAACTTGTAATTGGAAAATGATTTACTGCCTTAGGATTAAGGGGAATTCTGAAAATAATACATATCTACACGTCTCCTGATTCACACATTACTTAAAAAAAGACCTTCAGGGGGTCGATTTCCCTGAAGGTTTTATTCAATTCACGGTGTCTTTTAAAAAGGATGAAAGTCAGGATTAACCTTAATATTTAATTCTGAATCGTAATATTTCCCGAACTAATGTTGCCTCGTACGGTGCCGCTTGCTCCGTTGGATATTTCCAGATTTTTTCCTGTCGAAACCGTACCAACCTTTAAATTACCCGATGAAGCTTTAAGGGAGTAGTTGAAGTTTTTAAGATCACTGTTGGTTTGGATGGTAAAATTGCCCGAGGTGCCAAAAAACTGGGATTTATCGCTTAATCCTGCCATCGTGGCCCGAATATTTCCGGAGGTAAACTGGAGCTTGCCAAGTGATCCGATGTTGTTCAATTTGGCATTTCCGGAGGTCAACATGGCGGATAGCTGCCCTTTGACTCCATCAGCATCGAGGGAACCACTGGTGGATTGGTACTCCACATTTCCTCCTACTTGGTTGATGGTTGCATTTCCGGAAGTTAGCGAGGCGAAAACATTCCCCTTTACTCCATTTACTTCCAGGCTTCCAGATGTAGCATTGATGTCAAGATCGCCTGCTATGTCTTTTGCCGAAATTTTGCCTGATGTTACTTGAAGAATTGTTTCATCCGATTTTACTCGCTCTACTGCTATTGTCCCGGAACTATTTCTGAACTTTACATTCATCTCCTCCGGCCCGGTGATGGTGATGTACCCTTTGTTTTTATTGTTCCAGGAATAATTGCTTTGCTTGCGTTCCAAGCTGATTTTTAGCACGTTGCCGACTTTTACGAAAATGATATCCTGATCGCTGTCATTGGAGGCGAGGAAGGCTTTGACTTCAACGTCCCCTGGGCTTCCTCCCACGTAGCTTACATCCAGCCAGCCTCCATTCACCTCGATCGTTTCGACGTTGGAATAGGATTTTTTGGTGTCCACCAATACATTTTGGGCGAAATTGCTTGTAGTGCATGCCAGCAATAAAATCAGCCCCAAGAGAAAAGAATAGGTCTTTGTCATAGTTTTTTTGAATAGGTGAGTAAATAGATTGGTTTAGTTTCCGTTATGAAGCTTTCAATGAATGGCTTGGATTTTAGAAAATGATTCCAAAAGATATCGGTGTGACGGCAGGACCTTTGCCCTCTTGGAAAAGTTGATTTAGATCATAGGTAGTGAAAAATTTAACCTCGCCGATTCCAAGTTCTCCCCGTATGCCATAGCGTAAGTTTTCCAGATACAGACCGGTATTTTCAACGTCCTTAATCCGGGCTGATCCCCCAAGTTCTTCAAAGACGAACTTAGATCTTCCGCCAAGTCTATAGCCGATGTAGGGCCCAGCTGCGATTTGCAGGCCTTTTTCTCCATCACCGTTCATTTTGCCAAAGTCGAGTTTGAATAGGGTCATGGCAGTCAGGTAAGATGCCGAAATTTTACTTTTCATTCCGTCCACATCGTTTCGTTCAAGAAACTGTATGCTTTCATCTCCTCTCACCGCTTGGATATTGCGGTTTTCAAACTTGAAATTATACCATTGAAGTCCCAACCCAAAGTCCCAGTAAAATCCTTTGCTGATCCGTTGTGAGGCAATCCAGTTCAACCCGATGTTCCAGCTGCCCCATCCTTTTACCGCATAAGGCAAATCAGAGGTTGGAAATCCTTTATTTTCAATAAGGTTGTTGATTCCCAGGTCGAAAGCCGAGTAGGTTCGGAAGGATTTTTCCTGCTTCGGTTTGTCTCCGTTCGTTTCAAATTTGACTTTGGTATTTGCACCGGATTCATCCACGTAAAGACGCATTCCTCCTACACGAACTTCCGTTTCCGGGCCTTCCTCGCGAACCTTCACGATTTCTCGGATACTTCCGTCTTTTTTGCGGATCTCCACAATGGTCAGTTCACCATTGTCTTTGTTTTCTTTAATATCCAACTCGCTGATAATCTGATTGATATTCATCAACTTGAGTTTTTCAAAATCCTCCTTGGATTCAACCAGGATGACCACTTTTCCAGTCTTTCCAAATTCGATGACCACACTGTCTTTTTGAATTGTTTTTCGGTTCAGTTCTCCCAAATCCGCATTTGTCTCCGCAAAAGCCAGTTGTACAATTGCCATCAGGCAAACTAAAAGCAGGTATTTTTTCATAGATTTTTCAAATTTTAGGGTACTAGTTGGTTTAGTTTTCTTTTTATTCTTCAGTTTGTTTTCTGGAAGTCAGGCTTGCAAACAGGCTGTTTTTTTTATCCTGAAGTTCTACAAAGCCTTCATCCACTTTTCCAAGCAAGCTCTCCACCTTGCCCACCGTTTTACCCATTTCTGTGATCAGGTTTTTGGTTGGCTCTTGGCCTTTTTTTAAGCCATCAGAATAGATGCTCACCCGATAAAGCGGAGGATCCTCTTTTGATGCCAAAGTTTCTGTAATCGGCTGTTGGGTAATTGCAGTAAGGGTTTCAGGGAGCTTGACTGAACTTATTTCTTGCCCAATGGATGCGGTGACCATCTTTTCCTCCTCAAGTACAGGCAATGTGGAGGCGATCAGGATGGTCTGATTTTGTTCATCGAGCTTTATTTCGCTACTGTGGGTTGATGTTTTGGAAATTTCCGGCAACTCATTCTTGATTTTTCTTGGGTTCGGGTTGATCCCTTTCTCCTGATATTGAATAGGTTCTGACACGGCTTGTTCGGGCTGATCAGGAAGTATCGCAACCGGTTGATCTCCTGATTTTTCTTGCGGTAAGTCGGTTACTTCGGCTAAGTCGGTTACTTGGGCTAACTGGGGTTTCTTAATGGTTTTTTCTGAATTTTCCCAAGCCATCCAGCCCGTGACGAGTACAATAGTAACTGAAGAGGCTATAGCCCACCAGAATCCTTTTCGGGAAGGTTTTGGTTCGGGAAGTTGGTACTCCAGTTTTTCCCAGGCAAGTGTGCTGGGCTTCACCTGATGATTTTCTAGCTTCTCCCTGAAAATCCGGTCAAATTCTACGTCTTTTTCAGCCATGGCTTGTCTTGATTTTGGGTTGCAGACTGATAATTTTTTCTTTGAGTGCCGCTCGGGCACGGTTAAGCTGGGATTTGGAAGTGCCTTCGGAAATTCCCAAAAGCGCTCCGATTTCCTGGTGGGAATAACCCTCGATAGCATAGAGGTTAAATACTGTTCGGTAGCCAACTGGAAGATTTTGTACCATATCGAGGAGTTCGGCTGCTTCCATATGAGTCAACTCGTACTGCGTGTGAGACATGGTGTATTCATCTTCCAAGTTGATTTCCATCAGCATATGTTTGTTGCTTCGTAAAGTCATCAGAGCTTGTGTGATCACGATTCGCTTCATCCAACCTTCAAAACTCCCTGTAGCCTGGTATTGGGGTAATTTTTGGAAAATTTTCATAAAACTTTCGATCATCACATCTTCGGCATGTTCACGGTCTTTGAGGTACCGGAGGCAGATGGCCAAAAATTTTCCTGAATAGCACTCATACAAGTGACGCTGGGCTAGTCTGTCCCCACGCAAGCATCCCTTGATAAGTCCCTCTTCAGTAGAAAAATTGGATCTGATAAACATTCCAGTTGGTTTTCAAATGGGTAGATGCATCTGCTGAAAAAAGGGTTGCAGGGACTTTAGGAAAAAAAATCACTTAATTTCCTGAAAGATATTAAAGATCTGACAATCAATCTCTTTCAGTGTTCCGAAAAAATGATTTCAGAGTGAGAAAATGAAAAACAGCAGGGCAACTGTCAGAATCAGGATCATCATCTGTGATTTTTCTTTGAACTCCTGGGCCAGTTTTCTTTTTTTCAAGACCATCACTGCAGCACCCAAACCAAAAAACTGAAGTAGTAAGCTGACCCCATTCAATGGCCCCATCGGTGCGTCCAAGACCTGCAGCTGGGAATTCAGGATAGATAGCACGCCTAGAATTATGCCTGTAATTCCAAATAAGAAAGATCGTTGTAGAAGGATGGGTTCGGGGAGTTCAGACCATTTCATTGTGCTGGAGGGTTGGGAGAAAGGGGAATTAGAATTTATTATCGGTTTATTTTTCCTTTTCGGGACGCAAAGTACGAAGCAATTTCGTCTCTGCTAAGTGCGTTCAGCGTCATTTCTTTGGTGAGTCCCCCTTTTCTTCCAACCAACACGCCATAGTTCATATCCATATAGCCCTCCATTTCATGTGCGTCAGGGTTGATGGAGAGCTTCACGCCTTGTTCCATCGCATAGCGCACCCAGCGCCAGTCCAAGTCCAGTCTCCAGGGGTTGGCATTGATTTCAATGACTACTTGATTTGCGGCGCAGGCATCGATGACTGCTTTGTGATCGATAGGATAGCCCTCTCTCCGAAGCAAAAGCCTCCCGGTAGGATGTCCTAGTATGGTGGTGTAGGGATTTGTAATTGCTTTGATCAGTCGGTCTGTGGCGCGTTTCTGATCCATGTTGAGGATGGAATGAACGGATGAGACGATAAAATCGAAACTTTTCAGCACTTCATCCGGATAATCCAAACTTCCGTCCGATAGAATATCTGACTCAATCCCCTTGAAAATTCGAAATGGAGCCAATTCTTTGTTGAGCTGGTCAATTTCCTCATGCTGCTTCATTACCTTCTCAATTTCCAGTCCTCCGGCATAGCTTGCGGTGCGGCTGTGATCGGAAATCCCGAGGTATTCATACCCCAATGACTTACAATGCTCGGCCATTTGGCGCAGACTATGCTTCCCGTCACTGTAGGTGGAGTGGTTATGGAGAATGCCTTTCAGGTCTGAATTTTCAAGTAAAACTGGAATTTTATGTTCCCGGGCAAGGTCGGTTTCTCCTATACCTTCTCTCATTTCTACAGGGATAAACTGAAGCTCATTTTTTTTGAAAAATTCTTCCTCTGAGGAATAGTCTTTTTTCAAGATTTTTTCGGCAATGCTTTCGTTATCGCCAGCAAATGAGACTAAATGTGGTTTCGAACCTTCAAATAGTAACTTCTTCCAAACCCGATCCGCACTTTGGCAAAAATGAACCTTGATCTTCAATTCGGGATCGCGAAGTTTGCCTCGCCAAGTCATCGGGCCTGACAGGGACCAGTTCCATTCGATAGGCTCAAAGGTACTCAAATGGGATTTTAGGGCAGGGAGGGAATCGGATGAAAACAAGAATTCGACTTCAGAAATAACTTCCAATTTTCTTGCAAACTCCCCGACCAAAGCCAACTCAGCATGGCTGAAAAGCTTTTGAAAAACACCGAGAAGCGCGTTTATTGGATCTTCTATGTCCGCAAAAAGCCATTTTCCTTCATTTGAAGACTTGAAAATCAGATTCTGAATGATAGTTTCCTGAGTTTTTTCACCAAAGCCTTTGATTTGTGCCACTTTTCCGCTTTGGCAAGCTTCCATCAGCTCGTGTGTGGAGGTGATACCAAGCTCATCCCAAAGTGATTTCACCTTTTTTGGCCCCAATCCTTTGATCTGAAGAATTTCCAATATACCCTCGGGAGTTTTTTCTAAAAGTTCTGAAAGCAAGCCAAAAGTTCCAGTCGATTTGATACTGAGAATGGCTTCCAAAATACTTTTTCCAATTCCCGGAATTTCTTCCAATTCCTTGGTGCTTAGCTCCATCAGATCCTGATCTCCCCGCTCCAGCGTGTTGAGTCCGCCCTGATAGCTGCGGATTTTAAATGGATTTTCCTCATGAAGCTCCATCAGCTGAATACAGAGCTTCAATTGTTTTAAGATCGTCTTGTGGTCCAAGTTTTCAGAAATTTTAGGTCAGAATCTACACAAATGTCTCCAAATATTGTTTCAATTTAAAGTATGATCGTATAACTTGGAAATTTTCAATGATCAATGATCAATGATCAATTTCAATTATCAAGGTGACTTGAATAGTTCTCGATTAACCAATAACGATTAACCTTCCAACCTTCAAACCTTCAACCTTACCACTTTACAACCTTACCACTTTACAACCTTACCACTTTACAACCTTACCACCTTACCACCTTACCACCATCTAACCTTACCACCATCTAACCTTACAACCTTACAACCTTACAACCTTACAACTTTACAACCTTCTCACCTTACCACCTTTTAACCTTTTAACTTATGAACTATTGGATGGTCAAAACCGAACCGACTTCTTATTCTTGGCAGGATTTGGTGAAAAAAGGAGAAGATGTCTGGGATGGAGTAAGAAATTATCAGGCGCGTAACTTTTTGAAAGCGATGCAGTCGGGAGATTGCGTACTTTTTTATCATTCGGGAAACGAAAAAGCAGTCGTAGGGGTGGCAGAGGTGTCAGCAGAGGCTTTTCCAGATCCAAATGACCAGACGTGGTTTGCCGTACTACTTCGGCCAAAGATGCCCCTCAAAAAACCAGTTACCCTTGAGCAAATCAAGACCGAAGATCTTCTTTCCGGAATGATGATGCTAAGACAATCCAGACTTTCCGTCATGTCAGTGACACAAAAAGAATTTGAATGTATTCTAAGCATAGGTTCATGAGAAAATTTATTTTATTGGGGCTTCTCTCTTTCCTAACCCTTACTTCCTCTTGGGGTCAATTGAAGTTTATTTCCCGTCACGAACAGGTTTCTACGATTTTTGAACCCATTTTTGAAATAATGCGGACACCGGATGGCCTAGTATCATTCCGGACGTTTCCCTCAAAAAATCTCAATTCCGACCGTATTCTCCAATATTACACCACTGACCTTAACCTCAAGTCCAGCGGTCTTATAGAGGCCAAACTTCGATACGGATTTGATATGGTCGGTTACGATATAGATGGGTTTCATCTGTATGTGTTATTGTCCAGGGGATTATATACAGGTGCCGAAAAGTACATTTTAGACATTAACTTAAAAACAAATGAAGGATTGGAATATCCGGCAGATAACATACTTCCTTTGGAATTGGTGGAATTTTTGGTGCTGGACGAAAAAGCGATTTTCATGGGCAATGCCGAAGGTAGGCCTGTTATTCAGATTCTGACGTTCAAAGACAGAACCATTCATACGGTACAGGGTATTTATGGGAATAATACCCAAGTTTTACAGATCCGTAAATTGAAAGAATTGGAAGGATTGGAGGTTGTGGTAAGTAGAAAGGGGCAGTTTAAATCCCGGGAAACATCTATTCTTACGTTTGACCTCCTCGGTAATCTAATTCGTGAGGTGAAAATTGACCGGTTTGGGGAACCAGGACAGGAAATTTTGGAGGGCTTGCTCTTGGCTGATAAAAATTACCAACAAGTAATGATCGGTTCGTTTGGGACGGCGCCAAGAAGTGGATATCAAGGCATGTATCTCATGGAGATCAATGAGTTTGGTGAATATGAGATTAAAAGATATACCCTAGAAGATTTTCCGAATTTTTACAATTACCTCGCAGAAAATAAAAAAGCGAAACAGGATCAGTTGGTTTTGAAAGATTTGGAAAAAGGGAAAATACCAATGATTAGAAATACCTATTCTATTCGGGATGTACGGGAGACCGAAGATGCTTTTTATTTGTATTTCGATCAGTTTAATATATCTACTTCCAGAGGATCGGGTAGGGCAACACCTTTTTCTCCCTTGAATGCTTACCGATACGACAGAATGACCAGAATGGGCTATGCTCCATTTTACATGGATCCAATTCTTTCTCCTTACCTGCCTATTCAATCCTTTTCGGTGTACACGGAATACCAATATAAATCAGCTCATTTCATAAAAGTTGCAAAATCAGGTCAGATAATTTGGGACAATTCAGCGACTTATGCAGGATTTATCACGACTTATCCTGAACCATTTGGTGAGATTGCGGTGGTTGGAGACGATTTATTTCATTTGTATGCAGCCAATGATCAGATCAAGCTGAGTTTTTTTAGAAATGGTGAGAAGCAGGTGGAAGACCAGACTATTGATCTTGAGCTCCCTAATGAAAATGAGCGGATCAGCTCGACCGATTTTGAATCCTTAAGACTCGTTCATTGGTATGACCGTTATTTTCTGCTGTCTGGTAAGCAGACCGTGAGGTTTATGAACAAGCAAAATCGGGAAGAGGAAAGAGAGGTGTTTTTTATGAGTAAAATTTTGGTAGATGGGGATTTGTATCAAAAGCCCGAGGTAATGGACTAGGTTTATTTTCTATATTTACGCCCAAATCCATCCCATGCAAAAACGGCTTGTACTCGATCAGCAACAGATAGACATTACCCTCCAGCGGTTTTGCTATCAACTTATCGAAAATCATGATAATTTCGAAAACACAGTGTTATTGGGATTGCAGCCGAGGGGTACCTTATTATTGGACAAAATCGTTGCGCTGTTAAAGGAAGTTTCTGGTGTAAAAGTACCTTCAGGGTATTTGGATGCCACCTTTCACCGGGATGATTTTCGGAGAAGGGAATTTCCCCTAAAGGCTAATGAAACTAAGATTGATTTTTTGGTAGAGGGGAAAAAAGTGGTGCTTATTGATGATGTACTTTACAAGGGTCGATCGGTACGCGCAGCCATGGACGCTATGATCGCTTTTGGCAGACCACAAAAGGTAGAATTGATGGTTTTGGTAGATCGTAGGCTAACTCGGGATTACCCCATCATGCCGGATTATTATGGAATAAAGGTAAATACACTGGATAGCCAATACGTAGTCGTGGAATGGAAAGAACAAGGCCATGCCAATGATGCAATTTGGATTACGGAGAAAACAAATAGTTAAGCATGTCCCAGCTCAGCACCAGACACCTTTTGGGAATTAAAGACATCACGGAGTCGGATATCCGGCTGATTTTGGAGACTTCCGCCAACTTTAAAGAGGTCATTAACCGTCCCATCAAAAAAGTTCCCTCTCTCCGGGACATTACCATTGCTAATATTTTCTTCGAAAACTCCACCCGTACACGCCTATCTTTTGAATTGGCGGAAAAACGGCTCAGCGCTGACGTGGTCAATTTTTCTTCTTCTAACAGCTCGGTAAAAAAAGGCGAAACCCTTGTAGATACGGTTAACAATATCTTAGCAATGAAGGTGGATATGGTGGTCATGCGCCATGCGAGCCCAGGAGCGCCTCATTTTCTTTCCAGAAATGTCAAAGCTAATATTGTTAACGCTGGAGATGGCACTCATGAACATCCTACTCAAGCCTTGTTGGACGCTTTTTCCATGCAGGAAAAACTAGGAGACTTGCAGGGTAAAAAAATTGCCATAATCGGTGATATTTTACATTCCAGGGTAGCGCTTTCCAATATTTTCTGCCTTCAAAAGCTTGGTGCTGAAGTGCTGGTCTGTGGTCCGGTAACTCTTCTTCCTAAATACATCTCTAGTCTTGGAGTAAAAGTGGAATTGGATGTCAGAAAGGCACTGGAATGGTGTGATGTGGCTAATGTTCTTCGGATTCAGCTGGAGCGTCAGCAAATCAAATATTTCCCGAGTCTGAGGGAGTATTCCCTTTATTATGGCATCAACAAAAAAATGCTGGAATCACTAAGGAAAGATATCATTGTCATGCACCCGGGACCAATCAATAGAGGGGTTGAACTGAGTTCCGATGCTGCAGACTCAAAACAGTCGATTATTTTGGATCAGGTGGAGAATGGGGTAGCTGTCAGGATGGCAGTCTTGTATCTTTTGGCAGGGGTCAAAGGATAGATCGCTTATCGGATTGGATGAACAGTAAATCCTGTTCTTATTTATTTTATATGAATTTACTGATTCTTGCTAGTAGCTAATTTTCATTTTGTTTGATTTTAGGTTTATAAGTCTGGAAAATAAAAAGAGCATAAAAATATGGAAAGGGATGGAAAATTCAGCGTACACCCAAACCTTCAATTTTGATATTTAAACCCTCGAATTCAAAGCTTTAGCTTTACATCCTTTGTGTTCTTAATCTTTGATATCCACGAAAAACGATCAATCAAGGTGATTTGGGTCAAAAAATGAAAAACTCAAAAAAAGAAGGTTTGAAAAAACTTTGTGCCCTTCGTGTCCTTTGTGGTTCAAAAATTTATCGGTTTTATTTCCTACCGACAAAATAGCGTATATGTATGATTTATAAATTGGAAAATTGGAAAATTGGAAAATTGGAAAATTGGAAAATTGGAAAATTGGAATTCGATTTTAAAAGAAAGGTAAAAAGTGCCTACTCGTATGTAGGAGGTTGTATATAAAAATGGATATACGGAATCATGGCAGGAGCCAATATTCATTTTGTTTGAGTTTAAGGATATCAATCGATCAATGGTAAGAACCTAGACTAAACAAAGAGATGGAAAATTCAACGTACACCCAAATTTTCAATTTTGATTTGTACACCCTCGAAATCAAAGCTTTAGCTTTTCCAGGTTGTGCCCTAAACCATAAATTTCTAGAAAAGAGATGAATTAATCGCTTTAAGGCCGAGAATAAAACCCATACTAAACACCTAAAAAAAGAACTTTGTGCCCTTCGTGTCCTTTGTGGTTCAAAAATTTATAGGTTTTATTTTCTGCTGAAAAAGAAGCGGATA
>CAZNND010000074.1:0-8293 GCA_964574365.1 uncultured Limnohabitans sp.
CTGAAAAAACATCAAAAAAATTCGCTTTAAGGAGAAAATCGGCAAGTTGGGTTAATCTTTGATCTGGCTCTGTTTTTAAATGCTATCCCATAATTTGGATCAAGACCAATTGCTCTAGAGAAATCTTCTAATGCCATTTCAAAATCTCCTAGATTCAATCTAGTAAATCCTCTATTATTGTTGTTTATGGCACTTTCTGGGTTTAACTCAATAGCTTTTGAGAAATCTAAAACTGAGCCTAAATAATCTTTTGATGAAGATTGGGCTCGGGCGACTCCTCGGTTCAGGTAGGATTCTTCATAATATGGATTCAAATCAATTGATTTGGAGAAATACCAGATTGCTTTTTCAAAATCCATTTTATTTTTAAAAATAACTCCTAGGTTATAGTAGGGTAAAAAGTAATTTGGATTAAGTTCTATTCCCTTTTCAAAATCTAAAATTGCTGAATCAATTTTCCCTTGAGTGTTATATAAATTCCCTCTATTGGTATAGACCTCAAATAAAGTCGAATCA
Organism: uncultured Limnohabitans sp.; assembly: GCA_964574365.1. GTDB lineage: Bacteria > Bacteroidota > Bacteroidia > Cytophagales > Cyclobacteriaceae > Algoriphagus. The sequence continues at coordinate 517 of CAZNND010000074.1, forward strand.
ATCGAAATTGCCCTGGAATAATCCTTTTCAGCCTTATTTAATTTTCCTAACTCATGATAAACATGCCCCCTTCCAAAAAGTGCTAGAGCATAGTCCTTATTGATAGAAAGCGATTTATCAAAACTTAGTATAGCGGTTTCAAGTTGGCCTAACTTATGAAGAGTTAGACCTCTATTTTTCCAGACAGAATAAGATTCAGTCTCAAATAATAATGCTTTGTCGTAATAGACCAATGCTGAATCATAAAATCCCAGATTGGAAAAGCTGCCAGCAATGTTATTCAGAGGGATGGCTGGTTCTGGAAATTGGTTCTTCAGTGAAAGCTTAAAGTCAAGAATTGCTGGTTCAAACTCATAAAATTCAAGTTTATAAACTCCTCTATTGTAAAAGGCAATAGGGTTATTTGGGAAAAATAATAATGCCTTCGAGTACTCGTAGATCGCTGAGTCCAAATCACCTTTTTGGTGATAATTATGAGCTCGTTCTTCAAATTCTTTAAAAGTTTGACATAAAGAATCTGTCGGAAAAACAATTTTGAATAGGAGATACAGAACCCTGTTTAGCGCAATGCCAAATTATTAAATTTATCCACTTATTAAGACTTTACCCAACCCAAATCTTCCAATTTTCCAATCTTCCAATTTTCCAATCTTGAGTCCACTCCGATAAGTGGTAAAATGGTGAAATTACTCTTCAAATTTGACTTGAATTAAGGTTTTTTCCATTCAGAAGGACTTTTCGGAGCAGCCTAAATCTTTCAATTTTCAAATTCACTCCCCATTTGCCATTCCCCCCTTGTCAAGGTATCTTTGCACCTGAATCAAAAACGCCATAGCCGTGTCAAATAAAACCGTCAAAGTAGGTCTGGTCCAACTCAGTTGCTCTGGGGATGTGACCGAAAATATGGAGAAAACCATCCCAAGTCCGTCGACGGATTCTTTTTCGCCATCGCTGGTGTTTTCACAAACCGGGAATCAGAAAGTTTCTTAATTATTTAAGGATCGGATCTAATTTCAACTGCTTTTCTTTTTTGAGTCCTTTGTTGATTTTGGGCAGGGCACTTTTAATCACTTGGTCCCGTTCAACTTTAAGTTTGCTTACCATTGAGTTATAGTAATCAAACTGCACCTTTTGGTCATTTGTCCATGGACCGATATAGTCACCAATTTCTGAATAAAGGGTTCGGAGTCTATTGCTTAGTTCCGTGTATTTTCTACTGATTTCTTTTAAAGGGGCTGCTGCACTCTTGTCGTATGAAACCTTGTCTTTTTCCAATTGATCCAGTTGTTTGTCCAGCTTTTCTAGGCTTGACCGATCTATAGAAACCTCTGAATACAAGGAGAGAACTTTCATTTGCGAGGCAGTCCATTCTTTTCTCACATCCAGAGAAACATCCAATCTAGGGTCATCGCTTACGGTGAATTTTTGGGCATAGGTTTCACCATTCACTTGCAATTTGGCAGTGTAAAGACCCGGTAAAACATAAGGGCCATTCATTCTGGCTCGACCTGTCCCAGCCTGTTCATTTTTATACCGTAACTCCCACATCACGCGGTGAAGGCCTGCCTTATTTGTGGTTTTTACTTCATCTACCAGCTGCCCACTCGCATCAAAAATCTTCAAACTGATTGCCTCCTTTGCCACTGAGTCTTTCAGATAATAGTCTATAGCTGCGCCGAATGCAGGATTTTCACCACGATAGTACATATCTCCAGTGTGAGCTCCATCATCCATATAATTGATGATTTCAGCATCTGAGATAGAGAATAGAGCTGCCTGTTGTTTCAAGACTTCCGTGCTCATTTCCTGAAGGGCATTTACATGATCTAAAATCCAAACTCCACGCCCATGTGTTCCCAATATCAAATCATTATCCCTCGGATGAATAACCAAATCGTTGAACGGAAGGGTAGGCATGTTGCTCTTTAATTCTACCCAATGCGCTCCTCTGTCAATGCTAATAAAAAGACCTAATTCAGTGCCTAAGTACAATAAATTGGGATTTTTGGGGTCTTCTCGTAATGTCCGGGCCACTCGATTGGCAGGCAAATTACCCTCCACAGATTCCCAGGTCTTCCCATAATCTTCGGTTCTGTAGATGTAATTATTGAAATCATTATTTCTATAATTATTGATGGCAACGTATGCTGTTCCGGCAGAATGTGATGAGGGCTCAAAGGTGTTTATCCAGGTTTCCTTTGGAAGCCCAACCAAAGCGCTAGTCACGTCATTCCAAGTTTGCCCATCGTTCCATGACACTTGAATCAAGCCATCATCTGTTCCGGCGTAAAGCATTCCCGGTGTGTGAAGATCTTCTGCAACTGCTGTCAAAGTAGGGTAGTAGGGAATCCCATCGTCCAAAGAGGCTGTATTTTCATCTGGCCTTTGTCCCATAATTAGAAGCTCTCGTCTATTTACTTTAGTGGTTAGATTACCCAATGAAACCCATGTAGCGCCATTATCAGTACTTTTCCAAAGTACATTGGTACCTGCATAAATGGTATTGGCATCATGGTGGGATAAAAAAAACGGACCATCCCAGTTGCCTGGAGCCATGGCATTTCCCAGTTCCGGTTCCGGAATTCCCGGTCCCCAAGCATCCCAATTTCTTCTGTCACTGATTCTTCCCTTTGGATCGCCGGGACGGATATCTTGACGTTGCCCGGTCTTCATGTTGAGTCTGGAAAGTCCCAAATATTGAGATTCAGTGTAGACGACGTCCGGATCATTTCGGTCGACCAAACTCAGAAAGCCATCTCCACCTCCGAGTCTTCTCCAGTCTTCGTTTAAGATCCCATCTGTCCGGTAGGTTTCACTTGGTCCTACCCAACTTCCATTGTCTTGAAGTCCACCGTATACATGGTAAGGTTTAGCCTGGTCTACCGACACACGATAGAATTGACTTACGGGTAAGTTGCTTACAAAGAGCCATTTGATTCCTCTATCATAGGAAATACCGATTCCTCCATCATCTCCTTTGATCACGTGACGAGAGTCTTTTGGATTGACCCAAAGAATCCGATCATCCCCATGAAGCGTTTGACGGGGCGCAATGAAAGTCCTTCCGCTATCGCTGGAGTAGCTGTACTCATTCATCATGTAGATTCTGGATTCATCGCTTGGATCTACCAAAGGCTGGGAAGCATACATGGGTCTTGGATTCCAATCACTCATCAATTCCCAGCTTTCTCCCCTGTCTTTGCTGCGGTAAAGACCAGCTTTTCGCTCGTTATATGCTGTTGAGGCATTGTACTGATAGCCTTGTTCCAGAGAGATAAATACCACCTCTGGATTGCTGCGGTAAATTGAAATACCTATTCGGCCAAAATCTCCTTCCGGGAGCCCGTTTTTTAGTTCTTTCCAGGTCTTTCCTCCGTCGGTGGATTTATGAAGGCCACTGCCCGGTCCTCCACCATGAAAACCATAAGGCTTTCTTCTTCTTTGGTAAGTTGCAGCATACAAAATATTCGGATTGGAAGGATCCAAGGCTACATCCACTACACCGGTATCTTCGTTCACGTAAATCATTCTTTCCCAGGTTTTTCCACCATCCTTGGTGTAGTATAATCCTCTTTCTTCATTTGGTCCCCATAAATGACCCATGGCGGCAACATAAGCCACAAGGGAGTCAGAAGGGTGAAGCACAATTCTGCCGATATGATGAGAGTCTTTTAAACCTAAATTTTGCCATGTCTTTCCACCATCATGGGACTTATAGACTCCATCTCCCCATGAATTACTTTGTCTATTGGCTCTTTCGCCTGTTCCTACCCATAGAATATTAGGATGGTTTTGATTCACGGAAATGGCACCGACAGAGTGGGTGTTTTCCTTTTCAAAAACGGGTTCAAAGGAGACTCCATTGTTGGTGGTCTTCCAGATCCCACCGGTGGCGGTAGCCGCATAAAAAGTGTAAGGATCGGATTCAACCACCGCCAGGTCCACTATACGCCCACTAATATTGGCGGGACCTATATTTCTGAGTGGAAGTCCATCCAACAAAAGACTGGTCAATTGCTGACCATGGACAAAAATTGAAAGACTCAAGCAAAGTGACAGTAAAAGGAATTTGATTTTTCTCATGTTCGATTTCACAAATGGGGATTCAGTGCAAAGTTGAAATTAAACAGATGAGTGGAGGGATCAAATATTTTTTGAGGAGCGGTTGGTTGTATGATGTCTAAATGACGGTTTTTAGGCTTAGAAAAAGTTGAAGTACTTTAAAATTCAAAGTTTTGGGTTTGCTTGATCAAAAAGTATCTTTGCCCCTCAATCGAAAACGAATCAATCGTGGCAAATAAAACTGTAAAAGTGGGCTTGGTCCAACTCAGTTGCTCTGGGGATGTGACCGAAAATATGGAGAAAACCATCGCAGGTGTCCGCAGTGCCGCCCAGAAGGGCGCTCAGGTCGTGGTCTTGCAGGAACTTTTTAGATCCCTCTACTTCTGCGATGTGGAGGACTACGAAAACTTCAAGCTCGCCGAAGCTATCCCCGGTCCATCAACTGACACGCTCGGTGCCTTGGCCAAGGAATTGGGTGTGGTGATTGTTGCCTCATTATTCGAAAAACGTGCCGAAGGCCTTTATCATAATACCACGGCTGTTATGGATGCTGATGGAACTTACTTAGGGAAATATCGAAAAATGCATATTCCGGACGATCCGGGCTATTTTGAGAAGTTTTACTTCACTCCGGGTGACTTGGGCTACAAAGTATTCCCAACCAAATTCGGAAAGATCGGGGTGTTGATTTGCTGGGATCAATGGTATCCGGAAGCGGCTCGAATTACTGCCCTCAAAGGCGCAGACTTTTTGGTGTATCCAACAGCGATTGGTTGGGCTTTGCATCAGGATGAGCAAACCAACGACGACCAATACAATGCTTGGCAGACGATTCAGCGTTCGCATTCTGTGGCTAATGGCGTTCCTGTGGTGTCGGTCAACCGAACTGGAATTGAAGGCCCGATGCAATTTTGGGGAGGTTCCTTTGTCTCCAATGCCTTTGGTCGGGTGACTTACAAAGCCCCGCATTTGGAAGAGGAAATTCACGTGGAGGAATTGGATTTGACGGGTTCGGATCGGTATAGAACGCACTGGCCTTTCCTGAGAGATCGTCGCATTGACTCTTATGCACCGATCACGAAGCGCTACCTCGACGAAGAATAAGCCATGAAGAATTTGTTTGAATTAGCACAATCCGGGGCGGTGACTCCGGAGGAATTGGGCTATTATTTTCCAGCAGAATTTGCTCCGCAAGAATCCATGTGGCTAAGTTGGCCACATAAGGAGGCGAGCTGGCCAGGCAAGATCGAGACGATTTTTGCCCCGTATTCTCAGTTTATCACCGAGGTAGCGAAAGGCCAAAAGGTAAATATAAACGTGGCTGATGAAGCCATGAAGGCCTTTGCTCTAGTACATCTGGCAAAAGCCGGAGCGGATCTGAACAAGATTTCGTTTCACTTTTTTCCCACTAACGATGCTTGGTGCCGAGATCATGGACCTGCTTTCTTGATTAACCCGATTGCGGAAATCAAGAAGGTGCTCGTGAAGTGGAATTACAATGCGTGGGGTGAAAAATACCCTCCACATGACCTGGATAATCAGATTCCGATTCACATTGCAGAGCATTTGGGCATTCCCTATTTCAAACCAGGAATTGTTATGGAAGGTGGTTCAGTAGAGTTCAACGGAAAAGGGACGCTCTTGACCTCAACCGCTTGCCTGCTGAATGAAAACCGAAATCCTCACCTCAATCAAGCACAGATTGAAAAATACCTTTGTGATTACTACGGGGTGAAACATATCCTGTGGGTAGGCGACGGGATCATCGGTGACGATACGGACGGGCATATCGATGATATCACACGGTTTGTGAATGAAGATACTGTAGTGACGGTAGTGGAGGAAAACAAAGCCGATGAAAACCACGAAATCTTAGCAGAAAATCTTGAGCTTCTCAAGAAAATGAGATTGGAAAATGGCAAGCAGTTGAACATTGTCGAGCTACCTATGCCAAGTCCAGTGATTTATGAAGATCAGCGACTTCCTGCTTCCTATGCCAATTTCTACATTGCCAATGAAGTGGTGGTGGCGCCGACTTTCCGGGATAAAAATGACCAAAAAGCCCTCGATATTCTGACGGATTGCTTTCCTGAAAGACGAGTCATTGGGATCGATAGCACAGATATTATCTGGGGCTTGGGTTCGTTTCACTGTCTGAGTCAGCAGGAACCATTAGTTTAGTGCCTTGAGGTTGGGTCTGGAAATGATTCATAAATTTTGGATCAAGGTTTCGGAATTACGTGTCTTGGCACTAAGATTAGTCAACAACTTGCTAAACAAAACATTGAAAAAATAGCTTTCTCCATGAAATTCTGATGATATGAGGCACCTTTACCTTGCCATTATTTTAGTTGGATGCATGACTGGATGTGCATTCAAGTCTATCACTCGCACCAAAAACCTGACTTACTTGAGTTCCGGAGCCGGGCTTCCAGAAAAACAATTGAATGTTTTTGCTCCTAGGAATGCGGAAAATACACCTGTTTTGATTTTTATACACGGAGGAAGCTGGCATAGTGGAAGAAAAGAAATATATGACTTTATGGGAAGCCGTCTGGCAAGAAGGGGCGTGCTCACTGTCATCATTGATTATCCTTTGGCTCCAACTTATCAGCTTCCTGAAATGGAAAAGGCTAGTACTTTTGCTGTAAAGTGGGTTAAAGAAAATATTGCTGGTTATGGTGGAGATCCCAATCAGATTTTTGTCTCCGGTCATTCAGCTGGAGGTCATTTGGCTGCTTTAGTAGGAATAAAAAAAGATCCATGGAATGAAATTGGGATGGCTAACCCAATCAAAGGATTGATTTTGAATGATCCAGCGGGCTTGGATTGGTATTGGTTTCTCAAAGAGCGGAAAGAAAAATACAATGCAGAAGATAATTACGATGCCTTCACAGATAATCCTGAAACATGGAAAAAGTATTCCCCGATCTATTTTCTTGACGGAAGCGAACCACCTATGCTGATTATGGAAGGGGGAAGAACCTATCCGGGAATTAAATTAACTGTGGAAAGATTCAGAAAGGAAGCAAAATCTACGGGATCAAATCTTACCTATTCTTTCTATCCCAAAACCAAACACGTTCCCATGATCACCCAGTTTTTTTTCACTTGGAGTAAGGGGTATGATGATGTGCTAGGATTTATTTTTGGCAAAAAGGTAGAAAAAAAAATCCCTGAGAAATAAGACTTTCTCCAAAAAGAAAGTCCAAATGGATTTCGGGTGGAATTGAACCCGTGTCTGCCGCTTCATGGCTCCATTTAGTATCGGATATGAATCCTGTACTTTACGGAAAAAAGGTTCAAACTTTAGGTAAAATTTCTTTTTTGAGCCATTCCCTTCCTTTTCCTGATTTAAGTTCAGCTTCTCTCACTAGGGCATTTTTCTTTGAGTTAAAGAATTCCAGGTGAATGACAACCCAAGGTCTGAATCTGGTAGTGAATCCTTTTTTGGATTTGGAATTGTGGTAGTGAAACCTGGAAATGAGGTTTGAAGTCATGCCCGTATAAGTTCTTCCAGAACTGGGCGAAAAAAGAATGTAAACGACAAATTGATCCATAACTAAAAAATAAAAAGTATACGATAATAAAAAAGCCCCCAAAATGGAGGCTCAAGTAGCGAGGACGGGAGTTGAACCCGTGTCCGCCACGCCTGTGCGCCGTGGCGTAGCGGATATGAATCCTGCGCTTATATACTTAAACCTCTGAAAATAGA
>CAZNND010000074.1:8393-21362 GCA_964574365.1 uncultured Limnohabitans sp.
ATAAAAAAGCCTCCAAATTGGAGGCTCAAGTAGCGAGGACGGGAGTTGAACCCGTGTCCGCCGCGGCGGATATGAATCCTGCGCTTATATACTTAAACCTCTGAAAATAGAATAAAAAAGCCTCCAAATTGGAGGCTCAAGTAGCGAGGACGGGAGTTGAACCCGTCACCTCAGGGTTATGAATCCTGCGCTCTAACCAACTGAGCTACCTCGCCAAATGAATTATTTTAAATAAATTATCAACAAATTCAAATTTATTTCTAACTTATTCCAAGTTCGGAAAAAGGACTTGAGCTTTTAAATTTTGTTAGTTCCAAATTGGCCTTCTGCCAAAAGGAATGCAAATATGAGGGCTTGATTTCTTATTTGCAAATCCATTTTTAAATAAAAAATTCTAATTTTCTCTTTAAAAAAAATAGGTTATGGTAAAAAATAAATTCATTGCTGATTATCAATTAAATGCTTCAAAAAAGATTGTTTTCCATTATTTAAGTACAGCAAGCGGTCTAGAAGAGTGGTTTGCTGATCAAGTGCGTATAGATGAGGATAAAAATTATGTTTTTAATTTTGATGGAGAGGATCACTTCGCCAAATTGGTTTCTTTAAGGTTAAATTCGCATGTCAAATTTGAATTTTTTAATCCTAAAATCGCTGAACCTGCTTATTCATCTGATTCAGCGGAAACATCATTCATCGAATTCAAACTGGAAGAAAACGAGCTAACAAAATCTTTGTATTTAAAAGTTATTGATTTTTCAAATGAATACAAGGAGGATGAACTTTCAGCGATTTGGGAAAGTATGATTTCCAAGCTAAAGGAAATTATTGGAGGCTAATTTTCCTTCTGATTATTAAATTTGGTTTCGAATGGGTTAAATTTCTTTTCTTTGCCGGACAAGTTTAGCAGATGAAAAAACTCGACAAGCTTATTTTGGGGTCATTTTTAGGGCCTTTTCTGCTCACATTTTTGGTTGTTGATTTTATACTCCTCATCGTCAATATGTTAAAGTATTTCGATGAGATTTTTGGAAAAGGTTTAGGTTTTTGGATTTACGCTGAATTAATAGGGTACTTTGTTATCAGCATTTCACCTATGGCTTTGCCACTTGCTGTGCTTTTATCCAGTTTGATGACTTTTGGGAATTTGGGTGAACATTTTGAACTGACCGCTATAAAAAGTGGTGGCGTCTCTCTGATCCGTGCGCTTAGAGCAATTGGCGTTTTTTCGTTATTCTTAACCTTCGCTGCATTCTTATCAAATAATTACCTGGTACCTAAGGTCAATCTAAAAACATTCAGCTTACTCTATGATATCAGGATGAAAACCCCCTCGCTTGATATTAAAGAGGGGGTCTTTTATTCAGGAATCAATCAGTACAGTATAAAAGTCAACAAAAAGCTGGATGATACTAGACTTCAGGATATAATCATATACAATCATTCAGCCGGAGAAGGAAATCTTAATGTGACACTTGCCGATTCTGGTAGGATGGAGACCTTCAATAATGATATGTACATGAAGCTTACCCTGTTTCACGGAAGTAACTATAAGGAATCAAGAGCGACAAGAGGAATTTCAGAGGCACCCGTAGAATTTTCAAGAACAGAGTTTGAAGAAAATATCATGGTGTTTGATCTATCTGCCTTTCAGCTGAGTAGGACACCTGAGGAACAATGGTCAACCAACCGGGCAATAAAAACAATTGCTGAAATCAGAGAAGGTCTCGATTCTATCAATTTTATTATTAACGATCTCAAAGTTCAGAATTACACAACCGCAGCAAGTATTTATCCATTTTTCACAAGAACAAGAAAATTGGAGGCTTCACCTGAAATTCTTAAGATGAAAGCGGGGTATGACTCGCTTAGAAAAATAAAAATTGAAGGGGAAAAGTCATTGACTGACAGCATTGAATCGGTAAAGAAGAAAGATTCCATAGAAATTAAGAATCAGGGTAAATTTGATAGCGTCAGTAAAGTAAATGCATTTGCCATAGCAGTAGATCAAACTTCTGATTCTTTGCTTAAGAAAAAGCTCGCCACCAAAATGAACCCAAAACCAGATACGGCCCCCCTTGGAAAAGGTGAGATTATTACTACTGTGGACACTTCAGGAGTCAACTTGAACAAAAAACCAGCCCGGATCGACCCTTTATCCGAAAAAGAAAAATTGATTTTGGATTCGGTGTTTTATACCAGAGGATACATCACCAATGCGATCACCATGGCTCTGAATAATTCAAGAAATCTTAAAAATTCCTTTGATATAAAGAAAAACCAATACGAAGGTCATCTCAGAGAATTTAGAAGATACGAGATCGCTTGGTATCAAAAATATAGTCAGGCAATAGCCTGCTTTATGATGTTTTTAATCGGCGCTCCTTTGGGTTCAATTATAAAGAAAGGCGGTTTGGGAATGCCTGTCATCATTTCAATCCTTTTTTTCATTTTATATTATATGTTGACCATTACAGGGGAAAAATGGGCTAAAGAAGGGATTACAGATCCGTTATTTGGGACGATTTTTTCGAATCTCTGCCTTCTTCCTTTTGGATTGTTTTTTCTGAGACAGGCTAGGAGAGATGCAAGGCTTTTTGAACCCGATTTTTACGCCAACTCTTTAAATAAAATCAAAAAAATAAAGTTTAAGTTTGGTGCAAATTGATTCGTTTTTTTAAAATTCGATTAAAAACCTTACATTTGCGATTGTTTTATTAAATTTAGCTAAACATGTATTTGACATCAGAGAAAAAACAAGAGTTGTTTAAAAATCATGGACGGTTAAAATCTGCTACTGACACGGGTTCACCCGAATCGCAGATTGCCCTCTTTACACACAGAATTCAGCATCTGACCGAGCACCTTAAATCCAACAAAAAAGATCACTCTTCCCGTCTTGGATTGATGAAGCTGGTTGGTAAAAGAAGAAGTTTGCTTGATTATCTCTACAAGCGTGACATTGCGAGATATCGAGCTATAATTGCAGAGCTAGGAATAAGAAAATAATGCTTGTAGTAAGGTTCTCCCTAGCGAGAACCTTACTTTTTTCGTATTTATTACAACACACATTTTTTACCACTTGACCCTATAATTCTAACACCAATTTATGTTACCAAATTTAATAACCAAGTCCATCGTACTTCAGGATGGTAGAGAAATTAGTATTGAAACCGGAGCATTGGCTAAGCAGGCAGACGGATCTGTGGTGATCCGGATGGGTAAAGCCATGCTACTTGCTACGGTTGTCGCAAAGAGAGATGTTGTGGATGGAGTGGATTTTTTACCCTTATCTGTTGACTATCAAGAAAAATTTGCCGCTTCTGGAAAAATACCAGGTGGATTTTTAAAAAGAGAAGGAAAGCTATCTGACTATGAAATTTTGATCAGTAGATTGGTCGATCGAGCGATCCGTCCTATTTTTCCTGATGATTACCATGCGGACACCCAAGTGGCTATCACATTAATGTCCTATGACGAAGAAGTCTTCCCTGATGCACTGGCAGGTTTAGCAGCATCAGCGGCCTTGGCAGTTTCTGATATCCCTTTCAACGGCCCAATCTCTGAGGTTAGAGTTGCTAAAATTGATGGTAATCTACAAATCAATCCCACTCCTTCAGCACTTGCAAAAGCAACCTTAGAATTTATTGTGGCAGGTTCTTTGGAATATATCCTTATGGTGGAAGGAGAGGCAGCTGAAATTCAGGAGGATGAAATGGTTGAAGCGCTTCAATTTGCCCACGAAGAAATCAAGCGCCATTGTCTAGCTCAGATTGAATTGACCAAGCTGGTTGGAAAAGAGCAAAAGAGAGAATACAGCCACGAAAAGTCAGACCCAGCCCTCTTTACAAAAATGAGAGATGAGCTTTACGGGAAACTTTTTGAAGCCGTAAGCCGGCAGATTTCCAACAAATCAGAAAGATCAGCGATTGTTAAAGAAATTAAAGAGGAGTTTGTAGCAAATCTTCCTGAAGACCACGGTTTTGAAGCAAGTTTGATTGGGCCATATTTCCATAAAATACACAAGGAAGCTGCAAGGAATCTGACTCTTGAGACCAAGAAGCGTTTGGATGGCCGAAACCTTGACGAAATAAGACCGATCTGGTCGGTGGTAGATTACCTTCCTTCGGCACATGGTTCGGCAGTATTTACACGCGGTGAAACCCAATCCGTCACCACTTGTACGCTGGGAACCAAAATGGATGAACAGATGATTGACGGAGCGGTTATTTCAGGGTACAATAAATTTTTCCTCCATTACAACTTCCCAGGATTTTCAACAGGTGAAGTAAAGCCAAATCGCGGTCCAGGTAGAAGAGAAGTTGGTCATGGAAATCTTGCTATGAGAGCGCTTAAAAAGGTTTTACCACCTGAAAATGAAAATCCTTACACGATTCGAATAGTGTCCGACATTCTAGAATCCAATGGATCTTCCTCAATGGCTACTGTATGCGCTGGATCTCTTGCACTTATGGATGCAGGCGTGAAGATTAAAGCACCGGTTACCGGTATTGCTATGGGGATGATTTCTGATGCAAAAACCGGAAAATATGCTATTCTCTCTGATATTTTAGGAGATGAAGATCATCTGGGCGATATGGACTTTAAAGTTACAGGAACTGAAAACGGAATTACTGCTTGTCAGATGGATCTTAAAGTTGAAGGTCTGGATTATGCTGTCCTTAAAGAAGCCCTTTATCAGGCGAAAGAAGGAAGGATTCATATTTTAAATGAAATTTCCAAAACATTATCTGCTCCCAAGCCAGACCTTAAGCCGCACACTCCAAGATCATTTATGATGTGGATCCCAAAAGAACTCATTGGTGCAGTGATTGGGCCTGGAGGAAAAGTAATTCAGGAAATTCAAAAAGATACGTCTACAACAATCGTAATTGAAGAAATTGACAATCAGGGGAAAATCAATATTTTCTCTGCTAATCAGGCTAACATGGATGCGGCTATCCGTAGGGTAAAAGCTATTGTGGCCCAACCTGAAATCGGAGAGGTATATACCGGTAAAGTGAAAAATATTCAACCTTTTGGTGCATTTGTGGAATTTATGCCAGGAAAGGATGGTTTATTGCATATATCTGAAATCAAGTGGGAGAGATTGGAAAATATGGATGGTGTGCTTGAGCCTGGTGAGGAAATCATGGTAAAGTTGATAGACGTGGATAAAAAAACAGGTAAATTCAAGCTGTCTAGAAAAGCGCTATTGCCTAAACCCGAAAAGGTTTAATACCTCCTTTGCGCCTAAAAAGCGTTTCTTGCTTCTTTAAAGAAAATTAAAAATATCAAATAATAACCCTAAATGAGGCAGCTAAAAATTAGCAAGCAGATTACCAATAGAGAATCTCAATCTCTGGATAAATACCTGCAAGAAATTGGAAAGGTCGATCTTTTGACTGCAGACGAAGAGGTGATTTTGGCCAAAAGGATCCGAGAGGGTGACCAGCTTGCTTTAGAGAAATTAACCAAGGCCAACCTTAGATTTGTGGTTTCGGTAGCTAAACAGTATCAAAATCAAGGGCTCTCTTTAGGAGATCTAATCAATGAAGGTAATCTTGGACTCATAAAAGCAGCCCAAAGATTTGATGAAACAAGAGGATTTAAGTTTATTTCCTATGCTGTTTGGTGGATTAGACAATCCATCCTTCAGGCTCTTGCTGAGCAATCTAGGATTGTCAGACTTCCTTTAAATAGAGTAGGATCTCTGAATAAAATTTCAAAAACGTTCAGCGAGCTTGAACAAAAATTTGAAAGAGAACCTTCTCCTGAAGAATTGGCGGAGGTACTGGAGGTTACAGCTTCCGAAGTCGTGGACACAATGAAGATTTCCGGTCGTCATGTTTCAATGGACGCTCCTTTTGTTCAAGGGGAAGAAAATAGTCTATTGGATGTACTGGAAAATGATAGCGATGAAAAACCAGACGATGGTTTAATGACAGATTCTTTAAGAAAAGAAGTACAAAGAGCGTTATCAACATTAACTCAAAGGGAAGCAGACGTAATAAGTTTGTATTTTGGATTGAATGGTGAACAGGCGATGACGCTTGAGGAAATAGGAGAAAAGTTTAGCCTTACTCGCGAAAGGGTTAGACAAATTAAAGAAAAAGCCATCCGTAGGTTAAGACATACTTCAAGAAGTAAAACACTTAAACCTTACCTAGGTTGATCCAATAAAGGGGGCTTAGCCCCTTTTTTTTTTTACAAACCATCCAGCCTATCTAGTCAATTTCATGTGATGTGTATCACTTTAGGGAATTTTAACTACAAGTAGCTTTGTTACTTAGTTTAATTTCGTAAAATTTAACCTGTTAACAAGTATTAGTAATGAACCAAGAAATGGAACGCGTTAAGGTTTTGATCATCGGATCAGGCCCGGCTGGTTATACAGCGGCGATTTATGCTTCAAGAGCAGGCATGAAACCCGTTCTTTATACAGGCGGCCAGCCCGGAGGACAGCTCACTATTACCACGGATGTCGAAAATTATCCAGGATATCCAGTTGGAATCATGGGGCCAGAAATGATGGAAGACTTTAGGAAACAAGCCGAAAGGTTTGGAACGGATATTCGTTATGGTTTAGTTACTCAGGTTGATTTTTCCTCAAGACCTCACCTGATTACGGTAGATGATCAAAAGAAAATCCAAGCCGATACCGTGATCATAAGCACAGGCGCTTCTGCAAGATGGCTGGGATTGGAAAGTGAATCACGACTCAATGGCAAGGGTGTATCCGCTTGTGCCGTTTGTGATGGTTTTTTCTTCAGAGGCCAGGAAGTGGCTATAGTGGGCGCAGGTGATACTGCTTGCGAAGAAGCTTCTTATCTTGCAAATATCTGTTCCAAAGTGTACATGATAGTAAGAAGAGACGAAATGCGTGCATCTCAAATCATGCAGAATCGGGTTAAAAATAATCCTAAAATTGAAATTCTCTGGAATACGGAGACATTGGAAATTCTTGGGCAAGAAGAAGTCAATGGGGTGAAATTAATTAACAATAAAACAGGAGAAACCAAAGAAATCCCAATTTCTGGCTTCTTTGTTGCTATTGGGCATGAACCGAATACTGGAATTTTCAAGGATTTCATATCTATGGACCCTTCTGGCTACATAATAACTATTCCTGGTTCAACGAAGACAAATGTCGAAGGTGTATTTGCATGCGGAGATGCTCAGGATCATGTTTACAGACAGGCTGTCACTGCTGCTGGAACTGGTTGCATGGCGGCTTTGGATGCGGAACGTTTCTTGGCAGCTCAAGAAATTCACTAAATCTTTTTAATGAGTAAGATACTGCTTAAGTCGATTTTGGGATGTCTTTTAAGTATTTGCCTCTTTGAGGCCAATGCCCAAGTTTTTCCTAAGATTATTAAAAAAAATCCTGCCAATTCTGGTAAATCCCAGGAAAGGAAGAATATTGAATTAAGAGAATTTGATCAGAAAAGTTATTTAAAAACCCTTTCCACTCAAACGGATTCACTGTTGTTTCAAAACAATGTTAATCTGGAGCGGATTAGGTCGATTATTAGTGAGGATCCTTTTGCTTTGGAATGGGCCCCAACCAACCAACTCATTCAAATTTCTGAGCAAATCCAAATTGATAGCATTTGGGTAACAGCCTTTGAATATTTTTCAAACTGGGATAGTAAAAAAGTAGATATCTATAATTTAGATATAAGAAATTTTCAAGATAGCCTAATATTGAAATTATATGATCAAAAATTAGGTCAAAATTGGAAAATGCCACTAAACGATCTGCTGGTAAATTCAAGATTTGGGCCGAGATGGGGTAGGCACCATTCCGGAATTGACTTGGATCTCAACACAGGAGATTCAATTTATACTGCATTCGATGGTATAGTAAGAGTTAAGGGATATGATCGTTATGGCTATGGTTATCACTATGTAGTTAGACATAAAAATGGCCTAGAGACGCTTTATGGGCATTTATCTAAGTTTTCTGCTGAAATTGGTCAAGAGGTACAAGCTGGAGATTTTTTAGGGAAAGGAGGGTCTACAGGTAGAAGTACAGGCCCCCATCTACATTACGAACTTAGATACAAAGGCTTAGCTTTTGATCCGGAAATCGTGTACGATTTCGAAAAGGGTGAACTTACCAAACAAGAAATTTTGATATCAAAAGAACTTTTTCAACACATCGCTAAGGCCCGTGCTGCCGCGTACCATCGGGTGAAAAGGGGAGATAATTTAGGTTCTATTGCAAGAAGATATGGAGTTCCTATTTCTCAGATTACCAGATTAAATGGAATTTCTACCCGAACCATTTTGAGAATTGGCCAAAATTTAAGAGTAAAATAATGGCAAAATGAAAGAACTATTCGTCAAAAAAAAAGAGAATGAAACTTGACATATTGGTAATTGCTGCCCACCCTGATGATGCTGAATTGGGATGCTCAGGGACGATTGCTGCTCATGTAGCCAAAGGCTATAAAGTGGGTATTATAGATTTGACCCTTGGTGAAATGGGTACACGAGGCACTCCCGAGTCAAGGCTTCAGGAAGCTATGGAAGCGGGCAGAATCTTGAATCTTTCAGTAAGGGAAAATATGGGATTCAGGGATGTCTTTTTTAAAGACGATGAATCGCATCAGGTAGAGTTAGTAAAAATAATTCGTAAATATCAACCCAATGTGGTGCTAGCTAATGCCGTTTCTGACAGACATCCTGATCATGGGAAAGGTTCTTCTCTTGCCTCAAATGCTTGCTTCATGAGTGGGCTTAGGAAAATAGAAACCCAATTGGACGGGATCCATCAGCTTCCATGGAGACCAAAATCAGTCTATCATTATATCCAAAACAATTACATTAAGCCGGATTTTATTTTCGATATCTCAGATTTTTGGGACACAAAAGTCTCTAGTATCCTGGCTTTTAAATCCCAGTTCTATGATCCCAATAGTCAGGAACCTGCGAGTTTTATTTCTTCGCCTGAATTTTTACCTTTTATTGAATCCAGGGCAAGAGAACTTGGACACCGGATCATGGCTACTTATGGGGAGGGATTTACAGTAGAAAGGTCAATAGGTATAAAAGACCTTTTTGACTTAGCTTAATTATGGGGCAAGTCTGAAAATCTTCCAGTCACCGGACTCTTGTTTTAGATAACAGATTCTGTCATGTAGTCTGTTGGGTCTTCCCTGCCAAAATTCTATCCTATGGGGAATTAGTCTAAATCCACCCCAATGTTCAGGTCTTTTTATTGACTTATTGATAAATTGTTCGGCCACCTGTTTCTGTTTAATTTCAATTTCCTCCCGGTCGGAAATTTCCCTACTTTGAGGTGAGGCCCAGGCTCCAAGTTGTGATCCATAGGGTCTTGAAAAAAAATAAGTATCAGATTCTTGGGGTGAAATTTTTTCAACCTGGCCAACAACTCGTACCTGTCTTTCAATTTCTGGCCAAAAAAAAGTTGTTGATGCTTTTGGGTTTATTTCAAGCTCCTTTCCCTTATCACTTTCGTAATTCGTAAAAAAAACAAATCCATGGTCAAGTTCTTTCAATAATACAATCCTGCCATTCGGAAATCCATCCAACCCTTGGGTTGATAAGCACATCGAATTGACTTCCAAGGCTTCCGCATCAATTGCCTCATCCAGCCAAGTTCTAAACTGTCTGATCGGGTCAAAACTAACGTCTTTGATTTCTAATGTTTTAATAGAGTATTCTTTTCTGATTTCAGATAATTTCACAATGCTAAAAGTTAATTTTATTTACCACTAAGCTACTATGGTGATCGGATTTTTAAAATTTAAACTTATATTTTTCAAGTTTTTTGTCTTAAAGCAATGGTTAATAATTTGAATAAAAATCCGATTCCAGGCAACCTGCTCCTATCTGAACCCTTTTTGCAGGATCAAAATTTTAATCGATCCGTTATTTTACTTTGCGAACATAACACGCAGGGCAGTTTTGGTTTTGTACTTAATAAACCTTCTATCCTTCAGATCCATGAATTGATAGCAGATTTGCACTTCATAGAAGCAGAGGTCTTTATCGGAGGCCCTGTTGAACAAAATACGTTGCATTTCATATATTTTGGGCCTAAGATTTTGGATGGAAGTGTTCAACTAGGGGACAAACTCTGGTTGGGAGGGGATTTTGACTTGTTAATTGAGAAAATTCGTTCAAATGAGATACCTCTGAATTTCGTTCGTTTTTTCTTAGGTTATAGTGGTTGGGGACCAAATCAACTTTTTGAAGAGTTAGGTCAAAATACTTGGATAATTTGTGAGGAGGGCCTCAAGTTGAGTGATTTGGAAAATTCAGGTGAGGACCTATGGAAAAATCTTTTAAAAAACATGGGAGGTGAGTTTCGGGTTATAGCAAATTATCCCTTAGACCCAAGGTTAAATTAGGCAAAATGCCTAATTTTGTCCATCTTGCCCCAAAAAGTTTCGATTTTATGACCGAGAATACTAATAATAAGTTGTCTGATAAAGACAAGGTGACCCAAACTTCCACAGATGAAGTGAAAGGTATGGAAACAATAGAGCAGACTGTCCATGATTCTATGGAAACAGAAGACGTGGCTGTATCTGATCCGGTTATTCAGGATCAAGAAAATTTGGAAGTCGAATCGAATAAGGATCCAGAATTGGAAATTTCCAATCCTAAAAAAGATGAATCAATCCCCTCAGCCTCCCAATCTGATGAAGAAAGTTCGGAAGATGAAGATCACTCTCCCATTGACCTTTCTGATTTGACAAAGGAACAGTTGATAAAAGTTTTTAAAGAAAGACTTCACCAAGGTTCTGTCTTAAAGTTTGAAAAGCTTGCTCAAGAAATAAAGAAAGCATTTGATGAATTGGTCGCTAAAAACACAGCTACCGCACTGGACAAGTTTACATCGGAAGGCGGTGAAGCTGCAGATTTCGAATACAGATTCCAAGAGGATGAGAAAGAGTTCTCAAAGCTTTTCAATGAATTTAAATTTCAGGTAAATGCGCTGAGAAGAGAAGCCGAGAAGCAAAAGGATAAAAATCTTCAGTTAAAGACTGAACTATTAAATAAACTCAGGGACTTGGTAGATGGGGAAGAGACCACGCTTAGCATGGGTGCTATTAAGTCCATTCAGCAAGAATGGAAATCTATCGGCCCCGTCCCGGCAGCTCAAAACCGAAATCTATGGGCCAGCTTTAATGCTTTAATGGATAGGTTCTATGATAATAGAAGTATTTATTTTGAACTTAAAGAGCTGGATAGAAAGAAAAATCTTGAGAGTAAACTTGAGCTTTCTGAGAAAGCAGAGGCTTTAAAAAATGTAAAGGAACTCAAGGAAGCGATCCGCCTGTTAAATGAACTTCACGAAGAATTCAAACACATTGGACCTGTTCCTCGAGATGAGCAAGAAAACCTATGGCAACGATTTAAGGCTGCTTCTGATGCAGTTTACGATAGAAGAAAAGAATTTTTTGAAGGTCAAAAAGAAGTCTTTAAAAAGAATCTTGAGGAAAAAGAAGTTTTGATTACCCAACTTGCCTCATTTGCAGAATATAAAGCTGATCGAATTAAGGATTGGAATTCCAAAACCAAAGAGATTTTGGATCTACAAAAATCATGGGAAAAAATTGGTCCTGTTCCAAAAGAAATTGGAAAAGACATTAATAAGTACTTTTGGACTGCATTTAAACAGTTCTTCCACAACAAGAATACCTTCTTTAAGGAACTTGATGAAGTCCGGGCGAAAAACCAGAAAAAAGCCCAAGAATTGATCGAAAAAGCCGAGTCTCTTGTTGGAAATACGGATTGGCAAAATACGGCCAACCAACTGGTGAAATTACAACAGGAGTGGAAAAGCTTAGGGCCTATACCAGAAAAAAATAGAGACGCCTTGTATAAAAAGTTCAAGGAGGCGTGTGATTCTTTTTTTGAAAATAGAAGAAATTCCAATAAACAGGTATCCAATGAATTTGATCAAAACCTTAAGAAAAAACAGGAATTGATCTTGGATATTAAAAATGCATCACTAGCAGATAACTTGAGCGAAGAGGTCCTGATTCGATTTGTTAATGACTTTAACGAAGTGGGATTTGTTCCACGTAAGAATATGAAAGAGATTCAAGGGCAGTTTAAAGAAGCTGTTGACTCTTATTTGAGTAAATTGAATAACTCGGATGCAGGAAGGGAAGATTTTCTCTTTAGATTGAATTTAAACAGAATTCAATCTGATCCAAATTCGGTGAAAACGCTCAATAAAAAAGAGCATGGAATCCGAAAGCAGATTGCTGATCTTGAAAATAGCATAATGTTATGGAGAAATAATCTAGAGTTTTTTACAGCTTCCAAGACTGCAGACAAACTTAGAGATCAATTTGATGTAAAGATTAAAAAAGCAGAAGAGGAAATCGATAAGCTCAAAAAGAAGCTAACAATACTAAAGGAATTTTAAATCTTTCTTGCTCAAAATCTGAAACATATATTAAAACTTAAAATTTCCCTGGATTAGGGTTTGGACACAAAGGATAGTAATCCTATATTTGCACCATGATTAAGGAATGCCTCTTTAGCTCAGCTGGTAGAGCAACTGACTTGTAATCAGTAGGTCGCTGGTTCGATCCCGGCAAGGGGCTCTTGAAAATCAGGCACTTACGAGATTTTTTCTCGGAGTGCCTTTTTTATTTCATCACAATTTCAGCACAAATTGTGCTAAACTGCCATTTTTAGGGGTGTTTGCTTGCTTTTTAAGCCGTGTTAAAAAGTATAATAATTGATAAATTTTTATAACTTTTTTGACTCCCAGGCATGATCCATGAAGCGGTGGCCGGGTATCGGAAATGAGACTCTCTCTGGTGTGCGATCCTTCGAACATTGGATTGTCATCCTCAGGCGAATGACTCCCAGGCATGATCCATGAAGCTGCTACGCAAATTTTGCGTAGCAGGTAAAAAAAAATTAACCCAACTTGCCGATTTTCTCCTTAAAGCGAATTTTTTTGATGTTTTTTCA
>CAZNND010000075.1:0-21350 GCA_964574365.1 uncultured Limnohabitans sp.
GTCATTTGTGGTTAAGAATTTTATTGGTTTTGTTTTCTACTGGCAGAAAATAGTATAATCAGATTTTTTTAATTCTTTGAAAAATCCCCGATCAAAAAGAAGCCACCGCTGGCCGCAAACATATTTCCATTTTGATTTATTTTAGAAAACCATTCCATTTCCTCCTAACACTTCCTTCTGAAATGATTAAACTTCTTAAAATCACTTTTTTCCTTTTTCTTATGGGAGTCGCATTGATCCTAACCTACTTTTTTGCAGTGCCGCTTTACAACCGATGGATCATCTATCCCAACCTGGAAAAGGCCCGACAAGAACTATGGGCAACTTATCGGAAGCCTCCCCAACGGATTATTTTACCTGAATACACCGGAGTTATGCACGCCCATTCCTACTGGTCACATGACAGTAGGGGAAGCCTTCAGGAAATCCTTCAGGGAGCACGGCAAGCAGAACTTGACTTTGTTTTTTTTGCCGATCACCACCATGGTAAACTGGACACCTTTCCACGAGCTTTTTACGGGGAATATGACGGGATCTGGTTGATCGGGGGCACAGAAACGAGCGGGGATGATGGTATGCAAGTCAATCCTTTTCAAGACGGGGTTTTGGATTGGACGATTCCCAGAGACTCTATGATTCGTAAGGTGGTAGAAAAGGGAGGGATGATCACCTACGTCCATTCTGAAAGTCCTCACAATTGGGCAAATCCCCACTATCAGGCCATGGAAATCTATAATATCCATACTGACCTGAAAGATGAGGAAAAGTTATTGCCATTTTTACTCAACGCTTTAGTAAACGGGGATAGGTTCAGGCATTGGAGCTATCGGGAGCTTTACGATCGACAGGATGAAATTTTGGCTCACTGGGACGAACTGAATCAAGGAAGGAAAATCGTAGGAATGGGCGCAGTGGATGCACATAACAATCAAAATATCCGGGCCAGGTACCTTTCCAAAAATCAGGTCGAATGGGTGGGGCCAAATGCCGAAAGCATTAAGATTGGACCGATTGGGGGGTTGGAAAAACTAGTGTTGACTGAGCCGGATGAACAGGGTTGGGCATTTAACTGGGGAATAGACACATATTTCCATTCCTTCAATTTTGTCAATAATCACGTTTTTTCAAGAGACTTCAATCCCAAATCTATTAAAGACCATCTTGTTGCAGGCAATACATTTATTGCCTTTGAAGGCATCGCCAAAGGGGATGGATTTCAATTTCTGGCTGTTGATGCAGACGTGCGGGCGCTGGGCATCCCAGGAGATTCCCTTGCGGTGGACACCGTGCTTCAGCTTCAGGTGGTCTCCCCATTTCCTGCTCGATATAGGGTTTACCGAAATGGAGTTCTGAAACAAGAGACCGATCAGGGACACTATGAGTGGAGCTTTTTTCCAGAAAAAAAGTCGGGAAATTATCGAATCGAGGCAGATCTTAAGTTGGGTAAGGAGTGGGTAAACTGGATCTTTACCAACTCGATTTATCTCTATTGATTTCGGCTCTTTTAAGTATTCCCGAATCACCTCTATCTTTTGTGAATATAGATGTTAGAAGAGATAATTTCAGATTTATTTGAGTTGGAGCGCCCTTAGGTAGGGAGAAATTTCCTGCATCAGTTCTCCCACATATTTTCCGATGACCTTATCCAAATCAGAGGGGTCAGCAATCTCAAATTTCCCAACCCAAATCAGTTTGTCCTCCCCTTTTCGAATGTCATAGAGGGCAGTCTGCACAAAATAAGTGGTGCCCTTGATGACCTGATTGTATTGCCAAAATGTGGAAGGATAAAATCCCCAGTACCTCCCCCAACGTACAGGATAGTAGTAATACGGAGCAAAATTGCCAGAAATTACCCGGGTGTACTCTTCTTTATTCAAAAGCTGGGTTACCAGAATGCCTTCGATCCCTTGAGCGCGGAAAGTTTCCAGAGATTCTTCCGCATCCTGCTTCTCCAAACCTAAAGGATAGGTTGGGCAAGATGAAACAAAAACAGCATCCAGAGAGGTCACCAAGCGGTCTTCAAATTTTCTGCGAACAATCAAATCTTGGGTATTGGCAAAAACAGCCAGCTTGGCAAAGCCTCCGTCAGCTTCAGAAATCTTTGAACTTTCTACTAGGAAGTTGGTCGTGCAGGAAGAAAAGAGTCCAAGGACTAATACAGCAGAAACTAGTGGTTTCATCGTGTCGGAAAAATGGGATAAGGATAAATAAAAGAGGGAACAAAAGCCGGAAGCTTTGGCCAAAATTTAGAAAACCTGATCATCCCCCCTTTTAAACTTGTCAAAAATGGGGATTCAGTACCCAAAAACCACCGGAAAGAGTGCGGCTTCATACAAAAAATCCACCTGAGCACGCTGACCGCTTTCCGTCAAAAAACCACGTGTATAGAAGTCGCAACTTCGCACTTTCTTTTATCAGGAAAAATGACCAACATCGCATGCACAGGCATTAATCTCAAGCAAAAACCTTGATTAAAGTTTGGTTCAATACTCGTTTTAATCATTGTGAAAAATCAAATGGAAAAATTGATTTTGCCTGCTTTAATTTTGAGCGGTATCAAGAAAAGCTTAAGCTACCAATGGTTTATGGGAAATCTCCTCTTGGGAAAAAGCCCGCTTTTTCTGAACTAATCGCCAGCTCCTGCATTCCCCCCTGTTAGAAAAATACTCCAAGGCTGATTCGATTTTAAGGGAAATTTTTCCATCCACCCCACCAACATAGGTTTAACTTCCCGCCAAGATCCTTCGGATATAATTCAACTGTCCCTTGTGTCTGGAAAGGTGGCAGCACAACTGGACTAGGAAAAAACCTATACTTCTTCCTTCATGCTGCGGGGGAGGTTGAGGCATTCTATCATGGATCCGGTCAACCCCTAGGTTTTCAAGGGCAGTCTCTACCGCGGAGATGGTAGATTTCAATTCATTGAGAAGCTCCTCTTTGGTCAATTGGTGATTTTGAAACTCGTCGTTGATGTTTCTTACATAGCCATTTTTTCCCAATTTTTCCCCGATAAAATGGCGTAGATTTCCGCAGATATGGTGGGAGAGCGTGCCCGCAGAATTAATGATACCTGGAAGTGTTTTCCACAAATGCTCATCCTGAATTTCCTCCACTTCCAGATAGAGGGATTTCAGTTCATGGATAAGAATTTCTTTGGTGGTTTCGATTAATGAAAACTCATTTTCCATGGTTATGCTTGTTCAAGTTGATAATAGGTTTCAATTTCCGGCCATTTTTCTTTGGATCCAAAAAAAATTCTTGATTGCTGTTCCTTGGTCAAACTATCTTTCCATCCAAGTGATTTTCCTTCCCTGAAAGATTTATCAGGATTGAAATGGAAGGTCTGTGGATTTTCCTTAATCTCACTTTTCATTCGGTCAAATTCAGTGGCCTGAACAATTAATTCAGCACTTTCATCCAAAAGGGTTTTTCCAGGGAAAAGGAAGTTAGAAATCCTTTTTGTATTGTCCAATTTCTTGTCAATTAGGTCTTCAAATTTCAATGAAATTACATTTCCATCACCCAGCCTGTCTGCTCCATTCTCGATCAATTGCCGGGTATGTTCTAAGTAATCACCAAAGTAGAGCTTTCCCTCTAAAAAAAGATTGATAAAATCATCAAGTTCCAGATCAGGACTTACTCCAAGCATCGGATGGGAACGGTAGAAGTGATATTGGGAAACTACTGCACCCCTCGGATCTCTAAACACATGAATTACCTTGGAGGTATTGTTTTTCAACTGAAACGGAAAATCATCCAGCTTGCAATGAGTGTACCAAAGACGGGGAACATCCCGATCATTTAGAAGCTTGTCTTAGAAAGCCTCTTTGCCATATTGCGAAATGGACACTTCGGGCCAGGAAACAGTACCATGTCCAATGTCGCCCGAGGTGATTCCGTGTCCGGATGGATGGAAGGAAAAAGTGCGCATCAGTTCTACCACGAATTTTTTGGTCAGATGCGTCCCAACTTTCTGATGGGTACAAATAAAAATGTCCTTTTCGTCAGGTTGCCATTCTTTGGTTAATTCTCTATTGCGATCTGGATGATAAAAGGGCGGATAGATTCGTCCATCCCAGGTTTTGGAAATGAAACCCCATTTATTCAGTTTCTGGGTGGGTTCAAATTAAATCAGGCCGCCGTGGTTGCCGTTGTTTCCCATATTGCCAAGGTGTTAAAGTTTACTGACGAGCAACCCGCACTCAGTAGGGATGATGGTGTAGGGTAAATGGTTTTCCTCGAACCACTGGATGAAATCATTTACTTCAAATGCCCTATCCAACACGTTGTCTGCCAAAATCACAGTGCCTTTTCCTCTAAGCCCACGATCCCAAAGTCTTTTTATCTGTTTGCCATAATGGCTTTTTTGAACATCTAAGAACACGAGGTCATACTTTTCCTTTAATCCTTCAATGACTGCTATTGCTTCGCCTGCAAGGACGTTTACGGGAACACTAAAACGATCCATAAGTAGCGGTGACTGAGTAGCAACTTCCGGATCAAACTCAATCGTATCAAGGGAACAGGAAACCTTGTCCGTTCCTTGGATCAGGTAAAATGCCGAAAGGCCATGAGCCGTTCCGATTTCTAGCATGCGTTTTGGGTCAGAAGCCGCTACTACGGATTGAAGAATTCTTCCGGTGTCCTATCTTATGGGATTTCGCCAACCAAAGGCTCCCTGATCATTGGTGTACGAATCACCTTGTTTGCTGAAGGATTCCAGTTGGTTAATAGCTTGTTCAATCATTGCAATAAATTTTATGGAATTGGTGGTTAATTCAAAAATGGGGAATCGGGGAGTTTCCGAGATTAAAGAATCCCCTTCCACAAGTAATCGAATATTGAACTAGAAGATCGCTTTACCCAGGGTTGGATACTCGCTCTAGGAAATGTCCAAACAGTCTGTCGTGGATAAATAAATGGGCTTAGACAAACTGATTTTCGAGAGGTAATTATAAAAATATGAGATCAAAATGTTATATGCTAAACAGAATTTATTTTTATATAAAATTATCACTAAGATTTAGGCAGTTAACGGGTTGTATAGTGTGGTTTAGTAGGGGAGAGTAGGCTTTGGTTCAAGCACTAACTTTAATTCCCTTTTTTTGACTATAAACTTGATGGCTAAAAAAATCATCTCTTTTACCAAGATTTACCTAAAATAATAGTACACATATTACTTTCATAACGTAAGTTTTTTTTAATTTTAACAACTTAATTTTCAGTGACAAACATGTTACCCAATTCATGAAAGAAATCCAGATCGAGGAAAATCTCATTTAGCAATTAACCGAACTGATTTCAAATCCACGAGAAAAAAGAACAACAAAAATTCGCCTACTGCCTGGCTTCCCTAGATTCATTTATCACCGCTTAGGCAGAGAAATTCGAACAATTGAAATTGCATAAGAGGGCTTTGATGCAGGGTTTGTTTCCGAAAGTCAACAAATACAGCAATACGATGTAGCAGGTTCTTACAAATCATAAAAAAATGGGCAAAGAAATAGAAAAACTAAACTACCAATCCCTCCTAGGGAACATAAAGACCGCCATAAACCAAGCCAGGTTGCGTGCATTATTGGTCGTAAATACCGAAATGGTTTTGCTCTACTGGCAAACGGGTAAAATGATAGCAGAGCGTCAACTGCAAGAAGGTTGGTCAGCTAAAGTAATTCCACGCTTGGCGATAGATTTAAAACACGAGTTTGAAAACCTAAAAGGATTTTCGGAAAGAAATTTGGGATATATGCTGCGTTTTGCGCTCGAATATCCCGATATCTCAATTTTGCAACAGCCTGTTGCAAAATTACAACCACTTGAAATTGAGATGACTATTAATTTGCAACAAGACGTTGCAAATTTATCGCAGTTGGTTACAAACTTACCTTGGGGGCACAACATTCTACTGATGGAAAAAGTAAAGGATAAAAAAGCCCGACTATGGTATGCACATCAAACCCTCGAAAAAGGTTGGAGCCGAGATTGGTTAGTCAATGCCATCAAAATGGACAGCTATGGCCATGCCCAAAAAGCCATCAAATCCCACAACTTCAATGAAATTCTTCCTGCTATCCATTCGGATTATGCCAGCGAAGTGTTTAAAGACCGTTACAACCTAAGTTTTTTGGGTATCACAGAAAAAGTAAAAGAAGCAGAATTGGAAAAACGGTTGGTAGAAAAAATCAAATCGTTTGTATTGGAATTGGGTAAGGGCTTTACGTTTATCGGCAACCAATACCGCTTAGAATACAATAGCAAGGAGTATTTTGTAAATATGCTGTTCTTCCATCGGGGTTTACGTTCACTCGTAGCCATAGAACTTAAAATTGGAAGTTTCAAAGCCGACTATGTAGGCAAAATGAATTTTTACCTTACCCTGCTCGATAGATTGGAAAAAGGAGAAAGCGAGAATCCATCGATTGGCATTATTCTTTGTGCAGACAAGGATCATTTGGATGTGGAAATTGCCCTGCAAGACATCAATAAACCCATTGGCGTAGCCGACTACCGACTGCTGTTGCCAATAGAAGAACTTCAAATCCTGCTGGTCAACGAAATAAAAGCCAGTGAAGCAGCAAATGAAAGCATGGAATAACCCAAACCATGACACAAAAAGAAAATCTACAGTTGGGCAAAACTCTGTGTAATAAGGCGGAATACCTGATAGGAGCGATGAATGCGGATGGCTTCCGTGACTACTTGCTATCGTTTCTATTCTTGGGGTATTGTCCTTCACCTAGAAAGAAGCCATAAAAAAGGAGTTGAGAAAGGACTATCATCAACTGATTAAAAAGGTTGTAAGTACTTGTGGCCAAGCGGAAACAAGTAAAAATTAAAATGTTCTTTTTTCAATAGAAGTTAATATTAATAATCCAGTTAGGGTCCGGGCAATTGTCCTTGTAAAACTCCAAATCCCGCTCTGCCGCTACTCCCGGATAATCGCCCCAATTTCCGCCCAAATCCCACATCAGCTGAAAGTGGAGGTGTGGTGGCCAGTCGCCGTTTTCAGGGAAAGAACCCACATGGCAAAGCAATTCACCGGCTTGGAATTCTTGTCCAATGTGAAGCTTTTCCAAGTCCTTTCTGAAAAGATGCCCATAGAGTAAATACAGCTTTTTGCCTTCGATCTCATGCTCCAGGATGATTGTCGGTCCATAATTTCCAAATCCAGCATTGTCCTGAAAACTGTGAACTCTCCCCACAAATGGTACAAAAACCGGTGCTCCTGCCTCAGTCCAGATATCGACTCCAAGGTGAATATTCCTAAAATCATCCGACTTGGTGGCAAAAACTTCACTGCGACGGTAGATGGCTCGATTCTCCAGATAGCCTCCGATTCCATACCTTTTTCCCGCCGCTTTCAACTGAGCAAAAACAAATCGGTCGAACTCGGCGGTATCGCTAAGATTTACAGAACCCAAAGCTTCATTACAGGCAGTGAAATCAAGTTTAAGCGTATTTTCGACAGTCAGCTTTTCTCCCATGACAGGGAAAAAATCCAAATCATTCCAGTTCATTGTGCGAAAATAGGGATTGCATCACAATAATTTCAACCATGGATTATTCACCCTTCATTTCAACTTTCTGAGAGGATGAGTCCCTTTTATCCGAAGTTATCCTTCCCCCTTCGGATTATTTTTCTAATTTTGCCCCAATTTGGACTTAAGTGAAATTTTCCTCAACTCTCCTCTCTAATGCCTAAAGACAGTAGCATCAAGCACGTCCTCCTCATCGGTTCTGGTCCTATCGTCATCGGTCAAGCATGCGAATTTGACTATTCCGGTTCCCAAGCCTCCAGATCACTACGTGAAGAAGGGATTAAAGTCACCTTGATCAATTCCAATCCGGCCACGATCATGACTGACCCCGTGACCGCAGACCATGTGTATTTGCTTCCTCTGGAAAAGAAATCCATCCGGAAAATCCTGACTGAGCATCCTGATATTGATGCCGTACTTCCCACGATGGGAGGACAAACAGCACTCAATTTGGCCATCGATTGCGATAAGGCTGGTATTTGGAAAAACTTCGGAGTGAAAATGATCGGTGTTGATATCGATGCTATCGATACAGCAGAAAACAGAGAAAAATTCAAAGCTCTGATGGAACTTATCGGTGTGGACGTCTGCAAAGGTGCCACTGCTACCTCCATGCTTCAGGGAAAAGAAATTGCCCAAGAAATCGGCTTCCCTCTGATCATCCGCGCATCCTACACCCTCGGAGGAGCGGGTGGAGCTTTTGTAGAAAAAGCGGAGGATTTTGATAAATTCCTATCCGCTGGTCTGCAGGCCTCTCCAGTACATGAAGTGCTCATCGAACAAAGCATCATGGGCTGGAAAGAGTATGAGCTTGAAGTCATGCGGGACAATATTGGAAATATGATCGTCATTTGTTCGATCGAAAATTTTGACCCGATGGGGGTCCATACCGGTGACTCGATCACCGTAGCCCCTGCAATGACCCTTCCCGATACGGTATATCAGCGCATGCGAAACTATGCGATTACAATGATGAACAGCATTGGGAATTTTGCAGGAGGGTGTAATGTGCAATTTGCAGTAAGTCCAGATAACCAAACGATTATCGGCATCGAGATCAATCCAAGGGTTTCCCGTTCTTCAGCCCTAGCCTCCAAGGCTACTGGTTACCCTATTGCTAAAGTCGCAGCTAAACTGGCTGTAGGGTATAATCTGGACGAATTATCCAACTCTATTACAGGAACTACCTCAGCCTATTTTGAGCCTTCCATTGACTATGTGATTGTAAAAATCCCACGATGGAACTTTGACAAGTTCAAAGGTTCTGACCGCCGATTGGGTCTTTCCATGAAAGCAGTTGGAGAAGTAATGGGTATTGGTCGTAATTTTCAGGAAGCTCTTCAAAAAGCCTGTCAGTCCCTTGAAATCAAGCGAAATGGACTTGGCGCGGATGGTAAAGAACTGAAAGATCAGGCGCAAATTCTGTATTCATTGGCCAATCCTAGCTGGAATCGCCTGTTTCATGTGTACGATGCCTTTAAACTTGGCATATCTTTTCGAACTATCCACGACCTCACTAAAATCGATAAGTGGTTCCTGAAGCAAATCGAGGAGCTGATTCACTTGGAGGCAGAAATCAGCAAGTACAATATTAACACCATCCCGGCGGAGCTGATGGATCTGGCTAAGAAAAAAGGCTATGCTGACCGTCAGATTGCGCATCTGTTGGATTGTTTGGAAAGTGATGTCTTCAACAAACGATACCACGCGATGGGAATCAAGCGGGTGTATAAACTTGTGGATACTTGTGCTGCGGAATTTGAGGCAAGAACGCCTTATTATTATTCAACTTTCGGAGAAGAAAATGAATCCATCCGATCAGAAAAGAAGAAAGTAGTCGTTTTGGGTTCCGGTCCCAACCGTGTTGGTCAGGGGATCGAATTTGACTATTCCTGCGTGCATGGAGTCCTCGCCGCCAAAGAATGTGGCTACGAGACCATCATGATCAACTGCAACCCAGAGACAGTTTCTACAGATCCGGATGTGGCAGACAAGCTTTATTTTGAGCCCGTTTTCTGGGAGCATATTTATGAAATTATTCTTCAAGAAAATCCGGTTGGGGTAATTGTACAGTTGGGTGGACAAACCGCATTGAAATTAGCGGAAAAACTCTCCAAATACGGTATTAAGATCATCGGAACAACCTTTGAAGCCTTGGATTTGGCCGAAGACAGAGGTTTGTTTTCTACCCTTTTGAAAGAAAATAACGTACCTTATCCGGAATTCGGTACGATTCACAATACAGACGAAGCGCTCGAGCTTTGCAAGAGATTGGGATTTCCGCTTCTTGTTCGTCCAAGTTATGTCTTGGGAGGGCAAGGCATGAAAATCGTGATCAATGAAAAAGAACTCGAAGAGCATGTGGTGAATGTACTCCGAGACATTCCAAACAATGAAATCCTCCTTGATCACTTTCTGGAAGGTGCCATTGAAGCCGAAGCGGACGCCATCTGTGACGGTGAAAATGTCTATATCATTGGCATTATGCAGCATATCGAGCCTGCTGGTATTCATTCTGGAGACTCCTACGCTGTATTACCCCCATACAACTTGGGAGATTTGGTCATCCGTCAGATTGAAACCTACACGCACAAAATTGCACTTGCTCTTAAGACAGTTGGGTTAATTAACATTCAGTTTGCCATCAAGAATGATAAGGTATATGTGATCGAGGCCAATCCGAGAGCTTCCCGTACCGTACCATTTATTTGCAAAGCCTATCAAGAACCTTATGTCAACTATGCCGTAAAGGTGATGTTGGGGGAGAAAAAAGTTACGGATTTTGAATTCAAACCGGTGAAAAAAGGATATGCCATCAAGGAACCTGTGTTTTCTTTCCATAAATTCCCCAATGTAAATAAAGAACTCGGACCTGAAATGAAATCTACCGGTGAGGCGATTTACTTTATCGATGACCTGATGGATGATTATTTCCTGAAAATTTACTCTGAGCGAAATATTTATCTAAGTAGATAATCTTATCCCAAAAACTTAATAACCTTGGTAAAATTTCTCATCATTATTCTTGGAGTGGGTTGGCTTCTCGGCCAACTCATCCGTTATTTCCTCCGATCCAAACTGGCCCAGTTTGCAAGGCAGGTAAATGAAGTTGCGATGGAACAGCAGCGGGCGCAAAAGCATGCTGCCCGACCCAAAGATGCTGTAGTAGTCGATCATATTCCAAGAGAGGAGCTCGAAAAGCGGAAGAGAGATATCCAAGGGGGAGAATATATCGATTACGAGGAAGTGAAGGAGTAATCCTTCACTTTTTTGTTATCATTTTTTTCTTTCGAGGAACACTATTTTTTTCTTAAAAAAGCCCAGCCATGTAGCAAGGGGATTTCTTGTTGCGTTCTTGGTAAAAAAGCACCACAACTATTAGATGTTGATATCATTTTTTGATTTTTCATAAAATAGGTGAAAGGATTATTCAAAAAAGAGATCAAATCGTATGTTTGAATCCCATTCACAGAAAATGAAACAATTTTTAATCACCCTCTTCTTAGTATGCTTGTTTTTCGGTGCATTTGCCCAAAAAATCTCGGTCAGTGGAACGGTCAAGGATAACGAAACTGGAGAAACGCTCATTGGAGTCAATATTTTTGATAAAAAAAATCAAAAAGGAGCTGTAACAAATAATTTTGGATTTTTTAGCTACACCACTTTTGAAAAAGAGATTGAGTTGGTATTCAGTTATGTAGGGTATGAGTCTTTGCTGTATTCGGTTACTTTGGAAAAGGATACAACAATCAGTATTTTCTTAAATCCTGCTGATCTGATGAATGAGGTTGTGATTGAGGGGGAACTGTCAGATCCTATTCAGGAGCGAACTCAGATGGGATCCGTTTCTGTTCCGATAAAACAACTAAAAAATCTTCCTGCCTTGATGGGCGAAGTGGATATTTTCAAGGTACTTCAACTTATGCCTGGAGTTCAATCGGGTTCTGAGGGGACCTCAGGGCTTTACGTAAGAGGAGGAAGCCCTGATCAAAATTTGATTTTGTTGGATGGGGTACCCGTCTATAATGCTTCCCATCTTTTCGGCTTTTTTTCTGTGTTCAATGATGGGGCGATCAATAATGTCGAGCTGATCAAAGGCGGTTTTCCGGCTAGATTTGGGGGTCGGCTTTCTTCTGTCATTGATATTTCGATGAAGGAAGGAAATATGAAAGAGGTTAAAGGGGAGGGCAGTATTGGGCTCATTGCATCGAAATTCACCCTCGAGGGGCCCATCGCAAAAGATCGTACTTCCTTTTTGGTATCCGGCAGAAGGACCTATCTTGACATGATTGCCCGACCAATCATTAGAAATTCAAGTGGGGGAAACGAGGAGGTTGGCTATTTTTTCTATGATGTAAATGCAAAAGTGAATCATATCTTCAATCCTAAAAATAGGCTCTATCTAAGTTTCTATGGAGGTGATGACACGGGATACTCGAGGTATAAAAATACTTGGGAAAGACCAGGTGGGACCAATGAAAATAATGAGGAAGCGGGACTGGGATGGGGAAACAGAATCACAGCCATCCGGTGGAATCACATCTTTAATGAGCGGCTTTTCGCCAATTTTACCGGGACATTTACCCAGTACAAATTCCGTGTTTTTACGGATTATGAAGAAAAATTCATTCCCAATCAAGGTGCGCCCACACGTCAAACTTACGTTTCCGATTATTTTTCTGGAATTAGGGATTTAGCCTTGAAGGCAGATTTTGAATACATTCCAAATCCTGATCATTACATCCGTTGGGGAGGAATGTGGATTGGTCATCGGTTTACTCCCGGAGTATTTGCTTCCAGAGAAAACCAGCGCCCTGAAATCAGAGAAGGAGGTATTCCTTCAGACAGCAGGGAATTTTCCCTTTACCTTGAAGATGATTTTTCAGTGGGTAGTCGGTTCAAATTCAATGTAGGAACTCATTTTTCAGGATTCCTTGCAGATAGTAAATCCTATCAGTCCTTCCAGCCGAGATTTAGCGCAAGGTATCTCTTGAATCCAAGTTCCTCCATCAAGGCATCTTATGTGAAAATGGCGCAGTTTATCCATTTACTTACCAATGCAGGCTTGGGATTGCCTACAGATTTATGGGTTCCATCCACCGACAAAATAGGGCCTCAGGAAAGTTGGCAGGTGGCTGCAGGTTATTTCAAAAAGCTGGGGAGCAGTCTGGAATTGAGTACCGAGCTGTATTACAAGGATATGCAGGGAGTCATTGAGTATGAAGATGGTGCCTCCTTTTTGAATACAACTACAGACTGGCAAGATAAGGTGGTGGCAGGAGAAGGAAGAAGTTATGGAATTGAAATTCTGCTTCAAAAGAAAACCGGAAAAACCACAGGTTGGATTGGTTATACCTTGTCCAAAACTGAACGGAGGTTTGATGAGGTGAATTTTGGAAGGTGGTTTCCTTTTCGCTATGACCGAAGGCATGACATCAGTGTTACCGCCGTACACCAACTATCCGATAAAATTGACCTTTCGGGTACTTGGGTATTTGGTACCGGAAATTTTATCACCGTACCTACCCAGCGATACCAGCATGCTACTACTGTAATTCAGGATGGTTACACCAGCTATAGTGGATTATTCTTGGACTACATTAAATCACGAAATAATTTCCAAATGCGCAGTTATCACCGTCTGGATCTGGGAATTAATTTCCATAAGGAAAAAAAGTGGGGAAAGCGCACGTGGAATGTTTCCATTTACAACGTGTATAGCAGGTTAAATCCCTTCTACATGGACATCAGCTATAACTACGAGTTGCAGCGAAATCAACTTCGACAATTCAGCCTATTTCCAATAGTTCCTTCTGCTTCTTATCGCTTTACGTTTTAATCATGAGATTCCTTTATTCAATTTTAATCTTGATTTTCCTCGGTGGATGCGAGCAGTTTTTGGAAGTGGAGCTTCCTGGGCAAGAGCCGAAATTAGTGGTAAATGCAATATTAGAACCCAGTGATTCCTTGAAGGTTTTTCTTACCAAAAGCATTGGTATTTTGGAAGGTAAGGAATACACTGACAAATTTGAGCCGGTCAAAAATGCTAATGTAAAACTCGTTGACCCAGAGGGAAAGTCATTTCCGCTTACCTATTTTGAAAAGAATACCCCCTTTGGATCTCAGGCTTTTTATTTTTTGCTTAACCCCCAATTAAAGGCCAATAAAAATTATAAGATTTCTGCTGAAAGTACTGGTTTTCAATCAATAAAAGGTGATGTTACACTTCCTGAACTGGTTCCGATCAAGGAAATATCCTATAAAAATCTAGGTTCCAATGGTTCTGGTGCAGATTATGACTTGGTTGAGTTAACGGTGAAATTTGAGGATTTGCCGGGGAAAAATTTCTACGAAATCAATGGTGACTATTTCGGGGTAAGTACAACATCAGCGAATAGTTTTTATAGCGGAGAACTTAATCCTAGCCCTGTGAATCCGGTTTACAAAAGGGATAATTGGTTTGGGAGCGGGGTATTGTTTGTCGATTCTTTTTTTGACGGGAAAAATGCTGAAATGATATTTCGTACAACATTGCCCCGAAATGCGGATTTGAAAGTCACAATCAATCTACTTCATGTATCCGAATCCTATTTTCGGTATGAAGAAACTGCCAATTTACAGTATCAAACCCGGGATGATTTCTTCTCCCAGCCGGTTTTGGTGTATTCCAATATTGAAAATGGATTGGGGATACTTAAGGCAAGAAATACAAGTACAAAAATCCTGGAAATGCGATTTGTGGACTGAGAAGTAAGTTGCTGGGATTGATTACCTGCTTGAAGATCCGATAGCAGTAATCCGGAATCAACAAAAAACCAGTTTATTGAACGGATTTTTTTTCCTTCAATTTTCTCAAAAAATAATCGGGAGTACGTGTCACAATCTTCCCGTCAATCTGGGTGACAATCGTCTGACCCAATCGCTTTTTCATTTTCAAAAAGTCTTTACCAGAATTCAGAATAGCGGATTTCAGTTTTTCTTTTAATATTTTCTTCTCTTCTAAACTCATGTTGAAAAGGATTTGATGATTTCAAATTTAGGAACACCCACAATAGTTAAATCAGTTTCTTTTTCGGCAATCAAAACCGGAACTGGGCCAGTGTTGTCGAAAATCAAAAGATAATCAACTTCATTGAAAAATAGTTTGAAAAGATTTTCAAGACCCCGTTTATATCTTCTTATAACCACTGCTTCGGGGATGAAATGCCCTCCCTCAGACACCCTCTTTTTCACTCGCTCGATTGCCAGTTCTGGGGACTCCAGCCAAAAAAACACCATAGAAATAAAATATCCCTTTTGTTTGGCTTTTTGGATAAAACTTAGGTATGACTTGCTCGCCAAAGTGGTTTCAAACGCAAAGTCTTCCCCTTTTTCAATCAGCTCATGGATCCTGTTGAGCATAATTCTGCCCGCTTCAAAAGCCACTTTTTCAGGTTGAAAAGGTGAAAGTCCACGAGCTATTTCGTCCGCATTGACAAATTCTTTGCAGTTCAAAAGCTCGGGCAAAATCCGAAAGGAAGCCGTGGTTTTCCCTGCCCCGTTACAATCCGCTGTAATGAAAAGTCGCTTTTGAATCATAATCTAATTTTGATGAAAAATTCATGATTTCAGGCAAAGAGTTTTTTCACAAACTTTTATTAACCCATTGAAAAACTGCCTGCTGCCTACCGTCCGCAGATAACTGCTCACTGAACCCGCCTGCACCAAAAAACTTTGTATCCAGTTCTGGTTTTTGTTCCGATCAGGAAGTCCTCTCCGCCGTCCTTCAGTCCCAGTTTCTTTTTCAGGTCTTCCGCCCCCATGGTGTAATTTCGGCAAAGGATATTCACTTTTCCGGATGGGAAAAGAGCTTTGATTTCCTGCTTTTTGAGGGAAATCTCCCGAAGAACCTCAAAAATCCGTCCCGGAATCTCCTTCGAGATCTCATTTCCCGTGTACAGATGGCTGTTTACTTCGAGCTTTTTAAGACCAAATTGCTCGCCAAAAAGTGAAAATGCCCCTGCTTTTAGGATGCTGCTTAGGGGCTCGATCAGGTATTTTTCAACCTCTCCAAACTGGGATTTGGCCTGCTCTTCTTTTTTTGGATCAAAGCTAAAAGGCGGAAAGTTGCCTCCCAAGTCAACAGACTCAATGGTCTTGAGTTCTTCTGATTTTTCCTTATCCCAGAAAAGAAGTAGTTCCTTCACCTCATTTTTAGCCGAAACCACGGTGATTTCTTGAATTTCAGGCAGCTCTCTCCATGTCTGGCTGATATCCAGCATGGGAGAGGCTTTGATGAGTATTTTTTTGGACTTACTGCGCAAAAGTGGCCAGGCGCTGACTATATCGGGTTCACAATCCTGAAGCTTGTACAGCTTTTGGTTTCCACTTCCTCGTCTTGCGGGGTCGGCGTAGATTAGGTCGAAGGTATGTTTAGTTTTTTCCATAAAAGCCAAGCCATCTCCTTCTTCTAAGTGTACACCCTCCAAGGGTCCCCGACCCTTGGAGGGTGTCAGTTGCTCTAAATTATATTTGGAAATCTGAAAAAGCTCAGGTTGTCTTTCGCAATAAATCGCTTTTTCAAAACCTTGACTCAGGAAATAAAAATCAATCCCCAAGCCCCCAGTCAGGTCAATCATCATTTTTCCACTCAAACCCTGTGCTTTGAATTTGGCTGTTTCCTCAGAAGAACTTTGCTCCAAAGAAATGCTGGCAGGAAATAGTAAATTGGGATTGGCCGACCAGGAAGGGAGTTTTTTGGCTACTTTTTGTCGAGCGGAAATCTGTTGCACAGCCATTTTCAGATCAAAAGTCACTTTCCCTTGATACTTAAAAAGTAAAAGTGCAGGATCGTCCGAGAGATGATCCTGCACAAATTGTCTGAACTCAGCGCTATCTAAATCGCTGAGATTCATCAGACCAGTTTATTCTCCAAAAGATACTCAGCAATCTGAACCGCATTGGTAGCAGCGCCTTTCCTCAGGTTGTCCGCTACGATCCACATGTTCAGCGTATTTGGTTGGGATTCATCTCTTCTCAATCGGCCCACAAATACCTCATCTTTCTTATGCGAAGTGATCGGCATGGGATAGACAAAGTGGGTTGGATCATCCTGAACGATCACACCCGGAGCGTTTTCCAACAAGCTTCTAACCTCTGCCAAGTCAAAGTCCTGCTTGAATTCCACATTCACAGCTTCAGAGTGACCACCCATAGTAGGAATTCTGACAGTTGTAGAAGTCACTTGTATAGAGTTGTCGCTGAAGATTTTCTTGGTCTCATTGATCATCTTCATCTCTTCCTTGGTGTAGCCGTTGGGCTGAAATACGTCGATGTGAGGAAGTACGTTCATGTCGATCTTGTGCGGATAGACCATTGGAGGATTTGCTTCGCCTGCACGCTCTGCCATCATTTGATCCACTGCGGCTTTGCCTGTACCGGTGACAGACTGGTAAGTAGATACCACGATTCGCCTGATGCCATAGCGCTGACGCAAAGGCTCCAGGGCCAAGACCATCTGAATTGTGGAACAGTTGGGGTTTGCGATGATTTTATCGTTTTGGGTGATTTCCTTTGCATTGATTTCGGGAACAACCAGTTTTTTGGTAGGATCCATTCTCCATGCAGAGGAATTGTCGATTACGAAGGTACCGACTTCAGCAAACTTAGGCGCCCACTCGAGCGAAGTGCTACCGCCGGCAGAAAAGATGGCGATTTCAGGTTTGGCTGCCACTGCATCGGCCAATCCGACCACGGTGTGTTTCTTGCCCTTATACTCGATCTGTTTACCTACTGATCGCTCAGAAGCCACCAATAGCAGTTCATCATAAGGGAAGTTGTGCTCATCTAGCACTTCGAGGATTTCGGAGCCTACCAGACCGGTGGCGCCTACTACAGCCAGTTTCATTTTTTAATAGGTTTTAATTGGTTTTTGGACTGCAAAAGTACGTACTAGGACTTCATTTTCAGGCTAGTCAAGGAAAAATTCGATTAATTTTTATGGATATACGCTTCTTTGCCAGTAGAAAATAAATTTGATAAAATTTTGAACCACGAAGGCCACGAAGGTTACTAAGTTTTTTGAAATTGTTCTTTCCTTGAATTTTTATTTTCCCAATTGACTCAAACTGGATTTGTTAAGCGTTTTTCTGATAAATCATGGTTTTAGGTCACTACCCGTCCCAGAGAATTTCGGGAAGGTTGAAAAGCTAAAGCTTTGATTTCTAGGGTTTACAATTCAAAAATGTAAGTTTAGGTGTGTTTTGAATTTTCCATCCGGCTTGTCACTTTATGCTCTTCTTTTGTATCGATTTATAACCCTAAACTCGAACAAAATGAAATTTGGCTACTGGCAAGATTCCGTATATTCATATTAATTTTTATGTGTATCCGCTTGATTGCACGTCGCCATTTATTAATCGTATTTTGGATTTAGAAATGACAATTGCTTAAGTAGTGTTGAAAAGATAAGGAATGGTTAAAAGCATTGATCCTAATAAGTTTGATCCTATACTAATGGTATTTTTTTGCCGCTAAGACACGAAGGCGGAAAGATAGGGTTTAGCCAGGATAGCAATCTTCATTTCTCTTACTGCCTTCGCGTCTTCGTGGCTAAGAAAAAAATCTTTTTCCGCAGGCTCTCCTGAAGAAATCAGTAAAGACACGAAGGTTGAAAAGCTAAAGCTTTAAATGCGATTGGTTTACAAATTAAATTGAAAGGCCTAAATTAATTTCAAAGATTTACCTAAGCTATACGGGAGTTTTTCAGTCTATGATTCCCAGAGTCATGTAAATTTAGGTTTAGGTCTCTCTTGAAGATATGGATGAGCATTTTTTAATCTGAGTTTATTCGGTGATAAATGACATACGTGCACTTATCCGGATACACATATTAATTTTTTAAAGGATCGAGAAAATATTAGAAATCATTTTTTTAAATTCAAGCATTCTTTAAACTATTTTTTTATGAATCACAGGTTTGCTTGGTCTGTTTTCAGACTGTCGTTTTTGGTTTTATTTACCTACCCGCTTGAAGTACGATCACAAAAGCAGGATTTTGAAACCGTATTTTCATTTCGCTCTTTTCCAGATGAATTTCTCCCGGGTTGGCTCGGAAATGACGTCCGTGCTACCTCATCTAGGATATTCCAGTCACTCAATCTCGGAAGGGCTGGTTCAAAAGCCCTGGTTGTCCAGCCACTAAGTACATTTTCCGGAGAAATCTGGATCAAACTCAATCCCTCCGTTTTTAACCAGCCACGAGTAGTATTATGGGCAAGAAGCCAGCAAAATGGAACGGGAAACAGGCCGACAGTGGTGTCTTATTCTTGGGGAGAAAGTTTAACTGGCTCATTTTTATTCAAAACTATCCTTGGAAGTGAAGGTGAGTTTAAAAATGAAAATCAAGAATTTAGAAAGTTCCAATTTTCCATGCCTGAACAATTTTCAAATCAAGAGGAGGTAATTTTAAAGATTGAAATTCAACAGGGACAGGGTAGCGGAAGTGCAGCAAGGTGGTTTTTAGATGATTTTGAACTGGTAAATTTTATAGAAGATAACATTCCTCCACGGCTTACTCAACTGAAAGGATATACCAATAATGAACTCTTAGTGGAATTTGATGAACCCGTTGATCCTGTTTTTTCAGTTTTTCCCCTGTCCTATAAATTGGATGAGGAGATGCCCGAAACAGTACGCCCTTTGAACGATTCTTCGGTAATTGTCAAATTTGGTAAGGAATTAGAAGAAGGAAGGAAGTATCGGTTTGCTGTCTCTCAAATACCTGACTTGGAAGGGAATTTTTTAAAAGACACCATACTTGAGTTTAGTTTCACAGATCCTACAGCTTTGGAATATAAATTTCTGGTAATAAATGAGCTAATGCCCGCACCCCGCTCGGAGGAGGATTTACCCAATGTTGAATTTGTTGAATTGTTCAATTCCTCAGATAAGGAAATTCGGTTAGGTGGATTGGTGCTTTCCAATTCAAAAAGTGGTGGAGTTCTTTCCGAATACTGGATTCAACCTCTTGAGTATGTGATTTTGGCACCGTCCAATCAAGCAGGCCTTCTCTCAACCTTTGGTTCGGTAATTCCTGTGCATCCTTGGCCATCGTTGCTCAATGCTGGAGAAGTATTGACGCTTTCTGTCCCTACTACAGGCCTGATGGTTGATCAGCTAAGCTATACAACCTCTTCTTGGGGTGGAAATGAATTTGCGAATGGAGGTTACAGTCTGGAGGTTGCCAATCCATTTTTTCTTTGCGATAACTCTGAATTTCTGAATCCTTCACTTGATCCGGCAAAAGGAACTCCCGGAAGAAAGAATTCGACTTTTTCTAAAGAGATTAAAAACAAGGAGTTGACCTTAGAATCGGCTGTTTTTCTAAATCCTAGCCTGCTGGAATTGGTCTTCAATCAGCCCTTGGTATCAAAAATACAAACCGGGCAATTCTCCATTTCCCCGGATGTGCCGATAGATTCAATCCAACTTTCCTCATCAGGTAGAACTGTCCAACTTTGGTTTGCAAAACCTGTAGTGTCAAGTTTACCTTACGAGCTAAAGATTACTTCTTTACTTACCTGTCAAGGGGAAATAAATAATGAATTTATTGTGAGTAGGGTTGTATTACTAGAAGAAGCCAAACCCGGCGAATTAATCTTAAATGAAGTCCTGTTTGATCCCAGGTCGGGAGATCCAAAATTTGTAGAAATTCATAATCAAAGCGACGCCTTTTTATCCATAGACGGTTGGGCTTTGGCTAATTTTGACGAGTTCCGACAGCCTGATCAAATTAGGGTTTTTGGGAATAAAGGGAATTACCTGGAACCAAAAAGTTTTTTAGCGATCAGTACTGATTCAACCAGACTGATTTTGACCTATCCCAAATCCTCATTTGGGAAATTTCTTCAACTTAGAAGCCTGCCAAGCTTCCCGATAGGAGGGGGTACGGTTGTTTTAATTTCAGATAAAGGCCGCTTGGAGGACCAGTTCACTTATGATGCTGCCATGCACCATCCTTTAATTCGAAATACTAAAGGAGTTTCTCTTGAGCGAATTTCTGGTAAAACAAGTGCTGAAAACAGATCAAATTGGCAGTCAAGTTCTTCTAGCGAAGATTTTGCTACACCAGGAAGACAAAATTCCATGACCATTACTGGTGAATTGGAGTCCAATCTTCTTCGGATAGAACCGGAAGTGTTTGATCCGGAGGGAAGCCTTGGTCCTGCATTCACAACTATTCGGTATGAATTGGATCAGCCAGGTTGGATGGGCAGTATTTCAGTTTACAACGCTTCTGGGCTTTTGGTCAGTACGTTGGCTGAAAACCAACTCCTTGGTACCACCGGTTTATTTACCTGGTCGGGGACTGACATGACCGGAGCCAAGGTAAGGGTAGGGTATTATGTAGTTTTGGCTGAGTTTTTCGATTTGACTGGAAGAGTTTCAGTCATCAAGAAAACCGTTGTGGTAGCAACAAGGCTGTGAAATATAAATTTGTCTAGTTCAAGTGTAATTTTTTTTATGTGGATATACGGAAACTTGCCAGTAACCAAATTTTATTTGGTAAATCATGAGGTTTGTAAATCGGCAAATAAAAAAAAATTGAGTTAGAGGAGTGATGGAAAATTCACTGTTCACCCAAACTTCCAATTTTGATTTTCAAACCTTCGAAATCAAACCTTTAGCTTTTCCAGGTGGTGTCCTGAAATATAATTTTCTAAAAAAGAGGTCTAATTAATAGCTTTGAGGCCCAGTATAAATCCAAGAATGAATACGTTAAAAAAGCTTTTCGTGACCTTGGTATCCTTCGTGGTTCAAGTTTTTTCGAGT
>CAZNND010000076.1:0-21142 GCA_964574365.1 uncultured Limnohabitans sp.
GCAGGGTTTGGCGGCACATTCCGCATGTGGACAATATTGAGATTGGCAATATCGATCCCGAGTTCCATGGTTAGAGAGCAATACAATGCAGATATCTCACCTGATCTGAATTTCTCTTCTCGCTCTATTCGCTCCGCAGAAGAGATTTGTCCGGTATGTTCGGATGCCCTAAAAAACTTATTAAAGGATCTAAAGTCCTGTTGGTAGAATTCTCTGAAATATCGGTTAGGCTTGACTTTTAGTTCTTCTCCGGTCATATTGATCCGAACTTCATCTGTAAGGATACTTTCTCCATCGCCAAGCTTCCAGATTATTTTATCCACTTTGAGCTGATAGCCTCGAGTTTTTCCTTTATCGCCTTCAATTTCTATTGAGGATAGAAAATGCCCATCCTGAAGAGTTTTGCAAAGTCTACTGATATACTCAGCCAATTCTGCACCCTTAATTCCAGGTAACTCTTTTTTAGAAAACACCCTTTTGATGTACTTTCCCAAGTTACTGGTAGGACCTATACTTTCAGTGTAAACTCCTTTTTTGATCTTTCCTATGCGCTCATAAATCAAAACCGGTGGCCTTTCCAATCGCTCATCCTGCTCCAAAGACCATTCACTGTTTGAGTCCAATTTCTGTCTCAGGCGTTCTTCAAGCAATGGTCTTTTATCTTCATCTAAAAGGTAATAGTTGAAGGCATAGGCTGTTCTGAAATAATTCAGAACCTGAAGCACAAAGTTTTTGCGCTCAACCGGGGTGAGAATCGAAAGGAGTTCATCTTTTTCAAAGAATGATTCCTCTTCACAGTATTCCTGAAGTCTGGAGTAAGTGATATTCAAAAGGCCGCATTGCTCCAGATTTGGAGTATTGTATCTCCAACCTCTTCGCAAGTCATAGAGGATTCTGACTTTCAGGAAATCGACCAGAGCTTTCTCGTTTTCTTCATCCGGCCATTTTGGATTAGATGAAGGATTTCTGGCATATTCTATCTCAGTAAGTCCCAATTCCCTGAAAACCGAATGGGAAATAGTTTCCATAGTCAGGATTTGGTTCGGGGATATTTTAAGTGCCTTGTAAATCGATGACCTCAAACGACCTATCATCAGAAAGTCATTGAAATGTCCCGTCTGAAGGGATGCATCCTGGCGATTATCCGTGAAGCTCATTACCTTTTGGTCAGAGACTTTTACTTTCGCCTCATATTGAGCCTTAAGAATGCTGAATGTGGTAATTGTGGTGGCTGTACTCTTTCCCACATTCCCCACTTTCATCAATTTTGTATTCTCCCTTGTTCTGGGATCATAGACCACACCGCAAGTTGGATCATAAAGCATTGGAGCAGATACAAACCAACCGGTCAAATTCAATCCTGGATCCGATTCATTTGAAAATCTGCCATCCGAATTGAAATACACTTTTTGGGGTACACGGAACTCGTAAAAATTATCCAGGAACTTTTCCCCCGTCTTTATCTCTTTCCACCAAGTATCGGGTAGCGATTCGATCATGTCCTCATTCCATAGCTCCTCCTCTTTTTCAGGAAGTATAAGGTAGCCTTGCTCGAAATCAGTTTCTTTCAAGACTTTCTTACTTCTACCTTTTTCTCGGTCTCCTTTTAAACTGCTTTTGGTGATTTTTTCAAGTAGCGAATCCGGTTCTCTGGGCTCCAATT
This sequence comes from uncultured Limnohabitans sp., assembly GCA_964574365.1. Taxonomy (GTDB): domain Bacteria; phylum Bacteroidota; class Bacteroidia; order Cytophagales; family Cyclobacteriaceae; genus Algoriphagus. The sequence goes on from CAZNND010000076.1 coordinate 1,664, forward strand.
TCCCTTCTGAAAAATTCTTCTTCACACAAATAAAATCCATCCCTGAGTACCGGCTGAAAAGCACAGGAAATATGAATCGGTCATCTTCCCCCTCTTTGATATATCGACCATCCTCTAATGTGATTTCTCTGTTTTTTCTGGATCCCAAGGTCACATAAACGTTCCCTGTCTGGGAGATGAACTGGTGGATTTTAAAAGGTAGAAAAGATTGCCTGTTAGAAGAGTTTTTGATATTAAGTGCTTCAGACCACTCGAAGAAACTTTTCAGATATTCCAAACATTTCTCCTCTTCCTCAATTTTGGAATCCTGACTGAGCTTTGAAACAATTTCCTTCAGTGATTTTGGCTTTGCCCTTTTGATACCCCCTTCTGAATTGAAGGCTAAGGCAATTTCTCTTTCAAGCCAAATTGCAAAGGGGTGTTTTCTAAACTCCTCCTCTGAGGCATTTTTATTTACCTCCTTGGTCATGACCTCCTGTAGATCCAAAGGGCTTGGCAGTTTACAAGAAGAATCAGTTACTGTCTCAAGGGTTTCTCCTATGATCTGGTCTTTTTCAAACTTTTCGCCAAAGATTTCTGAGGCCACATCCGCCACAACTTGCTTTTCATTCAGAAGGTAATCCCCAGATGCCATGGTTGCCGAGGTTCCAATCGTTACCACTTTCTGGTTTTTACAAAGTGATTTCAATCTTCGAATCAAAATTGACACATCTGCACCTTGTCTTCCTCGATAGGTGTGAAGTTCATCGAAGACCAGAAACTGCAAATTATTTGCGATTGACTTCCGGATTGATTCCTCCTTACCTCGGGTAAGAAGGAGTTCCAACATCATGTAATTGGTTAGAAGAATATCCGGAAGATCCGATTCGACTTCTTCCTTCTTTTGGGCGGATTCCTGACCCGTGTACTTTTCAAAGGTGATCGGGAAATCAGGTCCGTAATTCAAAGCATATTTTCTAATCTCTTCTTCCTGCGAATTGATCAAGGCATTCATGGGATAAACCAAAATTGCTTTGACTCCTTTCCCACCTGGGTTTCTAAATAGATGATTGAAAATAGTACCCAAAAAAGTTAGTGACTTTCCAGAACCTGTTCCTGAAGTAACTATAAATGATTTACCAGATGCTCCTTTTCTGATTGCCTGTTCTTGATGGGTATAAAGTTGAAAACCTCTAAAAACCCGATTCAATTCTGGATGAAGTACCCCCTCTTGAACCAAACTATCAAGTGATGCTGCTTTTTTAAATGAAGGATTGAATTGGATGAGAGGTTCTGGGATATACTCATCTTTTTTGAAGGCTTCATTAACTATCTTATTGATTCTCTGATCTTTGATAATATTGAAACTCTTCAGATAATCCTTATACTCTTTGACGATTTGCTTATGGACCTCAAATGCCTGCATGAAAACAAAAATTGATTGCGAAAAACTCAATTAACAATATATAGGAATATAGGGAAAGTAAAAAATATTCTAAAAATCGTATTGATTTAGTTTTTACAGGAAATTAAAATCATTATTAAAAATACAGTGAATCTTAAATTATTAATGAATAAATCGTATCCTAAAACTGCCCTTGATCCAATCCAAAAAACAATACCTAGCCATCCTTAGAAGAGTAGAAGAGCCACAGTCAATTGCTGAGGCTTACCTCAAAAAGCAGTAGCAGAATATCTCGGGTCAGCACTTCTCGAATAAGCGAATAACTCAGCGGAAAAAATGAACCTACCTTGAAAATTGCAAGGAGATCTCTCAAAAGCTAGCTATCGAAGCTTCGATTGTTCTCGGGGTTTAATTTGGCTAATCAAAAAGACCTCCCTTCCCCTTTGAAAAACGAAAAAGGCGGTTTCCTCAAATTGAAGGGAATGAATATCCCCTGCTTTCTGAATTTCTCCCGTATTTCCCAATGGAAGTTGAGCAGGTGGTTTACTCGAAACGCCTCGTCCTCCAACGTGTTTTGCTCCATAAATTCATCCAGTTCCGCCGGGGTCAAGGCAAAGTAATAGTCCACCCATTTTTTCCTTTCCTCCGCAAACCACTTCAAAAATTCCTCGACTGGCTGCCGAACTGCTTCCTCCAATTTGTAGTCATCCGGTAGCGGCAAATTCAACTTTCCTTCGTAAAACTCCTGCTCCATCCGGGTAAAAACCCAACCATCATGAAGCATCCAGTAGAACCCATCTTCTATGCGTTGCTCGATTTGAAGCAGCCAGTCTATTAATTCCTTGTGGGGGATCTCCGAACTATCCACCACACTAAATCGGGCTAGATCCACCCGGAACTCTTCTAAAAACTTCACCAAAAGCTCGAAATACTCATAGAGCGCTTGAAAATTACCCCATTTCCAAATGACGCTATCGGAAGGAATATAGCTTCCAATAGACAAAAAGGTAGGTTCGTAGGCCGTAAGCCAAGCCTTAATTTCAGCTAAACTAATCTCTTCATTTGCCGGTCTTTTTTCCCATTGTCCAAACCCTTCCAAGGCCTTTTGAAGCTTTACCTCGTAGTCTGCATCTTTTGAACTGGTGATTTTATCATCCTCGTACACCCAAAAATGACCCTTTGGCCCAAGGTCTTCCTCCTCAATTAACTCATTGGTAATTAAATGATAACAAGGAAATATATCCTTCACCACTTCAACTCCTTCGTCATTTTTGTCAAGGATAAATCTGAGATCGAAATGAGCTCCAGGGTAGCCCTGAAACTTGAATCCAAGCCGGTTGGGGAAAATATCACAGGCTCTGCGGCAGCATGCGCCTGGGAAATAGTCGAGACGTGAATTTTCAGGATCATCTGGGTCAATAAAGTGATTGAAAAAAGTCTTAAGCCTCTCCAAAAAAATCTCCTTAGGAACATCGTAATAGGTCGGCTCCTGTAAAAGTATTTCCAGCCCGTCCACATCCATTCGGACAAAGCAGTCAAGAACTTTGTCAAGGTGAGTGGTCATTCTATTGAGTATAAAATTTCTGGATTGGTTATGAATCCGAAGTAAATCAATTTAGAAATTTATTTTCCTATTCAACCGCATTTAATTGAGGAAAGTGGGTTGCTGGAGCAAGGCGTTCAGTTTAGGAACTCACCAAACCCTTTTTACATAAAGACCGAATGGGTCAATACAGAAAGAAAATCGAATTCGACTTCTTTTTTGACCAAGAGTCGAAAAATTGAGGTAACTGAAGGGACAATTTGCCAACCCGTTCCATTTTGGAACAGGATGATGATAATAAACAATAAACTCAGGTCAAGATTTCCACCATCGGCAAATAGTAGCGGGTATGCCTAAGTTTTCCAGTCTTTTTTAGAGCTCCAAGGCTCACCATTTCCGCTAGATCTCTGGTTGCGGTAGCAGGAGAAGTTTTGCTGATGCGAATGTAGTTCTCAGCACTGAGACCGCCTTTGAAACCTTCCGGTCCTTCCCTAAACAACCGCAGCGCGACTTTGGACTGACGCTCATTTAGCTTATTCCGGAAGTCATCAAAATAACGAGCCTTCTCCACAATAAACTGAATCAATTTCTGCACATGGTTTTGAGCTTTCAATACTTCCCCGGAAAAGTAAACTAACCAATCCGTAATATCCAACGAGCTATTGGCACGCTCCAAAGCCTGATAATAGGCCTTTTTATTTCGCTCTAAAGTACTGGAAAGTGAAGTAATCAAGGGATGTTTGGCTCCCATAGCCAAGGCTTTTTCTGCAATGGCTCGTCCAATTCGACCATTTCCGTCTTCAAAGGGGTGAATTAATTCAAAATACAGATGCGCCAAGCCAGCATGAACCAATGTGGGTATTCCCTCGCTGAAAGCTCGATTGAACCAAAGAAGATAATTTTCCATCTCTTTTGGCACCCTACGAGAAGGGGGAGCCTCATAGAAAACTTGGGGTGAATCTAATCTCCCCGATACAATCTGCATCGGATCTTCGTGAACTCGGTAACCTCCAACAATTTCCAAATCAATTCTTCCGTTCATCATCATTTGATGCCAGGAGAATAGGCGATCTTGATCGAGCGGCTCCTTGTAACTCTTGTAAAGATCCACCATCATTCGGGAAACACCTGTTTCTTTGGGCCCAGGCCTTCTTCCATCAGTCTGCAATCCCAGCTGACGCCGGATGGATGATTGAACAGAATCTCTGTCTAATATCTCCCCTTCAATTTTTGAGGTATCCAGTGCCTCGTTGCTCAGAAGACTCACCTTTAATTCATTGGCATCATCAGGCGACACCGAACTAAGTGAACCTAAAATCAAACCCGTATTTCGATGAAATTCTCGTTCTAGTTGAACGAATACCACTAGGTCAAATGTGAAGTTTGGCCAATCCGCTCTCTCCCAAATCCATTGCATGAGCTATTAAAATTGTGTCTATAGCTCAATAATACAAAATAAATGAGTTATAGAATAATTTTCTATCCATCAAAGTAAAAGACTTAGCGAAAGACTATATCTAAAAGCAAATAAAATTTGTTATTACCACTTTTTATACGCAAGAACATGTAGCATGAACAAAATAGCCGAATTTGTAAAAACCAGAAGGAAGCAATTGAGGCTGACACAGGAAGAATTTGCCGACAAAGCGGGCGTTGCGCTTACCGTAATCCGAAAAATCGAACAGGGAAAGGAAAATCTAAATCTAGCGAAGGTAAATCATGTGTTGAACATGTTTGGGCATGTATTGGCACCGACTAATTCAAAAGACCCAAACAGATTTAGTCAAATAGGACTAAATTCTGAATCTAGCGAAACCTAGTATTGATTTGAAAAGTCATTTCTAAAAAAGTTCTACTAAAGATTTTCAAGATAGTCTCGTATTAGGAAAGCACTAAATCAAAAAAAAGCAACTAAAGTTGATTCAATCACAGATTGGGAGAAATAACCGGATAAATTAAGGTTGTTGATCGAGATTAAAAAGGAAACTATATGCTGTGTCGAAATTGTACAATTAGCCCCTTATTAATTTTATTTACAGACAGATACAGTATCTGTATCAGGAAAAAAACACCAAAACTTCCTTTCATTTTTTTCATAGCCTATTCATCCAAATCCGCTCTTCTTGCACGCTAGGTTCCCTTGCTACCTAAAAAAATTAAGTCCAGTCAATTTGGACATTATGGTATCATAAATTTCTTTAAACTGCTTTGGTTAATCTGTATCACAAAAAAGCCAGACACTTTATTGAGCAGATTGAGTTTATTTCCCTGATTTTCAAACCACAATAACTTTGTTTGATTCAAATAATCGATGATCGTTGCTTTGTACATAGCCCAATTGATTGGTAATGAGCTTAGTTTTTCCGATCCTAAATTCGGGGATATTGCTATGGTGATGTCCATACCCCCAGAACTCGATTGTGGATGATTCAATCAGAGCATACAATTCTACTGCAAAGGCCTCGTTCAGCACATCGCCTTTGTACTGCTCCGGATAATTCAAGAAGGTAGGACAATGATGGGTAAAGACAACTAGTTGATGATCCTTGTTCGAGTCAACCTCATCTTGAATAAACGCCAAACACTCCCCATGCAATTCGTTGTACGACTCTACAGAAAAGCGATGACCTCTGTGCCTAATCAAGCGAAAATCGTTCATACTACGTTCGATCTGATAGCGGTAGGCTGGATTTATTTTGCTCCAAAGGGTTGTGAAAATCAACTTTACCTTTCCATGATTCACCGCCGTATTATTAACCAAGAACACATTATCTCGGATTTTCTCATACAGCACACCACTTTTTTCGGCTATATCAAAATGGTAGTACTCGTGATTTCCGGGTAGCCAATACGTAGTTTCAAAATTATCGCTCACATAACTAAAGAAATCTCTCTGTTTTTCCATTAGTGAAAACGCCAGCCAAAACCAGTACCTCAGCAACGGGCGGCAAGGGATTACGCTTAAGATATTCCTTGTTGGCAGGGAATTCCAGGTGAAGATCAGAGGCCTGTTGTATGCTAAAGTTCATTCGTGTTTATATCTGTCTCTTTTTTTAATTTGATCCTAAACATGCAGCTTAATTGCCTCAAAAAAACTACTGATTGTTAACTCCTATCTATGGAAGCAGATAAACCACTGAAACTAATTAGTTCTTGCTACCAAATCCAACCCGACCCATGACAAAAGACATTACCATGAAATCAACTATTTTCCAGGACAAAAAGCTCTTGGAAAGCCATCTGTACTAATGGTGAACGACAAATTTGAAATCTAATGGAAAAAGAATCAGCTAGGTTCAGTAGTACTGAAAAACTAAAATTCCACTCATGTCAAAAAGAATAAATTCTAGGTTCCCAAATGACTCTAGTGGTTTTATTCTCCTTTGTTTTTCCCAACTCTGACCTCTCAAAAACTCAAATCATCCTCCTTAAAGAAATCCCGCTTCTTTTTCCCGCTGCTTTTGGATTTGACAAATTCATCGAGTTCCTCATTGACCAACATCATCACAGATGCCATTTGAGACTTATCAAAACTCATGGAATTTCTCCTTCCACGCTCCAGTTCCTTGGTGACATCGGTAACGTCCAAACCTGCACCTAAGAATAGAAAATTCCATTTTTCTGTGCCCTCACATGCTTGGATCATTTCTTTCACATCCATGCCCGTGTGGAGTTTGGAGGAATTTTCGTGGCCATCGGTGAGCACCAGCATCACCACATCAGCATCGGTCTCTTTCAGTCCCTCCCCTGCTTTCTCCTTGATGTAACCTATACTTAGGCCAATTGCATCGTAAAGTGCAGTCATCCCATCAGGATAAATGCTTGTCCAGTCAATTTTGGCGGTTTCGACATTCATCAATTCATGCGAAAACTGATGCAATTGATTAAATGCACATAGTGAAAAAAGTATCTCGGCATCAGGATTTTCAGATTGAATACGATTCAAGTCCTGTAGCTGCCTGTTGATGACTTGTTTGCCTTCCTCCCAGCAGGAATCCATGCTTCCGCTGCGATCGAGGACAAGGTGGTAGTAGGTTTTCTTTTTCATGATTATTTTTTTAAAAGGTGATAGTGGTATAAATTGATTATCAAGGCGTTCAATGGTCAATTTAAGGAGGGAAAATTGGTTTCCTTACCGAACTATCCGAAATTGAACTCATATTGACACTAGTTGTCGGACTTGTTGATTCTTCGTTCCTTGTGTCAGTCGATATTTGACTGTAGCAATTATCAGGATGTGATCCCATGCAAGGCAACAGGTAAATTCTTATTTTTATCTAATTAGGTAACCCTGCTTTTTCAACTGTTTGATCTTTCAGAATTATCCCTTTCATTTTTTAAACCTTTTTACCCTTAAGAAATTAAGGGAATTAAGAAGGGATGAATAGCAAGGAGTACATCTCAGTTCTGGTTTTTCATTAAAAAAATCCTTCACCTGCTTAATTCCCTTTATGGTTAAAAAATCAGAAGGGTAATCTATTTCGATAAAAATTGAGGTTGTTTAATTTTTTGCTTAAAAGCGAATATGTGTATCCGGACAATAGCACGTATGTATTGTTTCTCAGAATTTCCTTCAATCCCAAGGCAGGTTATCCTTTTCCAATTAACAGTTTTTGACCTCGGAGCCTTTTGATTTAAAAATGGAAGTAAAACCGGTGGATATACCTTTTTTAGTAGGTGTCTATAAACGAGATGATCAAAGATTTTTAATTCACCAAAAAGAGAAAGAATCAAAAACCACATAGTCACATAGAAAACATAGTGGGAAGCCATATTCTTGGTAACTATCAGACTATGTACAACTTAGCTCCAATAAGTTGATACATAGCTTTTCGGAGCGTAACCTATTTTTTCTATGTGAGCTCTATATGTCTATTGGGGTTAATCCTTTTTTTGTTCTTTTTCATCGACGTTAAATTTACAGATTTTAACCTATAATTCCGTCCGATTATTTAAGGGACCCAGACAAGGACCATTTTCAAAAAACTTTGTGGCCTTCGTGCACTTTCTGGTTCAAAATTTTATCGCCTTTATTTTCTACTGATCAATAGGTGTACATGCATCCTATTTAATTTACAAACCAAATCATAGTTGGCTACTTGTATTCAAGCGGATATTCATATTCCGATTTATGATTAGCTGTTTACTTGCAAGGCAACCGATTGAGAATATATTCCCCTACTTTATTTTTCCTGGATTTTCCATGATCGCTTTTGCATCTTCCGGGCTATTTTTTTGCTTTCCTGTCAACAGGTAAATCACCATTCCAGCGTCGGAAGGATCAAATTCATTACCTTTTTGAGCCGCTTCAAGTCTACTGTAAAGCCAATCCCAAGACCCTTTACTAAATGGCTTTTCGTCTTTCTTGGGAGAATCTTTTATCCAATCGTACCGCTCAACTTTTGTTTTCAAGCCCTCATAATCAGGTCCCCCGTTTTGATCAACAATATGGTCTAACTGCAAACCATGTGGCGCAAATTTTTCTTTAATTTTTTCCCAAGTCCAACCTTTATGATTTTCCCAAGCATAAGGCTTATCGGCATGTTCATCATTCCATGTCGAATGCGAAATAAGCCTTACGTGTTTCAACTTGGCCGAATCTGCTTCATTCAGCGAATTGCCAATAATTTCCATCGGACCAGCAGCTATAATAGTCAATGGATTTTTTGAGGAGCTTTGATTGATTTGACCGGTCATTTCGATGATCGCATAATTGGGGGCCATCACCGATTCAATAAATTTGGTTTTTTTAAATCCAAACGTCTTTCCTCCTAAAAACGCACTCTCCCGCATTTGAGCATCTGCACCGGGTTTTTCTTTGTTGGACCCCCAAGTATGATCGCTGAATGAGTAAACCACCAACTTATCCTGTAAGCCATAGGATGCCAATAAAGCTAAGGATAGTGGCGTTGCTGCCCAGTCATCCTCATCATGCTCATTCCCATCCGAAGAAATAATGATACGACCTGTGGAAAATGGAATGGTCTGTCCGATCGTCAGCTGTTGACAAAAAAGACTTATCACCACTAATCCAATACCAGTTAAATTGCTAAACTTCATAAGTTAATTTTTATTTCAATAGGATGATTTTTCCAAAGTAGGTGTTTTGTGAATCTCCCTGAATCCAAACTAAATAAGTTCCCGAAGATAAAGAAGAAATATCAAGCTCTAGCCAGAATGAGGAAATTTTGATCAATTGAACCGCTTCTGTAAGTTCTTTTCCATCCAAACTAAAAATTTGAACTACAGGAAGATCAACAGCACTATCTTCAGGTACTTCAACAAAAACTCGGGAAGACGCTGGATTCGGATAGATTTTTAGTTCTTTTGGAATGATTACCCAAGGATTTCCCAAGCCTGAGATGGTCATGGTTACCGGTTTAAGCCGACTGATACACCCAAAGCTAGAAGTTAATTCTACAAAATAATCTCCCATCTGATCCACTGTCAAAAGTTGGGAATTCGCTCCTATAATTTTTTCTCCATTTCTAAACCATTGATAAGTGAAATTACCCTCTGGCGCTCGAAGTATATTCCCTCCAATACTAATTTCCCCTGTTGGTTTTGGATTTACAGTAACCTCAAAATCACTGCTCTCCGAAATAAAGCCCCCAACATATCGAATCACGGCCTGGTATTTTCCCGACTCAGTCACCTCTAACGTTTTCCCGACTTGTCCCGGAATTTCAACTCCATTTCTCTTCCATCGAACTACCTCAAAAGCAGCTGTCGAGGACAATTCAAGGCTACCTTTTTCCCCTTCACAAAACTGAGCAACACCCTTTAAATCAACTCGCTGATTTTCAATTCGTTTCAAAATTAAAATTGCATTTACCTCGGAGATGTTTCCTTGGTCATCTTCTGCACGAACCAGAATAGGGATTTCCTTCCCTAGATCCTCACAAGTAGCTTCGTTCCTCGAAATAGTAAGTTGCTTGATCGAACAATTATCAGTCAAGGAGTTGATAAAATCCTCTGGCATTAATTCTACAAACCCTTTTTGCACATCAAAGTCCAATTCCAAATTTTTTACAATCAATACCGGGGCTTCTCGATCCCGGACTAGCACCTTGACTTTCTCCGTCCAGGTTTGACACGTCTGGTTCTTGATCGTAAGATTTACCTCCCTTTCTCCGATATCCTGACAGGTAAATTCTGTCTGGCTTAAGGTAAAGCTTAAAGAGGTGTTGGACTGCGGCCAGGTCACAAACACCTGAGACGGGCTGAGGGTAGCTTTGCCCGAGGAGTTCAGATCAAGCTCCACTGTTGGCTTTAGCGGGCCATAAGGTTTAGGTAGTAATGTTAAGGTTACCAATTTTGTCTCTACCAAGCATCCTCCCGTTGGTTTAACCCTGGCCCAATAGGTACCCGACTGTGTTGCGAGTAAAGTTTTTCCTGTTTCGCCCGTAATGATCTGTCCATCTTTAATCCATGAATCCACCACAAATTCAAACTCCTCACCCAACTTTATTTCAACTGTTTCTCCCAGGATACCCTGATAAGAATCCACTGGATTAACTGATACTTTTTTTGATTCAATTGGGTTGAGTGTTACTTTTCTAATTTTAGAAGTGGCATTTCCTGATCTGTCGGTGAGGGTAATTTTTACTAAAATGGGATCTCCAGTCAAATCTGCACAAGTCAGTTCCTTCTTATCAAAATCGATACTAACACCACCGTTATCTAAACAGTTTTCGGTAATAAATTCTTGTCTGATGTAGAAGCTCTCCGGATCAATAATCACTTTCCCAATCACTTTATCAAAAGCTAAAAATGCATCCGTGGCTTCAAAATCCGGCGCAATGTTATCTTCAACTTCAACAGTCACCTTGCTACTCCATTCTTGATTTTGGGCATTTTTTACAGTAACCAGGATTTCCTTAAGACCAAGATCTGAGCAAGTAAATAGTGTGTTTCTAGAAAAAGTAAAGCTCCAATCAGGCTGTACTGTATTGGATAAATAGTCTGAGGGCATAGTTTCTGCGGTTCCTTGACTAGTAAGTTCCACTTGAATGGATGTTTTGAATTGGGGTAACACAGGGGTGTCTGTAATTTTCAATTCCACCATAATCCGGACTGGATCGGTATAAACCCTTCTTTCCACACGTTGAAGTTGGTATTGGGTATTCATTACCGGAAATGCATAAACCGGTTCAAAGTCAATCTGAGCAAATGATTTATCGCCTTCTTGTATCTTTTTTATATTTATTTCCAGATGTCCATAATGTTTTCCTCCGTCCAAAAGGACAGGGTTGTTTCCCGAATTATCCCAAATCTCGGTTGAGTTTTGATCCGCAGTCCATTTGGAAAACGAGTTATAGTTTAATGGCGGATAAGAAACAGCGGACCAATTTCTTTTCACCCCCCTCATTCCATCCCCTGCTACCCCAACATCATAGTAAAGCACTCCTTTGCCATCCCCATCAGCATCAACATAACTTCGTTCAAACAATTCATCATGGCCTGCCAAAACAGCAATTACACCATAGTTTTCAAAAAGAGGATTTAATATACGTACGGGTACTCCAACCTGACCAGTGGAGAGTTCATGATCTATAGGAACTCCGTGTTCTCCTGAGCTAAAAGGAATATGATGGAATTGTACAAAAATCAACTTTCCCTCTGATTTTGCCGAAGCAAGATTTTTTTCAAGCCATTGATATTGAGGACTTCCAAGACCAAATCCAGATAAATCGTTGCCTCCAGCCGTATTATATTCAGTTTGGGTGTAATTTTCTTGTGTATCAGTTCCTATGTCTCTCAACTCCAAACCTTTTACTTTTTGATCAGTTTAAAAGTCAGACCTTCTTTAGTCAGGGGTTCCATTGGAGGTATCTAAAGTCAAAATGGTAATCGGTCCATAGTCAGTTGGGTAATAGCTTTGTCGGTGTTTTTGGTCAATATCTTCTGTAGGAAATTCAAAAAAACGGTGAAACCTATTTCTACCTAAAACGGGATTAAAAGCTCCTTGCTCATTAAAACCGTAACCTCCATTCAAACCACCAAAGGCCTCCCAATTTCCAATAGCGGGAATAATTGGAAACTTATCAAAGACCTGATCAAACTCTCCAGAAGTATGCCTCCAGAATTCATCCCAACCCGGCATATAGCCTCCTCCCTGGACTAAATCTCCAGGCATTAGTACAAAATCAGGGTTTCTGGATTTCAAAATTTTAAGGTTTTCCGAAAATCCCTTTTGTTCGGTCAGCATGTAATTCGGGATTTCTATCCCCTGCTCTATTGTGGTTCCAAAAACAGATTTCCAAAAAGAAGGAACCGGAAAAAGCCGAAACAAAGGATTCCCCGGATACCAAGCTCTATTTATGACTCGACCTCTGGGTTCAGTTTCTGAATCTGAAAGTGCGATAAATCGAATCGATTGCCAATCATTGAGACTTGGCGCAGTGTTGAACTTGGAAGTAAAAATCTGACCTCCCAAATTGACCGTGTAGGTGTAATTTTTGTTAGGCTCTAAGGTAAGGTTCTTTTCGTACTTGAAATACTTATCCGGACCAATCCAAATTGCCGAGCCAAGTCCTATAATGGATTGATTTTTTTCTGCTTGGGTGTAATAAAATTCTGAAACTTCAAATCCTGAGATAGATCCTGAGAAAACTTGACTACCCAAATTGTCATGAATAGTCAAACTACATGGTAGGTTTTCGCCTGAAAACCATCTAATGTGAATTTTCTGTTCATTAAACTAGAGATAGGGATAAATACTAAAAGTGTTTTGCCCATAAATAAAAAAAGAAGGGATGAAAGCCCAAATTAGAAACAGGAATAAAAATCGAATCTGTTTTTTCATCATCAGTTCTTCTTAATGAAGAGTTTTCAAATTAGTTAAAATAAAAAAACTACCCAATCCTACTCTTCATAACAATCAACTGAACCGGATTTACAGGATCATTGGAAAAGATGTAAATATTCCGTTGATCAATCCCTTTTCTTCCTACCGGATCAAAAACCAAACTCAATTCTATACTTTCACCGGACGACAAGGTGTTTTTGGGAATTTCAATGGTCAAGCATTCACAGTTCCCCTGAATTTTCCTGATTTCTAAGGTGTTTTTTCCAGGATTAGAAAGAGTAACCATTCTCCTGACTACAATTTTTGATGAAATTTCACCAAGATCCAAAACGGTCGGTTGAATCATTAAATGAGGAGAATCGGCCAGTTTATCCTTTGAAATCGGCGGAAAATACTCGAATAGATCTGCCAAAACTTGAAGGGTAATAAGATCCTTGCTGTCGGATTTCCAACTGAAGGAAACCTCATCTTCAACAAATCCAAGGTCATTCTTAAGTTTGGAGTCATAGCTGAATTTGATCAGGCCACGTTCCTGCGGTCTGACAAAATCCTGAACCTGCTCTAATTTGATGTAATTTGGAGCCCTGAATTCAAACTTATTTTTCTCTAAAAAATCTTCTCTGAAATTAAAAAATTCAACATACTTGATCTTTGGCTCATTGTCGAAAACATCTCCCATATTCACTTTTTTCAATCTAAAACCAAGGTCTCTAAGCTTGAGAGGATAGGCTCGGGAAAGGTTTGTCGGATAGGGAATCGAAGTCCCTTCCAGAAATAAAGAATCCTGAACGAGTGCTGAAGGTCCTTTGACCACAATCAATTTTGAGAAAAATCCAGCTGCTAAACTTGGATCAAACGCAAGTTGAACAGACCCAGATTCCCCTTTTCTTAACGTGTCCCTTGTAAATTCTACTGTAGTACAACCACATTCAGCCTCTACCTCACGAATGATGAAAAGTGAGTCTCCACTGTAGGTGAATTCAAATACAACTTTTTGAACACCTTGTTCTTCAAGTAATGTGCCCAAATCAATTCGTTTGGCTTTCCAGTCCAATATCGGTTTTCCGATCTGCTGGGCTTTAGAAGAAAAAACAACAACCAATAAAATGGTTAACGAAAAAAGAAACAACTGCAAACGGTTCATACTGCAATTAACACATTTTTTCGTCAAGATTATAGCCTTATTTGCTTAATTTGCAACAAAATTGAACAAATGGCAAGAGTACTTACAGGAATTCAAAGCTCCGGAAGACCGCACCTTGGAAACATTTTGGGAGCTATTGTTCCGGCTATTAACCTTATCGAGCAGAACAGCAAAGAAGAATCCTTCATTTTCATTGCAGACCTTCACTCTTTAACCACGCAAAAAGATGGTGGTATTCGAAAAGAGAATACCCTTGCAGTGGCGGCAGCTTGGCTTGCGTTCGGTTTAGATATCCATAAAACCGTATTTTACCGACAGTCCAGAATCCCGGAGGTAACAGAACTGACTTGGTACCTAAACTGCTTTACACCTTTTCCCATGTTGGCTAATGCACACAGCTTCAAGGACAAATCCTCTAGACTAGCCGATGTGAATGCGGGGCTTTTTACCTATCCTGTTCTGATGGCAGCAGATATTCTACTCTATTCCGCCAATTTGGTCCCTGTTGGAAAAGACCAGCTGCAACACCTGGAAATGACACGCGATATTGCCACCACATTCAACAGAAGCGTGGGAGAAGAGATGCTAACGGTACCTGAGGCAAGAATCAGTGAGGAGGTAATGACTGTACCCGGCACCGATGGCCAAAAAATGAGTAAGTCCTATCAAAACATCATCGACATCTTTTTACCGGAAAAAGAGCTCAAAAAAAATATCAATTCCATTGTTACGGACAGTACACCGCTAGAAGAGCCTAAAAATCCGGATACCTGTAATGTATTTAAAATCTTTAGCCTTGTAGCCTCTCAAGACCAAATACAGTCTCTAAGTGAAAAGTATGCCGGAGGGAACTTTGGCTATGGACATGCAAAAAAAGAACTTTTCGATCTGATAGTAATGAAATATGCCAAGGAGCGGGAATTGTTTGACTTTTACATGACCCATCCTGATGAGATCGAAAAGCGGCTGATCGAAGGGGAGGAAAAAGCGAGGAAAGTGGCCTTTCCCCTACTTCGTCAAATCCGTGAAAAACTTGGGTTTAACTAAATCAAAAAGGTCCTTGATCAAAGGACCTTTTTGATTAATGAACTTCCCGAAAATATTCTCGGTCAAAAATTCTGGAATAGATCCAAGCTGGAACTATATCGTGATAAGGCATCAAATCTTGTAGAACCTTTTTTTGCGTTTGATGGGCATTCATGACCTGAAGAACTCTTGAAAAAAACGGTTGAGTGATTACATAGAAATCAGGATTTGGTAAACCTAATTCAGGTTCTTTGGGATAATTTCGTTGAAATCCTGAAGAAAGTTGTAGCGCTACCCCAACCTGCTTTTTGCAAAGAGTGACTTGAAAAAGTTGGCTGGGAGTGAAGCCGGAGGTGCCTTTTTGGTTCATAAAAACCTCTTCAACCGCCTGTCCTGTAAGCCGGTGATCTGGATGTCCATAAAGTCCCACTTTTGAATCATAGGAAATCAACATATCGGGTGAATTTACTTGAATTAACTCCTCTACAACTTTCCTTAGGCTATCCATTCCAATCTGTTGAATGCCACTATCTGGGTAATCTTTCAGAATCAAGCGATCAACTCCGATAATTCGGGCGCTCTCCTCCATTTCTGAAGTTCTTAACCTGGCAAGCTCCAGTTCATCTTCTATACCCGAAGATTTTCCTTTCTCACCTCGCGTAAGGCAAACCAAAGTGACGTGATGGCCTTCAGATTTTAGTTTCATTAAGGTTCCTGCGACAGTAACCTCATCATCGGGATGCGGAAAGAGCGCCAACACTCTTTTTTTTGAATCCCCAGGGACTAATTGTTCCCTTTGGAGAATATCCGCATCATGCAGCTTATTTCTTCCCCAGAAAATCAGGATCCAAGGTGAAGCAATCAGAACAAGGCCGATAATCCCCAAAGAAACAATCAGAAATTTTTTCATTCCGAGCGCCTCAAATTAGTCAGGTAAGATACGAGATCCCGAATTTCCCGCTTACTGAGCAATTCTCCCATTGGAGGCATGCTGGATGCTGCTAACTGAGAAGATTTGATATCTTTTTTCTGAAATTCTTTTGTTTCGGAGCCCACAATGACGCGCATAGAATTTTTTGCTTCTTCCAATAGCGTACCTGTAATTTTCTCCCCTGAAGCCAATTCCAAGGAGACTATCCCATAACCGGGAGCTAGTCGTTTGCTGGGTTCGACTAGCGCAATCAAGAGTTCTTCCTTGGATAGGGTCTTACCTATAGCATCAAGTGCAGGACCTGCATTTCCGCCCATATCATCATAAGCATGGCAGCGAATACACTGTGCGGTCTGATTTTCAAAGAAAATGGTTCTTCCTCTTCTTGGATTGCCATCAGCCAATGCTCCTGCATATTTTTTCCAAGTCTCCCCTCTTGCCTTTTTTTCCAAAAGACCATCAAACTGAGTTTTCAAATCTGCAGAAGTGGTAGCCACAATAGCCTCCTCCAGTTCTATCCAGGTGCCTTCTGGTAATCGTCCTGCTTCAAAATCCGTCAGAATGGTTTTCCAAACCGGTAAATCCTTACTTCCTTCCAAGCCTCCAAGGGTTAGCAAAGCCGTTTGTTTCTCTGAAATAGTCCGCTTTTGGATAATATCTATCAAAAGGCTGACTTTCTGATCATTTGGAACCTTGGTTTGGGCTAAAAGTCTCAAACCTGCGACTCTTACCGCTTCGGTATTATCACTCATGGCGTAGGAAATCGCCTCACTAAGATTTGCAGCATTCATGGAAACCAATGAATTCAAGGCCTGAACTTTTACAGTTTCTGAGGGATCAGATTTTAATTTGGTCAAGAGTAAATCCGAAGATTCTGCAATTCCAAGCTTTCCGATAGCTTTAATTGCCTCTAGCCTAAGTCCTTGGTCATTTGCTGACATTTGCGAGATCAGTATCGGTTTTGCTTTCTCTTTGATCCAAGAAGGATCTCGGTTCACTTCACCACGAAACCGTCCGTCAACTCTATCAACCAATGAAGGCTTTGCCCAGGTACCTATCGCCGAAAGTGTTTCTGCACGTAGGATCTCAGGTACATTTGGAGTACCTAAAAAAGAAAGCAGTTGATTCAAGTTTTCTTCTTTCCCAACCCGCTGATTGGCACTGATTGCCCTACGTATAAGCGGTTCATTTTTAAATGGTGTGGTAGATAGAATTGCTCCTAAGGCCGGAAGAGCAGCGTCCACAGAAAAATCATCATGAATGGCACGGGCTGCCTCAGTGACGATATACTCATCCGAATCCCCCAGAAATTTCGCCAACTCAGGAGATTCCAATCGTCTTAATGCCAAGACTGCTCCCATTCTCACTGCTTTCGAAGGGTGGCTGGACAGCACTGCCAAAGGTTCAACTTTTCCTATTTGAGACAAGGCATAGGATGCCGCATGCCTCAAATAGGCATCTTCATCGTTATTGGATTCCAACATGGCAATAAGAGGCTGAATCGCATCCACATTTTTTGTTCGCCCAAGTGCTTCGGCGCTAAAAAACCGAACTCTCGCATTTTCATCCTCCAAGCGGGCAATAAGTTCCTTTCCGGCTTTTGGATATCGAATGTCACCCAACCATTTTGCTGCTTGCGCCCGAATTTCAGGATCTGAATCGTTCAACAATGATACCAAAGGATCTGCCATACCCATATCCTTAAGTCTTCCCAACTGACTCAAACCTAAAATACCATGAATTCTGGCGATCTGATTACTCTTGTCCAAGATTACCTGCTCAAAAACTTCAGCCCCTTTTTTACCGCGCTTAACCAACTCAAACTGGGCTTTTCTCCTTATTCTAAGGTCTTCAAAATACAACTTTGACTTAAGCTCGGCTTCGGATAGCTTTTTATAATCCGCTTTGATCTCCGACTCAGTCTGTTTTTGAAGTGACCAACCTTTTGCAGTTTCATCGGTCAACTTCCAGATTCTACCATAGTCTTTGTCATCCCATCCATTCACCCAATCAGCCATGTATAGTGCTCCATCTGGGCCAAAATCAATCCCTGTCGGTAGAAAATTACCGACAATTTTCTCTGTTTTTGTTAATTCAAATGAGGCACCCTTTGGCTGAAGCTGAAATGCGTGGAGTCCAGAACTTGCGGGACTTCCTACAAATTCAACCACAAAAAAATGGTCTTTCCAACGCTCACCTAAGCCCGCACCTGGATTGAAAATCATACCTGTCGGTCCACTGACATAGTTCAGGATTGGAGGTGTAATGTAGGCCGCCTGTCCTTCCCATCTCGGTAAAAAGAGTTTTTCATCCATCCAGACCTTATAGGTATTATTGTCCGGGTCACGGTATTTTCCAAACTGCCAATTGATTCTCCATCCTGTATCTGAACCTCGGGTGATGTACACCAAACGTTCCTTTTCGCCGGCGTGATCGCCATCATTGTCCACGGAAATCAAATTGGTATATTGATCAAAAACAAATTCATGTGTATTTCTCAAACCCATAGCAAATATTTCAAAATCACTTCCGTCAGGATTTGATCTTGCTATCACCCCACGGTTGGGATACTTGTATTCCGTACCATCATCACCCTTGCCATTGAAACCAATATCTCCTATGCCCCAGTAAATTCTTCCGTCAGGACCCATTTCCACACCGGACATACCATGAGCCCCAAAACCAATATGGATGGCATACCCATGGGAAAGCGATTTCTTGTCATCCATGATCCCATCCCCGTTTTTATCCATCAGCCTCCACATGTCAGGACCGGCGGCAACGTAGAGTGCGTCTTCTGTTTTCATAATCCCACCAGCGACATCGGTGACTTCCTCATTGAAATCACTTACCTGCAACTGACCCCAGTCTGCCAGTCCATCTCCATCTGAATCTTTAAGCTGAAAGACCTCATTTTTCTCTACGGTCATATCCCGCCAATCGTGTGAACCATCTCCATTGAGGTCTTTTAACCAGGTATTTTCGGAGGATCTTTCTGGCGATAACTCAGTACGAAGAAAATTCCGCTTATCCTCTATTGTTTGGAGGGCTATGGATCGGATTTCCCAGGCCTGATGCCCCCGAATGTCAAATTCAGCATTTTTTCTTCTTGGAGATCTGGAATAAAAGATCGAACCGTCATCATTCACATGGATGGCAATGGGATCTTTTACCAAGGAATCCACCCCCCAAACTTCAAGCTTAAGATTTTCTGCCAAAACCGGACTAACTGAATTTCTGGCAGCCTCTGCTTGAACGGAAATCTCTTCCTTGGTTAAGGTGATGATTCGAAGGTCAACAGGTTCTTCTTTTTTGCAGGAAAACAAAATGCCGGCGAATAAAATCAATAAGGCACTTTTGAAAATTGGTCGATAGTGAGTATTAAACATGATGGGATAATTAATGCCCCGAAAAATAAATAAAATGCTGTTTGGTTTTTTAACCGTTGATAAAAATACCCATAAAACAAAAATCCCGATCAAAGACCGGGCTTTTGTTCACTTTAACCACTAACAACCATAAAACAAAAACTAATTTCCACAACTTAATTAGAGAAGCAGAAATTGGTAGTCCGTACGGGAATCGAACCCGTGTTTTATCCGTGAAAGGGATACGTCCTAACCCCTAGACGAACGGACCA
>CAZNND010000077.1:0-9782 GCA_964574365.1 uncultured Limnohabitans sp.
TGGAGATATAGCCTGCGGCTGAAATAGGGCCTACGGCCGAGATATAGACACTATCTCGCGCAGCATATCTCTAAAGTATCTCGCGCAGCATATCTTTTAAGAGATACATGGAGATATAGCCTGCGGCTGAAATAGGGCCTACGGCCGAGATATAGACACTATCTCGCGAAGCGTATCTCTATTCTATCTCGCGAAGCATATCTTTTAAGAGATACCTGGAGATATAGCCTGCGGCTGAAATAAGGCCTATGGCCGAGATATAGACACTATCCCGAAGCATATTTCAATTGTATCTCGCGAAGCATATCTTTACCGTATCTCGCGCAGCATATCTCTAAAGTATTTCGCGCAGCATATCTCTTTTTAATGAAATACACTGGAGATATAGCCTGCAGCTGAAATAGGGCCACGGCCGAGATATAGCTTCTACATCTTTCGTAGTTTATCTTTAACCTATTTCGCACAGCATATCTCTACCGTATCTCGCGAAGCATATCTCTAAAGTATTTCGCGAAGCATATTTCAATTGTATCTCGCAAAGCATATCTTCATTCATTTTGTAATCACTCCAAACTCCCCGAATGTAGCTGGATTGCCATCTGTGGTACGAAGCGCTTTTAACCGAACGAATCGTGATTTTTGTGAATCGAAACGAATGACCTGTTCAATTGGGCTATTTTTGATATTGGAAAACTCGCCATGGGCCACTTTTTTCCAGGATTTTCCATCTACGCTGGCTTCAAAGGCATATGCTGCTAAATAGCCACTTGGATATCTTGCTTGCATCGGCAAATAGGTAAACCCTTTCAACTCCACCTCTTCTCCCAGATCTATTGTAAGGTCGTTCGATTTGGAAGTCCAGTAGGAATTGAACCGTTCATCAATAGCGCGAAAAGCATTGGTATCGGATGCCATTACTTTCCAGTTGCCTTTGGCCAAATCATAGTCCACTCGTGCAGGGGCTGAAGTGTTACCACTTTTGGGATCTCGGACAATCGCCTGAACTGTGGCGGGCTGAAGCACATCAAATTCCCCGGTATAGGTGTTTAGGCCGGATTTAGGGGCGGATCCGTCCGTGGTATAATATATTTCCAAGCCGCTTTCAGGGATTTCAATGCTAACTTTTCCTGCTGGAGTTCGGGAAATTTTTGGAGGGAAAAGCAAAGCCGGAGCTGAATAGACCTCAATTTCAGCAATGACCGGAATGCCTTTTCCATCCAGAATATTGATCCGGATTTTTTGGGCCTCTGTATCCGGAAATCTCAAAATCCGCTTGTAACCAATAGTAGTGCCTTCTGAGATTTTTTCCCAGCTTCCATTCACTTCTTTTTCTACAGAAAAGGCTTTTATCCTCTGACCCAAATTCACAAATTCCTGGATCAACAGCCGGTTGAAGGAAACGGTTTTTCCAAAGTCTAAGGTTATCGAAGCCTGGATCTGATCTTCAGGTGTAGTCCAATAGGTGTTGAAATCTCCGTCGTTGAGCAAGTTGGCAGTGTATCCTTTTCCTCTTTCGGTACTTGCCTCAAATACAGCATTTAAGGCTAAATTCATCGTAAAATCTTCCTTGATTTTGGCTGCCATAGCTAAGATCGCTTCTTCGTCTTTTTCATGGATTAAGCCTCGGGTATCCACCGGGAAATTGATCAGCAAGGAGCTGTTTTGGCCGATGCTGTTGTAGTAAATCTCCATGAGCTCGGGAACGGTCTTTACCTTGTGGTCTTCGTAGGCATGGTAGTACCAGCCCGGACGGATGCTCACGTCGGACTCAGCCGGTACCCAATGTGTCCCGTTTCCCTGGCCGGTGGCCCATTTGTCAAAATCAGGCATTCCCGCATAGACAGAATCTCGCATCAGGTTGGACCAGGTGGTCTCGTAAGCAAATCCATGCTCATTTCCTACCCAGCGCACATCCGGCCCCGCATCGCTGAACATCATGGCATTGGGTTGGAGTTTACGGACCAGTTCGTGGGTGGTCGGCCAGTCGTAGTAGCTGAATTTGTCCACTTTACGCTCTTCATTGGCTCCGCCATACCAACCCGTGCCACCATTTGCCCCATCAAACCAAACTTCAAAAATTTCTCCATAATTGGTTAACAACTCCGTCAGTTGGTTGCGCATGTAGGTGATGTATTCGGGCTTGCCGTAGTCCGGGTGATTGCGGTCCCAGGGGGAATAGTAAATCCCAACTTTCAATCCGTATTCCCGGCATGCATCCACAAACTCCCGGATCAAATCGCCTTTTCCCTCCCACCACGGGCTGTTTTTTACGGAATGTTCGGTGTATTTCGAAGGCCAAAGGGCAAAGCCGTCATGGTGCTTTGCGGTGATGATCAGGGCTTTCATGCCAGCTTCTTTGGCAATTCGTGCCCATTGCCGGGCATCAAGTTGGCTAGGATTGAATTGCTCCGGTTTTTCATCTCCAAATCCCCACTCCCGATCTGAGAAGGTATTCATGTTGAAGTGAATAAATCCGTAAAAACCTAGCTCCTGCCATGCGATTTGCCGCTCCTCAGGGATGGGTAAAATGGGTGCGGGCGGAGTAGCTTTTTCCTGGCAAAAACTCAACAGCAAGGCAAAAAATGGCCAACCAAACTTTTTCATACGTATCGAAATTTGACCTGAGTTTACCTATTTTAGCCAAGTTTAGAAAGGATTCTTTTCCAAATGAATCAATTCAAATGATTACAACTGGTCATGCGTTCTGTTTAGTTTGAATTTTTAGCTACTTGTTCGAAAAGAAATACGCCCTTCTTATTCGCAATGACCACGTCCGTTAACCCATCCTTCGTAATATCTTCCGCAACCACATTTAAGCCGACACCTGAGTCATCATCAATCAGATGGGCTTGCCATTGGGGTTCTTTTCCGGGAATGAATTCAAACCAATATAGTAAGGCTGGTTCAAGTGCACCCGTACCCTGTCGCATGTGGGCATAATACCGCTTACCGGTCACAAAATCTTTCCTTCCATCCCCATTGATATCCGCAAATGCAATCGCATGGGTTTCTGACATTTCTTCAGTCAGGGTGTGGCGGATAAATTTTTGATCTGACCCATCTCCTTCATTCTGATACCACCAGATTCCTCGCTCATGTGCCGAAGCAGTAAACACATCTATGAATCCATCTTTATTGAAATCAAAGGAGTATATATGGGAACTAGGTTCGCCTAAATTGGAAGAATTCCATTTCCAATCCGGCTGCCTGGGATCTCCAGGATTTTCCCACCATCCTTCCCGGATCAGCACATCTGGTCTTCCATCCCGATTCATATCTGAATACCCCAAGCCATGAGAAAAATTTTCAGATCCCGGGGTGCCAGGTTGACTTATCGTGTATTTTTCCCAGGCCAATTCGTCCTCTTTTGTAGGGGATTTTAGCCAAATCATCTGTTTCTTGGCGGAATCTCCACACAGAATATCCTCTCTTCCGTCTCCATCCACGTCCACAAAATTTGGTGATTCATTACCTACTGTTTCAAAGATCAGGTGTACTTTCCAATGTCCGGATTGCCCTTTCGGGTTCTCGTGCCAATACACGGCTTTCCCGGGAAAGTCCACCCGAATCAGATCGATCCACCCGTCCAGATTGACATCCATAGAAAAATTTAGCATCGAGTTGCTCCACTCCTTTTCTGGCACAAAAATCTTGGGCTGATAGATTTCATGCTTTTCCCAGTGAGGAGCTTCAAACCAGAAAGGACCTGCCAGCACATCGGTTTGTCCGTCTTGGTTTACATCGCCGACCGCCACACCTTCGGATACAAAGTCGGAAAGCAAAATGGTCTTTTTGAAAGGGATATCCTGTGATTTGTCGCGGCCATCCAGCAGCTGAGCTCCACATGATGTAGTGCTAAACAAGAAGACTAAAATAAGTAGGTGAAAGGAAAGTCTCATGTCACATTGAATTTGAACCGTATTCTGACTTATTTCTGGCTTAGCAAAAATCCGATCAGGTCGTCAAAATCATCCTCCGAGATAGATTCGCCAAAATTATCAGGCATCAGGGTCACCTGAGAAGATTTCTTGTTCTTGATGTCCTTTTTGGCAATTGAAAATTCCTGTCCCGCTGAATTGGCATAGACTTCCAGCTGTCCTTCATCTCTTCTGTACAATCCGCTGAGTGCCTTTCCTTCCGATGAAGTGATGGTGTAGGTTTTGAATGCCTGGGAAATGTTCCGGTTGGGATCCAGAATTTTCTCCGTAAGCGCCCTTCTCCCCCAGTTGCCGATTCCATCCAGCTGAGGACCGATGATTCCCCCTTGTCCTCCGATTTGGTGGCAGGCGTTGCAGGTATTGATAAATAGTGCCTTTCCATGCTCCAAATCAGGTTTTGGTTCGAATCGGGCAAGACGGGCATCAATCAGTTGTTGCCTTTCCTCCACAAGTGAACCGATGCCATTGGTCAGCAGCTGGTATTCCCGCTGTTCGGCCGCGGAAAGATTTGCCAAAAGTTGCTCGTTGAACCCCCTGTCCAATAGAATTCTCGGCGAAACAGCCCCCTCTTTGACCGCCTTGAAAAGAGAAGTTCTGCCTCGTGCCGAATTACTGAATACAGAGGCGATGGCCACCTGAAGTCTCGAGGGAGCATCTTGGAGAGCATTCCCCAGTAGGACGATACGATTAGGATAAGAAGAATTACCAATAGCTTTTGCCAACTCTTCCCTAAAGGGCAACTCTGCTTGGGGATCTTTCAATAACTGTTCAACCAAGGCCAAATTTCCGGTAGGGTTGATGTCCAAAAGTGCTTTTGCCGCCATGGATTTGGGGCGGTTTTTTGCCCAAGTGGTGCGCAGCAATGCCTGTAGTCCAGGTTCATAGGCTTTAAGTTTATGTTCACTGGCTACCTGGCAGGCAAAAACCTGCCGTCTTGCAATCTCTTCCAAATATTCATAAGCTTCATCTACATGAGCTGTTGGGAGATCTTTGACCTCCTGAGGTTTGGTTTCCAAATTTTTCAGAAAATCACCTGCAAAACTTACCGCCCAAGCGTTCATCATAGCTTGATTGGCAGTTCCTCCCCGTTGGCCGATACCTGTTTGAATCGTCTGAAAGAGCGCATATTGAGCCCCTGGATCACCTTTGAATTTTTCCCGAATGAAACTGATCACCCCGTTTAATTTCTTTTCAGGGATGTATCTGACTACATGGCCTAAATAGGCAAGCGTTTTGTTTGCATCGGGTTGACGAGATTGGAGCTGAGCAAGGAGAAACTCAGCTGCTTTGGCTGAAGGTACTTCGGTCATGGCATCCATCAGCACCGATATTTCTTCGGGTTTCCAATGTTGAGCAACGGCTTCCTCAAGAATTTTTGGATTTTGGAGATGATTTCTCAAGGCAATCATCAGGGTATAATTCAGATGCGTGTCATTTTTTGGGGAGTTTTGTGCGGCTTTTACCAGTGCGGGAAGGGTTTCCTTTTGTTGGTGCTTTACCAAAACTTCCCCTGCAGCTCGCCTGACATGGGGGTCTGGATTGCCCAGTCCCTTCATTGCAAGATTCCGTAGATCTTCATTCAGCTGTGGATATTCGGAAAGAATTCGGAAGGCATGAACCCGGACTTCCTGTTCCTTGCTTTCTGAAGCTTTTCTGAGTCCTTCAGTATCCAGCGAATTGAGGCGCTTCAGAACCCAAAGCGCATGTACTTGTTGTTTGGGACTACTAGCTGAGCTTTTCAACAAGGCTTTGAGCAAAGGGACTGAAGAGGTTCCATGGTAATCCACCAGGCGGTTGGAGGCCATCATCCGCTGCTTGTACGTACTGCTTCCCAGTCCTTTCATCAATTCTTCCAAGCTGGCCTTTGACCAGTCGATTTTTTGCTCGGAATTTCCTTTGTACGTAATCCTCCAGATTCTTCCGCTCTTACGGTCCCTTCCCGGATGATTCAGGGGCACTTCATAGTGTCCGATGATTCTGTTATAAAAATCCGCAATGTAAAGCGCACCATCCGGTCCGATTTTGATGTCCACTGGTCTGAACCAAGGGTCTTCACTGACCAAAAAATCCGTTTGCTTCACCGCAACGGGTGAGGAACCTTCAAAAGAAAGTGTATTTCGACTCACCCGGCATGCTACCACGTCTCCTGAATAGAAGCTGTTTTGAAATTCTTCAGGAAAAACCCCTCCCTGATAATATTCCAGGCCAGAAAGCGCGGTTGAGCCGATTTGATAATCCATCATGGCAGGAGCAAAACCCAGACCTGGCGCCTTTTTCCCAAAATGCGGATACTCTCCTTGGCTGATTACCTGATAGATGGGCATGGAATGACAGTCGGCCGAATACAGATTTCCCAAATCATCCACGGCATAGCCAAAGGGATTCACCCGTCCATACGTCGTCTGTTCTACCCGGCTACCATCCAACTTGAATCGAAACGTGTTGCCGGAGGTCATTCGAATACTGTCCCCATCTGCACCAGCAACCTGAGACGTATTTCTGAACCCGTGTGAAGCATGGATCCAGCCATCCAGTCCCCGCATAAAGTTATTGACCATGCCATGGGTGTCCTCATGCCCAAATGGACCCAAGAGAACTTGTTTTTCATCGTACCGATCATCTCCATTTTTGTCTTCGAAGAAATAGATGTTCGGAATGCTGAATGCCACTGCCCCTCCCTTGACCGGCATTATTCCGATCGGAATGTTCAAATCATCTGCAAAATCGGTGAATTTGTCTGCCTTCCCATCCCCATCCGTATCTTCCAAAACGGTGATTTTGTCTTTTCCCGATCCGGTGGAGGCTTCATTGGGGTATTCAATCGAATGGGTAACCCAAAGCCTTCCCCGGTCATCAAATTCCATGTTGATCGGTTTGGTAATGTCAGGCTCGGAGGCATACAGGTTGATCTCAAATCCGGGAGGTAAATGAAAACCTGCCATTTCCTGTTCGGGTGTCTGGAAATCCGTGGTTCGGATATGGTCTTTGAATAACTCCGGGTTGATAAAGGACTCCGGATTAAAAGGGGGGTTGTCCTTGGCGGGCTGACAGGAAAAAATCAGCCAGATCCATAGGACTGGGCCAAATTGAGACTTCATAGCTGTGGGGTTTTTTGGGTTTTTAATCAGGTCTTGAAAAACACCCGATCAAATTTTTCAGAAATTATTGGTTTGAAATCTGAATTCCAAGACTTTGCGATTATTTGGCGACTTTTTTCCATGAACTGGAGGAGTTCATTTTTTCTTTTTACCCTTTTTTAAAACCATTGGCAAAGATTTTCACTTTTGGTATGGGTAATTCGACTTAATTTTCTCCAATGAAAAATCTCGTTTTTTTAGTTCTGATATTTGTATCTGTTACTATTCAGGCTCAGATAAAATTAAAAATCACCGATCAGCTTTCGGGTAAGCCGCTGGAGTTGGTCAGAGTTAAATCCGGTAACAACATGCAGGTATCCGATGCTTCCGGAGAGGTGATTTTTCACGGAGAAAATCTTAAACTTTCTTTTCTGATCGAAGGGTATGAACCTCTTGAAAAAACTTTTCTTAAAGGTGAGTTTGAGGTGCAGCTGATCCCAACAGTCCTCAATCTTGCTGTGGTCACGGTATCCGCATTTGAGTCAGAACGACCACTTTTAGAACAATCTGCAGCAGTGGTGAGGGTTTCGGAACGGGACTTTAACCGTTTCAATGAAACTTCTCCTGTCAATGCCTTCAACCAAAAAGCAGGCGTTCGCATCGAGGAGCGTGCTCCGGCAAGTTATCGGGTATCGATCCGTGGGAGTTCGCTTCGTTCCCCTTTTGGAGTGCGCAATGTGAAGGTCTATTGGAATGAAGTTCCCTTTACCTCTCCTGACGGAACTACTGCTTTAAACCTGCTTGACCTATCCAATATTCGAACTTCTGAGGTGGTCAAAGGGCCTTCCGGAAGTATCTATGGTGCGGGCAACGGTGGAGCTATTTCGCTTTTCAGTCAGCCTAATGTGAATGAAAACCGAATCTCTACCGACTTTTTATCGGGAGTCTTTGGCCTTTCAAGATTCCGTTTGGGACTTTCCCAGCAGGTGGGAGAAGGCGGGCTGGAAGCTTCCTTCGTCAGTCAAAAGTCCGATGGCTATCGGGAACATTCGGCGGTGGACCGCCAAGTATTCCAGCTTGGCGGATATTTTCCTGTATCTGAAAAGCAGGAAATCCGAACCCAGTTACTCATATCTGATCTAAACTACCAAATCCCCGGAGCCCTCAATGAGGCTCAAGTCAAAGCCAATCCTCGCCAAGCGCGGCCTGGATCTGTCAATCAAAACAGCTCGATCTCTCAACAGTCAATTTTACTCTCTTTGGGGCATTTGTATCGATTTTCAGAGAAAACAAGTAATAACACCACGATTTACATCAACACAAACAATTTTGAAAATCCCTTCATTCTAGATTATAAAAAAGAATTGGGCTTTGGCTATGGGCTACGAACTAAATTTATCCATGAAGCCACATTGGGAGAAAAAGTGCTTCGGTTGATTGCCGGTGCCGAATATCAAAACGGGCTCACTGATGCGCAAAACTTTGGCAATCGAGCTGGAAAGGCGGATACGGTGAGGTTTGCCGACAAGCTGCGAACCTATCAGGGCTTTTTCTTTCAGCAGGCAGAGCTGAATTTCACCGAAAAGCTGTTGTTTACCCTAGGCCTGAGCGAGAACTTCTCCGGCTATGAAATCGACCGGCAGATTGATGCTTCCGGAGGAAAAATCGGACTTCAAACGCGTAGGTTTGACCCGATTGTGGTACCGAGAGCGGCTCTCAATTACCGCCTCAATTCCTTCAGTTCCGTTTATGGATCGATCAGCAGCGGCTTTTCCCCACCCACCATCGACGAAGTGCGGACCAACGAGGGAAGTCTGAATTTGGATTTAGAATCGGAAAAAGGGGTGAATTATGAAATCGGCTATCGTTTAGGGAGGGAAAAATTCAATTTTGAATTGATCGCCTATTTCCTCAAACTGAACGAAACCATCACCACCTTCACCAACGCAAACGGCGTGGTGCTGTTCCGAAATGCCGGTTCGACAGATCAAAAAGGCATCGAAGCCTCAATAGATTATGCCATCCTCAGAAATGCCGATGGATTTATCAAAGATTTCCTCGTCGGTACGGCTTATACGGGTCAGTTTTTCACCTTTGTGAATTACAAAAAGCAGACGAACGACTTTTCCGGCAATGACCTGACCGGAGTTCCTCCACATAATCTGGTCAGCCGAATTGACTTGAGAACCCGTCCCGGTTTCTACCTCAATTTCACCCATCAGTTTACCGATAAAATTCCGCTAAATGATCCCAATACAGTTTTTCAGGAGGCCTATGATTTGGTCAATTTAAGAGCTGGCTGGGTGAAAAGTTTGGGGAATTTTGACCTGGAATTTTTTGCTGGAGTTGATAATCTTATGGACGAAAGTTATAGCTTGGGCAATGACCTTAATGCCTTTGCGGGAAGGTTCTATCAGCCTGCACCGGGGAGAAATTGGTATGGGGGAGTGAAGTTGGGGTTGAGGTATTGATGAGATACGCTACGCGAAATACAATTGATATATGCTGCGCGAGACATAATAGAGATATGCTGCGCGAGATACGATTGAAATATGCTACGCGAGATATAATAGAGATATGCTACGCGAGATACAATAGAGATATGCTACGCGAAATACAATTGATATATGCTGCGCGAGATATAATAGAGATATGCTGTGCGAGATACGATTGAAATACGCTTTGCGAAATACAATTGAAGTATGCTTCGTGAAATACGATTGAAATATGCTTCGCGAAATACGATTGAAATATGCTTTGCGAAATA
>CAZNND010000077.1:9882-14261 GCA_964574365.1 uncultured Limnohabitans sp.
GCGAAATACGATTGAAATATGCTTTGCGAAATAAAGTATTTCAGCCGAAGGCTTTATTTCTGATGTATTTCCATAGTATTTCCTATTACACTATTTCAGCCGCAGGCTATATTTCCACTGTATTTCCACTATATTTCCTAATCTATCTCTACTCCTATGAAAAATCTCTTTCTGATATTTCTAGCCTTTTTTATTCCGATTTCCTCTTTTTCTCAGGAAGAAAAAACTGAATCCAAGTGGGTTCCAAGGGATCCAAAGAAGTTTGAAAGCCTCCACTCGGGCACTTTTAACGGCCAAAAAATCACATACAAGGCGGTTGTCGGGGAGACTTTCCTAAAAAATTCCAAAGGAGAAGTTACCGGGGCCTTGTGGTCCACCTCCTACATTCGGGATGGAGTGGATTCCTCGAAAAGACCTGTGATCTTTATTTTCAACGGGGGCCCAGGTTCGGCAAGCGTGTGGTTGCACATGGGGTTCTTTGGACCCAAAGTGGTAAAAACTGATTCAGAGGCAAAGTCAGATGATGGAGCAGCCCCCTACCGGTTTGTGGAAAATAATCAGGCTTTGCTGGATATTACAGACCTGGTATTTATTGATCCGATTGGAACAGGGTTCAGTCAGGTGGAGGGAGTGGGGAAGAACTCCGATTTTTGGGGACTGAATGAAGATGCAGCTTCCATTGCGCAATTTATGAGAACTTGGGTGACGCAGCAGGGCAGATGGCAAGCTCCTAAATTTATTGCAGGAGAAAGCTTTGGTACCACCCGAGCGGCAAAAGTGGCCGAAGTCCTTGAAGAGGGCGGTCAAACCATGGCCTTGAACGGGATTATCCTGATCTCGCAGGCTTTGGACTATGCGGGTTCATCGAGTTGGGCAGATAACCTGACTTCTTTTTTCACCTACCTTCCTTCGCAGGCGGTAACTGCCTGGTACCATGGCAAAGCCGGAAAAGGAAAGACCATTGAAGTTTTTGCTCAAGAGGCAAGGGAATTTGCCTATGGGGAGTATGTCCAATCTCTTTTCCTTGGAGAAAAACAAACTCCAGCGCAAAAAGAGGCTATTGCGGAGAAGTTGGCCTACTTTACTGGGCTGGATAAAGCCTATATTCTTCGCTCAGACAATCAGATTCTGATGCACCGCTTCAAAAAGGAACTACTCCGTGAGGAAGGCAAAGCCATCGGAACTTTGGACGGAAGGTATTTGGCGACAGAAACAGACAAGGCAGCTGAAGGGCCGGTCCTAGGTGACCCGGCAAGCTACATGACCGGAGCTGCTTACACAGCGGTGTTTAATGATTACCTGATGCGTGACTTGAAGGTGAATTTGGATCGCCCTTATTTGACTTCCGCTACAGGCATGGGAGGAAGCTGGAACTGGAAGCCCGTACCGGATGGAGCGTATTGGGAACCAATGTACGTGAGTACTGCACGTGCCTTGAGCGAGGCCATGCACCGGAATACTCGAATGAAAGTACTAGTGGCAAACGGGTATTATGACCTGATCACACCGTTTTTTGATGCGGAATACACTTTTGCACGGCACAATTTCCCTCAGGACCGGATTGAAATGACCTACTACGAAGCCGGGCACATGATGTACAACCGACAGGCGGATTTTGATGCCCTGGCAAAGGATGTGAGGAAATTTTTGGAGGGGGTTTTGAAAAATTGATCATGAAAAAGGAAGCCAAAAAACCACGCAAAGGGTGGGCCAAAATGTTCAAAAAAAATGCACTAAGCAGATGATGACAACTTGTTGATTCCTGATGTTTTTGAGGATGAAAAATTCCTGAATGATCCTAAAAATGATTGGGTTGGGTCTGAAAATTCAACCCAATCCAAAAAATATACGTAACTTAAAGCCTATGAACTATTTGGACTATATAAGTATCGATCCCAACATAAGATTTGGAAGGCCTTGTATCAAAGGAACACGTATTAGTGTGTCCGATGTGCTAGGATGGATGGCTTCTGGAATGAGTATGGATGAAATTTTAGCTGACTTTCCAGAGTTGACAATGGATCAGCTGAAAGCATGTTTAGCCTTTGCGGCAGATCGAGAACAGAAGTTAAAATATGCGTAGTCAAATTTATGTCTCTACTTTTTGATCAAAATATCTCTTTTAGAATAGTCAAAGAAATTCTACCGCAATTTCCAGGATCAAAACAACTAAGGGAAGCTGGTTTGGAAGGAAAACAAGACCGAGAGATTTGGAAATGGGCGAAATCAAATGGATTCCTTATTGTAACTTTTGATTCAGACTTTGTGGATCTTTTGCTTTTGTTCGGCTTCCCTCCCAAAGTAATTTGGCTTAGATTAGGAAATTCCCCCACTAATAGAATTGCAAATGCCATTTTGGACAAAAAAGAAGAAATCAATGATTTTTTAAAAAATGAAACTGGGGGGAATTTTAAAATTGGAATTCCCATTTTAATTGAAGTTTCAAATTTCTGGATCATGCTAAAATTTAAAAAGTAAGAAAACTACCATGAAAAAACCCGAATTTAACACCCAAGAGGTCACCAGCATCATCCGTGGACGCCGATCCATGTTTCCTGCCCAATTCAAGGAAAATGACCCGGTGGACGACTCCATCATCGAGGAAATGCTCGAAAATGCCAACTGGGCTCCGACCCATAAGCTCACTCAACCTTGGAGATTTATCATCTACACGGGTGCTGGTTTGAAGAAATTCGCTGATTACCAAGCTGAAATGTATAAAATGCGTGCTGAGAAAAACGGCACCAACTTCATCGAATCGACTTATCAGAAATTCCAAGAACAGCCCTTGAAAGCCTCTCATGTCATTGCCATTTTGATGAAGCGGACGGAAGGTTCCGGTATTCCCGTGATGGAAGAGATTTCCGCCGTCGCCATGGCGGTACAGAACATGTACCTAACAGCCTGTGCGCATGGACTGGCCTGCTATTGGGGAACAGGCGGACCTACCTTTTGGCCAGAAGCGCGAGAAGATTTCGGACTGGAAGGTGAGGATATGCTGATGGGTTTTTTCTACGTGGCCAAGCCGGCTATCGACAATTGGCCTGCAGGTAAGCGCGAGCCAATTGCGGAAAAGGTGACTTGGGTGCGGGGATAGGAGTTGGAAAGTTGGAGGTGGGGAAAGTTTTAAGATGGGGAAGTGGTAAGGTTAGAAAGTGTGAAGGTGATAAGGTTAGAAATTGTGAAGATTGGGAAGTGGGGAGGTTGTAAGGTGGATGGTTAGAAGTGGCAGAAGGTAATTTGTACAAAAGTTGTAATTCTTGGTTCTTGCCTTTAGATAATAGAAATCTTGATGAAGATACCCTTAGGTTATTGGCAATCTACTACTTAGTACATTATACTTGGTACTTGGTACAATAAACACTACCAATCCGCCGGTCTTCTGGCCTGATACGCGGCCATTTGATCCAAGAGATCTGAGGGGTTGTCAGAGATAATCAGCATGTCTTCCTGCTCAGGATAGAGAAATCCTTCATCCATGGAATGATTGAGAAAGTCAATTAGCTTATCATAGTACCCATTGACATTGTAGAGTGCCAAAGGCTTTTGGATATAATGCAGTTGATTAAGCGTCATGATTTCAAAAAGTTCTTCCAAGGTGCCGATACCTCCCGGCATGGCGATAAATCCATCTCCCCGCTCGGCCATCAGCCATTTACGATCACGCATAGTTTCTACGATTATTAGCTCGGTGCAGCCTTTATGAGCAACTTCCCTGTCTACCAGTTTTTGTGGAATTATACCCAAAACCTCTTTTCCAGCGGCGAGCATTTCGTCAGCAATCACGCCCATTAGCCCAACATGCCCTGCGCCATAGACAAGGGAGAGGTCGCGTTTAATCATTTCCTGAGCCAATGTCCTTACCCCAGATTCATAAACCGAATTATTTCCCTTTTTCGAGCCGCAGTAAACCGTTATTTTTTTCATGGGCGAAAAATAAAGAATTCATCTGAGGTGATTGTAAGGCAATGGCTTGGGGTTTTCGATTTTTCTTGGTGTAGGATGTGCATCTTTTTCCTACCTCTTTGCCGTTGATCAATCCCGCTGAAAAAATCAAAAAAAACAACCAAAAATCAGCGTGTATCGGCGACTTTTTCTGCGGATATCTGCGAGAAACAACAATCTTTTTCCCGCGGATTCTCGCTGATTGTTTCCGCTGATTTACGCGGATAGGATCAAAAAACAACCAAAAATCAGCGTGTACCGGCGACTTTTTCTGCGGATATCTGCGGGAAATAACAATCTTTTTCCCGCAGATTTACGCTGATTGTTTCCGCAGATTCCCGCTGATAAGATCAAAAAACAACCAAAAATCAGCGTGTATCGGCGACTTTTTCTGCGGATATCTGCGAGAAACAACAATCTTTTTCCCGCGGATT
>CAZNND010000077.1:14361-21098 GCA_964574365.1 uncultured Limnohabitans sp.
AAAACAACCAAAAATCAGCGTGTACCGGCGACTTTTTCTGCGGATATCTGCGGGAGATAACAATCTTTTTCCCGC
The DNA here is from genome assembly GCA_964574365.1 of uncultured Limnohabitans sp. Classification (GTDB taxonomy): domain Bacteria; phylum Bacteroidota; class Bacteroidia; order Cytophagales; family Cyclobacteriaceae; genus Algoriphagus. The sequence continues at coordinate 14,437 of CAZNND010000077.1, forward strand.
GGATTCACAAGGGTACAGAAGGTGAAATTTTCAAATATAGTTTGGTCGTGGAGTGGATTGCTCCGATTTTTGTCCATTCACCTTTTATACAAAAATGAAAATCTGCTTCGCCACCAACAACAAAAAGAAAATTGAAGAAGTAAAAGCAGCATTGGGATCCAAGTTTGAACTTATGTCACTTCAGGAAATCGGCTGTGAAGAGGAAATGCCAGAAACAGGGGACACCTTGGATCACAATGCCTTTCAAAAAGCAAGGTATGTAAAAGATAAGTATGGGGTTGATTGTTTTGCTGATGATACAGGTTTGGAAGTTGAATCTTTGGACGGAGCGCCAGGTGTTTATTCGGGCAGGTTTGCCGGGGAACCGAGAAGTGATGAGCGGAATATAGACTTGCTTTTGGAGAAAATTGAAGGCAAAACCAATCGTAAAGCGAGATTCCGAACTGTTATCGCTTTGATTTTAGGGGGAAAAGAACACCAATTTGAGGGAATTGCAGAAGGTGAGATCCTTCATCAGCGCGTTGGGGATAAGGGATTTGGGTATGATCCGATTTTCAGGCCGGCAGGTTATGTTCAAACGTTTGCCGTGCTTTCCCTAGAAGAAAAAAATCGAATTTCCCATCGTGGAAAAGCGGTAAAAGCATTGATCGAATTTCTGACTTACGGAAAATTTTAAGATCAAGCCAAAAATGACTTAACTTTGACTCCCATGAAGAAACCATTCATCGTTGGGATCACTGGAGGTTCGGCCTCTGGAAAAACCTTGTTTTTAGAGCGCCTGCTCAGCAGTTTTGATCCGGGTGAAGTTTGTCTGATTTCTCAGGACAATTATTACAAACCGAGGCATCAGCAACCAATAGACTCCCAAGGCATTCACAATTTTGATACGCCTTTTAGTATTGATTTTGAACAATATGCAGATGACATTCGCAAGATTCAACATGGTGAAACCGTGTATAGGGAGGAATATACCTTCAATAATGCCTCAAAAAAGCCCAAACTTTTAACCTTTGCACCTGCTCCAGTAGTCGTAGTTGAGGGAATTTTTGTTCTTTATTATCCTGAATTAACCGATTTGCTTGACTTAAAAATTTTTATTGATGCAAAAGATCACATCAAACTCAAGCGAAGAATAATCAGGGACAAAGTGGAGCGGGGGTATGATTTGGATGATGTACTTTATCGCTATGAGATGCACGTCATGCCAACGTATGAAAAATATATTGAACCTTTCAAGAGCGAAGCGGATCTAATCGTTCCAAATAATCTCAGTTTTGATCGTGCTTTGGATGTTATCCGTACCTATTTGCGAGCAAAATCCGGGAAATAATCAAAAAAATCAGTTCGAAAGTCTTGAATTTTAAATATTGATTATATTTGCCCAGCATGAAAGACTTTCGAGAAAGTGGCATTCCCTTACGACAGAAATTCTCTGTCCTGATTGCTATGCTTTTTTGTTTGTTTGTTTCAGGAATAGAATACATCCCCCAGCATCAAGAAGCCAACAGTTCCGAACAATCCACAGATAATCCGGATCAAACGTTTTTGAATATTGCGGTTGATGCGGTTGTGCCATTTGTCATACATGTCGCGAATACGGTAATGTATTTGATTTACCAGGGATTCAGTTTTGAACTCAAAATCCCTGAGCAACAGGCGATTTCTGCCCCTTTTTCCAATCAGCTGATTGAAATACTTTTTGAGCGAATAATTTCTACAAACGGGCCCTGATTTTCTTACTATCTCTCTTCATTACTCTAACCGGTTCATCAAAGAATCGACTCTAATCTTGTATTTATCTATCAATTAATTAGTAATCCTTATGCAAAATAAAGGTGTAATCGTGTTTTTGACAGTTTTAATAACAGCATTGTGTCTGTATTACCTGTCATTTACTTTAGTATCAAATGGTGTACAGCAAAAAGCAAATGACTACGCCACTGACGCCTCTGGGAATGTGGACTTTGCCCTAAGAAGAGGCTATTTGGACTCAGTATGGAGACAGCCTGTTTACAAATTTTTAGGTGCTGATTTTACCTACCAAGAGGTAAAAGAAACGGAACTTGGACTTGGGCTTGATCTTCAAGGGGGCATGCATGTGACCTTGGAAGTTTCTCCCGTTGAAATTGTCAAAGGAATTGCCGGAAATCCGAAAGATGAGGCGTTTAATAAAGCTGTGACCGAGGCTCGGGAAGAAGCAAAAACTTCCAATGCCAAATTTGTGGACTTGTTCTATTCGGCCTGGCAAAGGAATAATGCTGATAAACAATTAAGTAGCATTTTTGCCACTGCTGCAAACAGAGGGAGGATATCTTTAGAAACTTCAGATTCGGACATTTTGGCAATTATTGATACAGAGGTTGAGAATGCGATTGACCGATCTTTCAATATCCTTAGAACCCGTATCGATAGATTCGGTACCTCCCAGCCCAATATCCAGCGGATTGCCGGTTCGGGTAGAATACAAATCGAACTTCCCGGAGCTGACAATCAGGAACGTGTGCGTAACCTACTTCAAGGTGTGGCGAAATTACAGTTTTGGGAAGTATTGGAACTCAATGAATATGGAGGGGCTATCGAGACCATCAATACGACTTGGATAACTGACCAAAAGGCGTCCAAATCTGCCAATCCTACCCTTGAAGATTCAACTGCGACTGATTCCACCGCCAACCTTTCTCCTGAGGATTCTTTAAGAAATGCACTGGAAAAACAACTTCAGCAAATCGATCCGCTAAATGCGGGTTCAACCGTATCACCACTGATTACGCTAATGAAAGCTAACTATGGCTTAGTGTATGATGTAAGAGATACCGTAATCATCAACAGAATTCTTAAAAATGAACGCTATAAGTCCTTTCTCCCCAGAGATTTAAAGTTGCTATGGGGAGTGAAGCCTACCAAAGCTGAAGATGGGTCTGAGATTCTTGAGCTTTATGCCATCAAATTGAACAAAGGCTCTGATCAAGCTCCATTAGAAGGAGATGTGGTAACTGATGCACGTCAGACCTTGGACCAGACTTCTCGTCCTGCTGTATCGATGCAAATGAATGCTGAGGGAGCAAGAAAGTGGAGAAAACTCACTTCTGAAAATGTTGGAAGAAGAATCGCTGTGGTACTTGATGATTATGTCTATACTGCACCGGTAGTAAATGGCGAAATACCTAACGGCCAATCCGAAATCTCCGGAAACTTTACGTTGTTGGAAGCACAGGACTTGGCAAACATCCTAAAGTCAGGTTCGCTTCCAGCGCCAACCCAAATTGTAGAAGAAAGCATTATTGGACCAACCTTGGGTAAAGAAGCTCAAAGCCAAGGAATATTCTCTATGGTTGCAGGTTTAGTATTGGTCGTGTTGTTTATGATAGCCTATTACAGTAAAAGTGGGTTTGTAGCTATTGCAGCCTTGGTGTTTAATATTTTCTTTATCCTTGGAATTCTTGCTCAGTTGGGTACAGCACTGACTTTGCCGGGCATCGCCGGTATCGTATTGACCATTGGTATGTCTATTGATGCCAATGTTTTGATTTTTGAACGTATCAAGGAAGAACTTCGCAATAGTGTTGGCTTAATGGCTGCTATAAATGCTGGCTACAATAAAGCATTTTCTGCCATTCTCGATGGAAACGTGACTACCTTCTTGACAGGAGCTATTTTATATGCCTTGGGTCAAGGACCTGTGAAGGGTTTTGCAATCGTCTTGATGATTGGTATTGCCTGTTCGTTTTTCTCTTCGGTATTCATCACCAGAGTCATAGTGCACTGGATGACCAAGAAAGGAGACAAAAGTAAGATCAATTTCTCTGCTCCATTTGCTAAAAATGCGCTAACTGGTCTCAATATAGACTTTTTGAGTAAGAGAAAGATGGCCTATACCATTTCTTCAACCATTATTATCATTGGATTGGCAATAGCAGTGATAAATGGTTTGAAATTTGGCGTTGACTTTACTGGAGGCCGTTCATACGTTGTAGCCTTCAACGAGCCGGTGGTTCCATCTGAACTTAAGGTAGGACTCGATGGCGAATTTGAGGGATCAGTTGAAGTCAAGACCTATGGAGCAAGTAATGTCCTTAAAGTTACCACCTCTTATTTGATTAATGAAGATGACGATGCTTCAAATAAAGAAGTTGAAAGCAAAGTAAAAGAGGGAATTGCAACGGTAACTGGATTTACTTTCAATGAAAATGCAGACCTATTAGGTGAAAAGCAATTTTCTATTACGGGATCTTCCAAGGTGGGGGCCACAGTAGCGGACGACATTAAAGCCTCTTCTGCCGAGGCGATGATTGCTGCGCTTATTGCCATCTTCCTTTATATTTTATTGAGATTTAGAAAATGGCAGTTTTCATTGGGTTCTATTATTGCATTGATTCATGATACGCTATTCGTAATAGCTGCTTTTGCAATTGCCAGTGCATTTGGTGCCACCTTTGAAATTGATCAGGTTTTTGTAGCGGCCATTTTAACTGTGATCGGTTATTCAATCAATGATACAGTGATCGTGTTTGATAGAATTCGAGAAAACCTTGAAACTCGAGGTAGCGGTAAATTAGTGAAAGTATTTAATGATTCGATCAATCAGACTCTTGGTCGTACATTGATTACTTCCTTTACTACCCTCATTGTGGTTATAGTACTCTTGTTCTTTGGTGGGGAGGTATTGAGAGGATTCTCATTTGCCTTGTTTGTAGGAATAACTGTAGGAACGTTTTCCTCAATTTACATTGCAACGCCAATTGTTGTGGATTTGATGAAAAAAGAGTTGGAAAATGAAACTAGCGTAAAAGAAACGAAAAAGTAATAATTTCTTAAATATTAAGTTTAAAGGAGCGAAAGAAGGTCTTTCGCTCCTTTTTTTACTTTGCTATTAACCCTTAGTTTTAATCCGAAATTTACTTGTAATTTAACTCTCCGTTTTACTAGTAATAAGAAAGTAATAATGAAAATTGACAAGGAAGAATTTGAGCTAATGAGGGAAAAATACGCCCTCGAGGTCGGGTCGGGTATGCCTGGAATGAATAGTTTGACAATAATTACCGATCAAACCAAATGGATTTTCTTTGATCGGGAAAGTTTAGAAAGAGTCTTGGCTCAAGCTAATCCTGATCCCAAAAAGGGAGGCATCAAATTTCATTTCGCAGAATACACCCAAGAGGTGGCTGAAAAACACCATCCTCAAGACAGTAATTCTTATGTCGGGAGATTAACTTTGGCGTTTGAAGCGGCTGACAAGGATAATTTGAATCAGGATTCTGGAACTGATTTTGAAAATATTGGAGGTATATGCCCTCCTGATTGTCAATAAATAAGGCTATCTATATAATGTCAGTTTTCAACATTTTTTATTTGGGGACAATCAATTTCTTAACACTTGGTGGCTTGGTGGCCTATTTCTTATTACCTGAAAGTGAAAGAAAATTCAGGATTAATAACATTTTGATCACGGCTTTGGTGTTTGTCAGCTTTTATGAAAATCTTGCTTTTTATTTTGGAAAAGGATTGGGTCTAAAAAACCATTGGGTTTACAATATCTTTTTCTTCCATTTTTCAACATGGATAAATCTATTTCTCTTAAGGGAATTTACCTTAAGACTTATTTTTAAAAAAATTATTTTTGGATGTGTTTGGATTCTTTTAATATGTTCAGCCATACCCTATACATTAGGATTTTTTCCATTCAATGAATTTAATAGTTATTCTGCGCTTTTGGCAAGTTCACTAGTCATTTTTGCTTGTGCATTATTTTTTTACGACTTATTGTCAAATGATCTTTATTTGAATATAGATATTCATCGTTACTCTGGATTTTGGATTACTACCTTAATACTTTTTTTCTATTCATCGAATTTCATATTTCTTATTTCGCTGGCTTATGTCATAAAAAATAATTCTGATCTTTTTATGTTAATCGTTAAACTGCCATCAATTTCAAGCATTTTGGTTTATCTTTCATTCCTTTTAACCTTGGCTAAGTTTAGGTTTTTCAAAAATTATATATTCAATAATATTGATAAGACAAATTAATTGTCTATACCATTTTCTCCATTAAGACAGATTTTAGATTTTTTCCAACTCATGTTTGGAAGAAGATATATTTTATTAACCTATGAATATGAATATCCGCTTGTATACAAGTAGCCAAATATGATTTGGTTTGTAAATTAAATAGTATGCATATACAGGTATTTACCGGTAGAAAATATAGGCGATAAAATTTTGAACCACGAAGGACTCGAAGGACACAAAGTTTTTTGAATTGTTTTTTTTCGAATTTTTGAGGTATCCATTTAAATGCATATCTTAGAAGTGTCAAAATCAGCTAGAAATGGACATTTTCAAAGGCATAAACATCATAGAGTTTACTGCACGGTTCCAAAGTGAGCAAGATTGCAAAAAATACCTGAGCGAAATCAAGTGGTCTGAGGGGTTTACCTGCCTCAAATGCCAGCATCAAGGTTCCCAGATTCGAAAGAATTTTTCAAGAACCTGTAACCGTTGTAGCCATACTGAAAGTGCTGGTGCCAACACGCTTTTTCATAAAGTTAAATTCGGGCTCCTTAAAGCATTTCACATCTGTTTTGAGATGGCTACCACCACCAAAAGCCTCTCTGCTTTGCAGGTAGCCAAAAGGTACTCGATCCGACCTTCTACGGCTCGAC
>CAZNND010000078.1:0-21061 GCA_964574365.1 uncultured Limnohabitans sp.
TAGAGTAGCTCTTAATTTTCTCGTGGTTAACTACATGAAACTGGTTTTTTTTTCAGTCGGACGGAAAAATGGTAAGTTTTAAAAGCGATTTCCCTGCTCACAAAGTATATCTTATAATTATCTTACGAAGTATATCTTATAAATATCTCACGAAGTATATCTGAATTTGCGCAATCCCAAACCAAACCACTGGATACAATGACCACCATCTCCGTCACCTGTGCATTGATCATCCATGAAGGAAAAGTGCTTTTAGCGCAGCGGTCTGACATCATGGATTTGCCCGGAAAATGGGAATTCCCGGGTGGAAAAGTTGAAGAAGGAGAAAGTCCAGAAAGGTGTTTGATCCGGGAAATCCGAGAAGAGTTGGGCATGGAAATTCAGGTGCTTGCATCCTTGACACCGGTTGACTTTTCTTATCCCAAGAAAAAGATTCGGCTAATCCCCTTTGTTGTACAATGGATTTCTGGGGAGATTGAGCTTATTGAGCATGCTCAATATGGCTGGTACGATCAAAATCAGCTTTTTTCTTTGGATATGGCGCCCGCTGATCTTCCGATTGTGCACGAATTGACGGAAAAATGGGTTAACCTTGTAGAACCAAACCAAAGGTAAGCCATGGCGGAGTTTATCAGGCTATATGAAGAAAATCCAGATCCGCGAAGGGTGCGGCATATTGTGGAAGTACTTCGGAATGGAGGGGTAATTATCTATCCCACCGATACGGTTTATGGTATGGGTTGCGACATAACCAACCAAAAAGCAATTGAGAAAATCTGTAGAATCAAAGGTATCAATCCCAAAAAACACAACTTTTCCTTCGTCTGTGCTGACTTGAGTAATATTTCCCAGTACACTAGGGTAATTACCAAACCAGTCTTCAAAATGATGAAAAAGGGACTTCCTGGGCCATTTACCTTTATTTTGGAAGCAAGTACTCAGGTGCCCAAGATTCTCCACAGCAATAAAAAGACGGTAGGAATCCGGGTTCCCAACCATGGCGTACCGCGTGCGATTGTCGAGGAACTGAGACAGCCTATACTTTCCACCTCCATCCACGATGAGGATGAAATCATCGAGTACAGTACTGATCCCGAACTGATTTTTGAGAAATACCAAAATCTGGTGGATGTGGTGATCGATGGCGGTTATGGTTCAAATATCCCTTCCACGATTTTAGACTGTACGGGAGAAGATTTTGTGGTGGTCCGGGAAGGCTTGGGACAGATAGAGGATATTGTTTAATGAACAATGACCAAATTCAATGGTCAATGGTCAATGGTCAATGGAAGTAATCAATTAATGGGTAATTTTCCATACCTGAATCTGTTATACCCTTGAAACGAATAGCCATAGACCTCCACTACCTCCCTACCTTGGAGTTTTTCACAGCAATTTATGGTGCTGACGAACTCCTGCTTTTTCCGGAAGACCTTTACCAAAGGCAGTCTTTTTTGAATCGAACCAGAATCCTACTTGCCAACAAGGTCGAGACCTTGAGCATTCCCATTCAGGGGAGGAGACCAAAAACCCCCATGAACCAGGTAAAAATCGATTATTCACAAAAGTGGCAGGCAGTTCATCTAAGAGGAATTCAAAGTGCCTATGGAAAAGCCCCCTTCTTTGAATACTTTTTCCCTTTTTTTGCTCAGATTTTGGAAAGTGAGGAAAAAAGTATTTGGGAGATGAATCTAAAATTGCTGACAATCTGTCTGAATCTTCTTCGTTGGCCTGTCAAAGTAACCTTAGTGGAAAAAAAGGATAATCTCCCTGATATTTCGGATATAAGGGGTCAAATTAAGCCTGGAATGGCTTTTTCTGAAAGAAATTACTACTCGCCCTTTCCCTATGCTCAGCTTTTTGGCGTAAACTTTGAGCCTAACCTCAGCATATTAGACTTGTTGTTTTGTGAAGGAAAAAATTCAGGAATAATTCTTCAACAATCCATAAAATACTATGAACAATCGTTAAATTGATTGTGTTTTCAAAACAAATTCGGTAAAATACGTACAGATTTATTATACATTCAGAAAGGCATTAAATGGAAGCGAAATTTTCGAACAGAGTCAAAGAGGTGATCTCTCTCAGCCGCGAAGAAGCACTTCGTCTGGGACATGATTATATAGGTACTGAGCACCTCTTGCTCGGCATGATCCGAGAGGGAGAAGGCGTTGCTGTTTCCATTCTTAAAAAACTGGGAATTCCACTAGATGAACTGCGAAATTCTATTGAGCGAGCAGTGAAAGGAACCGCTAACCACAATGTGAAAAACATGGCAAATATTCCTCTGACCAGGCAGTCGGAGAAAGTGCTAAAAATAACCTACTTGGAGGCAAAAATATTTAAGAGCCAATTGATAGGTACTGAACACTTGTTGTTGTCAATTCTTCGTGATGAGGACAACATCGCAACTCAGATATTGAATAAGTTCGAAGTAAGTTACGACACCATCAAGGAAACGCTTGAAATGCAGTCTGACCCAAGTTCAACTCCTAAACTTCGTGCTGAAGCTGAAGATGGGGATGAAGACGGGTCGAAGCTTTTCGGTTCTTCCAATCCAGGTAGTGGGGCTTCCTCTAAGACAGGAGGAGAAAAGTCCAGAACTCCCGTATTGGATAATTTTGGTAGGGATCTTACCAAAATGGCAGAAGATGACAAGTTGGATCCAATCATTGGAAGAGAAAAAGAAATTGAGCGGGTTGCCCAAATCCTCTCGAGAAGAAAGAAAAACAACCCCATCCTTATCGGTGAACCAGGAGTAGGAAAAACAGCGATAGCAGAAGGACTCGCATTGAGAATCATTCAGAAAAAAGTTTCCAGAGTGCTGTTTAACAAACGAGTTGTAACCTTGGATTTGGCCTCTCTAGTGGCAGGAACCAAGTATCGAGGTCAATTTGAAGAGCGCATGAAGGCGGTGATGAATGAACTCGAAAAGTCTCCAAACGTAATTTTGTTTATTGATGAGTTGCATACTATAGTCGGTGCAGGTGGTGCTTCTGGCTCCTTGGATGCATCAAATATGTTCAAGCCGGCATTGGCAAGAGGGGAAATTCAGTGCATAGGTGCTACCACGCTCGATGAATATCGTCAGTACATTGAAAAGGACGGAGCTTTAGCTCGTCGTTTCCAGATGGTTATGATTGATGCTACTTCTCCGGACGAAACCATCCAGATCCTTAATAATATAAAAGACAAATACGAAGATCATCACCATGTAGTCTATACTCCCACTGCAATAGAAGCATGCGTCAAATTATCTGACCGGTACATCTCAGACAGATTTTTACCGGACAAGGCTATTGACGTCCTGGATGAAGCCGGTGCTCGAGTTCATATTAACAATATTCATGTTCCTGAGGAAATCCTCAAACTTGAAGCTGAGGTTGAAAACATTAAGGCGGAAAAAAACAAGGTAGTGAAGTCTCAGAAATATGAAGAGGCAGCTCAACTCAGGGATAAGGAAAAACGGCTCCTCGAACAGTTGGAATCTGCCAAATCAAGGTGGGAAAACGAAAGCAAATCCAAGCGCTTTGTGGTCGATGAAGATAATGTAGCGGAGGTTATTGCGATGATGACGGGGATTCCTGCCAAACGAATTGCCCAGCACGAAGGCAACAAGTTGCTCAATATGGGCGAAGAATTAAAAGGGAAAGTCATAGGGCAAGAAGAGGCTATCAAGAAACTGACTAAGGCTATTCAAAGAACACGCGTGGGTTTGAAGGACCCAAAAAAGCCAATTGGTTCCTTCATCTTTCTCGGTCCCACCGGTGTTGGAAAAACGGAATTGGCCAAAACGCTTGCGACCTACCTATTCGATAAAGAAGATTCGCTTATACGAATCGATATGTCAGAATACATGGAGAAGTTCTCTGTATCAAGATTGGTAGGAGCACCTCCAGGTTATGTTGGTTATGAAGAAGGTGGTCAGCTTACCGAAAAAGTGAGAAGAAAACCCTATTCTGTGGTTCTACTTGATGAGATTGAAAAAGCCCATCCTGACGTATTCAATATTTTGCTTCAAGTTCTTGATGATGGGATTCTGACAGATGGATTGGGAAGAAGAGTGGATTTTAGAAACACCATTATTATAATGACTTCCAATATAGGAGTTCGTGATTTGAAGGACTTTGGTGCGGGGATTGGCTTTGCAAACCGGGCCAAGCAAGAGGGAATGGATGATATCATGAAGTCAACCATACAGTCAGCATTGAAAAAGGCCTTTAGTCCGGAGTTTTTGAACCGCCTGGATGATGTCGTAGTATTCAACTCCTTATCGAAGGAACATATCTTTAAAATTATTGACATTAGTCTAGGGAAACTATTCAAAAGAATTGGCGATTTGGGATATAAAATAGAATTGACTGAAAAAGCCAAGGATTTCCTTTCTGAAAAAGGTTATGATCAGCAATATGGGGCAAGGCCACTTAACCGCGCAATTCAAAAATACTTGGAAGATGCCATCGCCGAAGAAATCCTCAAAGGAGACCTTTCTGATGGGGATGTGATCACGGCTGATTATTCCGGAGAGGGAAACGAACTTTCAGTGATGGTAAAAAAGAAAGAGAAAGCAGATTGATTCCTCATTTTGAAAATCGAGAATTCCCCGGTGGCCTGTGTTTCCGGGGATTTTTTTTTAAATATTCATCTCCGCTACTTTGCCAGTAGAACCTGAACTGTTAAAAAAAATTCGGTCCGATATTCAACATTCTACCTTAATTATTTAAAGTCAACTGAATAGCTCTCTGATTCACTTCTTCCCTGCTTCTCATATTTTTCAGCTCCTTTCAACATCAAATTTGGCTACTGGCGGAATTTTGTAAATTCATATTTTTTAAAAAAATCCCGAAAAGAGTTCCTTCATTTTTTTGATAATCCCCTTTGTTAAAATTGATATTTCTCGGCCGTCAACTGGTGTAAATAGGAGGACTTACATGTTAAAAATTCCCGCTCTTTATTACTTTTTGGCCTCCTCTTCCCCGCTTTAGGGACGAACATCAATTTCTAAAATTTTAGGCGGTATCGAAAAAATTGTACTTAGCGGATCCATCTAACTCAGAGATGTCCGTTTTGTGAATTCTTCAAGAGCATTACTAGTCTAAGCAGATGTCAAACCAATTATTTTTTCAGTTTTCGAATTCAGAAATAAAAATGGACTAATTTTTATTAAACATACCTGATAGCTAAACAGCATAGGGGAAAAATTCAAACAGGATCTTCACACAGGAAAAAATCAACTGTATGACTTAATGCCTGAGGTTTGAAATCCCTCAGGCATTCAATAATGTATTTGTAATTCACTTAGTTCTTTTAGCACTTGAAAAGAGCTAAAACCTTCGTAAAAGCCTTATTTTTATTTTTAGTAGGTTTTACTTTGAACCAATGGTAAAAAAGGAAGGGAAATTTTCGACCAGAAATATATCCATCCATTGCAGTAGAGAATTTACAAAATCATATTATCTGAAGTCAGTTTTTAACTACATTTAATTGTTTTGAAAAAAGACCAACAGCTATGTGAATAGATGGCGAAAGGTTATCACCATTTTTTAGTCGTTATTTTCTACCAACCTTTTTAAATTGTAACAAATCGGAATTAATTTAATATTCCAATGCTCTCGGAAGTTCTTTTGCTTCGGCAACCCATTTTTCAACTTCTTTCAAAGATGGAGTTCTACGGGTTATTCTTTTTTCATTGTTTACTTCTTCCATTTTAGCCGCCAAGTTCTCCGCATTTCTTTGGGCAAGCTCAGGAACGGTATCTACACCTGCAATCTCAAGAAGTTCTGCGAACTCTTTGCCCACACCTGAAATCCTAAACAAGTCTGCCATATTTGCAAATTTGAGGATTTGTTTTTCAGAAATTCCTGAAGCATCAGCGAGTTCTTGTCTTTGTTTTTTAGTCTTTGAACCAGCTAGAAGTTTGTCAGTGTTTGTGATTCCGGAGGCACGCAGTTTTTCGCCTAAAACAGGCCCAATTCCTTCGATTTCTTCAACTTGGTAATTTGCCATTTTTTTGTTTTTATGTTGTAAATGTCCTACTCTTTTGGCTTTTCGGTTACGCCCATTTGATTTAAATGGGAGCTAGTCTCCACTTCTCCCATATATAAATATTTTGTTCTGCTTAATTACTGAATATTTTGTTTGACTGCAAGGCAGATAGCATTAAAAATTATGGTATCAGGTTAAATTTATAACTGCATGTTGAGTCTAAAAAAAATATTATAAAAAAAACACTATAAATTCTAGAAATTTTCAAGCCATCTTTCCAGCAGGGTAAATTAGGATGGTGCAAACAAACTTTACACAAAAGTGAAGGGTCTTATTTTTAAATTTTTGTCGGCTGGATAAAAAATTCATAACTTCAAACTTCCTGTTCAGTTTTTTTTTATTTAAAAATTAACTGTACCCCCTTATATGGATCTTATTTTTATGAAAAATAAGGTTAGTTTTTCAAAACATTGAAAAATCCACCTAAATTTAATCCAAAGAGGCTTTTTTCCAGTTTTTAAATTATGAATATCCGCAATTCTGCAAGTAGCCAAATTTGATGTTGAAAGGACTTAAAAAAAATAAGTTTATCTTTTTGATTGTACCTCGCTATTAATAACCGGTTTTGGATTTAGAAATGACAATTGCTAAAGGAGCGTTGAAAAGACTGAGAATATTTAAAAGTATTGATCCCAATAAGTTCGACTCTACACTATTGGATAATTTATTAGTTCAAGAGAATATTTTGCCAAAAAGACCCGAAGACGAAAAAATAGGGTTTAGCCATGAGTGTAATTCTCATTTCACTTTCTGCCTTAGCGCCTTCGTGGCTAAAAAAATCTTTTGCCGCAGGCTCTCCAGAAGAATTCGGGCAAGGCACGAAGGTTGAAAAGCTAAAGCTTTGAATGCTATTGGTTTAAAAATTAAAATTAAAGACCTGAATTAATTTCAACAATTTTCCTAAGCAATATGCGAGTTTTTCAGTCTAGATACCAAGTGTCTCATACAAATTTAGGTTTAGGTCTCTCTTGAATATAAGGATGAGCATTTTTTACCCAGAGTTTATTCGGTGATAAATAACATACGTGCAATTACCAGAATACACATAAAAAAAATGAAAAGCAAGAAAGAAATGACTTCTGAGGGCCGTTTAGTGGACGATCCATAATTTATATAGAATATCGAATGCTGAATATTGAACCAAATATCTTGTAATGGTTGAAGTTCCACTGGCAAAGAAGCTTATATACATATAATCTTTTTTAGACAACTGATAAAAAAGGTGTATCCAAGGTTTTAATTACCCTTTTTTGATCTATTGGCTTCGAGATTAAAAACTAGTAATTGGTATAGGATAACCTAACTTAAGGTTTAGGGAAATTCTGAGAAACAAAACATACGTGAAATTATCCGGATATACATAAAAACTATTAGTATAACTAGCGATTTCCCTGGACTTTTAATTATATGAATATCCGCCTACGTACAAGTAGCCAAATATGATTTGGTTTGTAAAATTAAATAGATAGGTGGTCTTCATTTGGTTGATGGCCAATTAATACATAGAGCAAAATGAAAGAAATAATTGACAGACATACTTGGTAAAACTTGTGCCGAAAACACTACCTGAAATAGCCTAGAATTGAATTCTGGTCTGATACGTTTTGTGCCTTCAACACAGCATTCACCAGATTATAATCGATTTTTTTTATTGAGATGAAATATTCCATACATTCATTGGTAAGGAATTAGGTTACCTACAAATAAGCGTATATTCATATTTAATTATATGCATATACGCTATTCTGCCAGTAGGAAATAAAACCAATAAAATTTGAAAACCACAGAGGATACAAAGGTCACAAAGTTTTTTTTACGTATTTAGTATGGGATTTATTCTAGGCTCTAAAGCGATTAATTTCACCTCTTTTCTAGTAAATTATGTTTAAGGGCACTACGGATGAAAAGCTAAAGCTTTGATTTCGAAGGTGTATAAATCAAAATTGAAAGTTTGGGTGTGCGTTGAATTTCCCATCCTTCTGTTAATTTTATGTTCTTCGTATTGATCGATTTATATCCTTAAACACAAACAAAATGAAAATTGGCTACTGGCAGGATTCCATATATCAATTTTTAATTAAATCCCCTCAAAAAGAACAAAGGATTCCATATATTGAGGGATCACCGTGTTCCATCCAAGCTCTTTTTTTAGCTTAAAAGCAAGGGCTTCTGAACTTTCTTTCTCCCCATGTACGACAAAAGTCATTTTGGGTTTATCACAAAACCCTTCTGCCCAGTCCATTAGCTCGTCTTGATCTGCATGGGCTGAAAGTCCCTCGATTTGGTAAACCTTTGCTTTAACTGGTACTTCCTGACCATAGATGCGTATGGAATCCTCTTCATCCAAAATCCTTCTACCTCGAGTTTCTTCTGCCTGAAAACCAACCATAATGATCCCATTTCTTTCCTTGGGTAAATGATGGTATAGGTGATGAAGTACCCGACCACCCGTAGCCATTCCACTTGCGGAAATGATTATGGCATTTCCACGGTAGTCGTTGAGGGACATAGATTGTTCCTGTTTTTGAAAATAGTGTAACTGAGGATGCTTAAACGGATGGTGATCTTCCTCCAGCATGGCCGTAAGCCTATGATCATGATGAAAATCGAGATAGAGTCGGGTTGCATCAATGGCCATAGGGCTATCCACAAAAATCGGCACCTTGGGAATTTTCCCCTTTTCCATCAACTGATACATATGATACATCAACAACTGCGTCCTACCTACAGCAAATGCAGGAATTATGACCAAACCACCCCGATCAAAGGTGTCACATATTGCACGAGCAAGCTCTTCCTCCGGTTTTTGCCGGCCAGTTTTCCGATCTCCATAGGTGGATTCTATCCACAAGATATCTGTTTTGGGAATTCGGGTGGGAGGATAAAGAATTGGATCCTTATATCTGCCCAAATCACCTGAAAACACCAATTTTTTGGTTTGGTTATCCCCTTGTATGGTAAATTTTACAATGGAAGCCCCAAGAATATGTCCGGCATGAAAAAAGGTAACGGTTACCGATTTGTGAATTGAAAATGGACTTTCAAAGCCCTTGGGAACCAGCAAGGGAAAAACTGCCTCCGCGTCTTCCATGGTGTATAGCGGCTGTGGATTTTCATGTCTTGAATATCCTTTTTTGCGAGCATATTCAGCCTCTTCTTCTTGAAGTTTTCCGGAATCCATCAACAGAATTTTCGCCAATTCTGCACTGGCCTCCGTGCAATAAATCGGGCCTCTAAATCCTTGTTTGACCAATCTTGGAAGGTACCCGATATGATCCAAGTGTGCGTGGGTAAGAACAATGGCTTCAAGATCGGCCAATGGCATGGGAAAATCATCCCAATTTCGCTCTCTTAGCGTCTTTGGGCCTTGAAATAGACCGCAGTCAACTAAAAATTCAAATTCTCCCAAATCTATCAAATACTTTGATCCGGTAACTACGCCGGAACCTCCTAAAAACTTTGCTGTTACATTCATGGGGTAAAGGTTTGAAAAATAAGGTACAAAAAAAAGAACACCTTTTCGGTGTCCTTTCTATAAAATTTGAATAGATGGCTGAAATTTTAGTCTTTCATAAAATAGGCATCCTTGAATTTGGCCTTACTTATACTATCCTGTTTGGCCTTATTCAAAGAATCAGTTTTGGGCTTTTCTTTTTCCCAATCCTCCCAAGATTTTCTGCTTCCTTTTTCTCCAGGGCAAGTTAGACAAATGAGACCACCCCTATTGAATACCCAAACCGCTTCGGGACGAACGTCAGCATAGCGGAACCCATTTTTCCCGATGGTATTTTCAAGGATTTCAAGAAGTGACTTTTCCATGATAAAAGGACGATCATAGGGAATACCCAGCGTAAGATTAATCTGCTGACCCCGGAAATTATTAAGCGTTCTGAAATCAAATCCCTCTTCAAAAGTCAGCACTGAATCCATTACAGCATACGAATAGCCGAGTTTTTTAGCATTTTCCAAAGCCTCCTCTTTTGTTCTTCCTCTGGATGAGAATTTCTGGGTCAGGTAAACCGCCGTATCTTGAATACCTACAAGCTGAAGGCTGGGTTTATTGAAAAGCTCCTCATCTTCGATGTCATTGACTCTTAAAATCATCAATCCGGGACCAATCGGAACGACTGTTTTAACTTCTAGTTGGTTTTCCTCTTTGAATAGAGCGACGATTTTAGGGATTTGGAATCCGGCTATTCCGATACAAAGCAACCAAAGGGCTAGAGCTGCCAAACCAAATTTTCCACCTATCAAGTTCTTTTGAGCAAGAACGCTAAGGCCTAGAAGCAGGATGACGATCCCCGGAATAAACATCAAACCACAAGAGGCCACTGCAAGCCAAACAGGAACCAAGTCTGTAAATAGCTCAATTGGGAAATTATTGGTCAGGTTTTGAAATTCAGCATCAGTTAACCCAAGGAAAATACTCAGAATAAGTAATGGTGAAATGGTTAACACAAGTCCCATAAAAAAGATAATCAATCCGAAAAAAATCCTGATTCCGTGAGCAATCACTCTTCCTAAAGGACCGAGAGCCTTACCAAGAGTTTCTATAACAATTCCCAAGGCTCTGAAAGGCGCCATTAGTACTTTTTTAGCAGAGGACTCAGGGGTATTCGGTACAGGATTTGAATTTTCTTTGATGGTTGAATCGATGCTATCTAAGGTGATTTCACCCCCCTTCATTTTAATTTTCTCTGTGATCGAACTTGCAACTGGCGTAATAATCCACAGAATGAGATAAATGAGCAGTCCAGAACCTCCTGCAAATGTTAGAAAAACAAAAGCCAGACGGATATAAAGCGCTTCGATTGCAAAATACGCTGACAAGCCACTAGCCACACCCCCCAAAACCTTGTCATCTGGATTTCTAAAAAGCTTTTTAACATTTTTATCTTCACTTATTTCGTAGGAAACGGGTAAAATAACCCATAAAACCACGTAGGCAATCAGTACAAGAATTCCAAAACTGACTTTGAATTCGAAATTATCAAAGGGTGAAAAATCAAAAAAATCAGGATCAAACCTCAGATTTCCACTAAACAGTAGAAGAATGGTGACCAAGCGCGTCCAAAGTGGGTCAATAGAAAAATAATGGGCAATCCCTGCACAGACTCCACCCAAGAATTTCTTGTTTTCCATCCTCATGAGCTTTTTATAGCCCCCTTTTTCTGAACTTGGAGGAGTGACATATTTATAAAAATCGCCCTTGGCTTCTTTTTCTTCCTTTTCTGATTCTTCATGATCAGCTCTGAAATCAGCTATGGTACCCATTTTTTCAATGAGTTTGTCCACATTTTCAGCTGTAATCACTTGCATATTGTTTTTTAGATACGAAAGGAAAATCTCTGCGATCCGATTTTCGATATCTGAGATAATTTCTTTGCTGTCTTTATATCCTGAAAAATGCCTGGAAATGGTGTCTAGGTATTTCTTCAAGGTTTCAAAACCATCCTCTTCGATATGGAATAGGATACCACTGATGTTGATGCTAATTGTTTTTTTCATGACTCAGCTTAGCTTATTTCTATTTTTATTAATTCTGCGAGGTTATTTTAAGTATAGAATTGACCAAATTCGACCAGGTATCGGAAAGTATATCAAGGCTTTTTTTCCCTTTTTCCGTGATTGAATAATATTTCCTTGGGGGGCCTGCTTCTGATTCTACCCAGCGGTAGTTTACCAATTCTGCCGATTTCAACCGGTTGAGAAGCGGATAAAGTGTGCCTTCCACCACGATCATTTGTGCACGGGTAAGCTCGTCGATCAAATCAGAGGTATATACTTCTCCACGAGAAATGATGTGAAGGACACAAAATTCCAGAAGCCCCTTCCTCATTTGTATTTGTGTGTTTGCAATTTTCATTTGTTTGAGAATAGGATTTTGTACTTGATCAGTTTTTTTGGTGAACAAGAAAAAGTAGTACCAATTTTTACCAAGCTACCTTGTATTGCCTAATTCCAAATAAAATACTCATCCAATTCCATGACATGAAAATCAATATCCTTATCCAATCAGCAGAATTAGGCCTTTTTATCAATTTGATGTATTTTTAAAAAAAATTGTTTAAGTAATTATCATTCCATAGGCTAAATCTAATGTACAGCCTTGAAACAACATACTGTCCGATCCTGTACAATTTTTTCCAAGTGAAATGATAAAAACCAAAAGTCTCTGTCAGTTTTTTGAATTTAAGCTAATTTTTATAAGTGAATACGAAAAAGGTAGTTTTTTTTGGTGTACTAATTCTACTCCTGAATGAATTTTTAGGACGTAAGTTATTTTCACAAAGTCTGACACCCAAATATTCGAATGAATTTTTGACTATTGGCATTGGTGCAAGATCTCTTGCTATGGGTGGAGCTCAAGTAGCGGCTGTTCGGGATGTCACCGCCGCCTATTGGAATCCTGCTGCACTTACAGCAGTGCGCCATAAACAAGAATTTTCCTTGATGCATGCCGAATATTTTGCAGGCATTGCCCAATACGATTATTTTGGATTTACTACACCATTCGGTAATCAAAATCAGCTAGCTGTATCTTTGATTCGTTTTGGGGTAGATGACATTCCTGATACAAGATTTTTATATGATGCCAATGGGGCTTTGAATTATTCGAATATCCAGTTTTTCAATGCTGCAGATTATGCCCTTCTTCTCAGCTTTGCAAGAGAGATATCTGACCGTATTAAGCTTGGAGGCAACACCAAGGTGATTCATAGAAATGTGGGGAAATTTGCCCAAGCTTGGGGGTTTGGTTTGGATATCGGTGGAATCTACCGAATGGGTAATCTTACTTTTGGCTTGATGGTCAGAGACATTACTACTACCTATAATGCATGGGCACATGACGCAGAACAAGTCCGTGCAATATATTCACAAACATCCAATGAGATTCCCATCAATACAGTTGAAATAACCCTTCCCAGGGCAATAGGAAGCTTATCCTATGACTGGAAACTCGGCTCCAAGTATTCATTCAGTGCGGTTATAGATTTGGAAACGACCTTTGACGGTAAAAGAAACACCTTAGTTTCAACAGATTTTGTCAGTATTGATCCAAGGATGGGAATCGAATTTGGCTTTAGAAATTTGGCTTTTTTGAGAGCGGGTGTTAGTAACTTCCAGCAGATTAAAGATTTTCAAGGAAATAATTCACTTGATTTTCTTCCCAGCACAGGTTTGGGCGTGTTGATCAGCCAAAAGATCATGATCGACTATGCACTTTCTGATTTGGGGGATGTCTCGGAAAGCCCCTATTCCCACATAATAAGTATCAAAGTAAGTTTAAATGAATTAAAAGGAGGATTTAGAAAATTTAAAGGTTGGCA
This sequence comes from uncultured Limnohabitans sp., assembly GCA_964574365.1. GTDB lineage: Bacteria > Bacteroidota > Bacteroidia > Cytophagales > Cyclobacteriaceae > Algoriphagus. The sequence continues at coordinate 13,377 of CAZNND010000078.1, forward strand.
GTGATGGTTAAACTGTGCTTTAGTTTAATCTTTATTTTCTTTTGGGCAGTAACCCCTGTGGTAATTGCCCAAGCTCCTATTTGGTATGATTATTCGAACACCTATTACAAGATTCCCACTGCACGTGATGGAATTTACCGGATCAAACCTTCCGAATTGTCTGCTTCAGGGCTAAATATCGAAAACTTGGACCCGAGACACCTCAGAATGTTTCATCGTGGTAAGGAAGTTGCAATTTATGTGGAGGGAGAAAATGATGGAAAAATTGACCCCTCAGACTTCATTGATTTCTATGGCAGGAGAAATGACGCCGAATTGGATAAAAAACTTTATAAAGATTTTAACACCGTACCAAACCCATATTTCAATACCTATACTGATACTACAGCATTTTTCATGACGGTTACTCCTGGAGTTCCAGGCAAAAGGATGCAACTTCGAGCTGCTTCAGAAGTCGCCCTCCCTTTGGCTTCCGAGTTTGAAACAGAACGATTGCAGATTTTTTCAGACCAATATTCCCTGGGTATTTCCTACACCTTGGGCTTCAGAAAGTCCGAGTATGATCAGGGGCAAGGCTGGATGGGAACGGTAATTTCTAAAGGAGCTAATAGGGATCTTTCTTTTTCGAATTTAGGCTCATTAATCTTGTCAGGATCGGCAACTTTAGAGATTGGCTTGGTCGGTCGATCCGCAAACAGCCACGTAGCAGTCATCAGTGCTGGACCATTGGCTACTTCTTTAAGGGTAATCGAAACCTCAAATTTCAAATCTTTTGAGTATCCCCAGCTGAGCATACCCCTTCAGATGTCCGATTTCAATATCAATGGATCGTTGCTTTTACGAGTGAGTCCCCAAGGGCCAGAATCCGCTGACCAAATTTCTATCGCCTACGCCAAAATAAAATTCAGAAAGCCTATTGAGCCCGGAGATTTTTCTTCACAAGAGATGATTTTTCCAAATTCCAATCAACGGGTAGTAATCAATCTAGTTCAGGAAGAATATGTGGCCTACGAGGTTCAGGATCTATTTTCTCCAGAAAAAGTTCAACTTGTAAAAACAGGAACTTACCTGACTTTCCGAGGTGCTGTTGCAGGCAAATTCAATAAAATATGGATTCAACAGGAAAAAACTGTTATTCCTGTTCAAAAATTAATTCCTGTAAAATTCAAGAACTACCTTTCCCAACCTGCAAATTTCATTCTGGTAGGGCACAAGGAAATGGAAAAGCCGAGCTCTACCTTATCAAATCCACTAAAAAGCTATGCGGCACATCGGGCCACCCAACTTGGAGGAGGGTTTGACACCTTGACTATTCGGATGGAGGAGATTTACGACCAATTTGCTTTTGGAGAAAAATCCCCAGTGGCTCTTTATGAGTTTTTAAAGGCCTATTGGCCTGTTCATCAACCGACCCATTTGCTCCTTGCGGCAAGATCACTTGCTGTTTATTCCCAAGCGAGACTGGGTAATGTCAACGTATTTTACCGAAACGCACCTCAGGCTTTTGGTTTTCAGGATTTGGTACCCGTTGGGGGGTATCCCTTTTCAGACAATCTTTATGTGCTAGACCTCAATCCCAAAAAACCTAACGCACCAGCAATGGCCGTAGGCAGAATACCCGCCAAAACCTCTCAGCAACTTGCCGATTACCTTGAAAAAGCAATTGAAAAGGATCAACTTGGTGTATCAGAACCCTGGCAAAAGGAGATTATACACTTAAGTGGAGGCCTTTCAGAATTTGAACTGGACCGCTACTTTAATTTTCTGAACGGATTTAAAACACTTGCAGAAGGTCCTTTTTTGGGTGGCCAAGTTTCAACTTATCGAAAAAGATCCAACTCTGTGGTTGAAGTTATTGATATTGCAGGTGACCTAAATGATGGAAAATCGCTTTTAACTTTTTTTGGTCATGGTTCGCCTACTGTCATTGATATAGAAATTGGCTTTGCTTCAGACCCTACCCTAGCCTATGCCAATAGAGGAAAATATCCCGTCATGCTTTTTAACGGTTGTGACTATGGCAGTGCATACGGAACTACCTACACCCAAGGGGAAGATTGGGTGATTACACCTCGAAAAGGAGCTTCTAATATTTTGGCCAACTCTTCCATAGGGGTGGATGTAATCTTAAGAAGATATTCTGATGCTTTTTATAGTTACGCATTTGCCGACAGCTCTTCGATTTATCAGACCCTTGGAGAGGTTAAACGAGCCGCAGAGGATTTTTTTGTGGAAAGCTATGGAACAGTTCCGCTTAATTATTCACATATGGAGCAAATGGTATTGCTGGGCGACCCTGCCGTTAGAATTTTTCCCGCAAACAAACCAGATTATTCTGTAAAAGCGGAAGAAATAACGCTTGGATCATTTGATGGCTCTCCGATTTCATCTCTATCCGACAGTTTGAAGCTCACCTTTGTTCTTCGGAATATTGGCATTACCTCAACAGATTCTATCCGATATAAAGTTGAAAGGAAGCTGCCAGATGGTAATCTTATCTCCTACTATAAAATAAAAATACCTTCAGTAAGTCGTTTGGACACCTTAGTCTTTTCTATTCCCAATACCGACGTGGAAGCAGCCGGTGAGAATGTGTTTACAATTACCTTGAATGAAGAGCGAACCGTATCTGAAATGACTTTTGCCAATAATTCGGCCAGCTTAAATGCTTTTATTCCTTTGAGCGGGATGATCAATTTGTATCCGGTAAATTTTGGAATAGTTAAAGAAAAAGATGTAAAACTGATTAGTCAAATTCCCGGCAAGATCGCAGACAGCCGAACGGTTATCATCCAAATGGATACCACAGCCAGATTTAACTCTGTCTTTAGAAAAGAAATCAGAGTAACCACTTCCGGAGTAGTGGAATGGCCTGTGAATCTGCTTTCAGGGAATGATACTACGACCTATTTCTGGAGATCACGTTACCAGGATCCTTTGCCAAACGAGTCAGATTCATGGACTTCCTCTAGTTTCTCTTTTATTCCAAATGGACCCAACGGTTGGACACAGCGTGTGGAAGGACAGCTTCAGCAAAACCAAACTACCAATCTCGAATTGGACAAGACTTGGAAATACCTTAAACAGCAAATTGGGATTGAGGTCTTTACAATCGGCGCAGGAGTTGATTCACTTACTTTCAGGAATACTCAATTTTACCTAAACCAGATTCCTCAGATTATTGACAATGTCAGCAATGCAAATAGTCGACTCTGTCCAAACGGCTCGCTAGGATTGGTAGCTATCGATCAAAAGTCCCTGCTACCGTATTTGGCTATTCCTGTTCCCGGATTTGACATATTGGATTCCAGGTCATGCGGCCGGGTACCCCAGCTGATCCAAAGCATCCAAAATTCCTGGATTACTACAGCTGGAAACGCTACTTTGCAGAATTATGTAAAGGGCGTCAAGGAAGGGGATTATGTGATCATTTTTTCAGTAGGCAATGTCACCTTTGATGCTTGGCCTGACCGGGCTTATCAAAGTCTCAGGGAATTTGGAGCTAATGAAGCCACTCTTAGAGCCTTAAAGACAGGAGATCCATACATTCTATATGGCAGGAAAGGAAGCCGACCCGGAGAAGCCATAGAAATCGTAGGCAATCCGAATTTTGAAGTTCCTTCAAGAAATCAGACTTTAAAGTTTAAGACGGACTTGGAGGGGTATATTTCCAACGGTGTCATAATTACACCAAAGATAGGTCCTGCTTCAACATGGGAACGGTTTTTTAGGGAGGTTAACCCTAGAACCTGGATAAATGAGGAAGAATTTACCAGGTTTGACGTAATTGGGGTGTCCTCAGATGGCGATGAACAAGTTCTAACTACGAGCAAAACTGAAAGTCAACTAGACCTTTCCTTTATTAATCCTTCGGAATACCCTTACCTCAGACTCAGGTACGCTATGGATGATCCCAATTCCACAGCGCCCGCTCAATTAGATCGTTGGCAAGTGAATTTCAGAGGAGTGCCGGAGGGAGTTTTGGTTCAAAAGAAACCTGTTGAACGAATCAGATTGAAAGAAGGACAGTCTGCAAAAATCGATTTTTCCTTTAAAAATGCCTCCATCTATGATTTTACCGATTCAATCAGCGTAGATTTTAAGTTGACCAATACCTCAACTAGAAAAACCGAGCGCTTGAGAAAAAAAATTGCCCCGGTAAAAGCAGGTCAGTCGGTGGATTTCTCAATGGATTTTAACAGTAAAGGGAAAGCTGGTGAAACCACCCTAGAAGTATTTGCCAATCCAAAAATTCTTCAAGAACAGTCCTACCGAAACAACCTGATCGACTTAGGGGTAGCTTTTGATGTAGAAAAAGACAATTCCACCTCCTTATTGGACGTCAATTTTGATGGAATCTATATTTTGGATGGGGACTTGGTTTCTCCCAATGTGATGATCACCGCACAATTAATCAATGACCAAACATTCCTGTACAAGCAGGATACGATTGGAATGGAATTATTCATCAAGAAAGATTGTGATGATTGCCTGTTCAAAAAAATTAATTTCTCCAATCCAAACCTAACTTGGTCTCCCGCAAGCAAGGAATCCAATTTCCGGGTTTCTTTTGTTCCCGGCCCACTCGAAGATGGCTTATACACGTTGAGGGTAACGAATGAAAACTCTTCACAGCCTTACGAAATTTCCTTTGAAGTGGTGAATGAATCTCAGATCACCAATTTTTACCCTTATCCAAACCCCTTCAGTAGTTCTGTAAAATTCGTTTTCACAGTGACGGGTTCGGAGGTTCCTGATGAAATCAAAATTCAGATTATGACGGTAACTGGCAGGGTTGTAAGGGAAATTCTTCAATCTGAGTTGGGTCCGATCCGAATCGGTAACAACATATCTGAATATGCCTGGGACGGCCGGGATGAATTTGGTGACCAATTGGCAAATGGAGTTTATATATACAGAGTATTGGTAAGGAAGAATGGCCAATTCATGGAACATCGGCCTTCCGCAGGAGATAAGGGCTTTTCCAATGGATATGGCAAAATGTATCTGCTCCGTTAAGCCTTGGTTTTTTGCCAGTTTCGGTAAATTCCTGCTAGGCTAAGGATCAAAAAAACCATCATAATGATCCATTGTACCGGTTGGTTTAAAGCTTCTTTTGCACCCAAAAACGAATTGGCCATCATCCCCGTGGCAAAGGCAACACAAGTACGGGGAAGCATACCGGGAACTCCATAAAGCAGGACTTTTCGCAATGGGATTGCCATGCTAGCAAAAAGGAAATTTGATAAGGCAAAAGGAATTAATGGACTGATCCGGATAAAGAAAATCAAGCCTTGAGGTTGTCCTACTTTAGAATCAATTTCCTCCTTTAGCTCGGGATGTCTTGCATAGAGAATTGTCAAAAAATCCGAGTTGAGTTTTTTCCCCAAGGCAAACCCAATAATATTAGCCAAAACGTAACCCATAAGCAAATCCAGAAACCCTAACCAAGCCCAAAAAAAACCACATGCCATGGCAGTCAAGGTAGTTGGAAGTAGGGCGAGGCCCAAAATAAAAGAAATACCAAAGGTCAACAGGGTATGGTCCCAAAAAGTTACAAGAATGATTTTTTCAGCCAAAAAGTATTGCGAAGCCAATACCAAAGAACCCAAAAGAGGAACCAAACTTACCCAAATCCAGCCAATTACTGCCCTTGGATGGGTTTGAAAGTACTGGTGCAAGATATTGATAATACTGGTCTTTTTTCCCACCTTTAATTCCGTCTTGTTGCCCAATGACAAGGCAAGTTTAACCACAGGGATTGGAACTTTTCACATGTGGCTGGGAGTAGATGAAAATAAAATTTAATCCAGAAAACTAAAACTGACTAATTGATGAAATTTGGAACAAAAGCAATTCATGCCGGAGTTAACCCTGACCCCTCAACAGGAGCCATCATGACTCCGATTTTCCAAACTTCCACGTACGTCCAAAAGTCACCCGGTGATCATCTAGGATATGAATATAGCCGTACTCACAATCCTACACGAACCGCTCTTCAGAACAGCATTGCCGCACTAGAGAATGGCAAACATGGGATTTGTTTTTCATCCGGATTGGGAGCAATCGATGCTGTCGTCAAACTTTTCAACCCCGGCGACGAAATTATTTCTTCCAATGACCTGTATGGAGGCACGTACAGGCTTTTTACCAAAGTTTTTGAACGCTATGGCATAAAATTCCATTTTGTCCCCATGGCTGATCCTGAGCAACTCAGCGAGTATGTTAATGAACGTACGCGAATGATTTGGGCAGAAACGCCCACCAATCCAATGATGAACATTATTGATTTGGAGTCGATAACGAATTTTGCCAAAAAACACGAGATATTGTTTGCAGTGGACAATACGTTTGCCTCACCATTTTTGCAAAATCCCCTCGATTTTGGAGCGGACATTGTCATGCATTCAGTAACCAAATACCTTGGCGGTCATTCCGATGTGGTCATGGGCGCCTTGGTAGTAAATGACGATGAACTTGCTTCGCACCTGGTTTTCCTTCAAAATGCCTGTGGGGCTGTACCTGGTCCACAGGATTGTTTCTTGGTTTTGCGGGGAATCAAAACACTTCACCTTCGCATGGAGCGGCATTGTCAAAACGGGAAGAGCATTGCGGCTTACCTTAAAAATCATCCTAAAGTTGAAAAAGTCTATTGGCCGGGGTTTGAAGACCATCCCAACCATGAGGTGGCTAAACGTCAAATGAGGGATTTTGGAGGAATGATTTCCTTCACCCTAAAAGGGAATACAATGGAGGATGCTAAAATGGTCATGGAAAGCCTGCAGTTATTTTCTTTGGCCGAATCGCTTGGAGGCGTGGAATCGCTGTGTGGGCATCCTGCGAAGATGACCCATGCCTCTATTCCTAAAGAGGAGCGGGAAAAGGTCGGACTGGTGAACTCGCTGATTCGCTTGAGTGTAGGGGTGGAGGATGTTGAAGACTTAATTAATGACTTGGCGCAGGCGCTTTCGCGAATTTGATCAATTTTATGGGTTTGGGAATCAATCAACACTTCTGGGTTTGTCGGTTAATGTCTTTCCTTAAATTTCCACGGTAGATTTAGATCAAAGAAATAGCGCTCATACCCTATGAAATTGAAAAATAGTTTCAAAGCCAACTTCCAGAATTAACTTTTTTGAATAAACGCCTAAGACAGTAGGCATTTGTTGACTTTCTTCGAAAAGAAATTTTTTGAGTGAAAAAAGGCATGAAACCTTTCTTTCATTAAGATTTTTTACAAAAGGGAGTGAGTGGTCATTCTTTGCGATTTACCGTCTGTTTGAGCGTTGTTTAGGGACTTATAAATCAAATTCCAGCTTGATTTTCAGAAATTCCATTTTTTTCTACCGATGAGGTATTTATACCCTCATCCCGTTTTGTGCATTTTTTAATATGATTATCCGTTTAAGTACAAGTAAGAATGTTAGTCCTTAATTTTACCTAATTATTTGGCGCTGCTTATTTAATCATTTGATCTTTCAGCATTTTCTGTAACTCTTTTAAATTTCTTTTACCATTGAAAAATTAAGGAGATTAAGAAGGTCTTAATTGAGAAAAGTGCATTTTGGCTCTGGTTTTTCAATGACTAAAAAAGAATTCTCAACCCTCTTAATTACTAAATGATTAAAATTCAAAAGGTTAAACTTTTGGGTATAACTTGAGATTGTCTAGTCTTGATTTTACCA
>CAZNND010000079.1:0-12912 GCA_964574365.1 uncultured Limnohabitans sp.
GGAGGTACTTTTTATCCTGAAAAAACATCAAAAAAATTCGCTTTAAGGAGAAAATCGGCAAGTTGGGTTAAGAATTCTAAATGGCGGATTCTGAAATATTCTGGAAGGTTTTTATTTAAATCTAGGTTAAGTTTTTTTGAAAAGTCATCCTTCTTCATTCCAATTTTAATTTCCTGATTGACTGGAAACTTTTTTGAGTAAACAATTCCAGAGGTCAAGAAATTTTCGCTTTGGTTTTTAAAAACTTGAAACAAATCTTCTCCGAATTTGAATGTGAATAGAGAGTCAATTTGATTGTCTACATGCCTGTTTAAATATGTAGTAATGTCAACTGAAGTTGATCTCTGATTTTTCAAAAATAGGATAGGTTCAATTCCGAATCGGAATGGGTCAATAAGGAATTCTGAATTTGTAATAACTAGCGTGTCTCCTTCAAAATAGTAATGACCTTCCTGTCCTTTACTTTGAAATGCTGTTAGAAGACCGATTAAAATAAAAATTAGTTTCATTTAATTATATTACAAAAGGAAAGAAATAACTCTCCAAGGTTGGTCTCAACTAGACATAAATCAACTCCTCTTTTATCCTTTCAAAATATCGCTCCTTGATACCTTTTTTGGAGACCAAATCGACTTTGATTCCAAAAATTTGCTCCACTTCATCAGCTAATTCAATGAACTCGGAACCTACCCGGCTATGAAACTCTACCATCAGATCAAGGTCACTCGTAGGTTTCTGATCATTACGTGCGTAGGAACCAAAAATCGCCAAGGTTTTGATAGGGTACTTTTTGAATAGTTCCTCCTTCTGCTCTTCCAGTTTGGTTTTGATTTCTTTGAAGGTGTCCATTGTAAATTCATAACAGTTTTTTCAAAATCGAAATTCTCAAAATAATTAGTTTGGCAATTCTCCTCAGAATGAAGTTTGAGTTAATTTAACCTTTCGTTTCTTATCTTTACCAAGTCAACCACTTTTATTCCAAGAGCATTTGCATAATCAGCGAGTTTGGAATCTCCAGTTATCAAGAAATCACAATTTTTGCTGATTTCTAAAATTCCAGTATCTGTCAAACCAGGTTCAAAAAATGGGTTGACTTCGATTATCTTTTTGGATTCAAGAAATTTTTTCAGTGGACTTGGAGATCAACTCTCTCAAAACTTGATAATAGGCCCAGCGATGTCCTTTCTGAAAATTATTCAGGAGGTTGTCCACCTCAGATAGGACATTTGGTGTAGTCACAATTTTCTCAAAATCACGGATCAAAAATACCAAGTTCTCAAAATCTATTGATTCATAGATAGAAGTACGTTTATGGGTTGAGACAAGGGACATGTCCATAAGCCCAACAAGCATTAGAATCAACGCATTAGTATCTACGAAAATCATCCTGCCTCAGAAAACATGTAGATTCCAACCACCTCTTTGTTTTCATCTATTTTTAACCTTTTGTAAACTCGCTCATAGGGTAAAGTGGAGAGCAAAGTTGTCAGTGTTGAATTTTTTAAATCTGAATTAATCCTGACATTTTTGTTTTCTACCAAATAAGAAACCACTACCTCCCAAAGTTTTTCCGGTTTTTTGTATTCGAGTTGCTCTAATCGGAAATCGGATTCCTGAATATTGATCAATTCAGCAAATTGCTTTTTTGCGACTTCAAAGACATCTTTTAATGAAAGTTCCATAAGTGATTTCTTTTAAAATTTACTTCTAAAAAGTACCTCTCTCTCAATTTTACTCCAGTTTATTATACTTCAGCCTTACAGAAAATATAAGTATTCAAACCCTATATTGAGGGGTGGTTTTTTTTAAATTTCTTAATTGAGATATTAGTCTTCCTTAGATTGTAATTAACTGATTCCTATTGGGTTGGATGCCAATCCATCGCTAGTGGTTACACTGCTTAAGAATTGCCTTCTCTCTGAATAATCCCTTTAACGGATAAATCCTCATCAATAAGTGGCCAATGAATCCCGTAGCCTGAAGGGGAAATTTTGTATAAAGCTCTTTCTACATCAGTTGCCAAAAGCAGCTTTGATGAAACCTCCTCTAAATTTACTTTTAACTCTCCGTCCTCAAACACAATAATCATTTGGTTTTTCTCAAACTTTATTTCAGAAATTTGATGCGAATCCACCATAATTTTAGCTTTTAAAATATTCTTTCCACGATTGTACGATTAAATCGAAGTTTTGGAAAATAATTTTCCGAACTTCTTTTCTGGCTTTTGGGGTCAAATTGTAACCAAAATCCTCCCTAATATCCATAATTTCTTCATCAATCCAGAACTTACATTCCATATCAACAATGAAATCACTTTTAGATCTTACCATTTTTTTCTTCTAGAGAAAAAACAAACCAGTTTCATATAGTGAACCAAGAAGAAATTAGGAGCTAGAGTAAATGCGAATAAAAGTGGGATTTCTGCAAAAAAGACTCAGTCATAATTCTTAATTTTCTCAATGATCTTAATGGTTATAATTCACTAGTTTTCAAAAAGGAAGGATCTCGATTCCTTTGTTCTATGTTTTAATTACCAAATGTTAAAAGCGATTTCCTTGTCCATATCACCTTTTTGTGCGTGAATATGAATTGGTTCATTTCCCTCATTTGAATAAAAGAAAAGTCTCCAACCAAGGATGTAGAGTATGGTTGGCATTACTCCCTCGTCGGATTGATCATGATATGCGCCCGATGCGAACCCGGATCCATAATCCAGGGCAAGCCAGGTGCAACAGGCTTCAGGGGAAGTCCGGTACTTTCGGCCGTAGCCCAAGGAATATAGACCACTGAACGGGTGTAGGTGTTTTTGGCTTCACCGGTTGCCCAGTTCACATCGGCCTCCTCCGCAGTCAGTGCATTGAGCAGGCTCCCCTGATCTCCCAGTTTGAGTTTCCCGCTTTTTGCTTCTGCCTCTCTTATTTTGAAAATCTCATCGGCTGTTTTTCCTTCCTTCCGCAATTGCCAACCCCGGGCCATGAAGGGCTGCAAACTCTTGTGGTAGCAGGACACGCTTAATCCTGCCCTCCCGGATTCATCGGCAAGGCAGACGGTTTGGTTGGTTCCTTGGCGGAGTAAAATGACCTCGCCTTTGGCATCATAGCCGTAAACCGTGGCGTTGGCACGCTGATCTTCCGGAGCAGCCAAAACAGCCAGTTTGATCTGGATTTCTTTGGTAGGAGCTGTCTGTGAAAATGCCTGAATACCAGCAAAAATCATCAAAAAGCTAAGAAATGTTTTCATAGTCAGTAGTTTTGAGTTTATACCAAGTTACTAGGTCTCATCGATAAATAAAATTATCTGACCATTTCAGCAGGGAAATGGCTTTTAATATTTGGTTAGTTAAAATAGAAACAAGGGATCGAGGACAATCCTTTTGAAAACTTATTGATTTTAACCATTAAGGTCATTAGAAAATTTAGAACTACACCTAGGTCTTCTATGGGGTTAATCCAAATTGATTAGCTTTAAATGAACTTTTTAATGTCCTTAAATTTAATGGTTAAACCATATTAACTTGATTTGTTTTTCGATAGATGGAAAAAATGGTAAGCTTTAAAAGCGATTTTCCTGATTATTTCCATCCAACAACCAAGACCACTATGCTATCCAGGCCTTTTTCTTACCTATTTTCCATTACCTATCACGGTGCCCGATTCAAGGGTTGGGCCAAACAACAAGGGCTGCCTACGGTGGAAGGAAAATTGGAACGGGTATTTCGGTATGTGCTCGGTCATGACGATTTTAGTTTCATCGGTTCCAGCCGAACCGACTCGGGCGTGAGCTGTCGAAGGGGATATGTGCAGTTTTTTATGAAGGAAGAAGTGGATTTTATGTCCCTCTTGCTGGAGCTAAATCGGAATTTGGGTGGAGAAATCTGCCTTGATGCGGTGTGTTCCATCCCCCGAACCTTTAACCTGATCCAATCTGTCAAACGAAAAACCTACCGATACTTTTTCTCGGATACAGACCATTTCCATCCATTTGCTTCGGCTTTTATGACTTCCGTTTCAGGAATCAATTCCCTGGAACAAATGCAGCTCAATGCTGCCCAATTCCTTGGAACCCATGATTTCAGGGCTTTTTGTAAAATTTCTGGCAACAAGTCCGATTTTATCCGGGACGTTATGGAAGTTCAGGTTTTTGAAGATGGAGACTTTAAAGCGGATTTTTTTCCTGAAAAGAGCTGGTGTATTGAAGTGACAGGTACTGGTTTTTTAACCCATCAAGTCAGAAAAATGGTGAGTGCCATTTGGTTCTTTACACCTTCAGAAATCCGTGAACGATTGGAAAATCCAACTACCGATTGGGCTCCCGTTCCCACTGCATCAGCAAATGGTTTGGTACTCTGGGACACCGAACTCTCCCTGAATTTCGGTATGGAATAGTCAAAAAAAAATCTCATTTTGGGAATTCAAATTCATTCCCATGATCAAGATTAACTTCATTTCCACACTTTTTTGCTGGATACTTCTTTTGTCTTCCTGTGCCCAAAATAAATCAGATATTTCCGACCCTCTCCAAAAACCCAATATTGTCCTTATTTACATGGATGATTTGGGATTTGGTGACATGAGTGCTTACCAGTCCGGAACACTGCAGACGCCAAATATGGACCGTCTAGCCAACGAGGGGCTGAGGTTTACCCATGGCTATGCCTCTTCGGCCACCTGCACCCCAAGTAGGTATGCCTTGTTGACAGGAACTTATCCTTGGAGAAATCAAAATGCCAAAATTCTCCCTGGAACGGCACCTTTGATCATCGACACTGCCCAGATGACTTTGCCCAAAATGCTCAGAAACCAGGGCTATCAAACCGCCGTCATTGGTAAATGGCATTTGGGTTTAGGAACTGGCATCGTAGATTGGAATCAGGAAATCTCCCCAAATCCCAATCATGTGGGTTTTGACTATTCCCATATTTTAGCGGCCACTCAGGATCGGGTGCCGACAGTCTATATTGAAAATGGACACGTAGTCAACCTGGACCCAAAGGATCCGATTCAGGTGGATTACGATAAAAATTTTGAAGGCGAACCTACCGGTTTAGAAAATCCAGAGTTACTCACGATGAAATGGCATCATGGCCACAACAACAGCATCGTGAACGGTATTCCAAGAATCGGTTTTATGAAAGGTGGGAAAAGTGCCCTGTGGAGTGATGTGGATATGGCGGATCATTTTTTGGAAAAAGGGAAAGCCTATATTCAGGAAAAGTCCAAGACCAATCAGCCGTTTTTCTTGTTTTTTCCCATGCAGCAGCCGCATGTCCCACGTACGCCGCATCCTCGGTTTGAAGGAAAATCCGGAATGGGGCCTAGGGGGGATGCTATTTTGGAGGCGGACTGGGTAATTGGAGAATTCTACCGTACACTTGAGGAAGAGGGACTTTTGGAAAACACCTTGATTATTTTTTCTGGGGATAATGGTCCTGTGGTGAATGACGGATATTACGATGATGCGGTTGAAAAACTGGGCAATCATACCCCCGCCGGTCCACTGAGAGGTGGGAAATATTCCTTGTTTGAGGCAGGAACCCGAGTGCCCTTTGTGACCTACTGGAAAGGAAAAATCCAGCCTGGTGTATCGGATGCTTTGGTTACCCAGGTGGATTTGTTGGCTTCATTGTCTGCGTTGGTCGGTTCCACTGAGACCGGAATTGACGGCCAAAACCTGTTGGATACGTTTTTGGGGAAAAGTCAAAAAGGAAGGAAATCTTTTATTTTGGAGGCTACGAGTAGAACGGCCTTACGGTCCGGAGATTGGGCGATGATTCCTCCCTACAAAGGTCCTGCGGTACAAAAACAAGTGAATATTGAATTAGGCAATTCATCGGAATACCAACTATACAATATCAAGGAAGATCCCGGACAGCAAGCCAATTTGGCAACTTCTAATCCTGAAAAGTTGGAGGAAATGAAAAGAATTTATGAACAGATTCGGGGGAATACGGGCAAGGTGGATCAGTTGGAGTTGAAGTGAGAGGAGCTGGTTGTCAGGTTTTCGAGTTGTAAAGTTATCTAGTTCTCGAGTTTTCAGGCTGTCTCTTGAGACAGGCATCCTGATCAATTGCCAACGGCAGTTTTTGTGGTAGCACAGCCTTCCGCGGGCAGGCCTACTTACATAAGGCCAGAATTCAATTCTGGGTTGGTGGTTGAATTAGGATGAGTGCAGGGTGCTGAAGGCACGATCTATAGGATTTTTGAAAAATAGCATTCCTTTTTCGGGGATGTTCTTGGTTATCCACTTTTGGTTACAGAGCTTACACCTATATTGATAGGATTTTTTTAGCTTTTTGTAAGGAGGGGTCGAGTTAAAAAAATAAAAGATTAAGGATTTCCGACAACCTCTAACTAATACCAATTTTTCATGTAGTTCCTTGAAAATTGAGAATTGATTATTGAAAATTGGTCATTGAAAAAGGTTAAGCTCCATCACCACATCGTCCATCAGGTAGCCGTTTCCAATGTCGATCACTTCCTTGTAGATTTCCTGAAAACCCATTCTAAGGTAAAAATCAATAGCCTTCTGATTGTATTTGTTGACATTGAGCAGCAAACTTTTTTGACCGGCTTTTTTGGCTCGGTCGGCTACTTCCAGGATCAATGCCTTTCCGGCGCCTTTTCCCTGTGCCTCGGGTAACAGGTAGATTTTATGCAGTTTCGCTTTTGGCCCTACAGTATAGTTTAGCTCAAAACCCGCAAATCCAAGTTTCTTCCCCTCTACCTCAGCCAGCAAAAACGTATGCCCCTTTTCCAGCTGAGATCCCAGCATTTCCAGAGAATACATCCAATTCAGCATGTACTCGATTTGCTCCGGGCTCAGAATATTGGCAAAAGTCGATGGCCAGGTGCGATGGGCGATAGACTGAACGAGTTTGAGTTCTTCTTTGGCTAGGACTTTGATATTCATTTACGATTTTTGATTTACGACCGTCAAAATGACCAATTTTCAATATACAATTACCAATGTTCAAGTTTTGCCCACTTGATAATTGATCATTGAGTTTGATAATTGGAAATTGAAAAACTCCCAACTCTCAAAACTCCACCAACTCCCTCAACTTCCCCTTAAACCGCTCCGTCGGTAAAAACTGCTTTTCTAAGCTTGGAGCAAAAGGAACCGGAGTATCCAAACTTCCTTCCCGCATGACTGGAGCGTCAAGGTCTTTGAAGCAATGCTCGGAAATCCAGGCACAAATCTCTGCTCCGATTCCTCCGGTAAGCGTGTCCTCGTGTAGGAAAATCACCTTTCCGGTCTTTTTCACCGTCGCGGCTACCGCGTCATGATCCCAAGGCAAAAGGGTTCTCAAGTCCAGAATATCGGCTGAAATCCCGAGTTCCTCCACGGCCTTGATCGCCCAATGCACGCCCATGCCATAGGTGATGATGGAGACTTGTGTGCCCTCTCGTGCCAAAGCTGCTTTTCCTACTTCAACCGTATAGTAGCTGTCCGGCACAGGTCCTGAAATGGATCGATAGAGCAGTTTGTGCTCAAAATAGAGGTATGGGTTTGGGTCTTCCAATGCCGCATTGAGTAGGCCTTTGGCATCGTGGGGATTGGAAGGATAGACGAATTTCAGTCCTGGAGTATGGAAAAACCAAGCCTCGTTGGACTGGGAGTGGAAGGGTCCAGCTGCAGTGCCGGCACCGGTAGGCATCCGGATGACCACATCGGCTTGCTGCCCCCAGCGGTAGTGGATCTTGGCCAGGTTGTTTACGATTTGGTTGAAACCCACACTCACGAAGTCCGCAAACTGCATCTCGATCATGGCCTTGAAGCCTTTGATGGAGAGGCCTAGTCCGGCTCCGATGATGGCGCTTTCGCAAAGTGGGGTATTCCGAACTCGTTCTCCACCGAATTGGGCTTTGAATCCATCCGTGATTTTGAATACCCCTCCATACTCCCCAATGTCTTGTCCCATCAGGATCAGTTTGGGATATTTTTCCATGGACTGACGCAGTCCGTCGCTGATCGCATCAATAAAGCGTTTTTCCGTACTTGGCCCCTCAGGAGCGATGACTTCTTGTGAAAAAGGAGCATAGACATCCGCCAGTTCTTCTTCCAGATTGGGCGTGATGGCATCTTCTGCAAAAGCAATCTCCAAAGCATCGTTGATCGCAGTTTTGACTTTTTTATTTAGGGTTTCTTTGGTCGCCGCATCAAGTACACCAATGGATTCGAGGTAGGCTTCGTAGTTGTCCACTGGATCGAGTTGGGCCCATTCTTCCATCAAGTGCTTGGGAACGTACTTCGTGCCGGAAGCTTCTTCGTGACCACGCATTCTAAAAGTGATCGCTTCGACCAAAACAGGTCTTGGATTTTCGCGGAGATCTTCGGTCAGTCTCAGAATGGTATCATAGACATCCAGCACGTTGTTTCCTTGCACCCGAACTGCCTCCATGCCATAACCAGGGCCTTTTTCAGTAAAATACTTAAATGCAAACTGCTCCTCACTTGGCGTAGAAAGTCCATAGCCATTGTGCTCCACCACAAAAATGACAGGTAGCTTCCACACTGCCGCCACATTCAAACCTTCGTGAAAATCTCCCTCCGAACTCGCCCCGTCTCCGGAGAAAACCAGCGTTACTTTTTTTTCCTCAGAAAGCTTGTGTGCCAATCCGATGCCATCCGCAATGGCTAATTGGGGGCCGAGGTGGGAAATCATCCCGACGATATGATGCTCGATACTTCCGAAGTGGAAGGAACGGTCCCGACCTTTGGTGAAGCCTGATTTTTTTCCCTGAAACTGGGCAAAAAGTCGCTCCAACCGCATGTCCCGACCAGTGAAAATCCCCAAGTTGCGGTGCATGGGAAGGATAAATTCATCAGCTGCCAAGGCATTGACCGCGCCGATCGAGATCGCTTCCTGTCCCCAACCGCTAAACCACTTGCTGATTCTTCCCTGACGAAGGAGAATCAGCATTTTTTCCTCGATCCGTCGAGGCATGATCAGCGATTCGTAGAGTTTAAGGAGGGTTTGGTCGGAATAGTTTTTTCTATCAAAAGTTAATTTTTGGGCATTTGGGGCAGTGAATTCCATAGGATTCGATTTTGGAAACTAAGGTACAGGAAGGTCCGAAATCGGCAAAGCGTTTTTGGAGAGTAAGAAAAAGAGTAAAGCTTAAAATTGCCCGCAGATTACCGCTGAAAAATACGCAGATAGGCGCTGATTTAAATTTCTTCATACGGTTTTTGCAAAAATCCGAAATCCGATGTCCCAAAATCCGAGGCTTCGACTTCGCTCAGCCTGACAAATCTTCTCCCTTGCAAAGTGCCCCGACTTTCGTCGGGGCAAAAAGTAAATGCAAGGAGTTAATAAAGTATTTGCTGTACGATTCAAAATTAGACTAAGCTTTTTCCTGTATGACATCAAGCGTTAGACTTGGTTTATCAAAGTGTTAAGCGGAAGATTGAAAAATTTAAAAATTGGAAGATTTTAAAATTAGGGGAAGTCAAATTCTCAATTTTGAAAGAAAGGGTTGTGGAACTAGCAATTTTTCAATTTTGTAATCTTTCAATTTTCCAATAAAAAAGTCGTGAAGCAGTTTTTTGCCTACCTTTGCCCTCCCAAATCGAAGCGAATTTTGTGAAAGCGAGAACATTAAAAAAAGACAAAGTCAATATCATCACCATGGGTTGCTCCAAAAACCTGGTGGATTCCGAAGTCCTGCTGACCCAACTCAGAGGTAACGGCATCAACGCCAGCCATGAGTCCAACTCCGATGACAATAACATCATCATCATCAACACCTGCGGGTTTATCGACAATGCCAAGCAGGAGTCGATCGATACCATCCTACAGTATGTGGATGCCAAAGAGCAGGGTTTGGTGGACAAAGTTTACGTGACCGGTTGCCTTTCTCAGCGCTATAAAGACGATTTGGAAAAGGAAATCCCTCAGGTGGATGCATTTTTTGGAACCCGGGATTTGCCGGCGATTTTGAAAAAGTTCAAAGCAGACTACAAACACGAATTGGTCGGAGAGCGTCTGTTGACGCACTCGGCGCACTATGCTTACATGAAGATTTCCGAAGGTTGCGACCGACCTTGTTCCTTCTGCGCCATTCCCTTGATGCGGGGAGGACATATTTCCCGACCGATTGAGGAATTGGTAAAAGAAGCCCAGCACAAAGCTGCCAACGGAACCAAGGAATTACTGCTGATCGCTCAGGATTCGACTTATTACGGCTTGGATATCTATAAAAAGAGAAATCTCGCCGAGCTACTTCGCAACCTTTCCGACGTAGAAGGAATCGACTGGATTCGCCTCCATTATGCCTATCCGACGGGTTTCCCGATGGATGTAATTGAGGTAATGAAAGAGCGTCCGAATATCTGCAAGTACTTGGATATCCCATTGCAGCACGGTTCGACCGATGTGCTCAAAGCGATGCGCCGAGGCACCACCCGCGAAAAGCAAGAAGAACTGATCCATAGCATTCGGGAGATGATTCCGGAGATTGCGATTCGTACGACACTGATTGCAGGACATCCGGGAGAGGGGGAAAAGGAATTCCAGGAAATGGTGGACTTTGTGGAGCGGATGAAGTTTGAGCGATTGGGAGTATTTACCTATTCTCATGAGGAAAATACTCATGCGTTCACGATGGAGGACAAACTTTCCCATGAAGAAAAGCAGGAACGTGCCAATCACCTGATGGAAGTACAGGAGCAAATTAGCTACGACCTCAATCAGGAGAAAATCGGCAAAACCTATAAAGTCCTGATCGACAAAAAAGAAGGTGGATACTTCGTAGGCCGAACCGAGTTTGATTCCGTCGAAGTGGACAATGAAGTGCTGATCGATGCTTCCAAGTTCTATTGCCGAGTTGGAGACTTTGTACAGACCAAGGTATTTGACGCGACGGAGTTTGATCTGTATGCGACAGTGGAGGGTTAATTTTATGACGCCTTATCCTTTTCTTTGAAATACAACCTATTAGTAAAGTTAGATGACCCAGAGCGAGATTATGAAAAAGGGGAACTCATATGTCTATTTTGCACTGACTGGGGAAGATTTTGATCCAAATCAAATAACCAACAGAATTGGAGTTATTCCTACATCCTCATGGAGAAAGGGAGAAAAAGGAAAATATAAATCAAATCTTGAGAATTCTGGGTGGAAAATTTCAACCAAAAAAGGATTAGAGTATTTAATGTTAGATAGACTTGTTGATGAGATCATCGAAAAGCTGTTTGACAGAATTGAAGAAATCAATGAATTAAAAAGACAATTTAACCTTGAATCAGTCCTTGAAATTGTCATGTATGTTGATATCAATGATGAACAGTCCACTCCATCTTTGGGGCATGGCTTAAAAACTCTAGAATTCCTTTATCGAACTCAAACCACCACAGATATCGATATTTATAGGTTTAATTCGGCAACAACTTAAATTAAAATTGAAGGATAGTTTACCCAGTTATGCTCCTTCTCCGAAAGCAGCATGGTAGCTATAATAATTGTCCAGCTTCCGGAGAAGCAGTGTAAGGTCTTGCGCTTACTTTTTGCCCTTTCCCCCGCATCCCCTAATTTAGCCGACTAAAATCAACCGAATGAAGCTGATCGAAGTCACCACTCCTGCCCATCAAAAAGAGTTTATTGAGATGGCGGTGAAGCTGTACCGAAACGAGAAAAACTGGATTCGTCCATTGGATAAAGATATTGAGGGACTTTTTCACCCCGAGACCAACAAGCTGTTTCGAAATGGAGCAAAAGCAAAAAGATGGCTTCTGCAAGACGAAAAAGGACAATCCATCGGCAGAATCGCAGCTTTCATCAATCCGAAAATGAAAGAAAAGCAGCCTACAGGAGGTGTAGGGTTCTTCGAGTGCATTGATAATCAGGAGGCAGCGTTCAAATTATTTGACGTCGCCAAAGATTGGCTACTCGGCGAAGGTATGGAAGCCATGGACGGCCCAATTAACTTTGGCGAGCGGGACAAGTGGTGGGGACTGTTGGTGGATGGATTTTCGGAGCCCAATTACAACATGCCCTGGAATTTTGCCTACTACCAGAAGTTTTTCGAGGACTACGGCTTTCAGCTCTATTTCAAGCAGTACACCTACATGCGTCCGGTCCAAGACTTGGGCTTTGACGAAAAGATGATCCAGCGTGCCAATGCGATCATGGCCAATCCAGATTACACATTCCGATATATTCAGGGAAAAGAGCTTCAGGAAAAAGCCCCAGAATACTTCATGACCGTGTACAACAAAGCTTGGGCTCGTCATATGGGCAAATCAATTGCATTGAAAGAAGCTCAACTCATGTTTGGCAAGATGAAACCAATCATCGATCCGCGATTAATCTACTTTGCATTTCACAAGGGGGAACCTGTTGGCTTTTTTATTCAAATCCCCGAAATCAACCAGATCTTCAAGCATGTGAACGGGAAAATGGATCTGATCGGGAAGTTGAAATTTCTTTGGTATAAGACCTTCTTCCCTCCCAATAAAATGCTCGGTTTGGTCTTTGGCGTAGTGCCTGAGCATCAGGGCAAAGGCGTGGAAAGCGCCATGATCATCAGCTACGATAAAATGTCAGGCAAATCTTCTTTTCCTTACAAAACCATCGAGATGAACTGGATCGGGGACTTCAATCCTAAAATGATGCGGGTATGTGAACAGCTGTTGGCTACGATCTACAAAACTCACCATACTTACAGGTACCTATTCGATCGCGAAAAACCATTCGAAAGACACCTGATATTTGATTGACGATTTGTGATTTATGATTTACGACACTTTCTTGATCCTCCATCCTGAAACCCTCAATTCAAATGCTGTAGTTTTAACTTTAATTGCCGACTGCAGAAGTAACACCACCTTACAACCTTCCCACTTTACCACTTTGAAACCTTCCCACATTACCACCTTACAACCTTCTCACTTTACCACTTTAATTTTCCA
>CAZNND010000079.1:13012-19533 GCA_964574365.1 uncultured Limnohabitans sp.
AACCTTCCCACATTACCACCTTACAACCTTCTCACTTTACCACTTTAATTTTCCAATTTTCCAATTTTGCAATCTTCCAACCTTCCAACCTTCCAATCTTCCAATTCTCATAAAATGAAAAAATACGACGTAACCGGCATAGGAAATGCCCTCGTAGATATCGAATTCAAAGTGAAAGACAAGTTTTTCCAAGATAACGGGGTGGAAAAAGGCCTCATGACCTTGGTCGATGAAGAGCGGCAAAACCACCTCATGCGAGTGATTCACCATGCCGAAGCCAAAAAACAGGCAGGAGGCTCCGCAGCCAACTCCGTAGTTGCAGTAAGCCAGTTTGGGGGTAAGTCATTTTACTGTTTCCGGGTTGCCAATGACGAATTGGGACACTTTTATCTAAAAGACCTCAATGATTCGGGAGTTGACATTGCCCTTCTTCCTGAACTTTTAGAAAACGGGGTCACGGGTAAGTGTTTGGTGATGGTGACGGAAGATTCTGAGCGCACCATGAATACCTTTCTCGGAATCACCCAAAACTTTTCACTGAAAGACATCCATGACTCTGCTATTAAAGATTCCAAGTATCTTTTTATGGAAGGATATCTTGTAACTTCTCCCAACGGAAAAGAAGCCATGCTGCATGCAAAAAAAATCGCTCAGGAGGCAGGTACCAAGGTCGCGCTAACGTTTTCGGATCCGGCAATGGTGAAATATTTCAAAGCCAACTTTGACGATGTTATCGGGTCCAGTGTGGATTTGCTTTTTGCCAATGAGGAAGAAGCCATGCTTTTTACCGGAAAAGACAATTTGGAGGAGGCCAGGGAGGAAATGAAAAAGGCCGCAACACATTTCGTAATCACTCAAGGCAAAAATGGGGCGATGATTTTTGATGGAGATACCTTCATTGACATCGAACCCTATAAAACTACAGCCATCGACAGTAACGGAGCAGGAGATATGTTTGCAGGCGCTTTTCTTTATGGCATCACCAATGGACATAGCTATGCTTCCAGCGGAAAATTAGCTTCTATGGCAAGCTCCAAAATCGTCAGCCAATTTGGGCCTAGACTAAAATGGCATGAAGCAAAGGATATTCTTGCCCGATTAAATCCGTAACTAACCGAGACTACCCAACTAGGTAGCCTCTTCGTTTGCCCAGACAATTTTATGGTGATGAATTTTAAAAGAAGCTGATTTCCTAAAAACAGCTAAATTTTCCTTCCATCCTCAATAACTTAGGGCTCTGTAATAAAACAAAAAATCAGTTTATTCAGTACTAATCCAAATAGAAACTTTAATCCATCTTTTTCCATGAGAAAAAAAATACATCTTGGCGTCTTTCTTGGGTTGCTAGCGCTCCCATCTTGGGCCCAAAATAAGATCGAATTCAAGGAATTCACCTTAGACAACGGATTGCACGTGATCATGCACAAGGATAATACTACCCCTATTGTAGTTACATCTGTCTTGTATCACGTAGGTTCGAAAAATGAGAATCCGGAAAGAACAGGTTTTGCCCATTTCTTTGAGCATTTGATGTTTGAAGGTTCTGAGAATATCGATCGCGGCCAATACATGAATATCATCCAGAGTCGTGGAGGTACCCTAAATGCCTACACGTCAAATGATATCACCTATTACTATGAGCTTTTGCCCTCCAATGAACTGGAATTGGCCCTCTACATGGAAAGTGAACGGATGCTGCATTCCAAAGTCGATATCACTGGTGTGGAGACCCAGCGTGAGGTTGTCAAAGAGGAAAGACGTCAGCGTTATGAAAATCAGCCCTATGGCACCATTCTTCCTGAGACCTTAAAAAGAGCGTATCAAGTTCATCCGTACCAGTGGGCGCCCATAGGATCCATGGATCACTTGAATGCGGCTACAATTGAAGAGTTTCAGCAATTTTACAAAAATTTCTATGTGCCTAACAATGCGACTTTGACCATTGCCGGTGACATTGACTACACTACCACCGAAACTTTGGTAAGGAGATTTTTCTCTGAAATCCCAAAAGGTACCAAGCCGGTTTACCGACCAAATGTGGTAGAACCAAAGAAAACCGCGGAAATCCGTGATATTATCTACGACAATATCCAGATCCCGGCGGTGATCCAAGCTTACAACCTCCCTCCCAGAAATCATCCGGACAGCTATGCACTTTCCATGCTTTCGACCTATCTGACCGGGGGAAATTCTTCTCTGATGACCAAGGAGTTGGTGGATAAGCAGCAAAAGGCACTTGCGGTAGCTGCAATTCCTCTTGAACTAGAAGATGGTGGAATCTTTTTGATGTACGGAATCACCAATATGGGAATTGAACCCAAGGCTTTGGAAGCCGAGGTGGATCGATTGATCAAGCAAGTTCAGGATCAGGGAATAAGTGATGATGATTTTGCCAAGTTGAAAAATCAAATGGAAAATGATATCGTCAGTGGTAATTCTACGGTGGCAGGCATCGCCGAAAATCTCGCTGAAGCAAAAGTAATCTATGGAAACACCAACTACATCAACCAGGTGATGGATGCTTATTCCAAAGTAACTAAGGCAGATATTCAGCGTGTTGCGAAACAATACATGGATTTGACAGGACGGGTTGTTCTGTATTATCTGCCAAAATCTGCTCAACCTGCAACTGAATAACTGTTTCACCTTATCGATCTGAAAAAATGAAAAAAATAGCGATAGTAGTTGTATTGACGCTTCTTGTAGCCGTGAGTGGATTTGCTCAAGTGGATAGAAGTAAGTTACCTGCCTCAGGCCCCGCTCCTGAAATAAAAATCAGTGATGCCGAAACCTTCACGCTTCCAAATGGGCTGAAAGTGTTTGTAGTAAAAAATACCAAGCTCCCAAGGGTATCTTTTACCCTGGTCTTGGAGCGCGATCCTATTTTGGAAGGGGATAAGGCTGGATTAAGCAGCTTTGTTGGCGAAATGATGATGGGTGGTACCAAAAACCGAACCAAGGATCAGCTTGACCAGGAAGTGGATTTTATTGGGGCTAGCTTAAGTGTTTCCTCTACCTCGATTTTCGCTTCTTCATTGAAAAAGCATCAAGGGAAGATTTTGGATCTCATGGCTGATGTACTTTTCAATCCTGTATTTCCACAGGCTGAACTGGATAAGTTGAAAAAGCAATCGCTTACCAACTTAGCTCAAAGTAAGGACAATCCAAATGCGATTTCGTCCAGATTATCCCGTGCGGTACTTTATGGGAAAAACCATCCCTATGGTGAAAATCAGACCGAACAAACAACAAATAACATCACGGTAGCCGATATTCAGTCCTACTATAAGACCTACTTTAAGCCCAATATCGCTTACTTAGCGATTGTGGGTGATATGGATAAAGCAGAAGCTCAAAAAGTGGTGAATCAATATTTTGGGAAATGGCAAAAGGGAGAAGTTCCAAAATTCACTTACCCTATGCCCGTGCGTGCAGCCAAACAGGCTGTTGCTTTAGTGGATAGAAGTTCATCGGTTCAGTCTGTTATCAATGTGACCCAGCCGGTTCAGATGAAAATCGGAGATACAGATTACATTTCCAGCCGTTTGTTAAATCAGATTTTGGGTGGAGGTTCTGCGTCCCGATTGTTTATGAATCTACGTGAAGACAAAGGCTATACCTATGGTGCTTATTCCTCCATTGGAGCAGACAAATTGGTAGCCACTATTTCTGCCAATGCTTCTGTCAGAACTGAGGTAACTGATTCAGCGGTGTATGAGTTTGTATACGAAATCAGAAACTTGGTCGAGAAAGGTGTGACAGAAGAGGAATTGGCTAAGGCAAAAGCAGAACTCTCCGGGAGCTTTGGAAGATCACTCGAGCAGCCTGGAACCGTCGCAAACTTTGCACTGAACATTGACCGCTACAAACTTCCTAAGGACTATTATGCAACCTACCTTCAAAAGCTAAATGCGCTTACTGTTGCCGATATCAATGCTACAGCAAAAAAGCTCATAGACCCTGATAAATTCATTATTACCACCGTGGGAAATGGAGCAGCGATCAAGGAAAAACTGGCAAAATTTGGTGAAGTAGTGGAATACAACAATATGGGAGAGCCTGCCAAGCAATTAACAGCAGATGCCAGTATGACCGCTGAAAAAGTAATTGAAAATTACCTAAATGCGATTGGGGGAGCTTCACAAGTTAGCATGATAAAAACAGCAAAAATTTCCATGGACGCCAATATCATGGGCAATGCACTAACCATTGCTTTTGTATATGATTCCGAAAATGGTAAATATGGGCAAAAGCTTTCCTTAGGTGGAAATGTAATGCAAAAAACAAGTATAATTGATGGAAAAGGAACCATATCTGCCCAAGGTCAAAGTATTGAGCTTAAAGATGCTCAATTGGCAGAGGCGAAGTTGAATTCCTATTTATTTCCCGAAGCTATTTTCAAGGAGAAAGGATTCAACCTGACTTTTGATGGGCTCAAAGATGTGGACGGAACCCCGGCTTACAAAGTGATTATTTCTGATGGTAGTGGGGCTAAATTGACCAACTATTATGCACAAGAATCTGGCCTGAAAATCAAATATGAAAGTCCTTCTGCTGGGGACACTTACTATTCCAATTATCAAGCCAAGGATGGTGTCTTGATTCCAATGGCTTGGACCTTGAAATCGCCTATGATTCCTGTTCCTCTTGAAGCAAAAGTAACGTCACTTGAGCTAAACAGTGCGGTAACTGATGCGGATATAAACTGATTTTATTCGGAGGCTGCGCTGCTAAGTAGTGCAGCCTCTTTAATTTAGTCGATTCAATTTTTTGATTGAATGTGTGTAAATCGAGAGAGGTGATCATGACATCCACTTCGCTCGCATTCTTTCTGAATCGGAAATCTCGAGAAAATATTCCGGAAAAAAGGTCATGTAATTTGGTTCTGATTTTACCTGTAGCACCCTTCCGAGGCGATTTATTTTTGCTACCAAAAATCCACTGATTTCAGCTTCATTCCATTGCAGAATTTGGTCGTTGATCATAAATGAGCCATATGCAAAACTTTCTGGGTGAATTTGTGAGATTGTCCTATCTGGCTTTGTCCTAATTCCCCATTTGTGAAGCAATGGGTTTCCTTCTGTTTTTTTATTCAGATGCAGGCCAATTTCAGGGAGAAGTGATTCCAAAAGAGGGAAAATATCTTCGTATCCATAAATATGGTTTGAAAAAAGAAACTTTACCTCACGTGGGTCAGTGGATAAGCTGCAGAGGACACCTTCAAAGTCTCGCCAATCATACCCAATAAGCGGTTTGCCGAATTTTTTCCACATGGATCGCATAGCGAAGGATAAAGAACTGCCGCTTTTTAATAGAAGAATATCTATGCATAATGAAATCAAAGCACCACGGCTGTAAATATTCAATTTTCTGTCTGGGATTCCCTGCACATAACCATCAAGCCATAAATCGAATGAGGATTCAAGGATGTTGTAATATTTCCAGCCAAAATGAGAAGACTCTCGGGCAATCACTTTTTCGAGATGTTTCAAATAGGTAGGAAGGTCATAAACCTTGGATTTCAACAAGTAAAGATCTCCCATGTAGGTAGTAATTCCCTCCAGAATCAACCCGTTTTGCGTATAGGTTTCTTTTGAAAAATCATAGGGAAGAAGCTCCTTTGGTCGAATCCGACAGACATTCCAGGCATGATAGAGTTCATGACAACTAATCCCCAGAAGTTCTTCCATTTGGTCTGGATCCTGAAGGGCTTCTGCCGGCCCAAAGGTGATGACGGTACCTCTTTGGTGTTCTACGCCATGGTAATGTGCATAGGGCAAAAGCTGGAAGATAAATTGATACGCTTTTTCTGGAAATCCCCCAAAATCCTCAATCATCTTTTTTGAAAAAGCCTCTAAGCGAGAGATAAATAGCTCTTGGTCGAAATGAATTTGTCCATGAATCCAAATATGAAATCTTGTTTCTTCCACTTGGTAATTCCAATGGGTGAGTGCTTTGGCTGCCAAGACCGTGGAATCTGCAAGCATTTGAAAGTTATCTGCTTTCCAATTTGATGGAGCAACTTGTCTAAGGGTGCTGATTTGAATTGGTAAATCAGGCAAATCTAATTTCACCACTATTTCTTCCTCGCTTCTCCCTAAAACTTCAAAGCAACAGTTGACAAGATTCAAATACACCTGCTGATCATCCACCCAGGCGCTGCCGGCATCCATTTTTCCTGCCCAATACGCGTAGGTTACTGTGAGTTTTTCGCTCTCAATGGGCAGGATTTCCCAGCGGTCTTTGGAGATTTTTTGAAATCTGACTTCTTCACCTTTGACATCTTTTACCTGAAATCCTCTGATATTTTGGGCATAATTTGCAAGTTGATAGCGTCCCGCTCTCCAAGCTGGTAATTGGAGAATCACATGTTCCGTTGCTTGGCAAACCAATGAAAGCTCGATTTCTAAAAATTGGCTAGTGGGATTGCAACAAGAAATTTTAACGTATATCATATCAAGGGAACCTCTAAAAACCCATTTTAGAAACCTCATCTTTTCCTCTTTTTTGAAGAAAATTTT
>CAZNND010000080.1:0-19428 GCA_964574365.1 uncultured Limnohabitans sp.
ATTTGGCTTTCAGATTCTAAAAAAATAGAAAAATGGAAGCAAATCAAATCACATTCGACAGCCTACCAAGGGCAATGGCCTCACTCTTTGATGAGGTGAAGCAAATCAAATCTTTGATCCTGGAATCCTCCACGAGCCAGCCAGGGGACCAGCTTCTCACGATTGAGGAAACGGCCGAATTTCTCCACGTTCAAAAGCAAACTCTTTACTCCTATGTGTCAAAGGGAATCATCCCGAACCATAAGAGAGCCGGGCGTTTATACTTCTCCAAAAACGACCTTATCGAATGGGTAAAAAGTGGGAATAAAAGATCCTTTGATGTGGAGGTGGAAGCGCAAAAAATCATCACGAAGCGAAATAAAAAAGGAGGCGACCATGAATGAGAATTCAAAGCGACCTCCTTTAGTGTCAAAGCTACTCGACAGGGTAAAGATACAGCAAAACGAGCAAATCATTATTAAAGCTACTTCGATATGACAAACATAAACAAAGATGGATTAAATGACCATTTGAGAAATTTAACCAAACAAAACACCTCCGACCACGAAGAAATATTAACTCACTTACTCAATGATGTGAAGCCAGTTAAGTATGAGGCGAAGGGCAAAGAATCCATGGAAAGCAAATTGAAAGATCCAGGATTAAGCGCCGAACAAAAACAAGCTATTGAGGAGGCAATCGATAATTTCAAACTCACGGAAAAGCATTTTCTAATCATCACAATAGATGAGGTTATCAATTTGACCAAATCAAAAAAATGGGGATTATGCAAAAACCAGGATTTTATCTATTTGTATAACGGTGCCTATTGGAAGAGTATTGATAAAGAAGCATTCCAAATGTTTTTGGGCGAAGCCTCCGAGAAAATGGGCGTTGGAAGGTTTACAGCAAAATATTACCAATTCAGGGAAAAGCTATTCAAACAATTCATTTCCTCCGAATATTTTCCGACCCCTCCACGGGCAAAAGACAAGGTATTTATCAACCTATTGAATGGCACGTTTGAGGTTTCGGATCAACCGATTCTAAGGCCCTTTGATGCCTCCGACTTCATTAGGTATCAATTACCATTTGCATTTGATGAGAAGGCGACAGCGCCCAAATTTCACGCTTATTTGAACCGAGTTTTACCCGAAAAAGATAAGCAGGCGGTTTTGGCCGAATTCCTGGGATATGTATTTGTGCCACAAAGTCACTTGAAATTGGAAAAGGCCCTCTTTCTTTATGGAAGTGGTGCAAATGGGAAATCCGTATTTTATGAGATAATGAAGGCCTTACTAGGTCCTCACAATACCAGCGAATTTACTTTGCAAAGTCTCACGGATACGACAGGTTATTACCGGGCATTGATAGCAGACAAGTTGGTTAATTATGCCAGCGAGATAAGCGGTAAATTAGAGAGTACAAAGTTTAAATCTTTAGCCTCCGGGGAACCGATGGAAGCCCGTTTACCCTATGGCCAGCCCATGATTATTGAGAATTACGCTAAGTTGATTTTCAATACCAATGAATTACCAAAAGATGTGGAGTTTAATAATGCTTTTTTCCGGCGCTTTATCATCATCCCGTTTGAGGTAACGATCCCGGAAAATGAGCAAAATAAAACGCTTCATAAGGAAATAATTAGCGAAGAGTTACCAGGCGTTTTTAATTGGGTGCTCGATGGCCTCAAAAGATTATTGGCTCAAAAAGGATTTTCCCAAAGCCCCTCGATTGATAGGGCACTCGAAGAATTCAGGACCGAATCCGATACAGTAAAGCGGTTTTTGGATGAGGAAGGATATAAACCTCATCCGGAGAATAAGATCCTCCTTAAGGACTTTTATCAGTCCTACAAAGACTTTGCACTTGATGATGGAAACCGACTTTTGTCAAAGCAAAATTTCAGAAAGCGCTTAGAATCCTTGAAAATCCATGTGAAACGAGAGAGTTTGGGTATGCAGGTTTTTGTTTCAAAAGACGACTTCGAAAATGGAAAAGATCCCTTTTGAGAGAAAGCGGTCCGGTGTAAAATATTGTCCATGTGGGAAATCCAATAAGGATGGAAAATTTGCGCCTTACCAGGGATTTGAGGATAAAGGCTATTGTCATTCATGCGATAAAACATTTTCCCCGACAGAAGAGAAAGACGAGAGCAAGGAAAAGGGCGGTCAAAGGCCATTTTCGCCTCCACCTCCAAAACCTCTTTCATTTATCGATCCCGCATATTTAGATGCCAGCCTCAAAGGTTACGATCAAAACAACTTTGTTCAATTTCTCATCAAAAGGTTTGGCAAATCAAGAGCCATGCGAGCGGTGGAGGTTTATAAAATCGGAACATCGAAGAGATGGCCAGGCGCAACTATCTTTTGGCAAATTGATGATGACCATAAGATTAGAAGCGGTAAGATAATGATTTATGACCCCTCCACGGGAAAGCGAAATAAAACCAAAAACTCATGGGCTCATTCGGTATTGAAACTTGATGACTTCAATCTTAAGCAATGTTTATACGGCAGTCATTTGATACGATCCGAATCGAGACACAAACCCATATCGATAGTTGAAAGTGAAAAAACGGCCATTATTGCCAGCATTCTTAAGCCCGAATTTATTTGGATGGCTACGGGAGGCAAAGCAGGTTTGAAGGGCTACAAATTCAATTTTCTAAAGGATAGGGCTATTCTTTTTTTTCCCGACCTCACGAAGCCGGGGGATGAGTTTAATTGCTTCGAGATGTGGACCGACTTCTCCAGGGAGTTAAGGGATGATATTCCAGGGATTAAGATCCAAGTCTCCGACTATTTGGAGAAACTAGCTACGGATGAGGAAAAAAGCCAAGGCCTCGATATTGTGGACTATTTTCTCAAATGGGAATGGGAAAATGAAGAAAATGAAGAAAATGAGCCTCCACAAAAAGAGTTTATTTTTAGTCCGATTATCCCGAATGAAGAAAATGAAAGAAATGAGCCTCCACAAAAAGAATTTATTTCAGAGGATAAAAAACCCAATGAACGAAATGAAGGAAATGTGGCTATTCAAAAAGAATTTATTTCAGAGGTAAAACCGTATTTGGAAGGCCTACATTTTGAAAATGGACTATTGATAAATTTTGATGGATACCCGGCAGACTGGGATTTAATCGGTAGCTACACCGACAAACCGACAAAGGATTTTATCCGAATGGCAGTGAAGAACCCGGCACTATTGGAATTAAGAAAAAAGTTTGATTTGTCGTAAATTACGGAAGAAATACGGGAAAAATGGCAAAGTTTGAAAAAGGAAATCCGGGCAAACCTAAAGGAGCGAAAAACAAATCCACTCTTCTAATAAGGGATCGGATACAAACCTTATTTGATGACAACTTCGATAAGATCCAAGAGGATTTGGAATCTTTGGAAGCTAAGGACAGACTTAAGTTCCTGACTGATTTGATGCCGTATTTGATGCCGAAACTCCAAAGTACTACTCACTCGACAAAGATAGATTTGGAAAGCATGGAGGAAAGAGATTTGGATATTCTTATCGACAGGATAATGAATGATGAGTAAGGAAATTAAAAAGGCCGTGTTAATAGCCTTGAGGCAGGGCAAAATTTCCAAAGTGGAGGCAAAGGATTTGATCCGGTCAAATGGGAGGATCATTTTAGACCTATCCTCCGGAGGAACGGGAACGGATGAGGCACAAATCCATACTTTGGAGAGAGTACCATACTTGAGGCCGTATTTTCAAAATATCATCACTTTGGGAAATGGAACGAAACCATGATTTTAGGAAAGAAGTTTTGAGGGCGCTTAAGAAAAGGATCATCACAAGGGAGGAAGCTAAGGAATGTTTAATCCGGGGATTTGGAAAGCAGGAAATTCCGATTTTCTTCGATTTTCCCCGTATGGAATCAACTCCTTTGGGAATTTACGTTTTTGGACTTGAAAAAATGGGAATCATCAAACCGTTGATAAGATTAAATGAAGGTATCTAAAGAACACAAAGCCCGGATCCTGGAGGCTTATTTCGATAAGTCCATATCCAAGGATGAAATGGAACTTCTCCTAAGCAAAGGAACTATTTGTCCACCTATCCAATGGATAGGAGAGGATGAAACGGAAACCGAGCAAGAAACGAAAAGAAGGGAATTGATAAGTAGGGTATTTGCCTATAAAATTACAGTAATGCCTCCGATTGAATGGATTAGTCCGGAAGATCCCGACTGAAAAAATTAAAATTTACCTTAAGGCTTTTCCTCCACCAGGGAAGGCCTTTTTTGTGCAAATGCTTTATGCTAAGAGGCCTTTTTTGTGCAAATGGTGTGCAAATGAAAAAGGCACTCCGAGAAAAAACCTCGTAAGTGCCTCATTTTCAGGCTCCCCCTCTAGGGCTTGAACCTAGGACCCCATGATTAACAGTCATGTGCTCTAACCAGCTGAGCTAAGGAGGAGTTTGGTGTCCCTTTCGGTAAATGTTTTGCAAATGTAGAGGCATGTTCCTTTTTTTCCAAATCGACAATGCAAAAAAATATGTTTTCATCAACAACATCTCCTTTCTGTTTCAATTTCAGTAACTTATTTTTTTTATTTTCCCCCAATCTTTTCAGGAGAAGCGTCTTATGTGACAAAAAACATGTTACACATTATTTAAAAGTCGACCTTTAACTTCTTGATTTTTGCATTTACCAAAAAAACGAACATATCTGCAATCTTTTTTAGCGACTAAAAATGTTCTCAAAATGCTAGTTTTGTTTTATGAAATTATATTTCAAGAATTAATCAATATAATTCGATAGTCGGTATTAGAAAAACCTTGCGTACAAACCGTTTTTTCTTTGGATTGGGATTGACTATTTTGTCCCTAGTTGGCCTTTCTTGCGAAACCCAAGAAGCTTTAAATCCAGATTTGGAGTTTGTAAATACCCTCGATGGTAAACCCTCTTATGATCCAGGTAAGTATATTGTCATTCTGAATGAAAATACCATAAACTTCAGAAAATCAATTAACTACGAGGATGCCCAGGCTGGAATGAGAAAAGTAGCGGAAGATCTTGCTGCCAAATACGGAATAGCTCCGCAACAAATTGAGAGAGTTTATGGTAGTTTGCTTACCAGCTTCCCTGCCTCACTTAGCCCTGAACAATTTGCTGCGTTGAGGAAAGATTCTAATGTCGAGTCCACGGAGGAAGACGGAATCGTCTATGCAAATGCAGAAATTGTTCAAAGCCCAGCAACTTGGGGAATAGATAGAATCGATCAGGCTGCCAGGCCGATTAGCAATAGCTATTCTTATGAACAATCTGGCGAAGGTGTTAAAGCGTTTATCCTGGATACAGGAATCAAGTATGACCATGTTGATTTTGAAGGTCGTGCAATTCAAGGATGGTCCGGATACAATGATAATGGTTCTGATGTGCAAGTCCATGGAACCCACGTCGCTGGTACAGTTGGAAGTCAAACTTATGGAGTGGCAAAAAAGCTACTTTGGTTTCAGTAAAGGTATTAAGTAACTCTGGATCAGGCACCTGGTAACCTGTTATTGCGGGTATGGACTGGGTGGTAGCCAATAAAGGAAACGCACCTTCAGTTGTTAATATGTCTCTTGGAGGTGGCGGAACAAGCAACTCAATGGATATTGCAGTTAAAAAACTTTACGATGCTAATGTTCCTGTATTTGTAGCAGCTGGTAATGACAACAAAGACGCTAAAGATTTCACTCCAGCTAATGCGCCTGAGGCCTATGCTGTTGGTGCAAGTACAAGCTCGGATGCCAGAGCAAGCTTTTCAAACTTCGGAAGTACGGTGAAAATATTCGCTCCTGGGGCTAGCATTACATCGACTGCTGTGAGTGGTGGGACTGCAACCAACCTATAATGGTACGAGTATGGCTAGCCCTCATGTGGCTGGTGTAGTCGCCTTATTGCCTCAAACCAGTCCATCTGCCTCTGCTCAACAAATCTATGATTTGATCAGCACGAATGCTACCAAGGGAGTAATTACGGTTAATGCATCTTCTACGACCACCGATCTACTTCATTCAAAGTCAGGTAGCGTGATCGATCCGGATCCAAATGACCCTGATCCCAATGATCCAGATCCAATTACACTTGAAGCTACTTGGACTAAAGTTTCAGGCAGAGTAGTGGTTAAATTGACCTACATTGGAATTACTTCTTCGAAGGTGGACATTTACCGAAATAATACAAAACTCACCAAAGACAACACTGGTACTTATGAAGAAAAAACCAACTTTAGGGGTTCAGGTTCAATCAAATACCGTGTATGTACCGCCGGTACTACTAATTGCACTTCTACTATTACTGTGAATTACAATTGATCAGTAGCAGGTAAGATTTTTAAAGGAGCCTCATGGCTCCTTTTTTTTGGTCGATATGGTTTAAAGTTGTAAAAGTCCAGTTTTTTCATGCCTTCCTGGTTAATTTTTTAGACTGCATGGACCTTTAGCATTTTATCATGGACCAAAAATGAAATGGATTCTTGGAAAATATGCTTTTTCTTTACCCGCAGCATGTGAAAATTTACATTTCTAACTTGAGGGCAGAGTAGTATCGCATTTACAATTTTTATTGATAATTGAAATTATAGCATTCACCATTTTTTAGATTCCGAAAGCACTCTTCTTTCAGGGATCATGATTTCCAGGTTTTTGAAAATTCCCGACAAATCCGTCAACAAGGAGGTACAGAATCTGGAAAGATCTGCCCGGATGAAAGTATGGTTTTTCAGGGTTTCCAGATCCACCACCGTGTATTCCCGTCCGTTGACTTTTTGCCTGAAACCTGGATATCCTCCTTCACATCGGATGGTTACTCCATTTTCGGCTAAATACAATTTGGGCATGGCTATGTAGGTCTGTTGGTTTTTATAAACTACTTGGAAATCAAGGGATAAGGTAAAGCCATTCCTCGACCTTATATTTCCTGAAGAGGGTTTTTGTCGATATCCCGGTTTGGAAGAGACAGTTGCTCAGTTCACCACCTTCATAGCGGGGATCAAAACAGTCGTGAAAATTTTCAGGATGCTCGGATAATTGGATCAGGCCATATTTTACGCCCAAACCGAATTTCATCACATCCAAAAAATATGCGGGAACTTCCGGGTTTTCTTTCTCTTGGTCGATTCCTTCCATGTACCTTCGGTAATCCTTGTGCTTTGATCCGATGGATTTTCGCATGATTTTGAGGATTCGGACGGGGTATAACATTCCCACGATATCTACATTCAGCGTATCCTTTCCCGTAAAGGAATAGCTGTACCTTTTCAGTTTCCTCCTTATTTCAGATTGGTAGGTAGGGAAAAAATCGGCAGGTATTCTCGTCAACAAAAAATCAACAAATCGTTCAACACCAAGAATCTCTGTTTTTTTGGCGTCCAATAAATCCGGTTTTAATTTAAGGCTCAGGTGCTGGATATCGTACATCCCATAGTTCAAGGCCATGGTCATAATCAGCCAGTCTTCCGAGAAGTTTCCCAAAGACGGTTCTCCCTCCTCGTCCTCTTCTTCCTCCATCCAAACATCGTAGGTAATCACCCTATACTCCTGGATAAACTCCTCCAAGGTTCCCCAAATTTGAAAATCCAAATGGCCTCTGGAAAACCCGGTAAAACTGAGCATGTCCTCCAAGGTCCATCGAAACTCCTTTCCCGCCACATCTCCCTCCAGAAGGACTTGTTCTTCCAGAAAGCGTTCCAGAATTGTCTCCACTTCCTGGTCCAAAATCAGGAACAACCGCACCAAAAACTCCCGAAAAGAATCCTTGCACACCCAGCGATTCATGCGGGTCAGAGCCAGCAAATGAAGCATGACGCTGTAACTCGGTTTAGCCTCCGGAGTAGACAAGGTATGATCGCATAAGCTAGTGTCGTAAGTGTGAAATCCGGTGATGTTCATAGACATTCAATTAGGGTATTGGATTCCTCAATCCAGCTTGTTTAGAGGACATAGTTTAAGAGGTCTTTTTTGGCATCAAACTCCTTTTTGTTGCAGGAGGCATAGTTGAATTCCAAATCCGGGAGGTGGTTGAGGATGACGTGGTCGATGTCCAACTCATCGGGATAATACCAGATTTTCAGGTGGACAAAATCCAGTAGCTCAATCCCTTGCCAGTCCCAGCGGATATAAAACTGGTCCCCGTCCGCCTTGAGGTAATGGGATTTCCATTTTTTCTTTCGTAGTTCGGTTCTTTCGCGGCTGAGTTGGTTTTCTTCCAATTGGTATTTCGTTGAAGATACCACGGCGTTTCGTGCTTTGAACACCTCCTCCAACTCGAGGTAAAACTCGTCCATGATTTTTTTAAGGACGAAAAGCCCATCCTCCCGATGTTCAAAATCAGCCAGGAATTTGGCTTTGTTTACAAAAAGTGAAATCCCATACAGCTGGATTCCCTCCCGTTCATCCTCCAGAAAATTCCTTAACCGAAAATTTTCCGGTTCTCTTTTTTTGCGCACACACTCGAGTCCTCTGGAGTTGAAATACCCGGTTAGGAAACTGGATAATGCCTTGTTTTTAAAATCCTTCGATTGGTACACTTCAAAAAGAGGAGCCGTATCCTCTTCGCTTTCTTCGATAAATCCGGTTTGTACCAGGCAGATTTCCTTGGATTGAAACACCAGGTCGTGGATGCACACTTCCATTTTGAAATCGAAGATTTTCAGGATGGCTTCGATGAAAGTACCCATGATCTTGAACTCATGGTATCGGTCTTTCCAAATCAGCTGGGTTAGCCGGAAAAAATGCGCCATCTGATCCACACGTTCCTCGGGGTTGATCTGCCGGTCGTAGTCTTGGTCCTTATCAATAAAGCCCAACTTTTCATTTATTCCTTTAAATCTTGGATTAAAAAACGTCTGATTCTCCTCCTCGCACTGCATGACCAGACCGTTGTACATGGAGATGCAAAGAATCAGGAACTTGGAATCCCCTGAGATCATGTTCTGGTACTTGTCAAAAGGATATTTTCCGTATTGGGACATGGTTGGCCGCTGGGTTTAAGGATGGTTTTTTTGATTAGGGTTGAACTCCATCATCCGTGATCAATAGAGTCAGTGGTGGATTTGCCTGCGATAAAGCTTTTTAGCTTTGCGCTGTAATCCATGGGCTTTGGGTAAGCCTGCAACAACTGGGTGAGATTCACCCCAGCCTGAATCAATTCTTCGGTCAACTCGGCTGCATTTAGCGACTTTTTGGCCAAGAGCAAGGTAATGAGGGTTTGGAAGATTTCGAGGTTTTCTTTCAGTGTTTTTTCGGCCTGTTGACTGGCTTTTTCCAATTGGGCTTTGACCAAGTCTATTTCATTGTTCGTTTCAGGCAAGAACCTACCATTTCCGTGGATGGGGTTTTCAAAATACAAATCCATTTCCGGTAGAACCCCCGATCTAACCGCATCGAGCAGTATTCTGGTAGCAGTTTGCATGTCATACTTGCAGCCGAATGTAATCTGATGGTCTTTTCCGAATACCAATTCTTCGGCTTTCTTTCCTGCCATTCTCACGATAATGTCTCGCATGACCAAGTCATAGGTGTCGAATTCCAATTGGCTTTCTCCCGCTACAAAGCCGCCGGAATTGTGATCTGAAGACGTGATGGTGGTCATTTTCGGAACCTTTCCAAAAACTACCGAATACACCAAGGCATGGCCTGCTTCGTGTACGGCAGTGATGGCCAAGGACTGAGGATCCATTTTTTTTCGCTTTGCATATCTTACCGGCAAATGCAAAGTTTTTCTGCCTTCCACCATACCATGAACCTTGACCACCAGATCTTCCCCGTCCATATCCACGAAGACCCGTTGAGGAGTATCAAAGACTATTTGTTGGAACAAATTTGCTAAAGAGGATTCGATCAGGTAGCGAATAGTGGAGCGTAAGGGTCTGAAGCCCTGGCTTGCCGTCACCCCTTCTTCAAAAAGCATGGTTTTGACCGACTCCGAAAATTCAACCGAGCAGCCAAAGACATGGCCGAATCGCTCTCCGATCTCCAGCAACTCTGTATCAATGAATTCCCTAAAAACATCACTGCTGAGCGCCGGATAGATCAAATGTATATTGCCTAATCTGGCAATTTCCTCCATTCTGAAACGTTCCTTCAAGCCTTCCTTTATTTTGCTGAAGGTGATCTTTTTGGATTCCCGGTAAAAGAAATCCGGATCAACATCAGCCGATACATGGTCAGACATATCAAAGGCCTCGTCCAAATTGCCTATAACCAAAATCAAGGATTTGGAGAAATCAATTTCCCTCGCAGCGCAATATTTGATCTCAAGCTGTTTGACCAAATTAAGTATCTCTTCCCCGTTCAATTGAAAGATGTAATCTCTAAACAAGGATTTATACTTGAACTCGGCCTTCACATACCCAAAAAGAACATTTATTTGATTGGTAGTCAAAAAGTAACGGTCTTCGGTGTCCCCGAATTTGGAGGGTCTGTCGGTAATTTCCATGATCTCCTTGTAGTATTGCCAACCTTGGATCACTTTTCCTTTTTCCACTTTGACCCCCTTAGCCAAACAAAGCTCCAGATCTGCCAAGAGCTCGCTCAGGTTGTCACTATCGTACCAGGTTTTGGTGTATAAAAATTTACCGTCGTCCAGCAACTGCCAGATCATGCGATCCATGGGATTTTCCAATTCTTTTCCCTCACTGATCGTCTTGGCGTGCTGAAACTCATCGAAAATGATCACGCTAGGTTTCCCGCTGATCGAATTCATGTTTTCCATGAAGTTCAAAATGTCCCTTGAGTAGGATTTACTGCCCATGTTGAAGAGAATAACGCTCTCATCCTTGTTCCACAATTCGAGAAATCTTCTGACTAAGGAGGTTTTTCCAACACCTGTCATTCCCCATAAGTTGACCACTAAGGGTCGCTTTTGGCTGTCAGCCATGGTGCACCAGGGGGTAACCGCATCAATGAACTGGTTGATGATCTCATCAAGTCCAATGAATTCTTTTTTAAGCTGGGCTTTGATCTGATCGAGCTGGGAGGAGGTTTGGGTGACTGTCTGCATAGGTAGGTGATCTGGAATAATTCGAAATTTCAACAAAAATAGGGGAAGCCTTAATGAGATCCGTGTAAATGCAAGATTGCAAAGAAGGGGGGGGGTGCTCAGCGAAATACAATTGAAATACGCTTCGCGAAATACTTAGAGATACGCTTCGCGAAATACAATTGAAATACGCTTCCCGAAATAGGGTGGAAATATGCTTCGCGAGATAGGGACACTATCCGTCGTAAGGCTATATTTCGGCCGAAGGCTCTATCTCAGCCGAAGGCGATATCTCCATTCTATTTCCCGCAGATTTACGCAGAAAAAGTCACAGATTTTCGCTGATTCTTCTTTTTAACTCTCAGGCATTATTCCTTGAGACAGGCATTGCGAGATAGTATCCCGAAATCCGAAACTCCACATCCGAAACCCCATATCTGAAATCCGAAATATCGATAAGGTTGTATCTCAGCCGCAGGCGTATCTCCATTGTATCTCTTAAAAGATATGCTTCGCGAGATACCTTGAGATACGCTACGCGAGATATGGAATCTATATTTCGGCCGAAGGCCATATTTCAGCCGCAGGCGATATCTCCATTATATTTCCATTGTATTCCAATCCTTTTTCCACCTTCCTCAACTATTGCAAGATTGCAAAGCGCTCCATGGCATCTGGATTATTCGGAAACTTGTATCTTGATAACTCTCCAAAAATTTTCCCATGGAAAAAATCCCAAAATACAGCATTTCTCCGGCTTCCGAGGTTCAAAACGGAAAGCAAGGTTTTTTGATCTTCACCGACAGCCAAGACCCAATCACCAATCACCTCGGAACTGCTTACTCCCCACTTCCGGAGGAAGTCGCTGCTGTTCTTGTGGAAGATATCAATGAAATCTTGCTGCTGGATGCTTACCCGGATCGCGGGGCCAACAGAAAGGCGCTCACTTTTACGGAAGTTTTCGATCATCCCGAGTTTGAGGAGATCAGGAAAATGCAGGAGAAGAGCAGTTTCGCCATTTCAGTCCACAATGCCCTTATGGTTATCCAGGATGACCCCGAGTTTCGCTTCGAATTGGAAAATGTGATCCAGTGGGATTTTCTGTATCGGATGAGTCCGGGGCCTAAGGAAAAAATGGAACAGATGAGCGCTTCCTACGAGGCGATTCAGTGGTTGGGCAAGGATTGGGTGGATTTGCCGGGTAATTATGCCCGAACCCCGGAGGACATGGAGGCGGACGAAATCCCATTTGTTCCGCAGGTGATTGTGGATCGTCTCAATGCGGAGATTGCCAGCATGACTTTGCCTGAAAAAGTAGCGGTATGGTACCTGTACGAGTTTTTCTACAGGTTTAGCATCACCATTCCGATTTTGTGGGTCAAAGGTGCTGTCAGTGGTGTTTCGCTCGAAGAAAGCTATTCCATCTTCGTATCCGATTATTCCCTGAAAAAAATCCGTTGGATCCGAAAGAAGAACGGTGATTTTGTGCAGAAAAGGCTGGGGTATCTTGGGGGGTATTTGAGGGCTATGAGTATCGAAAAGTCATGAACCATGCAACAACACCGTGTTAGTTTTTAACTAAACTGATTTTCCAAATTAAGACTAATTCTTAAATTCACCTCATTCACCCTCGTTCGCAACACCATGAAAAAAATCGATAACCAGCTCATCTATTCCCCCTCAGACCTTTCCAATTTTATCCATTGCAAACACCTAAGCACGCTGGATAAGGAAGCCTTGGATGGTCTGCGTGACAAGCCCAACTACACCAACAAGGTGATGTTGGCACTTCAGGAAAAAGGCAAACAGTTTGAAGCGGACTACATGGAATCCCTCTTGCAGGAAGGAAAATCGGTCTGTGTCATCGAGCCAGGTGATGCGGCAGCCTATGAAAAAACGTTGAGCGCTATACATTCGGGTGTGGATGTGATTTACCAAGCCAGATTGGGTAAAGAAAATGAGTGGTGGGGATGGGCAGATTTTTTGATCCGAGTGAACCAGCCCTGTAGCTTGGGCGGATTTTCCTACGAGGTAATGGATACCAAGTTGGCCACTGAGACTAAGGGGGCCACCATCATTCAGATCAGCCTGTATTCGGAGGCCCTGGCGGAAATTCAGGGTAAAATGCCTGAAATGATGTGGGTGAAGACTCCTGAAGAGCAGCTTGGCTACCGAGTTGACGAGTATTCGGCCTACGTTCGGTTGATAAAAAAGCGTTTTCTGGAGGCAATAGCCCGGTCGGGTGAGGAAACCTATCCGGAACCGGTCGCTCATTGCGATATCTGCACCTGGTGGGAAGTTTGTAACCAAAAACGAAGGGCTGACGATCACCTTGGTTTTGTGGCAGGCATGGGCAGAACGCAGATCAAGGAAGTGGCAAGTAATGGCCTGACCACGCTGAATGACTTTGCCCAGGTTGCAAGCCCCATCCCGTTCAAACCTAGCCGCGGAGCCATACAAACCTATCAAAAACTACGAGACCAGGCCAATATCCAATGGAGAAGCAGAAACCAGAATTACCAGCCACTGCATGAACTCCTGGATTTTCAGCCTGAAAAAGGGTTTTTCAATCTTCCGGAGCCTAGTAAGTTTGATGTTTACTTGGATCTGGAAGGGGATCCCTTGGTCGAACCGGGAGGCTTGGAATATTTGATCGGTTGGGTGCATCAGGGGGAATATCATGCCTTGTGGTCCAAGACCGAGGCGGAGGAAAAGGAAGCCTTTGAGACCTTTATTTCCAAGGTCATGCGGCTCAAAGCCGAAAACCCGGAGATGCATATCTACCATTATGCCCCGTATGAGGTCAGTGCTTTCAAGCGGTTGATGGGCAAATATGCCACTTGCGAAGATCAGGTCGATGGATTGCTGCGTTCCGGAACCTTTGTGGATCTGTATGGGATTGTTCGTCAGGCTGTCCGAGCAAGTGTCGAGAAGTATTCCATCAAAGATTTGGAGAAATTCTATGGCTACACCCGCGAAATTGACCTGAGGGAGGTTTCCAAGCACAAATCCATGTACGAGTTTTTGCTAGAAACCCGCAAGACCGAGGAGGCCACCCCCGAAATGATCGAAGCCATCCAACTGTATAATCAGGACGACTGTGTCTCCACCGAACGGCTTCATCAATGGCTTGAGATGCTACGAGCTTCGGCCATCCAGGAGGGAGCGAAAATTCCCAGACCTGTGGCCAAACCGATGGAGGCCAATGAAAACGTTACTCAGCATCAGGCACGAATAAAGCCCTTGATGGATGCCTTATTGGCCGGGATTCCGGTCTCCAAGGAGGAGCGAACGCCCGAACAGCAGGCGAGGTATGTTTTGGCACACATGCTGGATTGGTACAGGAGGGAGGAAAAGTCACTTTGGTGGGAATACTATCGCTTGCTGGATCTCACGCCCGAAGAACTCTTGGAGGAAAAGAATGCAATTTCCCTTTTGTCCTACACGGGAAATAATTTTCCTGATAAAAGATCAACCGTGTATGAATACCGATTCCCTTTCCAGGAAGGAGAGTTGAAAAAGGATAAATCGGTGAGTAATCAGCTGGGCAAACCGGCAGGCTCGGTGTTTCATTTGGATATGAA
Organism: uncultured Limnohabitans sp.; assembly: GCA_964574365.1. Taxonomy (GTDB): domain Bacteria; phylum Bacteroidota; class Bacteroidia; order Cytophagales; family Cyclobacteriaceae; genus Algoriphagus. The sequence goes on from CAZNND010000080.1 coordinate 14,551, forward strand.
CCAAGGGATAATTCAATTGAAAAAAGGGCCAACGATAGACCAGGAGGATCATCCGGTGAGTGTTTTCCTTTTGGACAGAGTCATTTATCAAGTCAAAGAAGAAGCCATCATCCGACTCGTTACCTGGGTGGTAGAAAACGGAATGGAGTCGGATTCGGAAGAGTTCAGGGCTGTTAGGAGTCTTTTGCTTCGTCAGCCCGGAAAATTGTCCGAAGCAATTTCCCCGGAGCGGGATTTTGTGGCACTCACCAAAGAATGGGCTTCGAAATTGGATCATGGCTATTTGCCTATCCAGGGCCCTCCAGGTTCTGGAAAAAGCTTTACCGGCAGCCATTTGATCATGGATCTCATTTTGAAAGGAAAAAAAGTTGGTATAACGGCCATGTCCCACAAGGTAATCACAGGCTTGTTGGAAAAGGTTTGGGAGCTTTCCAAGAAAATGAACAGTCCCATTCGGGTGGTGCAAAAGGCAGATGCTGCGGAAGATCATCCCTGGGCAGTAAGTACCGATGGAAGAAAGGCTATTTCCGAACTTTCGGATTCCCATATTTTGGCAGGAACCCCTTTTCTCTGGGCCAATGAGGCCTTGGTCGATTCAGTGGATTATTTGATCATCGATGAGGCTGGTCAGCTCTCCCTGATTGACACCTTGACCTGCGGAATGGCGGCCAAGAACCTTATCCTGCTTGGAGATCCCCAGCAATTGCAGCAGCCGCAACAGGGAGTCCATCCGGAGGGTACCGAATTGTCTGCCTTGTCCCATATCCTTCAGGAGCGGAAAACCATTCAGAGCGACTTGGGCATTTTTCTAGCCAAAACCTGGAGAATGCATCCTACAATCTGCTCCTTTGACTCAGAGCAGTTTTATGAAGGAAAACTCCAGCCCGTAGAAGGCCTGGAAGATAATCGGGTGATCGGAAATACCCCTTTTGAAGGCTTTGGGCTGCGTTTTGTTCCTGTTTCCCACCAAGGGAATACCAATAGTTCAGAGGAGGAGGTCAATCAAATCGTGGCCATGGTGAAGGATCTGTGCAAAGGGGATGTTTGGGTGATGGATGATAAGCGAAGAACAAAAATTCTGGAGCCCTCCGACATCAAAATCATTTCACCCTACAATGCCCAGGTTGATTTATTGAAACAAGCGCTGCCCCAAATCGAAATTGGTACGGTGGACAAGTTTCAGGGACAGGAGGCACCGGTGGTGATCTATTCGGTAGCGACCTCCACACCTGAAGACGCTCCTCGTGGGATGGAGTTTTTGTACAGTCCCAACCGATTCAATGTGGCTGTTTCCCGGGCAAAGGCGCTCTTTTTCCTGGTTGCCTCCCCGGCCATTCTGGAGCCGGACTGTAAAAGCCCCGATCAAATCAAATTAGCAAATCCCTTCTGTCGGTTTGTGGAAATGGCAGTTACACTAGATTAAATTCGTAGGGGAATCGTATTTAACATTTTATCATTAAAATAATTGGACTAAGAGGTCGAGAACCTTCATTTCGAAAACTGATGGATTTAAACCATTAAGATCATTTAGAAAATTAAGAGTATAGGCTAACGCATTTAGAGGAAAATTTCACATGAATTAACTTTAACTGTAACTCTTATTTCTCTTCCTGTCATAACTATTGGATTCTGATTTGTTTTTCCAATAGGAGGAAAAAATGGTGAGTCTTAAAAGCGATTTTCCTAGTTAAATTCGTGAATATGAAATTAGAAGATTTTCTGGCAGAATATGATAGATTCCCGGCAGTGATTCTACTGGAAGGAAAGCGTCAGGTACTCGAAGAGGACAAAGCGAAGCTGATTTCCTTTGGAAGATTAATAGCATCCCGGACAGTAAATTTGATTTTCCGAAGTGGAAATGCTGAGGGAGCGGATCAGTGGTTTTCCCAAGGGGTTGTTTCGGTATATCAAAAAAGGCTTCAGGTAATTACACCCTATGGGGGACACCGAGCAAAAGCGAATGTGGCTTATGAGACCATTTCCCTGGAACAGCTCAACCTGGCTGAGGAACCCGAAATCGTGTATTATTCAAAGGGTAATAAAAAGACGAATACGCTAATTGATCCGTTTGTGGCGGGGAAAAGGGATAGGTTTACCATTAAAGCAGCCTATATTTTGAGGGATACGGTAAAAGTTTTAGGTGCGGCTGGAGTTCCTCCGACGGCTTTCGGGGTTTTTATGATGATTTGGAGCATCCTGGAGAGGGAGGAACTGGACATACGATGGATGTCTGTAATCGACTGGGTATTCCGTGGATAGATCAAAGGACTTGGTTTACTTGGTTGGAGGAATGACTTCCTTTGGTACTTTTCATTTAAAATGTTGTGGCAAGAAATATCCCCACACCTGATTTGACTTACCTTTAAGATATGATGAACGAAAACCACGCATCCTATTCAAGCTCCCTCGAAATCATCACTCGCCCTGAAGTAGAGCTCGATGCCGGGCTGTTGGAGTCATTGAAAACGCTCCATCAGGAAGAAAATCAGGTGATTGTACACGTGCATCTGAGGGTCCTGGATCCCCCTTTGGGAATCCGCATCTTTCCAAGTACCTATTTGATCCCACGGGAAGGGGGAGAGAATGCCAAATTGATCAATGCCATTGGGATCACCAGGGCGCCGCAATGGACGTATGTCTTCAATAGAAGCCATGTCTTCACCTTTATCTTTGAGGGTTTGGGGAAGGATTGTCGGGTGTTTGATTTGGTGGAGGATATCCCTCTGCCCGATCCTTTTGTGTTTTACGGAATCGTCCGAAACCAGAGTGATGTGTACCATCTTTCGATGATAAGTTAGACACGAGAAGCAAGAACCAAGAGGCAAGAAACGAGAAACAAGAAACACGAGACATAATAACCAATTTTCAATGACCAATTCTCAATTTTCAAGGGGGTCTGTTCCTGACCGCCGAAGGAAAATTTCTAATTAAACCTGCCAACGACAACAATAACCCCGGAGGGGTGTTTTGATTGTAGCGCTGGGGAAACCCACCACATCCCCATGCGCCGGTGCAGATTCAAAATTGGATCAGGAAATCGTGATTCCGGCAAGAAGGACAGAGTCAATGCCCAATTTTCAAAGGGGTCTGAGCCTGTCCGCCGAAGGAAAATTTCTAATTAAACCTACCAAATAAGACTATAACCCCGGAGGGGTGTTTTGATTGTAGCGCTGGGGAAACCCACCACATCCCCATTCGCCTGGGCAGATTCAAAATTGGATCAGGAAATCGTGATTCCGGCAAGAAGGGCAGGGTCAATGCCCAATTTTCAAGGGGGTCTGTACCAGTCTGCCGGGGGAGGATTAGGCATTAAACCAGACGATGAAGACGAATGTGCTGATCTAAATCTAAACCTTTAACAGGAGTGGTCTGTGGGGACACAGACCACGGAGTTGGGCCAAAGACAACAATAACCCCGGAGGGGTGTTTTGATTGTAGCACTGGGGAAACCCACCACATCCCCATGCGCCGGGGCACCATCGAAATTGGATGCGCACATTTTGATCCCGGCAAGAAGGGCAGAGTCAATGACCAATTTTCAATGATCAATCCTGACAGGTCTATTCAAACCTGTCAGGATTATCCTTAATAATCTTCCAATCAGTTGAATGATCAATCCTGACAGGTTTTTTTTAACTCCACTCCTCCGCGAGTAGATAGAAGCGTTCCTGAACCGTAAAGTCGCCCTTGATCCGAACTCCTTCCCAGGCTTTGCTTTTTCCTCTTTGTCTTTTCCCCGAAAAGTCAAAATCCAGACTTTCCAATTTTCCCAAAAATATATCCGCTGTAGATCTGCCTTTATTATCGAGTAGTAGCAGCATCTTGTTCAGCTTTCGCAGTTGTGCTTCTTGGATCATCGGCGCATCATCCCCAACTGAAAGGGTCAGATAGTGTAAAAAACGCTCAAAATCAAGCTTGCGTGCATAAACAAAAGCCTTGGTAAGCACCTCCTCGTCGTAGAAACTGGAATAGCTTCGTAGTGCTCGCAGGGGTTCTTTCAATGCATCGGGTTGATGTTTTTGACCATAAACCGCAAGAGCATGAAGCAAGAGTAGGGGTGCAATCTGGTTTACCTGCCTCTGGTACCCTGGAAGCACCCGGGCTAAGGTTGATCGTTTAAGGTCACCTTTTTCGATTCTGGATATCAAGCGTTCGATTAATTTCTCCAAAAACCGACGGATTTTAACGGGATTCATTTCCAAACCTGCACCACTTTGTAAGCCGCTAAACCGTGCCAATCCCTGGTTTCGGAGCGTCCAAAGCCAATACATCCACTGATCGGTAAACCCATCAGGCTGCTTCAGGTTCAACCCTCCTCTCCAGGGAACCATCAGAAAGTCCAAGCCAAAAAGCAAGTCCCTTTCAGGTTGCAGTTCCAGTTGGGGCGGAATGTAGGTTCGGTGTTTGAATTGGGTCAGGAGCTTTTCGATGAGTCCGGCCGGGAAATACACCTGGATACTTCCATCCAGGGAGTTAGCAAAGGAAAAGTTGGTTCCCTGCTGCAGGGGAGATTGGGCAAATAGATAAACCTGTACCGGTTTTTTGCTGGATTTCAGCACGTCAAACCATTTTGATTGGAGTTTTTGGATGAACATACTGACTTTGACTTGGACATTACCCATAAAGTATTCCTCGTCAGACATATTTCTGTAGCGCTCGGCCTCCTCTTCGTCGTTGAATTCCTGGTTTACAAACCAGGACAATTGGGAAAGCGGCGTGTGAAGGGACTTTACCCGTTCGTATTCCCGTTCATCGGCCAGGAAATAAGAGGTAGGAATAGTTTCCGGGGTTTCTTCCGCAGGAAATTGAATATAATACCGGTCTTTGGGATGGAAGAGTTTGAACAGGTAGCGCATCGGGTTCTGGATTTTGGACTTG
>CAZNND010000081.1:0-18053 GCA_964574365.1 uncultured Limnohabitans sp.
CCTTAGCGCCTTCGTGGCTATTTTTTTTTGCCACGAAGGCTCGAAGACACGAAGGAAGCGTTTGGCGTAAGGCTAGGAGACATCAAACCTTTTGCGCCTTAGCGCCTTTGTGGCTAAAAAAAACCTTCTATCCCATTTTTTCCACGACCTCTTCCCCAAGACCAAATGAAAGAGTCATACCATTCCCACCCATTCCATTCACAATCGTAACCACCTCATCAATTGGTTGAACCCATTCTGTGCCTCCATTGGTCATTTTAGGATAAATTCCATGCCAAGCAGATCCAATGCTCCAGTCTTTGAACTGAGCGAAGCCTTTCAAAAAATCTAAAATCATCAGGTTCACATCTTCACGATCAAATGGTGATAAATCCAATCCATACTCATGACTGTCTCCAATGGTAAGTTCACCTAGCCCATTTTGAGAAACCATCACGTGAATCCCCCATTCAATCAATTCCGGATAAGCCTCCTGATATACCTTCTTGAGCTTTTCCAAAGAGGGTGCCACATGAAATCCCTTATAATGAATAAAACTCAAGCCGGCACAAAGCGGAGGGCCAATTCGCCAATTGTCCGGCTGCTTGACGAGTCGCATCATTTGTAGCTTACACTTGGTAATCTGTGTGGACTCAAAAACTTCCGGATACAAAGTCTCAAAGTCCGACCCGCTACACACGAAAACACGATCGGCAGACCAGCTCTTTTGTCCTGAATAAACGGTATTTCCTACAATACGACTTGCAGCACGATTCCAAATAAACTGCACATCAGGCAGACTTTCCAGATACTTTGCCGTCTTAAAAATCGCCTCCCTAGGATCAATAATCACTTCTTCTTCAGTCCAAAGACCGCCCTTCAACCCAATTGGATTGGTTGCAGGGCTTTTTTGGACTACTTGTGACGGACTTAACAAGGCTGCCGATTTAATCCCTTGCATGGCCGCAACATATTCCTCGACCACCTGCAATTCCAAATCGGTATAGGCCAAGTGTAAGGAACCCGTCTTTTCTGCAAAAAAACCAGCCTTCTGACTCATTTCCAACCAAATCTCACGAGAGCGAACAGCCCGATCATAAGCTGGCCCCTGTGGCTGACCTACAGGCCATATCATTCCGAAATTCCGAACTGAGGCTCCTTGAGCTTTTGGATGCCGCTCGATTACGGTCACCTTCCAGCCTTTGGCAAGAAGTGCCCGGGTCATAGACAAGCCGACAATACCGGCACCAATAACAATGGCAGTTTTTTGGATCATTGTGAATTAAGAATGGGTAATGAGGAAGTGACAACTTTAGCTTTTCGTTTGATTTTAGCTTGAAAGTAAAGAAAAGAACCAGCGATTAATACCATGGAAATACTTAGAAAAAGGAGAATCGCCTGTGAGTAAAAGTGCAACCATGAAATATCCCCAAATCCCCCAAGTTGACTTGCTACCAAAATCAAACTTGAACCAAGGTAACCAAAGCTATCCACCAAGTACATTAAAAATCCAACGTTTCCACCGGATTGAAGCGAGGCAATTAAACGATCAAAAAGTAAACTATTAAAGGGGATGTAAGCCATATACACCCCTGTACCTACCCCTATCATCCAATAGAACGGAGAAATTAATCCGGAATTTAGCCCAAGTGTACACAGAATAGAAAGTCCAAAACCTGCAAAAATTATCCAATGATTAATAAAAAAGGCTTTCCTGTTATTTTTTATTAGCACCAAGGAACTCATCAACAACAAAAGTGCAAGCGTAATTGGAATTTCAGTTTTGGTGAGCAATTCCGGCGAAGCATCAATACTCAATCCACTCCAAATTTCCATAACAAAATTATCCCTCAAGTCGCGTAGCCCCGTGAGCATCATGTACACCAAAATCAATAATAGGATACCAGGCCAAAATTCAAAAAAAAACCTGCTTCGCTCCGACACATTCATGGGGGGCCTAGGACTACGGAGACTTTTATCTAGCGTGCCGGGTTCAGGAATATGATTCAGTAAAAACACACCTGCAAATAGCAGGGGAAAAAAAATAGCTCCTGTCCAAAACGGCATCCAATATTCAGAAACGCCGAGATTTTGAATTAAAAAAGAACCAACTGACTTTACTAGTCCTGATGAAAAGATAAAACTCGCCGCCAGCATACTTCCCATCATTTCCGTAAATTGGCGACCTTCCATATAATGAAAAACTATCCCCCAAATAAGTCCTAAGGGAAACCCATTGACTAAAAAACAAAGAATAGCATAAGGAAGCGGAAGGATCGCAAAACCCAACAAACCTATCCAGGATATTCCAATCAGTCCAATGATCAACCATGCCCTACCTTTTTCTTTTAATTCGGAGATTACCTTGATTCCATAAAACTTGCTCGCCAAGTACCCTAAGGTCTGAAACAGAATCAACCATACTTTTAGATCCGAACCAAAAAAAATCTCCCCCTGAAATGTGCCTACTGAAAAAGGTTTTCTAAATGCATACATACTGCTGTACACCACAAATCCCATGATCGCAGCAAAAACACTCATTTGAAAAGAATTTGTACGCTCAAGTCGGTTCACCAAAGCCGAATTCCGGTACATATTAATTCCTAAATTGATGTTCGAAGGCTTTAACAATCTGCAATACTTCCCTCAGATTTTGGGCAAGATGAGTTGGTTTGTGAGGAATCAGCTCCTCTTCAGAAAATACCCCCGAAGTAATCCCAATGCTCATTAGACAACCTGCATTGTGCCCTTCATTGATGTCCACCTCCGTATCCCCTATTTTAATTACTGACTTGGGATCGGAAATATTGAGCTGACTCATGATTTTTTGGATCATAAATGGGTGAGGACGACCTTTTTGCACTTCGTCGCTTGCCGCAGTGGCATCAACTAGTCCAGAATTATCCCAGCCGACCCTATGAAGGATAATATCCGTGATATCTCTGCTAAAACCAGTATCCAAAGCTATTTTAATACCCATTTCCTGCAATGCAGCGAATACTTCCTCTGCATCCTCAACAGGTCGGATTGAGGGGTCATGGGAATAAAAGTCAATCATACCTTCAACAAATGAAGTATGAATCTGCTCGATGATTAAATCAGTGATTTTGTCAGAATCAGGCTCATGGATAATTAAAAGGTCTCGAATGGCCTGAGGTTTGGAATATCCCATTTTCTCGTTGGCTTCTTGAAGGGTCACGTTAGGATATCCATGTCTATTTAAAGCGCGCTGAAAAGCCTTTGCAACGCTGTTTTCATCATGAATTGTAGTTCCGGCTATGTCAAAAACAGCTAATTGTATCTGTGGCATTTTAATGGATTTAGGATTGAAAAAGGGAAGAGCAATGACTTAAAAGTTCTTCATTTTCTATGCAAAACTAACTTGAGAATTTTCGATAAAATTAAACTTCCTGATAAAGTCAGATTCAAGCCAAAGGTTATCCTTTTATTACAAAAAAAATGAAAAGTTGATTTTAAGTTAATGAAGCATCAGAAAAAGCACTTTTTAAACTCACAATTTTTTCTTCCTATTCAAAAAAAATATAAACCAACTTCATAAAGTCTAACCCTAAATAAAATAAAGGAGTATGATTATGCGCCTACATACAAGTGGAGAAGTCTAAGCTCCATAACATTTGGAAAATGAAAAATATGGAGCTTCTTAGTTCTTATTTTTATAGCCAATTAGTTAGCGAAAAATGGCCTTAAATGAATATCCGGCTAAAACAAATAGCCAAATTAAATTTTGTTTGAGTTTTGATTCATAAATCTATAACTTGTATATATGTTATATTGCCAGTAGGAAATAAAACTTATAAAATTTTAAACCATAAAGGATGAAAAGCTAAAGCTTTGATTTCGAAGGTGTACAAATCAAAATTGAAAGTTTGGGTATGCGTTGAATTTCCCATCCCTTTGTTTAGTTTAGGTTCTTCCCCATTGATCGATCTTTATCCTTAAATTCAAACAAAATGAAATCTGGCTACTGGCAAGATTCCGTATATCCATAATCTATAAAATAAATAGCGCATAAAATTAGGAGAAAGATGGAAAATTCACCGTTCCCCCAAAGGCTCGTTTTTTAAATGTAATCCTATAGAATTCAAAGCTTTAGCTTTTCAGCCTTCGTGAACTTAAACCAAGATTTCTTAGAAAAACACTTTACAAATCCAGTTTGAGTCAAAGGAAAAATTAAAAATCAAGGAAGGACCATTTTCAAAAAACTTTGTGTCCTTCGTGCACATAGTGGTTCAAAAAAAAACTTTTCACCACGAATGAACACGAAGAACAAGAAGGAGCACAAAGGGATTTTATTTTATGCTTTTTTGTGTTTTTCTTTTTTAAACCTAAAAAAATAAAATACCTAATTAAAATTATTCTTACATTTTCTTCGTGTCTTTTGTGGCCTTCGTGGTAAAAAATCCTTCGTGTCCTTCGTGTTTCAAAATTTTATCGCCTTTATTTTCTACTAGTAAATAGGTGTATATGCATACTATTTAATTTACAAACCAAATCATAGTTGGCTACTTGTACACAAGCGGATATTCATATAAAGGAGACATTAAGGGGCACATTCCAAGTTTATCCATGTGGAATTACACCATATAAGACATGGCCGTAATTCTTAATTTCCCAATTGATCTGACTTGTTTTAAACCCACAAGTTTTAGAAATGAAGTTATTCGAAACCTTCATTCAATGATTTAAATACCCAAATGTTAAAAGCGATTTCCCCGAATGAAGAATCGAATACTCACGATACAAAGTCAACTTGATCAGAAGGTATGGTAACAAATACTTAATCCGGCAAAATTTGTAAAAGGCTTTACCTTTTTGAATTTTGATGTTACTAAACAAGGAAAAAATGAATTTTCAAGACCTTACAAAAGAAGAGAAGTTAGACCTGATTTTTGGCCTGTATGAAAAATTTGGGCAAGAAGATTATATCGGAGAGCCTGTCTCCCAAATCGAACACATGTGCCAATCTGCCCAATTAGCGGAGGATCAGGGTTATGACAACGAGGTGGTCCTAGCTGCATTTTTCCATGACATCGGACACCTATTTGCCCATCTTTCCTCCTCGGAATCCATGGGCGGATTTGGAGTCAAAAGGCACGAACAAATTGGTGCTGATTACCTAAGGAAACTGGGCTTCTCTGAAAAAATTGGAAAATTGGTCGAAAACCACGTACAGGCCAAACGATACCTGACTTACCGCTATGCTGAATATTTTGAAAAACTATCAGAAGCCAGCCGCCAAACGTTAATTCACCAAGGTGGCCCAATGAATGAGGAAGAAGCACTGCTTTTTGAAAGCGACCACCTTTTTGAGGCCTCTCTGAAAATGAGAGTTTGGGATGAAGAAGCCAAAGTGGAATTTTTGCCACTTCCGGACCTAAATCGATACAGAGAAATGGCAGGTAAACTGCTTTAACTTTGGATTCAAACCTGACAGCCAGTAAAAAGCTGTCAGGTTCAAGCCTTATTCAAGGGATCTTTCTGAACCTCACTTCATCCAAGATTTCACCTGAAATCCCTAAAATCTGAAGTTTAAAGTCTTCTGCTCTGACATCCACAATGCCCACATGATTTTTTTTGATAATCTTATCCATTTTCGGAAACTCAGAATCTTTTCCCTCTGACTCCAAACCTCCCCCTGCTCCACCCAGGATCAGAAAATGAACTTGATTTCCTGAAAATTCCTTGGTTAGCCGTTCGTAATCATGGGTATGCCCGCCTACTACCACGTCAATTTTTCCCTGATGGAAATACGGCTCCAACAACTCGCGGATACTATGCTCTCCATGATAGCCCTGCCAACCTTGGGAATAGGGTGGTTGGTGTAATACCACCATCTTCCAAGGATTATTTTTCCAGGATTCTGAATCCAACACTTTTTCCAGCATTTCCCTCTGCATGGTTTTTTCAGGAATACTCACCGGGAAATTTTCATTGGGATCTAGCGTAAGGATCGCCAAAGGCCCCAACTGTTGAAACCCATAGCGAGACTCCTCTCCCCTGAAAACATAGGTTCGTAAAGAAACAGGATCCAATTCCTCGTAATACCCATCATAATCGTGATTGCCCGGCACCGGAAGCTGAGCCGTTTTCATCAAACTCAATTTTTGCAAAAAACGGGGATATACAAATTCCTCAGAACCATTGTTGACCAAATCACCGGCACCTATGCTGAGGTCCACCTTCGTCTCTCCTATTAACTTTGCAAGTTGATGAAAGGTAGTCCAGCCCCCCTGAGAATCACCCCAAAGCGCCAATTTGATGCTTTTGCCAATCTTAGGCTTGGAAAATTCAAAATTACCCTGAAAAGATTTTTCCTGCCAAAGGGAAAAAGAAATGCTGTCTTCTTTCATCGGAAAGGTAAAAACCCCATCATCGGCACTTAATTCAAGCTCTTCTCCGCCGGAATGCCGGAGTTTGACAATCCCTCCTTTTTCGCTCACCCAACGCAAAAACCAAGTCTGATCGGTTCCCAACATCAAAATAGGATCTGTGAGCAAAATCGGAAACTCTTCCAATTCGCGTTCCTTTTCCAACCAATTGAATTGCTCCAACTTCTCCTTCCATGATTCCTCGCTTAACAATTCAACCTTTCGTTCTACCAAAATTGAATCTCTAAGTTGCTTTTTCCCTCCAATCCATTCATTTAAGGCGTTTTCAGAAATCCAGTGAACTTTTCTTAAACCGCCAGCCATGGCATTATTAACCACACGAATGCTGAGCTGGATATTTTTCCCTGAAGGAACAGGAAAAAACTCACCTACTGAAGCTCTTGGAATGCGTTTCCCATCGAACCAAAGCTGAACTCCATCATCCCCATCAATCAATAAAAAGCCCTTTTCCAGATGTACCTCTTTTTGGTACCAAAAAGAATGATTTGGAAAGGAAATCCGATGTGGCAAATCAACTTTTTCACCTTGCTTGATGACGGGAAGATCTCTTTCAATTCCAGGAATAGAGTCCTTTCCCAAAAAAATCCATTCTGAATTAAGATTAACCATTCCCTCAGGCCAACCTTCCTTAAAAAACATACTTATCGGATTTTCTTCAGCAAAAAATGCCTCCCGAAAAGTCGGAGAGGCATTTTCAGTATTCATTTCAGTACAACTCCACAAAGCCACACCTAAAAAAAATCCAAAAATCCTTTTTTTCATTTGAACATCTCATTCACCGCTGGAGCTGCCTTGGCATCTGGATACTCCATCCCAAGCAACCTAAATACAGTCCTGGCCACCATTGCAGAAGTCCACTGTCCTTCCACTTTCATTTCACCAGTGGCTGGGGTATCGGGACCCATTGCCATCAGCCAAATTTCTCCTGCTTCAGCGATGCTAGCTCCATGGCTTTTCCAGCTAGTCTTGGAGGTTCCACGACCGTGATCCACGCTGATGATGAGGGTGGTCTTATCTTTGTATTGCGGATCTGCCTGGAGGGTTTCCCAAATTTCTTTGATGTACTGATCGGTCTGTTTTGCTGACCAAATATACTGATCATACTTGCCCCCATGCGCCCAATCATCGGTTTCACCATAGGCAATGTATAGCACCTTAGGCTTGTATTTTTTGATCGCCTCAAGGGCATAATTTTGAGTAAAAGGATCCAATCGCACTCCTCCCCAAGGACCCCTGATTTCTTGCTGCATTCTATTCACCGTTTTTTCCACATCGGTCAAGTCAATTCCAGTAGCTAGATCAAAGCCTGCATTTACCGGAATCCCGCTTCTTTCCTCATTGATGATATAGGGAAAAACATCCCAGCTGCCGAAAGCCATTACTTTTCCTTTGTACTGAGGTTTTTGATTCAAATATTCCAGGAAAGTCACATTGGGATTGTTGATCTTAGAGTTGGAATTGATACGGCCATCATCGGCAAATCCGCTCAAAACTTCATTATACCCAGGGTAGGAAAACCACATGCTGTTGCTGTTGTTGACCTTATTTCCATAGGCACGGTTACCATAAATTTGCCCTTGCTTGGCGATGGTATTCCAAAAGAACGGAAAAAGCATTTCTCGTCTTTTTATCGGATCGGGATGCCAAAAGTCACCCAGCAAAGATCCGGGCTTATCGATCAGGCCCGTATCGTCAATCATCAGGGAATCAGCACCTTTAAACAATTCCTGCCAGCGAAGTCCATCGAACGTGATCAAAACGATGTTTTCGGTTTTAGTCGATTTAGTCTGCGCTAGAGAACCAAAAACAACAACTCCTGATAGAAGGAGTAGAATAAAGATTTTTTTCATTTTTTTTAGGATTAAAACATCTGCCGATCTAAGTGACCGGCAGATGGAGTGCTTAATATAGGATTTTCCCGACTATTTCACATCCCACCATACACGGGTGGTGATGGCATCCGCTCCTTGCCTTGCAATAACTGCCTTGTAATTATCTCCATTCAGCGACTGAACACTTCCTGGATACATAAATCGTACAGGAACAGTGGATATAAATGCAGCAGGACCTGGCTTGATGTCCGGATAGCCCGTTCTTTTCCAGTCATGCCATGCTTCCATTCCACTAAAAAATAACGCCAACCACTTTTGTGTACCGATTTTAGCCAGTTTCTCTTGGGTCGTTCCGGTTAATGCTACTCCCGGCTGGGCAAAGTAAGAATCATCCAATACTAATCGACTTGCGATTCCTGGCTGATTGATCAATGTGTATCTGCCTCGATAGTAATTCACTGATGCTTGGATGCCTTTTTTATAATAATCCTCTGCAGTTCCTACAGTAATAAAGCCTCTTTCCCTCGCTTCAGCCAAAATAAATTGAAGCTCAGCGTAGCTCATCAAAATCGCCTGATAACCGACGGGATTGGCAAGAGATGTACATGCCGTACAAGACCAAAGTAATCCAACACGGGAAATAAAATTGGATCCGCCTTTAGTGGGGTCACCTGAAGGAGAATATTTCAATGCCTCTTCGTCTCCCAATCCATTTGGCACCCCTTCATAAGCCGACACAGGCCCTACCACTCCAGCAGCAGAATTGGTAGTAGGCTGTGCGTAGGCAAAGATTCTAGGATCATTCAAATCCTTTAGCACATTTTCCATTTTCTCGCTCAAGCGAATTTCGTCATAAGAACCAGAACGGGTTGTAAACAAAGGATGCTGATTAGGTACATCTTGTAAGTACTGAAGAACAGCCTGTTCGGATTCGCTTTGGAAGATGGGAGATTGAGCAGGATTGCTCACAATGGCCTGCATTGCCTGTGCAGGGTTTTGACGATCTGACAATCTCATTAAGATTCTCAAGCGAAGAGAGTTTGCAAATTTCTTCCAAAGCCCTAAGTTCCCGTTGAACAAAATATCCCCATCAATTTTCTCCGTTGAAGTACCAATCAAGTTGTTGGCTTCTTCCAATTCTTTCAGGATTCCTGCATATATAGCTTCCTGAGAATCAAACTTAGGGTAATTTACTCCGCTTTTTGCCTGAAGTGCTTCAGAATAAGGAACCTCACCATAAGCATCGGTCATGTAGGAGAATAAATGGGCTCGCATCACTTTTGCAGCCCCCACATAATTCTGCTGCTTGGCTTCGCCTGAGATTTGGATGATATTATTGATGTCCCTCAACGCATTGTAGAAGGAATTGTAAGGATTTCCCTGTGGTCCCCAATTGTATCGATCTTCGTTGGTAAACTGAATTTTGGCCGTGTATTGCATGACCACATTGCCAAGTCCCCAAGCATTTCCAGCGATTTCGTTGGTCGTATTTCGGATAATATTTGGCAATAGCAAAGCCGAGGATACCTTCTCAGGGCTATTGGGATTGATGTTGATTTCTTCAAAATCTTTATCACAGCTACTCATGCCCAATAGCAGGACAAATGCTAAACCGGAAATGTATTTCTTATTCAAGTTCATAAGTTCTTTCATTTAGTTTTTGTGCTTTCTACCGTTGATTAGAATTTCACATTCAAATTAAATCCGATGTTTCGGGTCGAAGGAAACGCCATGTCCTCAACACCCGGAATCAAAGTACCTCCACCCATAGCCATGGTCTCTGGATCGAAATGTGGGTTTTCAGTCCAAAGGGCAAGATTTCTGCCTACCAACGAGATTTTTACATCCTGAACCGGAATTCTTGTAAGCAATCGCTTAGGAATGCTATATCCAATGGTCACCTCTCTCAACTTCAGGAATGTAGCGTCATACTTTGCCGCTTCCACATTATTACGCTCGTAATAGCGATTATGCCAGTTTCGGGAAGTGATCTTGATCGTGTTTGGAGTGAACGAACCATCAGCATTTCTAATCACCCCCTCGGAAATAATACCATTGCCAGGCTGGGTCAAATCATAGCCGTTTTCACGCCCCAAAAGCGTCTCAGCCAACTGGCCTGAGGTGGATCCAATAGTCTTGGTACGTGAAACCACAATACCTCCGTGTCGATAGTCAAACAAGAAGCCTAAGGAAATACCCTTGTAGCTTAAGTTATTCTGCAATCCCAACATCCAATCAGGATTATAGTTGCCTTGATTCTTGAGGGTCGGAGAGGTAATGGGCGTACCTGAAGTATTGTGAATAATCTGACCAAAGTACGGTGAAGCAGGATCTTCAACTCTGGCAAAACCTGCCCCATAAATATTCCCCATTCGCTCACCGATTCTAGCCTGGATATTTGCGCCATTTCTTCCGGTCAACGTGTAAGTGGTCAATCCTTCGGTTAATTCAAGTACATAACCCCGGGTTCGGGTAAAGTTAGCCATGAAATTCCAGGTAAATCCATTGGCAGATCTCACCGGCGTACCGCTAAGTACCACTTCGATGCCCTTATTTTGGATTTGTCCAGCGTTGATGATTCGAGAAGCATACCCGGTAGCAATATCCAACTCAATTGGGATAATCTGATTTCTGGTCCGGTTGTCAAAATATGTTACATCTAAACCAATCCTTCCTTCTAAAAATCTTACATCAATTCCCGTCTCAAACGAAGCGGTTCTCTCTGGTTTCAAATCCGAATTGGAAAGTCGGCTTGATTCAGATTTTGCCTGAATACTCCCCCAAGCAACTGCGGTATTGTACACATTGGACAAGGCGTAAGGATCTGTATCATTACCTACTTCGGCATACGCCCCTCGTACCTTAAGGAAAGAAATAGCCTTTGGAAGCGTAATCATGTCAGATATCACTGCACTTAAAGTGGCAGATGGATAGAAATAGCTATTGTTGGTTACCGGAAGCGTGCTTGACCAATCGTTTCGTCCGGTTACATCAAGGAAGAGGACGTTTTTATAACCAATCTGACCAAAACCATAGAGCGAGTTGATTCGCTTTTCAGATGTAAATTGGTTTACCTGAAGATTTACTGCTGTATTGGTGAAGTTATAAATTCCAGGTATCAGCAACTGGGGAGCAACAGTTTCTACATATCGATTATTTTGACGCATAGCATTACCACCAATAGCCAGGCTGTAGGACCAGGTGGACTTGGTAGTTTCTGAATAAGTCAAAAGAAAATCAGAGTTTTGCTCTGTAAAGAAAAGATCGTCTTCTCTATAGCTTCCTTTCGGAAATCGCTGGGTGCTGAAGGCTCGCTTTCGGTCACGAAGTTCGTTGTAGGTATCCAGACCTGTTCTCATCATCAAGGTGAGCTTGGGTGAAAACTTGTAGGTACCCATGATATTTCCAAAAACTCGGTCTTTAGCTTGACCATTGGTATTTTCATACACATTGAAATATGGATTATCATGATAGTTGTAATTGTAGTTAAACTGCTGCAATCCTTCCAATCCTGGCATCCAATAGTTTCTCAAGCTTCGGGTATTCACCTGTCTTCCATACCATATCCACAGGTACATCAAACTTTCCGTACCGTATGAAATACTAGGTCTGTTACCACTTTCGGTTCTTTGGTAGTTGATGGCTGAGTTTACAGTAAGTTTGTCTGTCACGTTGATTCCACCATTCATTGCGATGGTGTTTCGCTTCAAGTCAGTATTTGGAATTGTTCCAGTCTGATTCAAGTTAGTCCAAGACAGTCGAATATTTGACTTTTCATTAGCCCCTTCCAGTGCAAAATTATTAGACAAGGTAACTCCAGTCTGAAAAAAGTCGTTGATGTTATTCGGCTGAGAAACCCAGGGAGTTGGAGTAATTGTACTTCCTACAGGGGCATTGAGGTCACCTCCACGGAATCCTGCAACGGATCGCGGTGAATCAAATTGTGCAATCAACGTCCCTTTGTTCATTTCAGGGCCCCAACTTTCATCAACCCCATCAGCTACGCCTGAACCTGACCCATTGACAAACGAAAACTGACCGTTATTTCCCTGTCCATATTTATCTTGCCATTGTGGAAGTCTCAAGACTTCATCAAAAGTCGTGTTGGAATTGATCGTTACTCCCAATCCTTTTTTATTTTTACCGGATTTAGTGGTAATCAAAATCGCTCCATTTGCCGCTCTTGATCCATATAGCGCCGCCGCAGCTGGACCTTTCAAAACGGTCATAGATGCAATATCATCCGGGTTGATTTCTCCGGCAGCATTCCCGTAATCGGTTTCCTGATTTCCGCGACCGGAAGATCCCACAATGTTATTCGAAATAGGTACACCATCCACAACAAAGAGCGG
The DNA here is from genome assembly GCA_964574365.1 of uncultured Limnohabitans sp. GTDB lineage: Bacteria > Bacteroidota > Bacteroidia > Cytophagales > Cyclobacteriaceae > Algoriphagus. The sequence goes on from CAZNND010000081.1 coordinate 12,574, forward strand.
TTGGTTTGCATTGATGTTCAAAGAAGACTCCCCTCTGATAGTAACTCGGGTTGATCCGCCAATGCCTGAGGAACTATTGGTGATTTGTACACCTGCCACTCGACCACTTAGGGAGTTGATCACGTTTGTCTCTCTGGCTTCGGTAAACTGACTTCCGTCAACCGCCTGTACAGCGTAGCCCAATGCTTTAGCCTCTCTCTCCACACCTAGGGCTGTTACAACCACTTCGTTCAATGCAACACCTTCAGAAAGAGTGATATTCACGATCGTTGAAGCACCCAAGAGAAATTCCTTGGTCTCAAAGCCTACAAAAGAAAACACTAAGGTCTCTCCACTAGTCGCTTGAATAGCGAAGGCTCCATCCACATCAGTAACCGTTCCACGGCTTGTACCCTTTACCAATACAGTAGTTCCGGGTAGAGGTTCATTTTTTACATCACTTACTTTTCCTGTAACCCGTGTCTGCTGGGCGAAGGAAAAATTGAGAACGAAAAGCAGACATGCTGCAATCATCCCCTGCCAAATGCTTTTTTGAGCAATCATGTTTAGGTAGAAGTTTGGAATAGCTTTTTTATTTAAAACTTGGGCAAAACTATTCCTGCACTGTTCCCTTGGGATTAAAGCATGTTTACCAAAAAATGAATTATTCTAATGTTAAGTGAATGAAAAATAGCTCAAGTATCTCAAATCCAATGATCAGGGAACATTAAATCAGCTTAACATCATCCTAATCCAAATTAATAGATCAAGTATTTTACAGAAAAGTTAACATGTGGCAAAAATTATATCCTCCTAAATAAATAGGCTTAACTATTACAATTACCCTCTTTCAAAAAATCTTATATGAACTTCTCCAACATGTAAACCCAAAGCATCTCCCTTTCCACAAATCCCAAACTGGAATACAGCCTGAGAGCAGGTGTATTTTCAGGATAAAGATGAAGAAAGGGAATTGTTCCCCTCTGCTGAATTTGCTGCAAAACAAAAGGAAGAACCCGTTTCGAAATTCCCTTACCTGCAAAATCAGGATGGGTACAAACCGCGCTAACTTCAGTGTAGGGGCTGGGAGAAAGCCTGGAACCAGCCATAGAAACTAATTTTCCACCCAAGAAAAACCCAAAATAATCTCCAAACTCAATGGTTTTTTTCAAAAAGGGGCCTGGTCTCGTCAATTGGGTCAAAGAAAGCATCTCCTCCACAACGTTTTGTTCAAGAACTTTGATCTCTGGTTCAGCTTCAAGCTTGGAAAAATCCCGGCAGCAAACCAGCTGTAACAACTTGTGTTTGTTGTGAATCTTCCATTTTTTGTCAAGCAAAAGCTCCCTTGATGGAAACAAAATCACCCTTTGGCCAGGCTCCAGAAAACGATAAAGTTCATCTAAATTTTCTGAAGTATAATCGGGAAGTCCGGCAAAAAAACCCATATCCCGATTAATGAGGAGCACCTTTTCCTTGCCAAATGCAAACTTTTTACTTCCAGAATTAAGCGCATGCCAAATAGGATTATCCAATACATGATCCATTTTTCACTCTCAAATTGAACGCTTAAATCTACACGGATTTTTTTTGAACCTGTTGGGCAAAAAAAACATAAAAACAGAACCCTAAAAATCAACTCTTCATCAAGCGGGGAGTCATCAGCCACTTTTTCTCTTTCCCCGATCAAAAAAAATCAAAATCTCTAAAACTTGAATTTCCCCATATTTGGTCAAATTTTAATCAAAATGACGTTTTTAAAGAAAATTAAACTCAAACCCGAAACAATCGCCTTTGCTGAAGTAATCGACTACATCGATTCCCAATACGAGTTTACCCCTACCCGATTCAGCAATGGAACTACCATCAATGAGGCGGGACAAAATAATGGTAGTTGCAAAATCTTCAGCTTTGCCAAGCTCCATAACCTTAATAAAGCACAAACCCTTGAACTGTTTGGAGATTTCTACAGAAGGGATGTTCTGGAAAACCCTGGCGGAAGCGATCATCAAAACATCCGGAATTTCATGGAATTTGGCTGGCAGGGAATAAGCTTCGAGGGAGTTTCCCTGAAAGAAAGACAGGGTTAATCCTTGTTTGTTCCATTTAATAATTTATCAGTCAAAACTGTAAATAGGTGTGAATTTTAAGGTTCCCCACATCACTTCCCCACCGAAGGAGGGTTTTCACAATTTTTTTTCCTTTCAAGGGTATCCTTACAGAAAAAAATCTGTGTTTATCTGTGGAAAAAATTCAAGTAAGAACTTTATTCAGGACATCTTTTTTCTGCAGGCTTATGAAAGAACAATAAACCCGTAAGGAGTTACCTGTAATTAGAATCTGACAAAGTAGGAAAAATAAACCCTTCCCTAAAATTCCCAAAACACCCCCCTTTCCAAGCAACTGGTTTTTGGCAGGAAGTTGAATTTATGATCCATTTTCTTTTTACATCCTGCTTTTCTATCTTGAAAATAAAACAGGTTTGCCATGAATCGCTTTATTGTTTTCCTCCTATTCGGTCTATGTAGCTTGTCAACGCAGGCTCAACAAGAACTCTTTTTTTCTGTCAATCAAGTGGGATTTCATCCCTCCGACCCCAAGAAAGCAATTGTTTTTTCCAGGGAAAAAATAAAAAATCACGTTCACCTGATCCTATTGTCCGATTCAAGTTTGGCCGCCCGGATCAAACCAGAACCTCTGGAGTCGGGAGTTTGGGGAAATTTCAACTACTATTCCCTAGACTTTTCTGAGATTACCCGGGAGGGAACCTACACTCTAGTCCATCCTAGGTTAAAAACCAGCTCACACGTATTCGAGATAGGCCAGAAAGCCTATGCAGGCGTGCAGGAAAAACTTTTGGAGTTTATGCGGCAACAGCGGTGCGGGTATAATCCAACACTGGATATGGTATGCCACCAAAAAGATGGCCGTAGCTTCTTCGGCTCTTTGCCTGACAGCACCTATATAGATGCATCGGGTGGATGGCATGATGCCGGCGATCAGCTCAAATACCTGATTACAGGCAGCTATGCCACCGGACACATGTTGATGGCCTACCTCCTTTTCCCTGATAGATTCGAGGATAAGGTAAATTCACTCGGACAAGCAGGATCTAATGGGATCGCCGATGTACTCGATGAAGCAAAATGGGGTCTGGACTGGTTGCTTAAACTTCATCCTTCCCCCAGCCAGCTCATCCATCAAATCGCCGATGATCGGGACCATCGGGGATTTAAAATCCCAAACAAGGACAACACGGACTATGGATGGGGTGAAAACAGTTACCGGCCTGCCTACTTTGCCACTGGAAAACCCCAAGGACTAGGGAAATATAAAAGCGAATCCACCGGAATTGCGAATATTGCAGGAAGATCAGCTGCGGCACTTGCCTTGGGAGCTAGGATTTGGAAAGAAATGGACGAATCTTTTTCTATTCAATGCCTCCGTGCTGCCAAAAGTCTCTATACATTGGGTAGGAAATACGAAGGCTACCAGCAGGGAAATTCTTATGGCGCTCCTTACCGCTACAATGAGGAAACCTGGAATGACGATATGGAATGGGCTGGAGCTGAACTTTTTAAGGCAACGGGTGAATCCATCTACTTGAATCAAGCCAAAGATTACGCACTAAAAAGCGCTAATGCTGATTCATGGACCGTTCGGGATTCTGCATCCCACTACCAGTTGTACCCTTTTATCAATTTAGGGCACTTTTCCTTACACGAGGTCGTGGAGCAGGATTTTAAGGAAAAATTAAAAGATTTCTACCAGGAAGGCATCGAATACACGCTGAAAAAAGCTTCCAATAGCCCTTTTGAGGTTGGAATTCCTTTCATCTGGTGCTCAAACAACCTAATGACAAGTTTAGCTACACAATTAATCCTCTTTGAGAAAATGAGCGGCAATACCAGCTACCAGCCTTACCTGATTGCCCAAAGGGATTGGTTGTTTGGGAAAAATCCTTGGGGAACCAGTATGTTTACCGGAATTCCTAACCATGGAGACTTTCCAGTGTATGTGCATACTGCGCCTTATGTCAAACTTGGCTTGGAAATACCAGGAGGCCTGGTCGATGGGCCAATTTTTCGGACAATCCACTCCAACCTGATTGGCCTGACGCTCGAGCGCCCGGATGATTATGTCGACCGACAAAACCCTTTTGTCGTTTATCATGATGCCGTGGGTGATTACAGTACCAATGAACCCACCATGGACGGAACAGCTGGATCGATTTTGATGATGGCCTATTTGGATGCTCAATTTCCAAGGATCAATTCTCAATTTTAAAGGGCTTCCAAATGATCATTGAATTTGTAAACTGAGTTTTTCCATTGAACTTGGTAATTGCGTTTTATAATTGAACATTCTCAAATAAATACAAACCCAATCCATGCACTTACTGAGGAATATCCAGGCCATCTTCTTTGACATGGATGGCACGCTTGTGGACAGCATTCCGTTTCATCAAAGAGCATGGTTGCGGTTTTTGGATATTTACGGGATACCCCTCAAACCCGAAGAATTCAATACTCAAAACCATGGAACCATTCACGAGATGGTTAGAAGGTTTTTCCCGTACGTGGATTCAAAAGAGAGGCAGCTCGAGTTAGGTGAAGAAAAGGAAGTCCTTTTCCGAACAATCTATCAACCTCATTTAGAGGAGATTGTAGGATTAACTCACTTTTTGGAGCACCTACAATCATTGGGTATTTCCAGGCACCTTTCGACTATGGGCGATCAAAACAATATCGATTTCACGCTTGATGGATTGGGAATTCGTCACTTTTTTGATACAATTACTGGTGGGCATGAAGTCTTGAAGGGTAAGCCTGATCCTGAAATTTTCCTACGATCTTTAGAAAAAGCAGGTGTTGAACCAAAGCAAGCCTTGGCCTTTGAAGATTCCGGTGGGGGAATTCGAGCTGCGCGGGCTGCTGGACTCCGGGTAATCGGTATAGCATCTACACATTCCAAAAAAGAATTAGTTGAAATGGCCTGTGAAGCGGCCTATACAAATTTCTTAGAGATTCTTCAGGAAATAAAAAAACCATGAGTACAATGGCCTTTTGTATTTCAAAAATCCATTTCCAACGCCCATGGGGTTGAAAGGTCCACCTTCAACCCATATCGTTAACAGGTGGACAATCTTCAAATTTTACACTAGTATAAATACGCTTCTTTCCCAGTAGAATTTCGAATGTTGCAAGATATTTGGTTCCTTATTTGGCGTTCGGCACTTGTCCGCCGAAGAAGGATTCGACTTTAAAATCCTGAAATCATTTCCCCCTACTTTTCATTTTTTTCGCTCCTTGCGAAATCAAATTTGAGCACTGGCATAATTCCGAATTTTCAAATTTTACAATATGGATATACAGTATCTTTCCAGTAGCCAAATTTCATTTTGTTTGAGTTCAAGGATATAAATCGATCAATGAGAATAAACTAAACGAAGGGATGAGAAATTCAACGCATACCTGAATTTTCAATTTTAATTTGTACACCTT
>CAZNND010000082.1:0-17633 GCA_964574365.1 uncultured Limnohabitans sp.
TTCTCGATCCCTTCGTTCCTTGGTTTAATTACCAAATGTTAAAAGCGATTTCCGTGTAGCTGAACCTATTTGAAATGGCATATTGAGATAAAAATGATATTTTGGACTTCTCATTTAGGTATAACCCATTTTCAACAATGAAAAAACTTGGTTTTCTTTTGCTCATGCTGATGTCTTCCCAAACGTTTGCCCAAAAAGTGACTATTCCTGGTTCTGTTCGGCAAGCCATAAAAAAGATCGATACAGTCACCATTCGGAATCACATTGCCTACCTTGCTGACGACAAACTGAAAGGCCGTCTGCCCGGTACGGAAGGCTATCAGATGGCAGTGGATTTCGTCATTGATCAATACAAAAAAATTGGAGTGCAGCCCGGAGGAGATCCCGGACAATACACCCAAAAGCTTTTTTTGAGAAAGTCTGTAGTGAAAAACCCATCTGCCAAAGCCTTGCTAAAAGATCAGGCCGGTAACGTCGATTCGCTTGTTTTCGGGAAAGATTTCCTGCCGGTTCCCCATCCTTTGTCTGCTGAAGCTACTGGTGAGGGTAAACTTGTTTTTGTAGGATATGGTGTGGATATTCCAGGACTTTACTCGGATTATGAGGGTGTGGAGGTAAAAGGAAAGGTAGTGGTTTTCGTTTCAGGAGTACCTGATGGGATTCCTGCCTCTACCTTAGTGTCTCATTTTTCCAGTCCTGGAAATAAAATGAATACAGCCTTTGCCAAGGGTGCCGTAGGCTCGATCATGGTGACGATGGGAGCAAATTTTTCCAATACCAATCCTGTCCTACAATCGAATGTGGCTTTGAATCCTGAGAAAACCACGGCGTATGGACGGGGCTTTGTCGGAAATCTAGGCTTTGCACTGAATGGCAGCCGGTCCTTTTTAACCGGTCTGTTTTTGAATTCCGGGAAAAATCTGAACCAGGTTCTAGCCGATATTAAGGCACGTAAGAATTCCTCATTTGAGTTTCCCTATACTTTTTCTGCCAGCTATGCCAATGCGCACAGTGAGTTTGAGAGCTACAATGTCATCGGGCTAATTCCCGGGTCGGATCCCAAATTGAAAAATGAGTTTGTGGTACATTCAGCCCATTTGGATCATGTTGGAATTGGACGGCCGGAAAACGGAGATTCCATTTTTAACGGAGCCCATGACAATGCCTCAGGAGTGGCCTCACTTTTGGAAATTGCCAGGGTTTATGTGAATGGAAAAGCTAAGCCTAAACGCTCCGTACTGATTGTCATGGTTACTGCCGAGGAAATGGGATTGGTGGGTTCTGCCTATTTTGCGGCTAATCCTTCCGTACCTAAATCGTCAATTGTGGCGAATGTGAATACAGACATGCCTACGCTGATTGCTCCTTTGCTATCGGTTGTTCCGCTGGGTGCAGACCATTCCAGCATCATGGGCAACGTGAAGTTTGCTGCAGATTTTTTAGGCTTGGATGTGGAAAAAGATCCTGAACCTGAACAAAACCGATTTGTTCGCAGTGACCAATACAGCTTTGTGGTCAGCGGAATTCCAGCATTACATATCAAGTACGGAAATAAAACGAATATCCCGGGATTCAATCTCGATGGATTTGTAAAAGAGTGGAGAGCCAAATACTACCACCGCGCAGCTGACGGAATGGATGGCATCTTCAACTTTACCGCAGCAAAAACCTATGTGCAGCTCAATTTTCTAATCAGCTATTCGATTGCCAATACACCTGCCAAGCCAGTTTGGAATCCGGGTGATTTATTCGGGGCGGGAGTAAACTGATTTTCTGGATAGTTAATAAATGATAAGACCTGCCAGGTTTTTAAAACCTGGCAGGTCTTTCTTTTTTGTTAGTGCTTGTGATCTAATCGGTGTTTTTTCAGAATATCCTCTCCGAAATCATTTCCCTTCTCCCTCCAAATACTGTGGATATGGTTGGCATTGTCCAAGAAACCCACATTGTCGTATTCAATCAGAAAATCCGGGCTATGGATGATGTAATAATGCGCTTTCATGGGTTCATAGCTTCCAATCCATGCAAAATATACGGCCTCCATCCCACGAGCATGCAGTTTTGCAAGATACTCTTCGGCTTTTTTGTGATCCAAATTCCCGATGTATTCCTCGATCAGATAGTGAAGGATTTTCTGTTGGCCTTCATTGAGTTCAGAACCTTTGATACCACGGTAATTTTCTAACCATTGCGGTCGATCCGGGCTGGTGATGATGTCACCGGGGACTTTTTCACTGAGTGTAGCTTTTGCTTTTTGTGCGTCATCCAAGGCATTGATCAACCAAAAGCCGTAATCTTCTTCTTTGCTTAGCGGTCTCAATCCGGCATACTGGGTAACTTCGACGACTGCAGGATCCGAACCCAAAAAAAGTGGAGTCATCGTAATCAAATCCCCTGCTGCAGTGATATTAATAGATAAATGATGACCCTCGAATTTTAAACCCCAGACATTTTCTTCCTTCGGATTTCCGGCAAGGGCCACATAATAATTGCCGTAATCCCAATTGAGTTTTCGGATAAACTGCATGCTGCGCTCGTTGACTTTTCCCTGCTGAAACTGGATCTCAAACAGTTCATGTAAGATGTCATCCACTTGCATGATGGCAAAGGTTTTCAGGTAGCCTTGCGAGCTAAAGATTGAACTGAGCGCCTTGTGGAAAGCGATTTTGCTTTGCTCCGAAAGATCTCCATACCTCAATCCCGATCTAGCCTTAAGTCCAAGCGGCAAATTCGACCAGGCAGTTCGCGCACTGTCCTCCATGGGAATATGTACTTGTGTTTCTTGTTCAGCTGGAAGTGTAGAAAGAAATTCGGTAACTTTTGATTTGACGAAGGCTGCTTCTTGTGCATGCGCCGAAAATGCAATGAACCAAATAAAGCCCAGAAGGAAGGCCGATTTTTTCATAAGGGAAAGTTTTTTTGGGAAATTAATAAATTCAGAACGTTTTTCCTCTTTCGGAGATTCAAACCCTTAATTCTCTAAATTCCTTTAATGGTTAAAAATCAATGATCCGCATATTTTTTACCATTTAGAAATTAAGGGGATTGAGAAGGGTTGAGATCCATATGGGTAGGAATTTTTTCTCTTTCGGAGATTCAAACCCTTAATTCTCTAAATTCCTTTAATGGTTAAAAATCAATGATCCGCATATTTTTTACCATTTAGAAATTAAGGGGATTGATAAGGGTCGAGATCCATATGGGCAGGAATTTTTTCTCTTTCGGAGATCCAAACCTTTAATTCTCTAAATTCCTTTAATGGTTAAAAATCAATGATCCTCATATTTTTTACCATTTAGAAATTAAGGGGATTGATAAGGGTTGAGATCCATATGGGCAGGAATTTTTTCTCTTTCGGAGATTCAAACCTTTAATTCTCTAAATTCCCTTAATGGCTAAAAATCAATGATCCGCATATTTTATACCATTTAGAAATTAAGGGGATTGAGAAGAGCTGGGGATAAAAAGAGTAAAGTCGATTTTCTTTTTCCTTCGGAGTTTTTATACCTAAATTCCCTAAATTGACTCAATGGTTGAATAAATTATTTTTGAAATTATAACTATATTTTTTGGAACACATGAAATACCCATCAAAATCATCTGTGACCAAATTGTCCTATTTAGTAACAGGTTGTGCAATTAGAGTTCACAAGGCTCTTGGCCCTGGTCTCCTCGAAAGTATTTATGAAAAGTGCCTCTATTTTGAGTTAGAAAAAAATGGATTTGATGTTCAACAGCAAATCCCACTCACAATCAATTACGAAGGCAACCTCATCCATTCCGAGTTAAAACTAGACCAACTTGTGGAGGACACTATTATCATTGAGCTAAAAGCTGTACAAGAACTTTTACCTGTCCATTCCGCTCAATTGATCAGCTACATGAAACTCCTAAAAAAACCACAAGGGTTTCTATTCAATTTTTATTCAGACAATATCACTCAATCTATGAAGCCTTTTATTAACGAGTATTTTGATAAACTGCCGCATTAAGTTTTCTTAGTGCAGAACTTGAAAGAATCTGGATTCCAAGGCTTTTCCTGTATTTTTTGAAAAGCTTCTTCCAACCCAGCAAGCAAAACATTCTGATAATCATCAAAATACTGAATTGAAAGAAGCTTTTTATTTAAATTTAAAACTTCACCACTGCCTCCACTTTGTGACCTGACCGTTGGATTACCACTTTGGTAGAATCTCCTTTTTTGAAGACACTCAAAGCTCGCATGTAGCTCATCATGTCATTTATGGTAGAGTCACCAAGCTGCACTACCACATCCCCTTTTTGAAGCCCTGCTGCCTGTGCAGGCTTGCCTTCGGACACACCATCAACCCGCATTCCCTTTCCATCAAATAGGTAATCCGGTACCACACCCATCGATACGGTGAATCTTGGAGAATCGCTGGAATCCTTGGTTTTGGTAAATGCCAGTTTTGGTTCAGCATCCAATGAAGTTACCACTCGGGAAATGTATCGGACTACTTTGACCAAACCTTCATAATTGATTTTGTCAGCATCATCACTTGGCTTATGGTAATCTGTATGTTGCCCAGTGAAAAAATGCAAAACAGGCAAATCCTGAAGGTAAAAGGACGTGTGATCAGATGGGCCCACTCCGGATTCTGAAGTCACGAGTTTGAGGCTGTCAGTATTGATTTGGTCAAAAACTGGGACGAAACTTGGGCTGGTTCCCACCCCGTTGATGGCCAAGGATTTTTCCTCATTCAGCCTCCCAACCATGTCCATATTGATCATGTAATTGACTGTTTTCAAATCTATTGTAGGATTCTTTACAAAATAATTGGATCCCCAAAGGCCATTCTCCTCGCCTGAAAATGCAATGAAAAGAATATTGTTTTTCAACTCTTCATAAGTTAAAATTTCTGCCAAAGCCAACAAGGCGGCAGTTCCTGAGGCGTTATCGTCTGCACCGTTGTGGATGGCAGAATCTCCGCGGTGAAGCGATCCCTGTCCTCCCATTCCCAAGTGGTCAAAGTGTGCACCGATGACGATGGTTTTATCTGCTTTTTTATCCAAAAAGCCGATCACATTCCTTCCTGTAATTCCCTCGCCCTCAGTTCCGATGACCGCTTCTTCGTGTGGATTGCTAGGTTTGGATACCGTGAATGACTGGAAAAACCCCTCGGTTCCTTTAGGCTGAAGTCCGAGTTTTTCAAATTCTTCAGCCAGATATTCTGCTGCCTTCTGTTCTCCTTCGGTACCGATCGCTCTTCCACCTAAATCATCTGCCGCCAGGAAAGAAATATCCTTTTGGAGCGATGTTAAAAGTTTCTCGTCGGTTGGTGGCCCATCACAGGCTGTAACGAAAAGCAAAGAGGCAAATAGGAAGCTGGTCTTAAAAAGAATATTTTTCATGTTTCGGGCGGATTTAGTCCAAAGATAATAATTGGTATCTTTGCGCTCTCAATTCTTTTATTACCAAGTTTAAAAATGAAGAAACTCCTTTATTCTATTGCCTTCTTGGCTGTAGCCTGTGGCCCGAAAACCGAAGCTGTCCTTGAGCCTGCAGCCCCATCTGCTTCAGATTCTCTTCTTCTTCATCCGGAGGAAATGAAATACCTCAAAAACATCAAGCAGTTGACTTTTGGAGGAAATAATGCAGAAGCCTACTGGGCTTTCAACGATAGCTTGCTTGTATTTCAGTCCGACTACGCAGGTTGGGAAAACCAATGCGATCAGATTTTTTACCTCAATTGGAGGGAAGATGATTTAAAAAACAATGCACCGAAGAAATTGAGCACAGGCTTGGGAAGAACAACGTGTTCATACTTTTTACCTGGGGACAAAACCATCGTCTATGCTTCCACTCACTTAGTTGACCCTGCATGCCCACCGGTTCCTGAACGCCGTTCCGACGGTAAGTACGTGTGGCCGATCTATGACAGTTTTGATATTTTCACTGCAGATCTCAACGGAAATATTCTTGGACAATTGACCAAGGAGCCTGGCTACGATGCAGAGGCTACCGTTTCCCCCAAAGGAGACCGAATAGTCTTCACTTCCATGCGAACAGGCGATTTGGAGCTTTTCACCATGAATATCGACGGGACGGATGTGAAGCAAATTACTTCTGATTTGGGTTATGATGGTGGCGCATTTTTCTCTCCCGATGGTAGCAAATTGGTCTGGAGGGCTTCTCGCCCGCAAACAGCTGAAGAGATCAAAGAATACAAAGACCTGTTGAAAGAAGGCTTAGTGAAACCTACAGAAATGGAACTTTATGTAGCCAATGCTGATGGTACTGACATCCGAAAAATCACCAGTCTGGGTAAAGCCAATTGGGCTCCATTTTTCCATCCCTCTGGAAACAAGCTGATTTTCGCTTCTAACCATCTGACTGAGCGAGGATTTCCTTTCAACTTGTTTATGATCAACTTGGATGGATCGGGCCTGACCCGGATCACTCATGATGGAACGTTTGATGCCTTTCCGGTATTCTCCAATGATGGGAAATATTTGGTTTTTGCCTCTAACCGAAATAACGGTGGCACCAGAGATACCAATCTCTTCGTGGCTGAATGGATTGGGGATTGAAAAATTGATTTATAGAAAATCATAAAAACCACCTCAAAGGGTGGTTTTTTCTATTTTACAGGGAGTTGAGATGTTCTAAATAATATTCCGCTTGATCCAACACTTCCTGCTGATTTCCCATTTTGTCCCAGGTGCGATACATCATGCCGATCCGAGGATTTTTCTCCAACTTTTCTCGGTTTCTGGCATAAAAATGCCAATACAGGCTGTTGAATGGACAAGCGCTGTGCCCTGTTTTTTTTGCTGAATCATAAGCACATTGATCACAGTAATTGCCTTGCTTTTTGATGTAGTTTGCTGAAGACACGTAGGGTTTGGTTCCGACGATTCCCCCATCGGCAAACTGACTCATCCCCCGGGTATTGGTAATCTCTACCCATTCAATTGCATCAATATAAATTCCAAGATACCACAGATCCACCTCATCGGGATGGATTCCTGCGAGGAGGGCAAAGTTGCCGGTTACCATCAATCGCTGAATATGATGAGCATAAGCCAACCCCAATGATTGTCCAATCGATTGCTTCAGACAATTCATCTTCGTCTCCCCAGTCCAAAACCAATCGGGAAGCTTTCGATCATGACCAAAGAAATTCATGCCCCCGAACTCAGGCATTTTAGCCCAATAAATCCCGCGCATGTATTCTCTCCAGCCAATAATCTGTCGGATAAACCCTTCGACTTGGGCAATAGAAATCTGATTCTGATGGGCATACCAGTGCAGCTCCACGGCCTGAACTACTTCAAGAGGAGAGATCATTTTGGTATTGAGCGAAAAACTAAGACGGGAATGGAAAAGGTAAGGATCCCAAGAGGTCAAGGCGTCTTGGTAGGCTCCGAAATTTTTAAGTAGGTGTTCGCAGAAATAGGCTATTACTTCAAGACCTTCTGCCCTTGAAACCGGCCAAGGAAAGTGCTCTGGATCTATTGTCCCGATGGTTTGTACTCCTGCCTTCTCGATCATTTCGGTAATTTCCCTGACATTTTTAGGATGAAGAAGAGGCTTTTTAAGCAGTTTTTTGTCCTTGAGTGCTTGTCGATTGTCGTGGTCATAGTTCCATTGTCCAGTAAGTGGCTCTTTCCCGTCCATTAGAATGTTGTATTTTTTTCGCATCTTCCGATAAAAGGTCTCCATTAGATAGGTTTTCTTTCCTTTGAAAAAGTCTTTTAGAAAATCTCTGGAAGTCAAATAATGCTCGGAGTCAACAGCCAATGATTCGATTGAGATGTTTTCGCAGATTTCTTTGAGTACCTGATCCAATCGATATTCGTCCGGAAGCTGATATTCAAATCGGTTAAATCCTTCTTTAAGAATCAAGTAGTCAAGTTGTTCTTTAAGGTTTTGTCGGTTTTCGGGATGGTCCAGCGTGTAATAAATAACTTGGTGACCCTTTGTGAGAAGCAAATCGGAAAATGTCCTCATTGCCAAAAAGAATCCCACAACTTTCTGGATATGATGCGTGACATAGTCTGTTTCCTGGCGCATTTCCATCATCAGGTAGGTGACTGAATTATCCACTTTTGAAAACCACGAGTGATTTTCATCTAGTTGATCACCAAGAATAAGTCGAAGAGTTTTGCTCATAAAAAAGGTTTTTATGGAAGTAAAGACCTTTAATGTTTGGATTGTTTTGAATCTTAGTATTTAAAGCAAGGCATAGAAGTTTTCTTTTGGCCCGCTTTAGAAGGACCACCAAGAAAGACATATCGAATAGAAATCTCGTGAGCCCCGGCACTGTTGGCATTTCCCAAGCCAGAAATTGAATAATCATAGCTGTATCCAACATCTAATCCACGACCTAAAGAAACGCCTATCAAACTTATGACGGATTCATGACCAGGGACTTCTATCCCATTCATAGGCAAACCCCTATACCATAGTCCTAATACGAGTGGTTGAAGATTTAACTGTGCCCCTAAATCCAGTTGTTGAAAAGGGCCTTGGCTTTTGTAATTAAAAGCAAGTGTCAACTCTCTTGTGGAATTCCAGGGACTACTTGAATTTAAAAAGTCAAATTTAACTCCACCATGTGCGGAAACTCTCATGGGAAGCTGGCTGATTTCTCCATCCAGAAATGACGTATTGGGCTGACTTAGATGGTGTGCAGAAATTCCTAGCCAAACGTTTTGGCTATAAAAAAGAAGCCCTGTCCCATAGTCAACAAACTGATGTTGAAAATCCATTCCAAGGGTTTCTCCAGAAAAATCGGAGATGTTTCCATTGTTATCTATTTGGCTTCCAAATAATAGGTTTCCAAAATATGCATCTCTATCCACATAAGATACCTGACCTCCAAGTCTTAGAAATGTGGTATTTCCCAATCTCGCGGCATAGGCATAGGATGCTCCAATTTCGGAAATGCTCAATCGGCTTTGGCTTTGTTGGGATCTGTTGAATACAAGACCCAAACCAGAATTTAGGTCTAGTAAATAGGTGTCAAAACTTGCAGATGTTGAAGTAATGGATTGATTCAAACCGGGCCATTGATTTCTGTAGTTGACACCAAATCGACTGGCTTCTGCAGACCCGGTAAAGGCAGGATTTAGATAAATAGGATTAGGATAGAACTGAGAATACTGTATATCTTGAGCGGAAAGCTCACTGGAAAGCGATGCGATGCATAAAAGTCCCAGAACAAAAAATAAATGCCCCAATTGGTAATTGATTTGTTCTTTTATGGCTTTGAAACGGGTATTTTGTAAAATCACTTTTGTTTACTCCATATGCAATTCAATTCATTAATTATTTTATACCATACACGTAGTATGTTCTTATAAATGTCAAAAGAATAATTTTGCTTGATTATCGGAACTTTGGGAAGAAAAAGGTATCAAGCACAAATATAAGCTAGTTTATTTGACAAAGGACACTTAATGAATGCCTTGACAGTAGCACTTTATATACATTCAAATACATTTTCAAAAACCCTTTAATTAGTTGATAATTAAGGGATATACTGATTCATTTTCTGTTGAGATGGTTGACTACTAAGAAAAAAAAGGAGATTTTGATGATTTTGGATAAATGAGGATTAGGTAGAGAGATAAATAGAGATAGATAAATAGGAGGAATCGCTCGGAAAATCGAATCAATAGGTTTTAATTTTAAACTATATTAAACAATATGCACGTATTTATTATTTGTAAATCATATATAATAAAAAATATAAGCATAAAAAATATTAATTAAGACTTACATTATATAATTCTTAAATAATAAATTAAAGTCAAGATCATCTGATCAATGTAAGGGGTCCTGTAAGAGATTTTTTTATTCCTTCCTGATTTATATAATCCAGTCGGTAAATATAATTACCTGCAGTAGCAATTTGACCGTTATGCGTTCCATCCCAATCGGAACCTTCAAGGTCATTTCCAGTGTAGATTAGTTCCCCCCAAATATTAAAAATCTGAATTCGTACCTCCTTCAATCCTTTCATTTTTGGAATGAAATGGTCATTGAGTTTATCGCCATTTGGAGAGAATGCGTTTGGAATAACGAGTAACTCTTGAGCATGAACAAGCACCTCAGCCTCTTGAACAGATGAACATCCGTAGCTGTCTTTCACCGAAACTTCTACCTTGTACGACCCTGGCTTTTTATAAGCGTGGATCGGAGCCTTTTGGGAAGATTTTTGACTGTCCCCAAAATCCCATTCCCAAGAAATAGGGGTAGTTGGGAATTTGAATTCAAAAATCAATTCCTCATCAACGGTGATTTCAGTACCTGAATTGATGGCCAATTTTCTGATTTCCAATTGAAAACTATCCAATTCGGCAACCTCCGACTCGACTACACGAGTGCAGCCAAGTGCATCAATTACCTTTACCTTAAGTAAACCGCCTTGTTTGTAGTGAATTTCATTTGTAATACTTTCTAAATCAATCCATTGTATGGTGTAAGGTGGTTTTCCTCCTGTAATATTCACCCAAGCCCTACCTTTAAATTCGCCCAATTCACAGTCTTTCTCCACAGCGCTTTCAATAGTTGCCTGAAGCTGTTCCGCTTCTTTCAATTCAATTTCCCGGAATACAGGACAATAATTCTCATCGGAAATTTGGACTTTGTAGATTCCAGCCTTTAAATTTTTTCTTTCAAGTCCCGCAGAATCATCTGAATTCCGGCAGATGCTTGGATCGTATAAGATGCTTGAAAGGTACAGCCTTTGGCGTCCTGAATTGAAACTTGGTAAATCCCCTCCTTGACCTCTTTCAAATCTTTTCCCGTAAATCCATTACTCCAAGTATAGGAATAGGGAGCCTCACCGCCGGATACATGGAGAATGATTTCCCCCTGTTTTTCTCCGCTACAGGAAACATTTGTTATCTGTTCACTTACAATGATTCCCGGATTTTCAGATTTGATCACAAAGGAAACGCTGGTTTCGCAGTTGAATTTATCCGCGACTTTGACCGTGTAGGTTCCCGGTGCAAGGTTGTCTGCTTCCCAGATATCCTTGAGTCCGTTGCTCCAAGTTACGCTATAAGGTGGACTATCCTTGTCAAAATCATTCCTTCCCATTTTGACACCTATTTTTGCATAGCCAGTATTGGCTGAGCCACAAGTGGCGTCTTTTTTAACCAAAGGATCTAAAATTAAGGGGGTCGGAGGCTGAATTACAATATTCTCCCGATGAACGCTCCCCTCCGAATCGGTGACCCAAACCGTGTAGGTTCCTGCCTTCAAATTTGATCTGTTTTGGGATGTTTCGTTGGTATTCCAGCGGAAGCTATATGGAGGTTTTCCTCCACCAACGGATAGGATAATACTGCCTTTTTCATTTGTACCGCATAGCGCTAATTTACCTCCCACTTCAACGCTAATTTTACCATCGGATTCAAGCGCAGGTGTGAATGAATTATCCTCGTTAGAATAAGGTAATGCGAATAGAGGAGGGTTCGGCGCTAAGCAAACCAGTAGAAGGATTAGGACTCCGTGCTGGTTGGTGAAATGTATATCAGACCCCTTACGCAATCTCCCGAAAAACGGCCCAAGCATTTTTCTCTCTCTTTCCAACAGCTTTTCCTTTAGCAGAATTACAAAATTCATTTTGGTGAAAGAATTTGATAAACTTGACCAAAGATTTAGCCTTTTGGAGAAAAAGGGGTAGAAGGGGAGTTAACAACCCTTAAGCTGGTAAAACATTGTAAATAAAAGGCAAAAAAAACTGGTGTCAACTACTGTATTCCTGAAATGGGGGGATTAGTAAAGTAGATGTAAACTTTAGATTTTTAACCATGCCAAGGCTTCATAACTGAAAATGCCAGCTGGATCGTTTAGTTTTTATTTTTCCCTCGATCAGAATTGGACATGAACTATTTCCTGTTTGTGTTGGACTTGGTTTTATTTAGTGCAATGGGTTCTGTAGGTCATAAGGGAAATTTGAAGCAAAAAACAAAGGTCTTTTTGAACTCAGGTTCAGGTTTGAAAAAAGCTAATATGAACAAACGGAATTCTGCAAGAAGCAAAATTTGATGTTGCAACAAGCAAAAAAATGAAAAGCAGGGATGAAATGAATCCAGCGGACTGTTTAGTTGACTTCAATTAATTAATATCGAATATCGAACCAAATATTTTGTAACATTTGAAATTCTACTGGCAAAGTAGCGGATAATCCTACAGCTCATTAATATTTGAAACAGGGGACCACTCTGGCTCTCTGATTTCGGGATCTTGGGTTTCCCCATAAAAAATTATAGCGAACCGAAATTTCATGAGATCCTCCACTATTTCGCTGATTCAATTTGGAGACGGTAATGTCAAAAGAATACCCAATATCCACACCCGAATCAAGAGAAACCCCAACTAAAGAAATTACTGACTCATTGTTTGGAAGGCTGTTTTTAGTAGGCATGCCCCTGTACCATACGCCAAGTACCAAAGGATGAAGATAAACTTGTGTACCAACATCTAGTTGGTTGAACGGGTTTTGTTGTTTGTAGTTGAAGGCAATTGAAACTGAACGTTCTTGATTCAAGTTGGTAAAATAATCTCTTCCGCTCGAAGCGAAATTAAACTTGAATCCCCCTTGTATTGAAACTTTCATAGGCAACACGGAGGTTTGTGCGTTTAGAAATGAAATATTCGGTTCGGTCAGATGATGAGCTGATCCACCAATCCAAAAATTATCACTGTAAAACATGCCCCCGAGTGCATAGTCCACAAAGGAATGTCTGCTATCTATTGGGATTCCAGCTTCTTGAAGAAGATCCCTGAAATCACCTACTATGCCTCCATTGATAATATCAATCATAGATCCGAAAACCAGATTGGAAAAAAAGGCGTCTCGCTGCATATAGCTGGTTTGAGCTCCGAGTCGGAAAAAGTATTGGTCCGAAAGCCTTAGCCTATAGGAATAGCTCAGACCTATTTCATTGGTAGATAAATTTGCCATTGATTCCTGGCTACCATTAAAAATTAACCCTATGCCACTGTTATAATCAAAAATATAGTGATCAATGTAAGCTGAGTAAGAATTAAAATTTTCATTCAAACCAGGCCACTGATTTCTATAGTTGACCCCAATACGGGTAAGTTCGGTTGCGCCTGTTAAAGCAGGATTCAAATACAGAGGAGCCGCGTAAAATTGAGAGTACTGAACATCCTGGGCTAATAGGAATGGTGTTCCCAAAAACCAGAATGAAACTAATACTGCCCAATAATACTTTCTCGACATATTTAACCAAAGAAGGACATAATATCACCGACTTTATGCCTTAATTCCCAAATAAAGGTTACAGAATAATTGCCTTGATCAAACTTCAATAGTTGGAAATGTGTTTGAAAATAAGATCCAATGACACAACAGCAGTATTCAGGGACCCGAATTCAATAATAATACCAAAATAAGCATTTATCGGAGCCTTATCTTAAAATTCATGAATTTCTTGATTTCGGATAAGATCTTCGAACCTTTCTCTATTTCTGATTTTCAGGGCTTTACCCTCCCAAATTAGAATTTCTGCCGGTCGTAATCTGGAGTTATAATTAGATGCCATACTGAACCCATAGGCTCCAGCGTTTTTTATGACTAATAGATCACCTTCCGCAACTTTATTCAATTCTCGATGAGAGGCTATCGTATCTGTCTCACAGATGTATCCTACAATAGTATATTTTTTTTTATCTCCTTCAATGTTGCTAAGGTTATAGACGCTATGATAGGCATCGTACATCATGGGCCGGATCAAATGGTTTAATCCGGAATCCACTCCTACAAAGGTGACTGAGGGCGTTTCTTTGACTACGGTAGCTTTAACCAACAGATATCCTGCTTCACTCACCAAAAATTTACCCGGTTCCAACCAAAGCTCAAGTTGACGACCATACTTTTCGCAAAAGTCCTGAAAAGCGGCGCCTACAGCCTTACCAACCTTCAGGATATCCGTAGCGACATCATTGGGCTTATAGGCCACTTTAAATCCTCCCCCAAAATCAAGGAATATAAGATTTGGAAACTTAAATGCTGCTTCAAAAAGCACATTTCCCCCCTTCAAAAAAACTTCTGCATCCAAAATATCTGAACCGGTGTGGATATGAAGACCTACAATATTCAATTGGTATTTTTTGACCAATTCCAACATCATCGGCAACTGTTCAATGGAAATCCCGAATTTACTCTCCTTGTGTCCAACGGATATTTTCAGATTTCCCCCTGCCATAATATGCGGATTGATTCGGATGCAAGCGTCAACGGTTCCACCGTATATTTTTCCAAATTGCTCCATGAGTGGAAGACTGTCTAAGTTGATCATAATCCCCAAGGAAACGGCTTCCTGAATTTCTTCAAATGCCACTCCACTAGGGGTGTACATGATTTCCTCTGGGGAATATCCAGCAATTAATCCCAGATTTACTTCCTCAATTGAAACCGCATCAATCCCTGCGCCTGCTTTGCGAATAAGTTTCAGTACGCTGATATTGGAAAGGGCCTTCGTGGCGTATTTGATTTTTAGTGGCACTGAAGAAAACGCTTCCTGAAGTTTTTTGATCTGTGAAACAATTTTTTCACCATCATAAATGTAGAGAGGGGTTCCAAATTGTCCGGCTAAACTGGAAAATTCAACTCCTTGAATGTGCGTTGGATTGGACACGAAAATTTGCTTTAAATTATTGAGGCGGTAAAAATACCCAAACAAAAAAAAAGGAAGGCCAAAACCTTCCCTTTTTTTACTATAGATGCAATTAAGAATAACCGTTTAAATTAGACCGCTAGAATACTAACAAGAATTTTACAATGAAAGAACTGAATTTTTTTTGCAGTTAAAACATGTTAACGGAAAGACTTCTGCTGCCTAGAAAATTAAATTTGTACCATGTCTAAAGGCAAGATTACCCTAATTATCGTATTGATGTCCATTGCCAGCTTTGGTTTGATGGGATTCCAATATTATTGGATTAGAAATGCCATCCGCATCAATCAGGAGCGATTTGATCAAAATGTACTTCAAGCGCTTTCTTTAACGGTCAGTGAATTGGAAAAAGGAGAAACTTCCGATATTTTGTTGAGTAAGCTGATTCAAGATCCTGCTTTCAAAGAGACAGTTTTTAAGAAAATTGACCCCATTGAGATTCAGATAAAAACGAGTCCTACCTATTTTAGGCCTTCCTTAGTGGATACTATGTTGGCTGCTCCAACCCCTCAGGTTAGCGCTACTTTTAGAAGAATGCTTCTTTCCAGAGGTCTTGATATTTCGGTGTTTTCTGAGTTGGAAACTTTTTTTACGTATATGACGCCCGAGGTTGCCTCCTCGCTGTTTACTCCGGACGAAATGCAAATTCTCCTTCAGGAAAAAGAAAAGCAATTGGAATATCTAAACAGAAGTCAGGGGTTTTCTAACGAATCACTACGGAGTTATTCAAGCGCCAGCCCACCCCAATATTCTACTGAAATAAATCTCTCGCCGGATGCATTGGATAAAATTCGAAAAACAAACATCAGAATTGAATTGATGAATCAGGCTGTTTCTGAACTTGCTGAAGGCCAACAGGAAATTCTTGAAAGACTGGACACTACCCGGCTACGGAGGTTATTGAAAGGTCAGCTTTTGGAAAAGGGGATATCTGAGAATTTTGAGTTGGGGATTCAGAATGATGCAGGAAAACTCATCGCTGTCGGCCCAGTCTCAGATTTGCTTCACATTAGAAATGAGGGAGTTCAATCCAAACTTTTTCCCAACGACATTTTGGGAAAGGATAATTTCCTTCACATTTATTTCCCTGAGAAAAGCTCACATGTGTTCAGGCAGGTATGGCTTCCAATCTCAAGTTCGATACTCTTCATTTTTGTGATTATTATTTGTTTCGTCTATGCTATTCGGGTGATTATCCGTCAAAAGGCACTTTCTGACATTAAAAATGACTTTATTAACAACATGACCCATGAGTTCAAAACCCCATTGGCAACCGTTAGTCTTGCCGTGGAGGCTTTGCAAGATCCCGATCTTGTCAATCAGGATAAGTTTCGAAACAGATATTTGGGAATAATTAAAGACGAGAATAAACGCTTGGTATCTCAGGTTGAAAAAGTTCTTCAGGCAGCAGCCTTAGACAAAAATGAATTCAAGCTAAAGATTGAATCCATCAATCTCAGCGAATTGTTGCAGTCCACCGTGGATCACATCGGGTTGCAAGTAGAAAATCGGGGAGGAAAGATCGAATTTGAAAACCAACTTAAAAACCCTGAGATTAAAGGAGATGCCTTTCATTTGACCCATATTTTTAATAACCTTTTGGATAACGCCAACAAATATTCCAAAGAAAGTCCTGTAATTAAGATTTTCGCAAAGGATTTTCAAGAGCAGGTGGTGGTTACGATTCAGGATCAAGGGATCGGAATGAGTAAAGACGCTATAAAAAAGATTTTTGATAAATTTTATCGAGTTCCTACCGGAAACGTACACGATGTGAAAGGGTTTGGACTTGGACTATCGTATGTAAAAACCATGTTGGAAGCACACCAAGGGGAAATCTTGGTACAGTCTGAAGCCGGAAAAGGAAGTATTTTCACTATTAAACTACCCAGAAAACAATGAGCAAAGCAAAACTTTTAGTCGTTGAGGATGATCCAAATCTCGGTGATATTCTACAGGAATACCTTCAAATGAAAGGGTATGATACCACGCTGTGCCGGGATGGGGAAGAGGGCTGGAACAAATTCAAGAAAGACAAATATGATCTGTGCCTTTTAGATATCATGATGCCAAAGAAAGACGGATTTACTTTGGCAAAAGAAATCAAAAAGGTTCAAGAAGATTTACCTGTCCTTTTCTTAACGGCTAAAAACCAAAAAGATGACATCATTGAAGGTCTAAAAATCGGGGCGGATGATTATCTCACCAAACCCTTTAGCATGGAGGAATTACTCCTTAGAATCAATGCCATATTACGGAGAACTCAAAAATCAACAGTGGTGGTCCCGCTTAAGACATACTCCTTTGGTGACTTTATACTTCACTATGATGAGCAGTATATTGAGGGACCAGGCGGAAAACATAAGCTTACCTCGAAAGAAAATGAACTGATCCGCTTATTGGCTTCTGAAGTGAATAAACTTGTGAATAGAAGCCATGCACTAAAGCAAATTTGGGGCGATGACAGCTATTTCAACGCGCGTTCCATGGATGTGTATTTGAGCAAAATCCGAAAAATCCTTAAAGACGATCCCAAAGTACAGATCATTACCGTGCACGGGGAAGGATTTAAGCTGATTGTAGGGGAAGGGTGAAAGTAGAAGCAAGACATTAGACACAAGAACCAAGATTGGAAACATAGAACGGAGGGATTAGAGAAACTTTACGAAAAGTTTATCCGCTAAAATGCCAAAGGCATTGCCTGTCCCGGCCCAGAATTCATTTCTGGGTAAGGTAGATTTCATGGGGCCTATACGTGCTGAAGGCAGGTGCAATTAGTTTTGATTTTGACAGCAAAAATTTGGAGACAAAGCGTGTGCCTCCCCGAATGCTGAATCTTCAACGAGCCGGGAAAAAATGCCAAAGGCATTGCCTGTCCCAGCCCAGAATTCAATTCTGGGTAAGGTAGATTTCATGGGGCCTATACGTGCTGAAGGCAGGTGCAATTA
>CAZNND010000082.1:17733-17874 GCA_964574365.1 uncultured Limnohabitans sp.
GATTTTGACAGCAAAAATTTGGAGACAAAGCGTGTGCCTCCCCGAATGCTGAATCCCCAACGTACCAGGTAAAATGCCAAAGGCATCAGGGAAATCGCTTTTAAAACTTACCATTTTTCCGTCCGACTGAAAAAAAACCAG
>CAZNND010000083.1:0-17721 GCA_964574365.1 uncultured Limnohabitans sp.
GTTTAAATCCACAAGTTTTCAAAAGTAAGGTTCTCGATTCCTTTGATCCACACTTTTATTGAACAAATGTTAAAAGCGATTTCCTTGCGCATTTTTCCCCTCATTTTTTTATCCACTCCTCGTAAAGTACATTCACGGCCTGACGAACCACACGGATGTAGCCCTCTTCTTCCACTGGATCACAGCCGTTCGTAATGACTACAAAGCCAAACTTTTTATCCGGGTCAAAAAACATTGCGCTAAATAATCCATAAGCCGAACCCGTATGTCCGGTCAGTTCCACTCCTGAGATCATTTTGTCTGTTTTCCAAAGCGCCAAACCATAGTTTTCATCAGCCGAAAGTGGAGTCTGCATCTCCTGAGCACTCTTTTTGGATATGATCTTGGCCTTTTCCCCTTTGCCAAAGTTCATGTGCATGATCATATACTTGGCCAAATCGGGGGCAGAGATTTTCATCCCTCCCGTGGGAGAAAAAATCGGTGTACTGTAGCCCATTTGGTAGTTGGCTAATTCGGTCTTCCTTGAAGTATAGGCTGCCGGTGAAGGGATAAATTTGGACGAATCCCTGGAGTAATTATAAAGTGTGGCAAATCTAGACTTATCCAATTCATCCACATTGTACCCTCCATACAAGCCTAGCGGTTCCAGAATGTGGTTCTTGACGTAGTGGTCAAATCGCTCACCAGAATACTTTTCAATGATCGTTCCGACCATGTTGAAGTTCAGGTTGCAATACTGATAGCCTTTTCCGGGTTCATAGGCATTGTACACCTTCTCCCAGTTGGGATTCTTGGCTGGATTAATCGCATCCAAGGTAAAATAGCCTTCGGAATCGTTGAGGCTTGACGTATGCGAAAGCAGCATCCGCAAGGTGATGACGGTGTCCGGAAACTTGGGATTCCGCACCTTGAAACCAATCAGTTCGCTTGCATCAGCATCCAGGGTAAGCTTCTTTTTTTCGACCAACTGCATGATGGAGGTAGCCGAGAACGATTTTGAGATCGAAGCGATCCGAAACATATCCGAAGGCTGAAGTGGCACTTTCCCCTCTTCTTTCCAACCCAAGGCATCGGTATAAACCAATTTCCCATCCTTCACCACTGCCACCGAAAGGCCCATCACTGGATTTGTTTCCATCAATTGGGTCAACCGCGCTTTCGTTTGGTTCTGGCCAAAGGCCTGAAACCCGAAGTGCAAAAGGATAAGTAGGGAAAGTAGGTGTTTCATCTCGGATAATGAGTTATTGGTTAATTATTGATAATTGAGTTTGAAATTTGATCATTGAATTTGATAATTGATCATTGAATTTGATAATTGATAATTGAATTTGATAATTGATAATTGAATTTGATAATTTATACCTCCCCTTCTTGCCGGAATTCTAATATCCTAATTCAATCTGGATTTTACCCCGGCGCTTGCATTTTTTTAAATTTATCCCCCCCCCCCCACCAGCTAAAGCTGGGGGCTATTGAGAGATTGAAACCAATTTGGTAATTCAACTGGAATCAGAAATCTCTTATCTCTTTATCTCCTATCTCCTATCTCCATTTTCCTCCCTTCTTGCCGGCGAAGGAACTGCTGGATCTGGGATAATTCTGCGCCGGCGCTTGGGGCGTTGATACGGTTTTTTTACCCCAGGTTGCGTCGTCCAGTCCCGATTCCTGTCCGCCGAAGGAGGCCTGTCCGCCGAAGGAGGAATCGCAAGCTCATCGGTAGAGGCTCCTTACCCGGGGCTCCGCCACGGCGGACAAGTTATTGAAAGGTTTGACCGCTCCGTGGTCTTGTCTTTGGTTTCTTGTGTCTTGATACTTGATACCTGCTACTTGATACTTTCACTAACATCTTGTTTCTATTCAACTCTCTGAATTTCATACCACTCGCTCGTCCCGTTTTCATTGATGGCTTCGATGGTAAAATAGTAAGTTTTGGTGCGGTCGAGGGTTTTGAGCCAGTATTCATTGTTGCCCATGACCATGATGGACGTGTAGAGTTTGTCGGGAGCGGTGCCATAGTACAAATTATAGGCATAGGCATCCGACATGGGGGACCATTTGATAAAGGCGCTCCGCTTGTCTTTTTCCGTGCGGAAAACCATAAACTGCTTCACTTTTTCCGGCTTGGCTCCTCCCCCCTTGCCAAACACCCGAAAACCACTGATCGCAAATTTCCCCGTCGGCATGTGGATGTTTTCCAGCTTGAGAAACCGGGTTTTCACCGGACTTTTCAGTTCCACATATTCATGGGGGATATCGGTGGTATTCTTGCTTTTGTCCACTAGCACTTCCCACTTTTTCCCATCCAAAGAATGGTACAGGGTATATTGGTGAAATTGTTCTGTCCGCTTTCCAAGACGATCCTGATCCACATCCTGATCGGCATAGTTGATTTGCACGGCACGGACGGTGCTAATTTGACCAAGATCGGTTTGGATCCATTCGCCCTTAGTTCCAGAAGAGGCACTCCAGTAGGTTTTCAGGTCTTCATCATTGGCTTTATTTGCGGTAAATCCTCCCAAAGTCGAAGAAACTGCCATGGGCTTGTCGTAGTTGAGCAACATCCAACCGGTGAATTTTCCTGCATTTTCAGTTCCGGGAAGGTAGTGCGGATAATCACCAAAAGCCATACTGCTCCACATCACATCGTCTTTGTCAAAACCCGCAGGCCAGATGCCCAATCGTCGCTCAAAGGTATTTTTCACCGAAATCATGATCGTACTGATATGCCAGTATTTCCCTTGATTGTCCATAAAGGTACTTCCATGTCCTGCCCCTCTGGCAAAACCGCCCAACTTCATGCTCAGGGGATCAGACTGAGGGGTAAAAGGTCCCAGAGGCGTCGGTCCCACAACCACCCCATCCGAGTAGCCACTGAATTCGGTTCCTGGGGCTCCGTATTGCAAGTAGTATTTCCCGTTGTGCTTGGTGACATGCGCCCCTTCCATGAAGGGATCGAGGAAGGTATTGTCCATGTGTTCGCCAAAGCGCTGCCAACCGTATTTGTCCGGCTCGAGTAGGTAGAGTTCTTTTCGGGTACCGATAGGATCCAGGGTCTTTCGGTCCAACTCGATTCCATACAAGGGATACCGATTAGAACTGCCATTATACAGGTATAGCCGTCCATCATCATCGGTGAAAAAGTCCGGATCCCAGCCCCCAATTTCAAATTTCTCCACCAAGGGCTTCCATTCATTGGCAGTTGGATTGGTACTCATCCAGATGGTAAAATCCTTTTCATAGGTCGAACCCATCACCAAAACGGTATCTCCCACGATGCCTACTGCGGGGGCACAGAGTTCATCATACACCTTGTTCCAAGGACGAAGGAAAAGCCGAGAATGGAACTTCCAATTGAGCATATCCGTGCTGGTCCAGTAGCCCCATTGATTGGTAGAAAAAAGAATGAATGTCCCTTTGTAATTGACCACTACCGGATCGGCTGTGGCTCGGTGCCTCCCCCATTCAGAAAAGTTGGGGATGGGGGTATAGCCATAGTCCAGGCTAATGGGGTTGCAATAGGTTTGTTGTTGAGAAAAGCTCCGCAAAGGCCAACTCTCCAAGAAAATGAGAAAAAGTAGTTTAGTGTTCATGGATATGGTTATTTTGAAAGAAAAATGGTTTTTCCCATAGCTGTACTTTCTCTTGCAGCATCGAGGATTTCCATGACTATCAAATTATTCTCAAGGCTGTATGGGTCAAAAGACATGAGCTTAGTGTTTCCACGCACCACTGATTTCAGTACCAAAAACGGATCATTGAAGGGAGGCTGTCGGGAACCCAATTCCAGCTTTTCCTCCTCATACCCATCGTATCCTTTGGCCATGCGCACTCGCAATTGCTTAGCATTGTCTGCGAAAATCGCTCCGGTCAAGCCGTAAATTTCCATATCTTTTCTTCCAATCGGCCAGTTCCAGGAGGCCTCGATGATGGTTTGGGACTTGGGATAAGTTAGAATGATGGTGGCTTCGTCATCTACCTTGGGATTGTCTGCTGGATTGAGTTGCTGGGTGATGGCTGTGACGGAAAGCGGTTTTTGGCCCTCCAAAAGCCAGGTACTAAGATTTGCCCCGTAGCAGCCAAAGTCCATCAAAGCTCCGGCACCATTGAGTTCGGGGTCGGTAAGCCAGTCCAAAAATTCGGATCCTACACCGATTTTCTTTGGCCCTCTATGCCCGTCACGAACAACTATTTTTCTGGCCTCACCGATTTTCCCTTCCCGGAAAAGTTGATATGCTTTTTCGTTGGTCGCATACCAGGAAGTTTCATAGTTGGTAAGCAAGTGTATCCCGTGTTTTTTGGCCAAATCCGCCATTTCTTTTGCATGGGCAAAGCTTACTGCCAAAGGTTTCTCCACCATCACATGGATACCTTTCGGAGCGCAGGCTTGGACGATTTCCAAGTGGGCAAAGGTCGTCCCAAATCCTGTGACCGCCTCCGGTTGAGTATTTTCGAGCATTTCCTCCAACGAATTAAATACCAAGTTGGCAGACAACCCATGCTGCCTGATGTACCGCTCCGCCAATTGCCTGTTGGGTTCAGCAATTCCCACAATTTGCACATCGCCACGTTTATTGGCTGTAAATACCCAGCCTACATGCCCATGATTCAGTCCGGCTACTCCGATTTTCAAGGGTTTTTCCTGAGCAAAACTCGAAATGGAGACCCAACAAAGAAAAAACAAGATCCAATTTTTCATGAGTGTAAATTATCGGTTTTTCAGAAACAATGAAGAACCGCAAGAAAAAAGAATGGATAGTTGCGGTTTTTACTAAAAAAGATTTTGAAAAAAGATAGGGAGATAAGGATATAGAGAGATAGAGAGATAAAGAGATAAAAAGATAGAGAGATAAAGAGATGGGGAACCTATTCAAATTTTAAGGCTGCAAGAAACTGGAATTCAGAATATTGTTTATCTTGGAATCAAATTAACCAAAGAAAAAACCATGAACCCAGAAAGCCGCAGAAAATTTCTCATGTCCTTGGGAGCCCTATCTGTCTCCACATACGCAGGAGCTTGGACGCTGGATACAGCTAGAGCAAGAAAGCAGATCAATAAGCGGGATGCTATTTTCTCTTTGATCGAAGGGAAAAAACTGGACGGATACGTTCCAAGCGCTTTTTTTGTCCACTTTGGGGAAGGGTACAAGACAGGGGATGCAGCTGTAAACCGACATTTGGAATATTTCCAAACCATTGATATGGACTTTATCAAAGTTCAGTACGAGGCAGAATTCCCTTTGCTCAACACCATCAAAAAGCCTGAGGATTGGGCTACTATCCCTTTTTACAAAAAGGATTTCTATGAAAAGCAGCTGTATGTGGTCAAGGAATTGGTCAAAAAAGGCAAAAAATCAGCTCCGGTCATTGCGACTCTCTATTCTCCCTTCATGTGCGCAGGACATGCAGCGACTGGAGAGGTATTGACTGCACACCTGAAGGCAGATCCTGAAAAAGTGAAAAAGGGAATGGACATCATCCTGGAGAGCACCTTGATCTTCGCGAACGAATGCATCAAATTGGGCGTGGATGGTTTTCTATCTTCCACACAAGGGGGTGAAGGATTCAGGTTTCAGGATTCCGCTACATTTAATACCTATGTCAAGCCCTACGACCTGGTGTTGATGAACCGAATCAACGAAGCCTGCGAATGCAATGTGCTTCACATTTGTGACTACGTGGGAGATTACGACAACCTTTCCCCATTTACCGATTACCCGGGCCATATTGTCAACTGTTCCATGAAGGTCGCCAATCAAACGCTACAGCCTTCCGACATCTACAAACAGTTCAATAGACCGGTTTTTGGGGGAATGGAAAAAAGAGGGCCAATTTCCCAAAGCTCCCCGGAAATACTTTCGAATGAGGTACGCAAGGTTTTGGCAAATGCTCCGGAACAGTTTATCCTTGGAGCCGAATGTGCACTTTTGGGAAACATTGACTGGAAACAAGTCCGAAAAGTAGTGGACATGGCACACGGAGTGTAGTCCTGAAATAAATAGGTTGGAAGTAAAATTTTTATCCCGGTCTGAATGTAGCGTTTCTGTATTCCTTGGCCGGGATTTTTTTATCCTCTTTTCTGGAGTCGGTTGGACTGCGATTTATTTGTATTTTTATATAGAAAAGACACCCAAAGCTGATTTCCTCCGCTATCAGAATCCTTCCTGAAAAAGAAAAATAAAATGAGTTTGATAAATTCCATATATTTGTCACACTAACAATTGGTATGACACAGGAACTATATGCTCGGTATTCTTTTCTTTTGGACCGCACGGCTCGAAAAGTAAAGCAATATGCCCAGCAACAGTTCAAGCAGGGAGACTTTGATGTCACAGTGGATCAATGGCTCATCCTGAAAAACCTCTCGGAACACGAACTTTTAAGCCAGACTGAGCTCGCCAATTTGGTGTTTAAGGACCATCCTACCCTTACCCGGATCATCGATTTACTCTGCAAAAAGGGCTATGTAGAACGCATTACCCACCCCATGGACCGGAGAAGTTTCCAACTTCATCTCACGAAAAGTGGCTTGATAAAAGTCTCTGAGCTTAAACCAAAAGTATTGGAAATCAGGGAAAAAGCTTGGGAAAACCTCAATGAAAGCGATTTTGAAGAATTTAAGCGAATCCTGAACACCATCTACCAAAATCTGGATGGCCAAACTTTTGACGAGTAAATCAGTTGTCACACTAATTATTATTAAGCGAAACAATCTCAAACCTGCACGATCACAAAAAAATGAATACCAATATGATCCATACTGACCTTTGCATCATCGGCGCCGGACCGGTAGGGCTATTTGCTGTTTTTGAAGCTGGACTGCTCAAGATGCGCTGCCACCTGATTGATGCCTTGCCTCAGATCGGAGGTCAGTTGTCCGAAATTTATCCACAGAAACCTATCTACGACATTCCCGGTTACCCCGAAATAAAAGCCCAAGATTTGGTTGATAATCTGATGGAACAGGCCAAGCCCTTCCAACCTACCTTTACCCTGGGTGAACGGGTGGATCACCTCGACAGACAGGAAGATGGCAGCTTTATCTTAACAACAAGCGACAAAACCCACGTGCATGCCAAAGTCATCATCATTGCCGGAGGTTTGGGTTGTTTTGAACCAAGGAAACCAGTATTGACAAACCTGGAAGAATTTGAAGGCAAGGGAATCACCTACATGGTCAAAAATCCGGAAACCTACCGTGACAAAAACGTGGTGATCGCAGGAGGAGGTGACTCTGCCTTGGACTGGACGATTTTCCTGGCCAAAGTAGCGAAGAGAGTAACCTTGGTTCACAGAAATGAAACGTTCCGCGGAGCGCCTGATTCTGCTTCCAAAGTATTTGACTTGGCTAACAACGGTAAAATTGACCTGATCCTTTCTGCCAACCTGAAGGAAGTGACCGGAAACGGGAAGCTGGAGCAAGTTATCCTGGAAGACAAAAACAAGCAGGATCTTAGCATTGAGGCAGATTACCTCATTCCTTTATTTGGGTTGAGCCCTAAACTTGGTCCAATCGCCGATTGGGGATTGAGCATTGACAAAAACGCAATCGAGGTGGACACCAGAGACTATTCCACCGGCGTGGAACGGATTTATGCTATCGGGGACATTAATACCTACCCCGGCAAATTGAAACTCAT
The DNA here is from genome assembly GCA_964574365.1 of uncultured Limnohabitans sp. Taxonomy (GTDB): domain Bacteria; phylum Bacteroidota; class Bacteroidia; order Cytophagales; family Cyclobacteriaceae; genus Algoriphagus. The sequence continues at coordinate 7,638 of CAZNND010000083.1, forward strand.
ACTTTGTGGATTCCATGAGGCCGCTATTATGATGCACTCGGCCTTCAAATACGTCTATCCAGATCAAAAATTAAGCTTCAAATACACCACTGTAAATGGTGTGAATGCATTCTAACCCTTCAAAGCAATGATCAAATTTACCGTAGAAGACCATGACGGCAACCGTCAGGAGGTAGAAGCTCCGGCAGACATGGGGCTCAGTCTAATGGAGATTTTGAAAGCCTCCGAATATCCTGTTTTGGCAACTTGTGGAGGAATGGCTCTCTGCGCTACCTGCCACGTGGAGATTCTGGAAGGAAAAGAAGGACTTGGTGATGCCACCGATGTGGAACTCGACCAACTGGAAAACCTACCGGAATATTACCCTACTTCCAGACTAGCTTGCCAAATCCGGATAGGAGATATCCTGGAAGGTGCGGTCTTGAAGCTGAGAGGCGAAGATGTGGTGTGAGGAACTAGAAATAAGAGATTAGAGACAAGAGGCAAGAGACGAGAGATTGGAGACAAGAGAATAGATTAGAGACGAGAGGCAAGAGAATACTAGATATAATTTTGGTGTTCTTTATGAAAATCCTGAATAGCGATGATTCAATAGCAGCTTTGGTTGCTATACGCATTACTGAACCACCTGGAAACGGGTGGTTTTTTTATATTTGGATCCACTTGATTGCACGAAAGGTTACATTATTTTGTCTAGGACATGAATCAGGGAAAAGTGTCTTTCCGGTAATTGCTGCTGCGTTCGTAAATGGGATGAGTTTAAAAGAATTGAGCTATCCAATTAAATGAAAAGGAACAGGTAAAAGAATTAATCACAAAAGTCACATCCCTCACTTGGAAAATGTTTTCTAAGGCCGAAAAGCCCCATGTTTTATTTTAATTTGGCTAAGAAGCATAGTGTAAGTCTATTACAAAGGATATCGCTTTCCACTATGTTTTCTATGTGACGATGTGGTTTTTAATTATTTCCCTAGTTGGTGAAATAAAAATCAGTTATCATGATATTTACACGAACCAACCAAAATAGGATTAACCAAAGGTATTCATTCCATTAGTTAATATTTTGGCTCTAAGATGAAAACTAGTAATTGAACTTTAGATTAAGGGAAATTCTGAGAAAAAATTCCTACATGCAATTACCTGGATACACATAATTTTTATTTATAACTCCGCAACTTGGCGGAAAAAAATTATTTACTTGAGGTAGGATTCGAGTTGTAATTCCCAAAGCTATTCCTCGCGCTAGGCGCAAAGTAATTCTATTTCCATTTATCAAAACTATCCGAGAAAGTCCAGATCATTTCATTTCCCCGAACAATTTCTTTAATTCACGTACTAAAAAAATTACAGCTTTGAACTATGCGGATAATACTCTTTGACAAGGTCGATTCAATAAAAATTCTGTAAAAAATGTAGCGATTTTCTTTTTACTCTCGTTTCTGATAAAAAACAAGTGCACCATGAAAAACCTGATTTGGCTCCCCATTCTTATTCTTTTGGTCAGCTTTAGCTGCGAAGATTCAGCGAATCCTAGAACTGATTTGGACTTGGCAAGTTTGGAAAAAGAAATAATCGCCCTTTCCGAATCCGTCAACTGTACCAATTCCATTGAATGGAAATTCACACCCATGGGTAGCAAGGCCTGCGGTGGTCCAATCCGCTACATTGCCTACCACCAAAGTGTAGAAAAACAGTTTCTTGAATTGGTAAATCTATTTACTCAAGGGCAAAAAGAGTATAACCTGAAAAACAACATAGTCTCAGACTGTATGCTTGTAGTGGCACCACGGGCGGTTACCTGCGAAGGAGGCAAGCCCATATTTGCCTATTAAATAAAAATATTACCCTATAGATTTAATAGGATTTTAATAATTTTGGCTTCACTTTCCAAAAATGAAGCCTATTAAGCTTACTATATCCTTTTGTTTTTGGCTATCCGTACCGATCACCACTTTCGTACAGCATGCAAATCAGCAGGTGATAGGGTACGGATATTTTGTCACCCACCCGATTTCAAACTCCTGGTATTATATCACCGAAATCCAAAACCGGCAACTTGTCGCAACTTTTCAGCAAAGCCCATTTTTGATTCGCACAAGGTTTCATCGGACTTGGTCTCCGAATTTGGACACCTCGGTAGGATTTAGTTCCTTCTTAATAAGCAGCAATGAGACTTTTGTCACCGATGATTTTTGGGAGAAATTGGTATCATAGCTCCAGAAATCATGAAGTTCGACCTCCGCATTTTTCTCTTTTTCTATCTCCTTTACTCAGCCGTTATCTCCACAGCACTGGGTCAAAACACAAGCAATCAGGCGCTTTGGTATGGCTATACGTTCAATGCGGGGCTCTCAAAAAAATGGTTCAACGAAACCGAGCTTATGGAAAGACACTTGGTAAACCCACTCGAGCAAAGCCAATTTCTGATCCGAACCCGGTTTCACAAAAGGCTAAATTCCAGAATGAATTATGCCCTGGGCGGAAGCTTGTTTTTATTTCACAGGGACGGATCTTCCAATCAACCTGCTTTTACTCAACCCGAATTGCGGCCTCATGGTGAATTTAATTACAGAATTCCTTGCGGGCCGATCACCTTCGACCATCGGCTACGGGGAGAACTTAGGTACTTTCAAAACCTAAATGCTAAAAATTCCGGGCTAGAGGAGGGGTATTACTTTTCTGCTACACGGTTTAGGTATCGAATCCAGGTCATTTTTCCCTTGGCCAAAATCTCCACCAGCAAATCCCTCAGCTTAAAACTTGGAGATGAGATCATGGCAATGACCGGAGGGAGAATAGGCAACTTTTCCTTCGACCAAAACAGGATTTCGGCGGATATTTCTTTGGAGATTTCCTATCGAATCAGTTTGGATTTTGGCTATGTTAACTGGTACCAAGCCAAACCAAGCGGAGGATTTTTGGAGCAGCATATCTTCAGAACGGTATTGAAGCACCAGCTTGTTTTTAAGAATATTAAATAAACTGGCTATGATCTAAAAATACTCGTTCCTGTTAAACAGCAAACCGTCTTTAGCGCTTACTTGTGGTTTTTATAAAACTTGTCGTGAAACAGGTGTCGGGCGTCCTGCACTGCTTTCGTTTCCCTGGAATCAATATCAATCACCATCACCGGAGGACTGTTTTCTCCAGACTTAGCCGCAGACCAATAGGGATTTTCTCCCCCATTCGGATTGCCTGTTTTTACAAAATTGGTGAAGTAATCAAACATAGTCTTGGATGCTTTGCAGTCTTCGGAAGTCCATGCAAATTCCTTTACTAAGTGAAGATTTCCCAGTGCATACTCGATTTCAGCCGCATGTCTTGCTCCGATTTGCTTGGGTGTGGGGACAGTATTTTCATTTCGAACGGTACCTCCGGCAAGACCTGCTGTCAGCGTTTTTTCAACCAAGGGAGGAGAAAGTTTGCTGAACAAATAGCGGTAAACGGGCTGCTTGCTGTGGGTTCGGTGTAGGTCAAACTATTTCCATGTACTGTAAACGATGAATCGATCCGAAGCCAAATCAGTTGCGGAATATTCTACCTGATAGGGTGTTTCGTGAGCACACAAAGCCAAAACCTCCTCGGCATTTTCCGGATAAGCCAATTTAACATTTTCTACAAAGGCTTCTTTTGTGTAGGGTTTGTCCTGCATAAATCCCTCTCCGGGAATCTCTGCCGAATTCCAACCTAGCAAAAGGGGGATTTGGGCCTGTTCGCCTGCTCGGAAGATTTCAGGAAGTGATTTGGGAAGCAGGTAGCCATCAATAACAGCAGGAAAACCAAACCGGCCCGACTCCTGATAAATTTCGAAGAGATCTTTTGCAGACATTTTTCTTGCTTCAGTAATGGATTTAATGCCCGATTTAGCCAGAAATTCTACTCCAGTTTTTTCGGCTTCCTGGAGAGAAACAGGAAACAAGGTCGGATTAATCCCTGCTCCGCTTTCTCCGATCGCTCCATGAACCAAGTTGCGGGAAAGTGGGGAAGCCATTTGATAGGAAACCGAAATCGAACCTGCAGATTCACCGGCAATGGTCACCTGATTTGGATTACCCCCAAATGATGCGATATTTTCCTTCACCCAGCGCAAGGCCAAAGTCTGATCCAGCAGTCCATAATTTCCGGAAGCTTGGTAAGGAGCTTCAGCACTCAATTCGGGATGTGACAAAAAACCAAACACTCCCAAGCGATAATTCACCGAAACCACCACCACCCCCTCTTTGGCCATCGCTTCCCCATCGTATCGGGGCTCGGAAGCATCCCCAGCCACGAATCCACCGCCATGGAAATACACCAACACCGGTAAATCCCTGCTATCTCTTTTGGCAGGAGTCCAAGTATTCAAATACAAACAATCCTCAGATATTCCATCCGATCTGGAATTCATATCTCCAAATACCAATCCTTGAACCGGCCTTGGACTGAACTTTTTGGTCATTTTCACCCCCTACCAATTTTATGCCGGTACGGGAGCCTTCCAGCGAAGTTCTCCGACTGGAGGTTTTGCGAATGGAATCCCAAAATAGGTTGAAACCCCGTTCGTCACGTTGAAATTCCCTTCGACAATTCCATTTTGGATCCTTGCCTGCACCGACATAAAATTATTACTCTGAGCGTACACCATTGATAAACAGAAAGATGCTAAAGCCAAACAAATGAAAAGTATTTTCATGAATACGGATTCGTTGATTTTAAATGTATCCGTATGAAACAATGTTAATTGCTTCTCCAGAAAATTCCTACTTACTTAGAAGAGAATTAATCTTCCATGCCTTTACCCAAAGTATCCCAATACATACCGCATATAGCCTATGATTCCGTAGTTTTTGGTTTTTCAAAAGGAAAACTAAAAATTTTGTTAATGGAATACCATGCCACCGGGTGGTTTGCCCTCCCGGGTGGTTTTGTAGAGAAAACGGAAAATTTAGAAGAGGCTGTCAAACGCGGACTATTTGAACGAACAGGCCTGAAGGAAATCTATCTGGAGCAATTCCACACATTTGGAGACTTGGACCGGTTTCAACCTGAAAAAATGCGAACCATTCTGGAAGCCACAGGTAATGAAGTCCCGGCCGATTATTGGATGCTTGACCGCTTTTTTTCCATAGCCTATTATGCGCTTACCAATTATGAAAAAGTAAGTCTGACACCTGACTCACTTTCAGATTCGATCGCTTGGTATGAGATAGATAGGCTACCCGAATTGATTTTTGACCATCAAAAAATCGTTGAGAAAGCACTTTACACCCTCAGGGACAACCTGGATCGCAAGCTGATTGGAGGGAATCTGTTGCCTGAACTTTTTACCATGAATGAGCTCCAAGAGGTGTATGAAGCAATTTTGGGACAAAAATTGCGAAGGACCAGCTTTCAACGCAAGATGCTTAGCCTTGATATTCTCGACCGTCATGATAAGCTTTTCACCGGAAAAAGCCATAAAGCACCCTATCTCTACCGATTCAAAATCCCCTAAACTATGCTTAAAAGCCCATTCCTGCTCATCGCAACGATAGGCCTTCTTTTTTTATCCTGTGGGAAATCAAAAAATCCAACACTCCTTTCAATCCATTCGGTGGCAGTGGAGGGAGGATTGATTTCCGGAAAAACCGACTCTAGCGGTCAGGTAAAAATATTCAAAGGAATACCATTTGCTGCCCCTCCACTAGCTGCGCTACGATGGAAAGCACCTCAGCCTGTTCAGTCTTGGAAAGGCATCAAGGCCTGCACTGAAAATCCCGCTGCACCGATGCAAAATCCACCGGCACCTTTTTTTGCCTGGTCTGAAGAGTTTTTGATTCCTAAGGATCTCATCTCCGAAGACTGTTTATACCTCAACATTTGGACTCCGGCAAAACAGACGGATGAAAAGCTTCCAGTTATGGTTTGGATTTATGGAGGAGGCTTCAGCTCAGGGGGCAATACTGTGCCGCTTTATGATGGAGAGGACCTGGCGAAAAAAGGAATCGTGGTCGTGGCACTCAACTACCGGGTGGGCATGTTAGGCTTTTTCGCACACCCTGAACTCAGTGCAGAAAATCCCGATCAAACCTCTGGCAATTACGGGCTGCTCGATCAAATTGCAGGTTTGGAATGGGTGAAAAAAAATATCGCCGCTTTTGGAGGTGATCCGGATCAGGTGACGATTGCCGGGCAATCTGCAGGTGCATTCAGCGTGAATGCCTTAGTAGTTTCGCCTAAGGCAAAAGGACTATTTCACCGGGCGATTGCCCAAAGCGGTGGCATGTTTAATCGAGGTACAGGCTTGGTTTCCGGAATTCAAGGAGCGGAAGAAAGGGGAAAGCAATTGACAGACACGCTGGAAATCACCTTGGCTGACCTTCGGAATATTCCTGCAGACAGTCTATTAAAAATCCCGGGCAGATTTGGGCCGGTAATCGACAGCAAGGTATTACCTGGAGTACGCCAGGCTTTTGAAAATGGGGCCTTTTCGGATGTACCCTTACTGACCGGGTGGAATGCAGATGACAGGGTCTCCGGACCCCCCTCCACCACTCCCGCCGAATTTAAGGCCAATGCTAAAAAGCAGTTTGGAGGTCGTGCCGGAGAATATTTAGAGCTGTTTCCCGCGGGCAATGAAATTGAACTCGAAGAAACCCTTAAAACCATCGGAATTCTCGGTTTTGGTTTCCAAAATTATACCTGGGCAAAGATACAAACCGAAAAAGGGCTAAATGACGCCTATGTCTATTATTTCACCAGGGTGCCCCCCGGAGAGCCAAATTACGGGGCTTTTCACTCGGCGGAATTTAGCTATGCCCTACACACCTTAAGAAACTGGAACCGACCATTTGAGCAGGTGGACTACGACTTGGAAAAAAACATGTCGGACTATTGGGTCAACTTTGTAAAAACAGGAAACCCGAATGGACCGGGTTTGCAAGAATGGCCTATTTTTGATCCTGAAAACCCACTAGTAATCGAACTGGGATACAACATAAAAACCAGGGCGATGCCGTATTGGGCGCAGATGAAATTCATGGAAAGTCTGAATCGATAGGTATGCTGGCATTTCTAGGATTGTTCACAATTTTGCTTTTGCTCTTTTTGGTAATCACCAAAAAAGCTTCCCCTATTGTCGCACTGATCCTGGTGCCGATCGGTACAGGAATGTTAGCAGGAAAAACTGCGGAGCTTCCCCAACTAATCGGAGAGGGAGTTCAGACCATAGCCCCAACCGGGGTGATGTTTGTATTTGCCATTCTCTTTTTCGGGATACTACTGGATGCGGGCACCTTTCAGCCCATCATCGACCGCCTTTTAAAGATGGCCGGAAATGATCCGGTGAAAATCTCCCTGGCAACAGCCCTCTTGGCAATGCTGGTCCATTTGGACGGGTCCGGAGCGGTAACATTTCTGGTGGTCATTCCTGCACTGGCTCCGATCTACGATCAGTTGGGAATGAAGCGGATAACCTTAGCCTGTATTGTGGCTCTTGCTGCCGGCACGATGAATATGCTTCCCTGGGGTGGCCCCACAATCCGGGCAGCCACGGCGCTGAATGTTCCGGTGACCGATCTTTTCAATCCCATGGTAATTCCTTTGCTAACGGGATTGGTGACGGTTTTTGGAATCGCATTTTTCTTGGGAAAAAAGGAAAAAAACGACTTTAAACCCCAAATTGAGCCGACTTTTCCAGAAAACGAAAGCAATTTCAATCCCCTCCATAGTCCCAAGCTGTTTTGGATCAATATTTTACTCGTCCTGTTCGCAATTGCCGGGATCATTCGAGCTTGGGCTCCACCGCAGGTGGTATTCATGGCGGCCTTTGCTTTAGCACTGCTGATCAATTTCCCACAAGTGGAAGAACAAAAAAAACGGATTGATGCCCATGCCAAAGAGGCCATGCTGATGGCGAGCATCCTTTTTGCAGCAGGGTGCTTCACCGGAATCCTAAAGGGAAGCGGAATGATGGAGGCCATGGCGGGGACGGTACAGACCATTCTTCCTGAGCAGCTGGGCCGACAACTCCCCTTGATGACAGGACTGGTAGCCATGCCTGCGAGTTTACTTTTCGATCCGGATTCCTTCTATTTCGGGATTTTACCCTTATTGTCCTCTACTGCTACCACATTTGGAGCGAGTGGGCTGGAAGTTGGGCAAGCCGCGATTTTGGGACAGATGACTACCGGTTTCCCAATCAGTCCACTGACCGGATCGACTTTTTTATTGGTAGGTCTGGCAGGTGTAGAACTGGGAGATCATCAGAGAAAGACGATCCCTCTGGCTTTTTTGGTCACCTTGGTAATGTTGATGGTTTCTGTTATTCTGGGAATTATTTCGATCTGACATGAAGGATACAATCAGGATCGGTTGTGGTGCAGGGTTTTCAGGAGACCGACTGGAGCCTGCTTTAATCCTGACCGAAAAAGGCAACTTGGATTACCTCGTCTTGGAGTGTCTTGCCGAGCGTACCATCGCCTTGGCACAAAAACGGAAGCAGCAAGACCCAAATGCTGGATATGATTTGCTATTGGAAAGGAGAATCGAAGGCCTTCTTCCGCTTTTGCTCCAGCACAAGACCCGCCTGATCACCAATATGGGGGCAGCCAATCCCATTGCCGGAGCCAAAAAAATACTTGAAATCGCAGAGAGACTGGGATTAAAAGTAAAATTGGCTGTGGTTTTGGGAGATGATGTCTTTGACCGAATTAGTGGAAAGGATCTGAGCCTAGAAGGCGGGAAACCCCTGGAAAGCTACGGAAAACTCGTCTCTGCAAATGCCTATCTTGGTATTGAAGCAATTCTTCCGGCCTTGGCAACTGACGCTCAAATCATCCTAACAGGCCGGGTAGCCGATCCTTCGCTGTTCTTGGCTCCGATGGTTCATGAATTGGGTTGGGACAGGGAAAATGCAGACCTCATGGGCAAAGGAACGGTATTAGGGCATCTGATGGAATGCGCAGGGCAGATTACAGGCGGCTATTTCGCCGATCCCGTCACCAAACCCGTGCCCAAGCTGGAGATTCTCGGACACCCCATCGTGGAAGTCAGCCGGGTAGGAAACGGCATCATTTCCAAAGTAGAAAATACAGGCGGGCTGATCAATTCCCAAACTGCCAAAGAACAGTTGCTTTATGAGGTATTGGATCCCGGAAATTACTTGACCCCAGACGTAGCAGCAGATTTTCGAAGCGTACGCTTTGAAGAAATAGGACCAAACCAACTGAAGGTCACTGGAGGAAGTGGAAAACAGAAGCCCGAATCCCTCAAAGTCAGTGTAGGTTATGAAGCAGGCTGGATGGGTGAAGGAGAAATCTCCTATTCGGGTGCCCATGCCTTGGAACGTGCCAAACTTGCGGGAGAAATCATAACCAAACGGATCGGACATCAACTGGATGAATTCCGGGTGGATTACATCGGAATGAGTTCCCTGCATGGAGAGCAACTCTCCCAAGGTACTTCCCCTTATGAAATCCGACTTCGTATAGCCGGAAAATCCAGGTCCAAAGCGCTTGCCCAACTCGTGGGTGAGGAAGTGGAAGCCCTCTACACCAACGGTCCTGCCGGAGGCGGAGGCGCTAGAAAATACCTGAATGAAGTAATAGGCGTGGTTTCAATCCTGCTAAATCGATCTGAAATCCATCCCTCCATCCAAATTTTGAATCATGAGCCGGAAACTTGCAGCAATTGCCCATAGTAGGGCCGGAGACAAAGGAAATACCCTTGTGCTTTCACTTTTCCCCCTTGAGGAGAAAGACTATAATCTTTTAGCACAAAAAGTTACCGCTGAAAAAGTCAAACAGCATCTCTCCCATCAGCTCAAAGGATCCGTGACGCGATTTGAAATTCCAGAATTGCATGCCTTACTTTTTACCTGTGAAAATGCGCTGGAAAGCGGGGTTACCACCTCACTAGCCATAGATGCGCACGGGAAAAGCTTGAGCTATGCCCTGTTGGAAATGGAGATTCACCTGAACCACGAATAGCGCAACTCAGGGAAATCGCTTTTAAAACTTAGCATTTTTCCCTCTTAGTGAAAAGAATAAACCAGTTTCAAGGAGTGAACCTCGAGAAAATTAAGAGTTACTGTTAAATCGAATGAAAGTAGGATTTCTGCAAAAAA
>CAZNND010000084.1:0-17626 GCA_964574365.1 uncultured Limnohabitans sp.
TTAAAAAAATCCGGAATTCTTAGCTTCTGAATGTACTCAAAAAGTTTTGACTCAATAGAACCGGGCCTGAACTCCCTATTCAGCTTTAACATGAAAAAAAGTAAGACAGGTGTCACATAAGAGCACCCTCCCAGAAGTTTTGGAAACAGTCAGGATCAGAAATTTTGCTATCTTTAAATTTCTGATTTCCCATAGGGGCTTGATGGGTCGGGTCATTAGGGTCTAGTACCTCAAAAACATTTTTCCCTTCACCCAGCCGTTTATCAGTAAAATTTTTTAATCAGCTTTGGTTTTCCTGCATTGAGGTAGTGTCCTAAATCCTTCCGGATGCATTTGCGTTAGTTCGTCTTATACATAATTTTGGACATGCGCCCGAAAAATAGCCTTCCGATTAGTTTTTTCTTGTTGTTATTCTATTTATTCAGCTCCTATTGCCATGCTCAGTCAACTCGGGACATGTATCATGTGTACGATCAAGACACGAAACAACCCATACCTTTCGTCCATATAAAAGCCTTGGGAGATGAACAAAAAGGGACGATCTCTGATGTTTTGGGAGGTTTTTCTTTGGACAATTTCGGGGAAAATGACTTGCTTGTTTTTTCACATGTAAGCTATAAAAAACTAGAAATCAACCGCGCCCAACTTACCAAAAACAGGTTGGTGTATCTTTCCCAAGCGGTTCAAAATCTGGAGGAATTTGAATTTTCTGCCGGGGAAAATCCTGCCTTACCCTTGATCCGAAAAGCCATCGAAAACCGCGATGTCAATAATCCTGAAAAGCAGGAATCCTACCGATATTCCAGTTACAATAAGGTGGTCATGACCTTGGATGGATTGGTCGAAAATCCTGAATTAGACGATAGTACTTTAAATTTACTCAAGGGAGGTCATCTTTTTATGACCGAGAGTTTTTCTGAAGTAAAATTCAAAAAACCGGGACAGAGAACCGAAACGGTTAAGGGTTCCAAGGTTTCGGGTATCGAAAACCCCATGTTTGCGGCACTTTCTACCTCATTTCAGCCTTTTTCTGTTTATACAGACCATATCCGTATCCTTGAAATTCCTTTCGTAAATCCGGTAGCTCCGGATGGAATGAAAAAGTACGACTACTTTCTCGAGGATAGCCTGATCACCGAGTCAGGCAAATCCTACGTCATCAGCTTTCAGCCTCAGCCGGGTAAATCCCATCATTTGGGTAAAGGCCTGCTTTATATTTCATCCAATAAGTTTGCCATTGAAAACTTTCTCCTCAAGCCGGCTGAACAGACAGGACAGATCCTTTTTGAGATTCAACAGAAGAATAAGTTTGACGGAAAACACTGGTTTCCCGAGCAAATGAATAGCATTTATGTTTTTAAGGAACTGGATTTTCAAGGAAGAAAAGCCAAGTTGGTTAATCAGACCTTTCTCTCGGAAATCAGCGTCAACGAACTCGATCCCAATATCAAGTTTGGCGCAGTGGAAATCATCTTTGACATAGAAAAAGAAGGGATGAACTGGAATGAAGTCCGCAAAGATTCTCTAAGCGCGAGGGAGTACTTGACCTATGAGCGTTTTGATCAGCTGGACCAAAAAACCAAAAGGATTCTCAATCGCGGAGCTGATCTATTTGCCTATCTTAACACGGGAAGGGTAAAACTAGGGGCAGTGGATCTTATTCCAAACCGTCTGCTTCGACTGAATCAATATGAGCGGGTTGGTCTAGGCCTGGGTTTGTCTTCAAATGAAACACTTTCAGATTTTTACAGAATGGAGGGATATCTCAGATACGGTTTTGGTGACAAGACATGGAAATATGGAGGCGCGATGTGCTTTTTTCTTAACACCGAAAGCGATTCCAAATTTATTCTGAGCTACAGTGAAGATATTGAAGAAATTGGTAGGTCCCTATTAATGAGAGGGAATTCATTTAGTACCGCAGGGGGTTATTTCCGGAATTTCGAAGGCGGTCGTATGGATCAGTTGCAGCGGTATGCCTTGGAATACACTCAAATGCCGCTTCGGGGATTTCGGTACAGGCTGATCGGATCAGTTGAAAATAGAGGCAATATCCTTGATTATGCAAAGTCCGCTCCAAGGGAAGAATACCCGGAGAATTTTACAGCAACAGAGGCAGGACTGGATTTGAGTTATGTGGGAAAACAGTCCAATACACGCATTGGCAATGACTTGGTAGCTCTGACCTTTTCTTATCCAGTGGTTGGGCTGAAGCTGAGTAGGGCAATTCAGGGAGTATTCGGTGGCGAGTTGGACTTTTGGAACACCGAACTGAGAATTCAACATCAGTGGAGTACCGGCAATGCCCTAAATCAATTTCACTTGAGTGCACATCGGGTTTGGGGATCCAATCTTCCGATTTCCTATCTAAATACCGGATTTGGAATTCTGTCTGAACAACGGAGCAATCAGTTTGATTTGCCGCTTACATTTTTTGGATTTCTGCAGACGATGCGGATTTACGAGTTTTTATCCGACAGGAGCGTCCATTTGAGCTATGCCCACCTGACCGGTCCATTATTTACCAAAAACCTGAATAATTATATCCTTGCCCCACAGCTCAAATTTCACCAAAGCTTTGCCATAGGAGCCCTCAGTAGTTCGGAAAATTATGATTTCGTTTCATTTGAGACTATGGAACGGGGATTTTGGGAATCAGGACTTGAACTGGCCAATCTGATCAAACTTAAATCTGGTTTCCAAGCCCAAGGCTTCGGGCTGGGGCTATTCTATCGATATGGACCATACTCCTTGGCGGATTCAAGGGATAACCTTCGTCTTACCCTTTCGATGACCTTAGGAATTTAGGGTTTTGATATGCCTTGCCAGAGGAGACCTATTGTTGAATCAAACGCCTAACGCTAGTTAGAGGAGTCTCAAATATCGAATCTTTTGAGAGGGCAACCCAATTTTCCAATCTACCCCGGTGGACAAGTTTTTCCAATCTTGCAATTTCCTAAATGTTGATATCATTGCTTGATCTATCGAATATCAAAGTTCTTGTAATGGTGACACAACCTTCCACTCTTCTACTCTTCCAATTTTCCAATCTTCAAATAACCAATCACTATTCCCCACTTCCTTACATACCCACTTCCCCACGGTAAGGTGCGGATGTTTGCGCTCCCATTCGGGTCACGGAAATGGATGCGGCTTTGGATGCGAATTGAATGGCGCTTTCCCAGGACATACCCTCCGCAATGGCTACCGCAAGTGTTCCGTTAAACACATCACCTGCCGCCGTAGTATCTATAGGGTCTACTTTTGGTGCAGGAAGAAGGAGTTGGAGATCGGGATTTTTAAAAAAAACTCCCTTTTCGCCCAGGGTGATCAGGACATTTTTCACGCCCTTGTGCAAGAAGTTGTTGGCTATTTCCACATAGTCGGATTCACTTTCGCAGGGAATTCCCGTTAGCCAACTAGCCTCCGTTTCGTTTGGGGTAATCAAGAACAGGTTTTTATACACCGACTCCTCCAGTTGATGAGCTGGAGCGGGATTTAGAATAAGTTGTTTGCCCCATTCCTTGGCTTTTCTGGCCAAAAAGGAAATCGTGGACAAGGGGATTTCCAGTTGGCAAAGCCAAAAGTCGCAAGTATGAAGTGCAGCGTTGGCTTCTGATAGATGTTCGGGTAGTAGGTTTCCGTTTGCCCCTGGAGCCACAATAATTTGGTTTTCTCCTTCTTGATTCACGGTGATCAATGCAATGCCTGACGGGAGTTCAGGATCTTCCCCAACCCATTCGGTGGAGATGCCTTCCTGCTGGAGTCCCACTTTGGTTTGCTGTCCAAATAGGTCTTTTCCAACTTTACTGATAAAGGTGACCTCAGCACCCATCCGCGCAGCCGCTACCGCCTGATTAGCTCCTTTTCCCCCTTGAAAAAGGAAAAAATCCCCTCCAACCAGCGTTTCGCCGGGCCGGGGAAATCGGGCTGTCTTGACCACTAGGTCGGTATTGGAGCTTCCGATTACCAGAATTTTTGCCACAACTAGGGATTTTTAAAGGCTTGCTTGCTCTCTATGTAAACTTAATTTTGTCCTGCATTATCCTAATAAAATGTGTGATTCGGAAAATATCCTATGGTTTTTTTGAAAAAAAATGAAATGAGTCAGGTGTCAACAGGATGCGCTAGTGAATATTTTCAGAGTAAATTGGAACATGAGAAAATTTCGACTAATCCTTGTTCTCCTGTTTTTCTCGTTTGAGATTTTAGCCCAAAACCAACCCAACATCATCTTCATCCTCACTGACGATCAGCGTTGGGATGCACTGGGTATTGCTGGAAACCCGATCATTCAAACTCCGGAGATGAATCGTCTTGCTGTTGCCGGGACTTATTTTGAAAATGCCTTCGTGACTACGCCTATCTGTGCTGCTAGCCGCGCAAGCATCCTGACGGGACTTTATGAGCGTACCCATGGCTACACCTTTGGTCAGGGAGACATCAAACAGCCTTTTATCGATCAGTCCTATCCGGTAGAGCTACGAAAAGCAGGGTACCATACCGGATTTTTCGGGAAATTCGGGGTGAATTACGCGGGCTTTCCAAAGCTTTTTGATGAAGGGGAAGACTATGACCGAAACGGGAAATTTAAGGATCACCGCGGGTACTTTTTCAAAACCATAGAAAAAGATACGGTTCATCTCAGTCGTTACACTGCCCAAAAGGCGATGGATTTTATCGAAAATGCACCAAAGGAAAAGCCGTTTATGCTTTCCCTAAGCTTTAGTGCTCCCCATGCCCATGATCCGGCTGCCCTTCAGTATTTCTGGTCGCCTGAGTTTGATACGATGTATCAGGATATAAAAATCCCGGATCCGATCATGGCCTCGGATTCGGAATTTATGGCCCAGCCTGAGTATGTACGGACTGGTGAAAACCGCACACGCTGGTACTGGAGGTATGATACTCCTGAAAAATACCAACACAGTGTCAAAGGCTACTACCGCATGATCTCCGAAGTGGATGCAGAAATCGGGAAAATCAGGAAGGTTCTGGAGGAAAAAGGCTTGGCCGAAAATACGGTTATCATCCTGATGGGGGACAACGGCTATTTTCTGGGTGAGCGTCAGCTAGCCGGCAAATGGCTGATGTACGAACCCT
Source organism: uncultured Limnohabitans sp. (assembly GCA_964574365.1). Lineage (GTDB taxonomy): Bacteria > Bacteroidota > Bacteroidia > Cytophagales > Cyclobacteriaceae > Algoriphagus. The sequence goes on from CAZNND010000084.1 coordinate 5,104, forward strand.
CCCTTCGGGTTCCTTTGATTGTGTATGATCCGAGGAAAGAGGGGGGGGAGCGAAATTCAGGTTTTGCTTTGAATATTGATGTGCCAGCAACCATCTTGGATTTGGCGGGAGTTAAAAAGCCCAAGGAATGGCAGGGGCTTTCGCTGAACTCCTCCAAACTGGCGGAGCGTAAAGCATTTTTAACCGAGCATCTCTGGCAAACACCTATCATCGCCCCCAGTGAGGCCATCCGAACCGAGCGTTGGAAATATTTTCGGTATATCAACGACCCTGCCCATGAAGAACTCTACGACCTGAGTGCGGATCCTTTGGAAAAAAACAACCTGGCTACCAATCCTGCTTATCAGCAAGACTTGAAAAAACTGAGGAGTGATTTGGAGGCGAGAACGGGTAAATTTAAAGGGGTTCGGGAGAAAATGTTGGCCAAACCCGGGAAGTAAGCTACACGGCAGGCGGGAAAAGTTTTTTCATTCAACTTAATCTGACTGATAGATTTTCCTGGAAAACCTTAGATTGAAAAATTCAGAAGTTTTGGTCGATTTAATTATTGAAACAACTATCTGTTTATTAGAAGGTTAAATAAAAAAATCAGCGTAAATCAGCGAAGTTTTCTGCGCAAATCTGCGGGAGAAAAAAACTCCACTCTCAGGCTTAAGGATTACATCGATCGCAGTACATGGGGTCTTCGTGGGTTTTGCCAAAAGGATTCAGCGTCTCCACTGAATGCCCGCAAGCTATGCAGGTTTTGACCTGGGATTGAATGGATCGGGTCGGGCTACCGCACCAGCTGCAAGGTAGTCCAGGCTGAGAAGAAACTACGGCAAAGCCGGGCAGTTCACAAGCTGGACAGCAGGACTGTATTTTTTTCAAAAGTTTCCAGGCGGTGTCCTCAATGACCTTCATCCGGGTAGGATTCAGGTGAGCGCGCATGTCCGTTTCGACATAGGCCTTTTCGTATTTTTTCAGCAGTTTTTCGGCCAACAGCTCTAGCTCATTTTGCATTGTAATTCCTTTCAAAATTTCAGATTTCCCTTCTTTTTCATTCCTCAAAATCAAAGCATGGCTCGGAAATCCGACCTTTTGCGCAAATTCATTCAATTGTTCAAGGTTTTGAAATTCCCGACTGTCAAAGTTGGTATCCGTACTCAAATGCCGAGCGTGAATTTCCAGGTTATTTTTTTGATCGAGGAGGAGTAGCCATTCCTCATTGGCAGGAAGAAAAAAGGCTGTGGGATGGGCTCCAAATGAGCCCTCGCTGGAAATGGCCAGGTCGGCTCCAGAAAGTTCCAGAGCCATTTCACATTTCTTTCTCGCAGTGGTGAGCGGGTCATTCGTACGCTCCACCTCTCCTGAAAAGGTTCCTAAGAGGTCTGTGTCCAGATTGTCCGGAACGATGACTTCTATCCCCAGAGCTTCCTGAAAAATCGGAGCCAGAATCTGTTCTTTTCCGTGCTTGGTGGCTATGACTAGCCTTCGCCCAGAAAATAATTGTGTTAGTTTTTCTTCTCCCATTTCACCTCAAGTGCTTTTCCTCTCATTTCATCGTGGAATTGGCCATCGTCATAAACCAGTTGACCGTTGACCCAGGTTTTGAGCACCTGACTATGGAAGGTTGTGCCTTCAAGAGGAGACCAGCCGCATTTATATAATATATTTTCTTTGCTCACCGTCCAGAGCTTGTTCATATCCACTAGCACCAGGTCAGCAAAGTACCCTTCCCGGATAAATCCCCGATCTTTGATTCGGTAGAGGATGGCAGGGTTATGGCACATTTTCTCTGTAATTTTCTCCAGACTTATTTTTCCCTGATGGAAAAACTCCAGCATGCAGGCCAGCGAATGTTGAACCAAGGGCGCTCCTGACATGGATTGGAAATAGGGCTTTTGCTTTTCCTCCAGGGTATGGGGGGCATGGTCGGTGGTGATGATATCGATGCGATTATCCAAAAGTGCCTCCAACAGGCCATCGGCGTCTTTTTTGGTCTTGATGGCGGGATTCCACTTGATCAGGGTGCCTAGTCGCTCATAATCCTGATCGGTAAACCACAGGTGATGAACGGATACCTCGGTGGTGATTTTTTTCTCCGAAAGCGGGATGTCGTTTTGGAAAAGTGAAGTTTCCTTTGCCGTGCTGAGGTGGAGGATATGGAGACGGGCATGGTGTTTTTTGGCCAGACTGATGGCTCGTTCGGTGGCTTCAAAACAGGCTTGTTCGCTGCGGATCATCGGGTGGAACTTCACAGGAACGTCCTCTCCGTATTTTTTCCGGTAGATTTCCTCGTTTTTCTCGATGATTTCCTCCTTTTCCGAGTGAATGGAAATCAAGCCTTTGTAAGTAGAAAAAATCTTTTCCAGCATATCAGGTCGGTCGGCGAGGATGTTTCCTTTTCCCGAAAAATACAACCCGTCGTCCGTTATTGCCAAAAGCCCTGAAGTATCCCATTTCAGGACTTTAACCAAATTTTCCCCATTTATTCCGAGCAAAAAGCCGAAGTTGGTCAGGGATTTCTGGGAAGCGATTTGATATTTTTCTGCCAATAGCTCCAAAGTGAGCGTGTTTGGTCGGGTATTGGGCATGTCGATAAAGGAAGTCACACCACCTGCAACTGCAGCTTTGCTTTCACTGTAAAGGTCTGCCTTGTGGGTGAGTCCGGGTTCGCGGAAATGCACCTGTCCGTCAATGACTCCTGGCAAGAGGTATTTTCCCTGACCATCGATTACTTTAAATTCATCTTGGACCGGAATAGTACCGATTTGATAGATCCGCTCGCCGATAATCAGAACATCAGCAACTTGGATTTTGCCTTCATTGACGAGGGTTACGTGCTGGATGAGGGTAGGGATTGGCATAAAAAGAGGAGTATTTATCTACAAAGAAATGCTGGAATTTCTACGGGTGCAAACAAATCACCTTATCAGAATCTCTAAGAAATACCCGTTGTTCGGCGCCTTGACTGGTATAGTTTGAAAAATTTATATCCTGTACCCAGTGAAATCGCTTTTAACATTTGGTCAATTTAAGTGTGGAACAAAGGAATCGAGAACTTTCTTTTTGAAAGCTTTTGGATGTTAACCATTAAGATCATTGAGAAAATTAAGAATTGTGGCTGGGACTTTTTTGCGGAAATCCCATTTTATTCGTTTTTAATGCAGTTCTTATTTTTCTCGTGGTTCATTACTACATGAAAATGGTTTTTTTTCAGTATGTGGAAAAAATGGTGGATTGTTAAAGCGATGTCCCTGATCCTGTACCCAAAGGTTTGATTTTGTAATAAACTGTTCTAAAATCCTTGTTTCTTGTGCTCGGATTTGCTTTGTGACCTGAGATTTTTGGCTTGTTGTCTTGCCATTGCCAAGCTAACTGGAGGCTGCTTGGATAGTTGTTCCATGCCTAACTTGGCTCTTTCCTGAAATGATAGCTCTGATTTCATCTTTTAATGCATTTTGCATGTAAAAAAAAGTAAAACCTGATAAGAACTTTTGAAATAAAGAAAGGCTTCAAAGGTCTTGCCGCCCACGTGAGTGTCCTCACTCACGTGAATTTTGAAGTGAGTGGTGAAACTCACTTCGGTGGCAATTTGAAACTCTACGTAATTTCATTTCATCTAGATAGAAAGGAGTTTTGCAAACTACTCCTAGGCGCTACTCGGATGATTAGTAATCTTATTTGACACCGGATAGCTGGGTGTTTTTTGTAACTACACCCAAATATCCTTAGAATCAGGATAGAAAGGAGTTTTGCAAACTACTCCTAATATCCCGTCCAATTTTTATTCAGCTATCCGTGCCTTTGACAGTGGGTGTAGTTTGCAAAACACCCGAATATCCTTTTCATTGAGATAGAAAGGAGTTTTGCAAACTACTCCTAGTGAGCAATCCCTAATCAAAATCCATCACATCTCCCAACCTGCCCTAACTGGTTCCTTGATGTATTGGTCTGCTTCTGGTATGCCTTTGGCTTTCATGTTGTCGTAATCCCATTCGATCATTTTTCCTCCCATTCGCAAAGACAATACCCCAAGCAGGGTGATCTCGGTCAATCGGGAACCGTATTCAAAATTGGAAGAGGCCTGTTCCTTGGTTCGGATGGCATTGACCCAGTCCTGAAAATGCCCGGCGGATCGTTTGATGGTTTGTTTTGGCGATTTGATGTTATTTCTAAGGGATTCAGGAAATACCAATGGCTTACGATTGCTCCCATCATTGATGATCACACCTTTGGTTCCTACAAACATGGATGCCCTTGCAGGATAGACATAGCCTTTTGGTAAAGCGGGATGTAAATCTGGCTTTAAGCCACCGGAATACCAATTGATTTTCATTGCTTTTTGCTGACCTTTTGCGGAGAAATTGAAATACCCGATTTCTCCGTAGGGTGCGATTTTGCTGTCTGAATAACCGGCAGGGAATACCTGAACCGAATCTGGACTTTTCAGATCGAAGGCCCAAGTCACTGCATCCAAGTCGTGGCAACCAAAATCACCCAAAGCCCCGCAGCCATAATCCCAAAAATCTCTCCAGGTGACCGGTACATAATTTTCGTGGAAAGGTACCATTTCCCGTGGACCAATCCATTGATCCCAGTCAAAGCCCACAGGCATGGTAGTTTTTCCTTGTGGTAATCCCTTTAATCCGGGCAACCAACGACCTGCGGGAACCCAGGCATGGCATTCTTTAACTTCGCCGATTACGCCGGCATGCAAGAACTCCACCGTTTCTCGGATGCCGTCGGTTGAGTGACCACTATTGCCCATTTGGGTCATTAGGCCGGTTTCTTTGGTGACTTTGGCCACTTCCCGGGCTTCCCAGATGTTGTGGGTGAGGGGTTTTTCGCAATAGACGTGCTTGCCCATTTTCAAGGCCATCAGGGCTATATAGGCATGGGTATGGTCTGGAGTGGAAATCACGATGCCGTCCAATTCGGAGGCATTTTCCATCATTTTGCGGAAATCACTGTATTGAGCTACCCGCTTGGTATTGCCTTTTGCCGCTTGTTGGGTCTCGATCATCTCGGTGACGGGGCCTCTACCAGCTTCGGAGCGATAGTAAAAATCGGCTAAATTCCAGTAGTAGGCAGGATCGGACACTCCGGCGATGTTTACATTTTCCAGTTTCAAAAACTCGGCAGCGTTTTGCTTCCCTTTTCCGCCTGCACCGATGATGCCCAAGTTAACTTGGTCACTTGGCGCCGTGTAGCCCGGCCCTCCGATCACATGTCGGGGTACAATCATCATACCTGCACCGCTAAGGGCGGCAGCTTTTACAAAATCTCTTCTAGAAAAGGGTGATTTTTCGTCTTTCATGGCTGGTGGAGTTCAACAGTCTTAAATTTATTTTATTTTGACCATCCTTCCACCACCATTCAGGACTCAATTTTGGCATTTTGAGGAATAAATTGATGGTAGTGCAACTTCAGGTTAGGGAAATCACATCTAACATTTGGTCATTTACAGTATGGAACGAAGGGATCGAGAACTTTCCTTTTGAATACTCGTGGAGTTAAACCATTGAGATCATTGAGAAAATTAAGAATTACAGCTAGGTCTTCTATGGGGTAATTCCACATTGATTAGCTTCAATTTTCTTAAAGCTCAAATTATATGAACCTGGTTTGTTTTTTTATTGTGAGGAAAAATAGTGATTTTAAAAAGCGATTTCCTTGAATCTTAGGCTAACTTCATTGAATTCCAACCTAGAAGTGCTAATTGAAAACTTTATGGGAGTGTCAACTGGTTAAGAAAATCCTGATTGGCAAGTGAATAAATTGCCGTTGGCATTTCACCAAGATTTTATTTCATAAGCGGTGCTCCTTCCGCCAGCCGCCTCTTTTTGTAGGATGTTTTTTTCTATCAAATCATTGATGTCCCTTACGGCAGTATCTTTGGAGCATTTGGCAATCTTTGCCCATTTAGAGGACGTGAGTTTTCCTTCAAATCCATCCAGAAGCTTGTTTACTAATTTTTTTTGACGCTCATTTAAGATGGCCTCAGCATGTTTTTTCCAAAAATCCGCTTTGAATAAAATTTTGGAAAACAACGAATCCGTGGATTTCAGGGCATTGATCAAACACTGCAAAAACCAGTGCATCCAATCCGTGATGTCAAGAGCTCCTTTTTGTATTTTTTCAAGGATTTCATAATACTGTTTTCTTTCAATTCGAATTTGGGCGGACATGCTGTAGAAGCGCTGGTTGGTTTTATCCGATTGAGCCAGTAACATGTCCGTCAATGCCCTGGTTATCCGTCCATTTCCGTCTTCAAATGGATGTATGATAACAAACCAAAGGTGGGCCACTGCTGCTTTTAGCACCAAATCAATGGGTAAATCCCTGTTAAACCAGTCTAAAAATTGGTTCATTTCTTTTTCAACTTTTATGGAATCTGGAGCCTGGAAATGCACCTTTTCCCTCCCCAATGCTCCGGATACCACCTGCATGGGGCCGGTTGAGTCTTTTCGCCAATCCGCAACGGTAATCTTGTATAGTCCACTTCTTCCCGTTGGGAATAATGCCGAATGCCAACCGAACAGTCTTTCGGCTGTTAATGGGGAAAAACAATTTAGGGTTGCATCCAGCATCATGTCGACCACACCATCCACATTTCTGTCTGATTCCACAGCACCTGCAATTTCCATCCCCAATCTGCGGGCGATAGATGAACGAACCTGCTCTGGATTCAAATATTCTCCCTCGATTTCTGAGGATTTAAGCACATTTAGTGTTAAGGTGTCAAGTTCTGCCTCGTTTCTAAGGTCAAAACCTAATGATTCCATTTTGCCTAGAAGTCTTCCTTGGAGGTTTCTTGCCTCACTCAATACGTTTATCAAACTATCATTACTCCAGGTGAAATTCGGCCAGTTGGGCTGCTGATGGATAAACAAGCTCATTCGATTCAAATTTTGCATTGAATATGACCTTTATTCGTCGCAAGGCAAAATTATTCGTCGCATATTTTGCGTTAATTAGACATGTTTTTTCTGGATTAGTTTAAATAAAGTGGTGTTAAATCGAAAAGAAGTAGCTGGATTTTGAAAAAATAGTCATTGAAGTCCTACTTTGTCAGATTAAGATGACTTAGAAAATTTGGTAAGTTGTATCCGTGAATTTAAACTTTGATAAAAAAGACAATCTGTAATAAAGCTATTACTTACATTTTTCCCACAGACCTGTCCGCGGAAGGCGGGTTGGCACAGATGAAAATCACAGACCTGCCCATAGCAGGTGGGTTAGCACAGATTTTATTTTCTCTCAGTTGATTCATCGGTAACAAAAGATCTGTGAAATCCTCCTTGGGCAGACAGGTCTGTGGGAAACTTTGAAATTGCCCCCTAATTGCTCTTGTGCCTCCTAAGATTTAAATGTGACAATGTAGCAGTAGCGTGAAAAATGTCTTGCAACCAGGTGATGGTTTTTACAAATCAATTGCCTCTACCTTCAGTATCCCTTTCAAATTCAATCTCCGGCAGAATTACCTGGTACTCCTGTTGGTCTTCTTCTTTTTTCCAGTAAAGAATAAAATTTACCCGTACGGATCGGGCTGCGTATCCCTTCGTTTTCAGCTGCTCCATCTCCTGAAGAAATTTTTGAGAAAATCTCAATACAGACTTCCCTTTTGTATTGAGACAACCACCGTCACTTAGTGTGAGCATTTCTCCCGCAAAAAGATTCGAGACCAAGTATTGCCTTGTGGTAAAGTAGTCCAGCCAAACGTCTTTTAAAGAAAGTGTTTTGGTTAGATAATTTGGAGGTTCATACGTGCTGTTGTCCTCGATCCAAGTCATGTTTTGAACAGAAATTCCATCCAAAATTCCGGAATTCAGATGGATATGAAGCCCTTGCCTGGCCCGGGTCATGGCAACGTAAAGGAGTCTTATATCTGCATCTGTCTCAACTCTATAGTAGTCAAGCATCAAAAATACCTGATCAAATTCCTTTCCCTTCACCTTGTGGATCGTGGACACCAAGATGGTTTCCTGATCTGCCCGATGAAAATCTTCGAGTTTGGACTCGCGAAGAAATGTTTCCCAATCGGATTTGTATCTTTTCTTGGTATGGCTGAGCTCAAAGTCACGAATCAGTGTCTGGCAGATCTCAAGTTTGTCACTTTCATGAAATTTGTTTTTCAGTTGTCGTTTTGCAAATTCCCAGCGTTCCTCCTGAATCAAATAAGTGTCCTCCTGAGTGTATAGTTGGTTGGTGAAAAACCTAACCTCCGCAAGATTGTAGAGATCAAATTCGTCATTCGTTTGGATTAATTTGGCTTTCAGTCCCTTTTTCAGAAGCATACCACAGAGCTGTTGCGCTTCCTCATTCGTTTTTGCTAAAATACAAGTACTCCCGGTCAGCGGGGCTGCTGCGATCTGATTGACTAGGGGAAGGGTCAGATTTGGGCTTTGGTAGCGGTAGATGCTGATCGACCCAGGATCGGTTTTTTTGGCCACAATTGGAAATTCTTTGAGCCTGTGGGAGATTTTCTGAACCCAAGCATTGGTCAACTCAATCAAATTGGGATGACTTCGGTAGTTTTCTACCAGCTCATAGGTGCAGGAATCTTTTGCTTGGATAAATTTTTCAAAATAGGCCGAACTCGAGCCTCTAAATTCGTAGATGTTTTGATCATCATCTCCGACGGCAATGACCCTCATGTCTTCATTTTGCTGCATGAGGGTTTTGACCAGCTGAAATTCATCCGCATCCATGTCCTGCGCTTCATCGATCACCAGAACTGTTTTGGTGATTCGACTTTGTTCTACTTCCCCTTTTTGGATCTTTTCCACGGTCTTTTTCAGAATGTCGCCGGACTTTTCCAGGCTTCCCACTTTTCCCAAGACGTCGAAGCAGTAGGAGTGGAAGGTTTTTATTTCCACGAAATTGGCTGCATTTCCGATCAGTTGGATCAGTCGATGCTTAAACTCCGTAGTGGCCGCCCTTGAAAAAGTCAACATGAGCAGTTGCTCGTGCTTGACGTCTTCCATCAACAGCAGGGAGGCCAATTTGTGGACCAATATGCGCGTTTTTCCACTTCCTGGACCTGCTGCTACTGCGATGTATTTTGCCTTGGAGTCCTTGACAATGGCAAGTTGGGTAGGAGAAAGCTCCCCAAAAAGTTGATGGAACTTGCCGGGAGTCATTCGGAGTTTCAGGTCGTCTGCCTTGCTTCCGGGAAAATACTTGCGAAGGAAAGATCCGTAATTCAAGTGAAAGTAGTCCTCAACAAATTGGAGTGCACCGCGGTAGTTGCTGATCATCTTTTTGGCATACTCACCGACAATGTGGATTTGCTGGACTTTGTTTTCGTAGAATTGATTTAGTTTTTGGTAATCCTCCAGCGTGTATTTTTTCCGATTATCTCGTTCGAGTCGCTCGATGGACAGTTGGTTATAAACGACCAGAAAACCGCCTTCAATCTTGAGTGCTTCGATTTTGGAGAGGTAAAACAGGGTGTCCTCGATGTCATCCAAGTCCACCGAAAGTTTGAAAAGGTCATTACTTGACTTGTAAGCGGTAAGGAGCTCCATCACCGAAAACTCGACCAAGTTTTCTTCCTTCCAAAGGGTGAGACTACTATCAGAAACTGGATTTTTTCGGTAAAGGTGTTCAATGATAAATCGGGCTAAAACGTGACGCTTTTGAAGTTTTTCTTTCAAAACTTCGGTAGTATAGCGACAGGTGACAGAAAAATGATGTTTGGAAAAGGAATCCGTCTTCCGATGAATCCAGTTTTTGATCGACCAGAAATTAAGGATGGTTTTGATCCGGGTTGGGTTGACCTCCTCCAGACCGGTGCTGCCTAGCTGCTCATTGAGTTCCTTGATATTAAATTTCTTCTCCTCCTCTTCAAAATGTGGGAGTAGGAGATTCTCGATTTTACCGAAGGTTTCGACTAAAAGTAGGGTGCGGTTGATTTGTTCTCCTTGCTTGATAAAGGCCGTCAGGTCTTTGGCGTCAGCGAGTATTTTTTCCTCCCTCAGGAGATGGATGATATTGATCACCTCTTCTTTGACTATGCCCAGGTGGTCGCTGATGTAGTCTATTCTGGTTTCTGCTACCTCGTCATTTGCATGTTTTCGGCTTTTGCTTGAAAAGAGCTTTTTAATAATTCGGATACCTTGTTCTTTTTGGGTGGGCTGGAAGCGTTCAGAACCTGTGATTTTTTCGATGGCTTCCTGGGCGTTTTTTGCCAAAATACTGTTGGCAAAGATTCTCGGTTGGTTTTGTCCCCTTTTCAGATAGCCGGCATCCTCAAGTGCAGCGATGGACGTGGTAATTCGGGTCTCTATTTCCGCCACATCGTCGTCCCAACCCGCTTTTCGGGCAATTTCTAAGGCGGAATTAGAAACCTTGTACCGCAGTCTGGTGATTTCTTTGATCGCTTTCCAAACTTGTTGAATCTCCTTGATGGAAACTTTGGTCTGATTGAGGAGGATAAAATGCTTGCTGAGGTCTTCTTCATTGAACAGGACAAAGCAGTCTGCCTGGATTTTTTCATCCCTACCAGCTCTCCCAGCCTCTTGGACGTAATTTTCCAAAGAGTCTGAAATTTCATAGTGGACCACCATCCCCACGTCTTTCTTATCCACTCCCATTCCAAAGGCAGAGGTGGCGACCATGATTTGCGTTTGGCCTTCCATGAAGGAGTCTTGGTTTTCGGATTTTTCCTGCTTGTCCATTTTTCCATGATAGGCTTTGGCCAGATACCCATCGGCAATTAATCGGTCGGTGAGTTTTTTTGCTTTTCTGGTTCTGGAAACGTACACGATGGTGGGGCAATTTTTTTCCTCTAGCAGGTCACGGAGCAGCAGGTACTTTTCTTCTTCGGTTTGCTTTTCAAAAACCTGGTAATGAAGGTTAGTTCGGGAGGCGGTGGAGGTAAAAAGTTTTAAATTCAGTTGTAGCTTCTCCTTGAAATAACCCAAGATGTCCTCGATTACTTTTTGCTTGGCAGTGGCTGTGAAGCAGGAGATAGGGATGGGTTCGTGCAGGTTTTTCTTTTCCTGAATCTCTCGGATAAAATCCCCAATGTAGAGATAGTCCACCCGAAAGTCCTGACCCCAGGAAGAAAAGCAATGGGCTTCATCGATGACAAAACGGCTGATCGTTCGGCCCAAGATCAAGCGCTCGATGGATTTGGACCGCAGCGATTCAGGAGAAATGTACAGGATGGAAGCAGAGCCATCTTCGACCCGCTCAAAGGATTTAGCCCGTTCGATCGGATCCAGAAGGCCATTGATGGTCACTGCTTCTGTAATTCCGATTTTCTCCAAATTGTCCACTTGATCTTTCATCAAGGATTGGAGGGGTGAGATTACGATGGTCAATCCCCGGGAGTTTTCGCCACTGATCAGGGCGGGCAACTGAAAGGTGATGGATTTTCCTCCTCCTGTTGGGAAAACTGCCACAATGGATTGGTTGCGGACAGCTGCCTGGACAGCCTTTTTCTGCAAAGGCTCGCCTCCATAGGATCGAAAGGAACTGAACCCAAAAAAGCGCTTCAAGCCACGATTGATGTCCATCGCTCGGTTGCAATAGGAACAACCAGGAATGCAGGGTGAATTTCGAAGCAGGAAAGACATGCGTTCCACTTCCGGGAAATTTCTAAGAACCCAAGGAGGAGTTATGGAAAAATCCTTGGAAGAAGCCTCGAAGGAATGGATCAAAGCCAGGCTGTAAGCCAGCTCGACGGGGTTGTTTGAGATAAGGGTGGCTAAATCAGCATTTTGGCAGATGGCTCCTTCAAAATGTGTTTGGATTAGTGCTTTTGAATTGGATAAGAGAGGGGAGAAGGATAGGAATCTGAAAAATCCCCTAAATTCTCTTTTGTCTTGGAGTAAGGAGAAATAGATTTCCTTCAGGAATTGTGGCAATTTCCGAAACGCTTCCACTTCATCATAAAAAAGGTCTTTTGCCTTAATGGCGTCATTGAGCGGGTTATTGGTTTCGTCGGTTTGCAGCTTGTCGTCCTTGACCAGCGCATGATAGGGTATGGCAGGGAAAAGTAAAGGAGAAAGAAAGAGGGTGTCAATGCAGTTTTGACTTGGAATGCCTGATTTGGCGATCAGCTTACCCAAATATTTCAGGTCATGGTTGAAAATATTGTGGCCACAGACAAAGTCCTTCCCTTTCAGAAATTCGAGAAACTCATTGGTATTGGATTTGTGAAAGGTGTTGCCGTCGTCGGAGACACTTCCTATGTCCAATATTTTTTGGATTTTCGGGTCGATTTCAGAATCAAAAAAAACGAGTGAGCTCAAGGTGGAAAGGCGGAAATCAAATCTTTGGATTTGGGTTTTTTTCGGTTTTAAGCTATGAAGATATAGTGATTCTGGTTTATTGCAAGGTTCTCACCCTTTCAATGGGGAAATTGAGGCAGATACACCCTTGGAGGGTTGGTGGACCCTCCAAGGGTGGGGGAAGATATCGCAAGCTCATTGGCACTGACCTTTCAGGTTCTGTACAAATACGAGGGTTGAGCCAAACCAAAGACCACGGAGTGGTCGAACTTTTGAATAGCCCCCGGTAAGGTGAG
>CAZNND010000085.1:0-17517 GCA_964574365.1 uncultured Limnohabitans sp.
GTTTGTTTTTTTCACTAGGAGTGAAAAATGCTAAGTTTTAAAAGCGATTTCCCTGCACTGATATATCAAACACAGACCTTCCTGCTGTAGGCAGGTTTTCACAGATCTTTTTTTTTACCGATGATAACTAACAGGAAATTATATAAAATCTGTGCGAATCCTCCCTCGGCGGACAAGTATGTAGGAAAAAGGTAAGAAGTAGCTTTTCCCATGTTGTCTTTTTTCTCCAAGCTTAAGTACACGAATAAAAACTATCAGATTTTACCAAGTTACCTGAATCTGAAAAAGAAGGACAAAAACCGAATATCCAAAGAAAATTCCGAACACAGCAAGGGCTATCGGTTATCTTTGTAAATGCTTTTATCTAAGACCTCCGAGCTGGAAATCAATCCCTGGATTCTGATGTTGGCCTATTGCATTTTGATTGGCCCCTTCGCCTTGGACTTTCACATGCACTATCCGGATGAGATGTATTATCGGGATGCTGCTGTCAAAATGCTTCAAAACAGAGATTATCTGACCACCTATCTGGGAAGTGGTGAGCTACGATTTAATAAGCCGATTTTGACCTATTGGGCAGTCTTGGCTGGGTTTAAGCTTTTTGGAGTAAACGAATTCGGCTCCCGAATTTTCTTTTTGCTTGCAGGTGCTGCTACAATTGGATTGACCTTTCTTTTGGCCAAAACACTTTTTCAAGACAAAAAAATCGCTGGTTTATCTGCCTTGATCATGGCCGCAAATCCGGTTTTGATCCTATCCTCCGGCCGATCCATCCCGGATGTGATGCTGGTGCTGACCATGACACTCAGTGCGATTGGTTTCGCTGGACTGCTCAGAGATGGGGAAAAGGCGCATTCAAGATATCTTTGGCTACTTTATTTGGGTTTGGCTTTGGCCTTTGAAGTCAAGGGACTGCCTGCCGTTGCTTTGGGTGGATTAGGTATTGGGGTATTGCTGTTTAATCCATGGAAACGGGTTTCCTGGAAAAAATTACTACACCTTCCTGCTTTGTTTCTCAGTCTGGTGATTGCAGTATTTTGGTTTGTCGCTATGTGGAAAATCCATGGCCCAACGTTCCTAAACAGCTTTTTGGAGGATCAGGTGGGCATTCGGGTAGCTTCGAGGATTTTACTAGTCATTCAAAATGGGCTTTTGGCAGTCCTATTTTTAGTCCTGATGTTTATTCCATGGATCTTTTTGATGGGGAAAAATCTAAAATCAACCATTCAGCAAGCTTGGAAAGAAAATCCCCAATTTTTTGTTTTTGCAGTCCTTTGGGGGATTGCCATTTTAGGAATGGGAGCCTTAACGAGTAGATTTTATGAGCGGTATCTGTTGCCTGTTGCGCCCGTGCTTGCAGTTGGTATGGCTTGGATAAGTGTTCGAGGAGGGGTTTTAGAACGGTTAAGGTCAATAAAGATTGCCACATTTATTTTTCTGGTAGTAGTAGTAGTTCTTATTGGTTTTAGCATTTGGATAAATTCAGGTGAAAATGGATCGTTTTGGCTTCGGCTTCAATGGTTTCTAGGGCTCTTATTTTTATGGTATGTGTTACGCATTTGGTTTGCAACTCCTCAAAAGCTGCCTAAAATCATCACCTATTCATTCCTGATGATCTTTTTTCTCCTGAGTTCGATTACCTACCACATTTCGCTCCCTCATCAGGGACAACAAGCGAAGGATGTCATTGGTAACAAGGGCATTGCTCAGCCCATTGGCTTCCAGGGTAATTTGCATGTGGGCACTAAAATCCGGATGAGTTTGGGTCCTGAATATGATGTAATTGATTTGCCGGTATTTGGCTGGAAGGAAAGAAGCCAAGGGTTTGATGCGCTGATCCTTGAGGACAAATTTTTGTCTGAATTAGATACCACTAGGTTTGAAATAGCCCTTGTTTCCCGAAATTGGGAATCCCAAGCTATTCCCCAACTCCTTTTGGCCTACAATTTCCCCCAATTTGAGCGTTTGTTGGAGGCAAACAGTAAAAAGTATTACCTGCTGCGCAAAAAATAACCCCAGTCGCTGGGCCGGGGTCATAGGATGTGAGTAAGGTGCTTACTGGTTAGCCAAGACGACCTTCTCTTTATACTTTTTGATTTGCCGTCTGAGTGCTTCCACTGCTTCATCTGCGGAGGCTTCAAAGGAATCGCTTTGTTCTTTGGCGAAGAACTGCTTTCCAGGCACATTCAACTTGATTTCGACGATTTTATTCTCGTTTTTTTCATTCTTATCTAATCTCATAAAAACTTCTCCATCTAGGATTCGGTCATAGAAGGTGTCGAGTTTGTCCGCTTTCTTCTGAATAAAATCGATCAGTTTTTGATCGGCATCAAAGTGGATGGAGTGCATCTGCAGTTTCATAACGATTGCATGTTAAGGGTTGAACAATTGATTTATTTACGCTTTGGGATGTGCTTGGTCAAACACAGCCTTAAGTTTTTCCATGGTATTGTGTGTATAGACTTGTGTGGCAGCCAGATTTGCATGCCCGAGTAAGTCTTTCACCGCATTAAGATCCGCACCTTTATTGAGCAAATGCGTGGCAAACGTATGCCGTAACAGGTGGGGACTTCGCTTGGTATTTTGTGCAAAAAGGTCCAAATATTTTCTAACAATTCTATAAATCATCATAGCATACGACTTTTCACCCGAATTGGTGACAATAAAGTACTCATTCCCCTCAATTTTTGAAAACCTTTCCTCAAATACTTTTTTATAGGAAACAATATTTCGCTCAAGCGACTTCGTGATGGGGATTATTCTTTCTTTTTGTCTTTTCCCCAGCACCTTTACCTGGGCTTCGTGGAGGTTAAGTTCTTTCCACTTTAATGAGATGAGTTCTGAAAGCCTGACCCCGGTGAGGTACAAAAACTCCATCACCATCCGGTCACGAAATCCCTCGAAAGAATTTTCATACACCTCGGCTTCCAAAACAGATTCGATCGTGGTTTCTTGGATGAATTCAGGGAGTTTTTTCGGTGTTTTAAGCGATCTCAGCTTGTAGGTTGGATCTTTTTGGATGAGACGGGATCGCATCAGAAACTTAAAATAGGAGCGAAGTGTCGCAAGCTTTCTGTTGACGGTGGTTTGGCTGAGTCCCTGTTCCACCAGATCGATAATCCAGGCCCTCAATTCAGGATGGGTACACTCGGATAAATTCTGTATGGAAAAGGAGCTGTTCACAAATTCCTGCGCCTGTTCCAAATCTTTCCGGTAGGCTAGGACGGTATGGTTGCTGCTTCTTTTTTCGTACTCTAAATAATTGATGAAAGAATCGATCATATCCCAGAATTCAAACTTAAGATAAGGCAAAATTTGCAATTCTATTGACAGTGCCCCTTTTCTTTCTATGGCCTAAGTTAAAAAGTCCTTGCTTGTAGTGATGGTCAATTCCTTATTTCTCGGTAGCATTCCTTTTTATTCCTTGTAATTCAAGAGTTTAGAAGGGGCTCTGAAGGAGCCTTCTGTATTAGCCCAGGATTTATCCTGGGTCAACAGGGAGAAAAAACAGAATGCGCCGGATCAGCATTTATTTCCGAAAAACTTTCCGTGATCCCGGCAAGAAGGGTAGATTTTTGACAGGATTGATAAAATTCCCCAAATTTTGGACTGATTTAGCAATAAACCGCTTTGGATTGATATGTAGAATAAAATAAAAAAAGCACCTGTTTTTGCAGGTGCTCTATTTTTTTTCATAAAGACGATGATTACTTCATGAATTCGTTCTGAAGTCTTTGACGATAAGCCGCTTTAATGATCTCATCTCTTCTTCTTACGGAAGGTTTGGTGAAAGCCTGACGGGCTCTGAGTTCGCGAACCGCACCGGTTTTGTCAAATTTCTTTTTAAAACGCTTTAGCGCTTTGTCGATGGATTCGTTCTCTTTTACGTTTACAATGATCATAGTTTACACCCCCTTTCGTGAGTGCAAAGGTAAGGGAATAATTGAGAAATTGGAAGATTGAAATATTTAAAAATTGAAATGCCTCACTGGAGAATTAAAGAATCACAAACGCAATTTGAAGCAAAAGATTCATACCACTCAAACTAATTTATTACCCTCCCCCCCCAATTCATTTTACCATTCAACAGATTCTTAAAATAAATTTTAGGTGGTCACTTGACAAAAATCAATTGCTTTTCTAGTTTAAAACAAACAAGCTTTTTAATTCATCTTTTACTTAAACAAAAAACAAATGAAAAAAACTTTAATTTTAGCCTTGTTCGTATTTGGTATGGTTTTGGGGAATGGGGTTTTCATACTTCCTGCCAAAGCTGAGGGTGACTGTGTTTATTTCAGTGATCAATATGGCTGCAACTACGCGCATTGTGGTGATTGTCTCGCCTATCAATGTCCCGGAGGATCACTCATTCTTGATTGTGCTTGAACTTAGTCAAGTTTGAAATTTATGAATAAAATAACTTAAATTGGGGCATTCTTCTGCTTGATTTCCTGCGCAGAAGTCAATAAGAAGAATGCTTTTCCCGACTTAGTAAATTTGGTTGTAACAGATTCCATCCTTCTGGACGAAAAGGATTATTTTCTCAATGGCCAATTCCATGTTCGGTTGATTCAGGACAGTATACTAGGTATATCATCTATCAAATCCCCATCTATTGGTTTTTTTTCAACTTCTGGCAGACAACTCAAGCGGATCGCTTCTGGAGATTATCCAATTGGCTCTTTCCTTCCATCCAATTTTGATGCTTCTCTTTATCCCTTAGTCTATTTACTGGATATGAAAAGTGGCTCAATCTTAGAGTTCAATGTCGAAGAACAGATTTTTATAAAGAAAATAAAAATCAATTTCCCTGTTGGAAAAGAATTGAAATATGTTGGCTCAAAATTAAAAAAGCTAGAAAACGGTTTTTTGATTGAGTTGGCATCTTCTGAATACGATAACTACGATCCAAACTATTACAAAAAATCAGGTGAACTTATATTTCTACTTGACTATACGGGTAGTGTAACTAACTAGTTTACTTTAACTAATCCTGAATCCATCACTAGCATTGAAGGTTCGATTCATCCAATTGATTACTTGGTTTTTTGCAGCTACAATGATTCATTCCTTTTTTCATTTCCGTACACCCAGAAAATTCAACGATTTGATAATCAAAATCCTAAAGTCCCTCTTGAAGAAATTTCCATATCAAAGAGCAGGTATTTCAACTTTAAAGTTGAAGGTAGCAAGCAGGTAATCTCCTTTCAAGAAATGTTTAATTCAGGAAAGGGACTCAATATTGCGATACCCAACAACCATTACTTTAATTCGATACATGAAACTGACGAGCATATCCTCATCGAAACTTGGATGAACAACGGCAAACCAAGTCCAGAATATGCCACTTTTTCGCATTTGATTATCTATGATAAAAAAGAAAAAAAATGGGCAGAACCTCTAATCCCCGAAATATTCTTGACATCGGAATGCTTGCGGGAGTAGTTAATGACACCCTTTATTTCTACGAAGGCAGCCTGATGAAACATGACGAAAAATACATCAAGAGAGCTATCCTCAAACCTATTGAAGATTGAACTCCGCTTAACTTTCCAAAGTTCGAAACTTTGGAAAAGTTATTCCCTTATAGAACAAAAAAGTCCAACCCTTGGGAGTTGGACTTTTCTATTATCTATCGTTTGTGTTTAGCCTACTACTTTTTCGGCTAAGACTACGATCACGTTATTCTTAACTTCTACTACTCCACCGTCCACGATCATAGATTGCTTGCCTTCTTTGGTAGTAAAAGATACTGCACCCTTAGCCAAAGCAGACACGATCGGAGCGTGATTGTTCAACACCTGAAATGCACCTGAAGCTCCCGGAAAAGTCGCTTCACTGACTTCGCCTTGGAATACCTTCTTGTCCGGGGTGACGATTTCTAATTGCATGTTTTTCTAGTTATTGAGTTATTAGGTTGAAGAGTCATAGGTTTCTTTCTGAAACCTATAACTACTAACCAGTAACTTATTTTATTACTTCACTTCAGCAAGCATCTTCTCACCCTTAGCAATGGCATCTTCGATGCTACCTACTAGGTTGAATGCCGCTTCAGGCAGGTGATCTAATTCACCGTCCATGATCATGTTGAAGCCCTTGATGGTATCCTTGATATCAACCAACACGCCTTTCAAGCCTGTAAACTGCTCTGCTACGTGGAATGGTTGCGACAAGAAACGCTGAACTCGACGAGCTCTGTGTACTACTTGCTTATCTTCTTCAGAAAGTTCTTCCATACCCAAGATGGCAATGATATCCTGAAGTTCCTTGTATCGCTGAAGGGTTTCCTTTACGCGCTGTGCACAGTTGTAGTGATCGTCACCTAAAATGTCTGGAGAAAGGATTCGGGAAGTAGAGTCCAATGGATCCACCGCAGGGTAGATACCCAATTCGGCGATCTTACGGGACAATACGGTAGTAGCATCTAAGTGAGCGAATGTCGTCGCCGGAGCCGGGTCAGTCAAGTCATCCGCAGGTACGTAAACCGCCTGTACGGAAGTGATGGAACCGTTTTTGGTAGAAGTGATTCGCTCCTGCATGGCACCCATTTCGGTAGCCAATGTAGGCTGATAACCTACCGCAGATGGCATACGACCCAAAAGTGCGGACACTTCGGAACCAGCCTGAGTGAATCGGAAAATGTTGTCGATGAAGAACAAGATGTCTTTTCCTTGTCCTGAACCGTCACCGTCACGGTAGTACTCCGCAAGAGTAAGACCTGTCAATGCTACTCGGGCACGTGCCCCAGGAGGCTCGTTCATTTGACCAAATACGAAGGTCGCTTTCGAATCCTCTAATTTTTTAAGATCAACCTTAGAAAGATCCCATCCCCCTTCAGTTTCCAAGCTATGGATAAAGTCATCACCATAAGTAACGATGCCTGACTCGATCATTTCTCTCAAAAGGTCATTTCCTTCACGAGTTCGCTCACCCACACCGGCAAATACCGATAGACCAGAGTATGCTTTCGCAATGTTGTTGATCAATTCCTGGATCAATACCGTCTTACCTACACCGGCACCACCGAAAAGACCGATTTTACCACCTTTAGCATAAGGTTCGATCAAGTCAATTACTTTAATACCTGTAAATAGGACCTCTGTAGAAGTAGAAAGATCCTCAAATCTTGGCGCAGATCGGTGAATTGGAAGCCTCTTTCCTGCTGGAACTTGTGGCAAACCGTCGATTGCTTCGCCTACCACATTGAAAAGACGACCTTTGATAGCCTCACCGGTAGGGACAGAAATGGGCTGGCCCATATCTCTTACCTCCATGCCTCTTACCATACCTTCGGAAGAGTCCATTGCGATGGTTCTTACCCGATCCTCTCCGAGGTGTTGCTGAACTTCCAAAACAACCACTTGGCCGTTTTCTTTTGTTAATTCTAATGCGTCAAGGATGTTCGGCAGTTTGCTGCCTTCAAAGGAAACGTCCACCACGGGCCCGATTACCTGAGTTATCTTTCCAATATTTGCCATTTGAGTAGATGAAATGTAAAAAGGATACGCTTTTTTAATTCGTGCGCAAAATTAGTGAGAAAAGCCTATTCCCAAAGGATATTTGGAAAATAAATAAATTTAGAATCTCCTTGTTGTCAGGATTATTGCTTTTTAGACTATTTGGCCAATTTTTTTCTAGTAGAGAATTCTTTTCGCAAACAAAAAAGCTCTTGACCAATAGGGGGTGTGTAAATAATCCTCAGTAACTCCAAGCGAGGTGGATGAGTGGATAAAACGAACCTCATTACTTCCAACCTCCGTCACAATACCAGAATGAGTAACCTCAGTCTTTTTTCTCCCTGTGGCAAAAAACAAAAGATCTCCTGCCTTGACTTGACCAATTCTAATCTTTACCCCGATTTTACTTTGATCCTCTGATCGTCTGGGCATGGTAATTCCAACCGAAGAAAATGAATGATAAACCAAAGCAGAACAGTCTATACCGGCCCGAGTCGTGCCTCCATAGCGATAAGGTGTCCCTCGGTAGGATTTGGCGGTTTGAATAACCGAAAAAGCAGGCGACTCTTCGGTAAGTTTTTTCTTAGATTTACAGCTACCCAAAAAAATGAGGGATACTATCACCAAGAAAAGGAAGATCCAAGGGGAATTAAATTTTTGATTCAAGGGAATTTGTTTTCTCAGTTTCAAGTTTAATTGCTCAACAGCTCTTTTTCAAATAAAATCGATTCCCCAGACTTTTTTTTGAAAGTGATGAACATCACCAAAACTGATTTTTATCATGTTTTATCTTTGGCTTATCAAAAATGAAAAACACCAAAATTATGAATATACAGCAGTTTTATGATGAAGGTCTGGCTCATGCAAGCTATGCGATTTTGTCCGAAGGAAAAGTAGCCTTGGTCGATCCGGGACGCAATCCTCAGCCCTATTATGATTTTGCCGAGGCAAATGATGCGAAAATCGTCGCTGTCATCGAAACTCACCCTCATGCAGACTTTGTGAGTTCGCACCTGGAGTTTCATAAAAATGAAGGCGCTACGATCTATGTTTCCAAATTGGTTGGTGCTGAATATCCACACACGGGATTTGATGAGGGAGATTCTTTCCAGTTGGGAAAAGTGATCCTACATGCACTGCATACGCCAGGCCATTCACCAGACTCCATAAGTATTCTTTTGAAGGATGAAAATGGAAAAGATCATGCGCTTTTCTCAGGAGACACCTTGTTTATCGGTGATGTAGGACGTCCAGACCTGAGAGAAAAGGCAGGGAATATGACAGCTCAACGAGAAGAGCTTGCACGAATGATGTTTCATACCGTACAAAATAAGCTCAGGCCTTTGGCAGATGAGGTACTGGTATTTCCTGCCCACGGTGCAGGTTCGCTCTGTGGAAAGAATCTCAGTGATGCCCGTCAGTCCACTATCGGCGAGCAGCGTGCTACCAACTGGGCTTTCTCTGATTTGGATGAAAAAACCTTTATGGACTCCTTGCTCCAAGGACAGCCATACATTCCAAAATACTTCGGATATGATGTGGATATGAATAAAAAAGGAGCGCCTTCTTTTCAGAAATCTATTTCTCAGGTAAGTATTTGGTCGGAGGGAGCAACCTTGCCAGCAGACGCCTTGGTGATTGACACGAGAAAACAGGATCAATTTGCTAAAGGTCATTCCCCCGGAGCCATCAATATCATGAATGGAGGTAAGTTCGAAACCTGGTTGGGATCGATTGTGGGCCCTGAAGAGAAATTCTTCCTGGTTGCTGAAACAACGGCCGAGTTGGAAATCCTAATCTTTAAAGCTGCAAAAATTGGTTACGAGCAATTGATCTATGGAGCCGTAGTCAATCCTTCAGGGATGACTGAAAAGGGGAATTCATTTGATCTGGAAGCTTTCAAATCCAATCCAGAAGAGTTTACCATTGTGGATATCAGGAGCCGTGATGAGCATGCTACTTCCCCTATTTTTGATGCTGCATTGAACATTCCGCTTCAGGAATTGCGAGAACGAGCGTCTGAAATTCCAACAGGCAAGCCAGTATTGGTACATTGTGCTGGGGGTTACCGATCTGCCGCAGGTTCCAGTATTGTAGCTGGAGTTATGAAAAATGGAGAAGTGCTGGATTTTAGCGAAGCTATAAAAGATTTCCAGACGGTTTCTCATTAATATCGAATACACATTTTCGATTAAATGCCCTCCAGAAATCCGGAGGGCATTTTTTTTCTGAAAAGTCGAGCATCTTGAAAGAAACCAAAACCCTTTTGACTAGTTTTCGGTCGTGATTCAGAAATATAAAGCGTGAGCCGGGAAGAATTCAGCCAACTACCGATACATCAAAAGATCAAAACGCTCTATTTGGAGGGGACTTTTGTCGTAGGTATTCGCTACTATCGGCATAAGGTTAATCTTTATTTACTCGAAAACGAATATGTGGAGGTCTTTTACAACCACAAAGAAGATAAGATTGACAGGATTGATTTTTTAGAAAGAGACCATACCCGCATGAAGTTTTACCTGGATCAGATAAAAATCACCTAAAAAAAGCCGCAAGAAATTTTCCCGCGGCTTTTCAATTTTTTTACAGCTTCCTTTTCAGGAAATCAGTCATCATGGTATATAAGTGCCAAGTAGTATTTCCACCGTAAATTCCATGGTTTCTATTTGGGTAGTAGAATGATTCAAACTGCTTGTCCGCTGCAATCAAGGCATTGGTCAGGTCCACCGCATTCTGGAAATGTACGTTGTCATCACCTGTTCCGTGGATCAACAACAAATTACCTTTCAGTTTATTCACGTGGGTAATCGGGCTGTTGTCGTCATATCCAGCGGGATTAAGCTGGGGAGTTTGCAAATAGCGCTCGGTGTAGATGGTATCATAATATCTCCAGGTTGTTACAGGAGCCACGGCGATGGCGGTTTTAAAGACTTCATTTCCGACCATCAGAGAAAGTGAAGACATATAGCCTCCGTAAGACCAACCCCAAATACCGATTCGGGAAGGATCTACAAATGGCATTTTTGCAAAGTACTTGGCACCTTCGATTTGATCGATGGTTTCCAGCTTACCCAAATTGGCGTACGTTGCGTGTTTGAAATCTCTTCCTCGGGCACCAGTTCCTCGATTGTCTACGCAGGCCACGATGATGCCTTCAGCTGCCAATTGCTGATGCCAGAAATCCCGGGTTCCACCCCAAGAATTTAGTACATTTTGAGAACCGGGACCTCCATAGACATACATCAAGACTGGATATTTTTTGTTGGGATCAAAGTTCGTCGGCTTGATAATGTAACCATTTAGTTGAGTACAGTCCACTGTTGGAAAGGTAAAAAACTCCTTTTTCCCCAAAGCAAAATCTGTCAATCGATCTTTCAGTGCCTGATTGTCTTCCAGCACTTTCAGTTCTTTTCCATTGGTCTCATTTAAAGTCACTTTTACTGGTGTATCCGCAGTAGAGTAATAATCAATGAAAAATTTGAAGTCAGGGCTCATATTGATTGAATGAGTGCCTTTGGCCGGGGTGAGCAGTTTCTTGCCTTTTCCATCCAAATTGACCATATAAAAATTTCGCTCTAAAGGTGAAGATTCTGTAGAGACGAAATAGAGTTTCTTTGCCTTTTCATCGATTCCTACCATAGAGCTCACTTCCCAAGCACCTGAAGTGATCTGACGGATAAGCGTCCCATCCAGATTGTGATGGTAGATGTGCTTGAAGCCGTCTTGCTCAGAGGTGCGGATGAAGGTTTTTCCATCGTTGAGGTATTGCAAGTCATCGTTGTAATCCAGATCTACGTATGTTTTAGCTGTCTCGGAGATGATCAGCTTGCTTTCGCCTGAGTTGGCATTGGCATGGAAAATATCCAGCTGATTTTGAAGGCGGTTCATACGGATAAATGCCAAGGTGTTGGTATCCCGGGTCCAATAAATTCTTGGCAGGTAGATGTCAGTTTCAGTTCCTGCATCGACTTTTTGAGTTTTGGCTGTCGCCAAATCATAAATGTGGATACTCACGAAGGAGTTCTTTTCTCCTGCTTTAGGGTATTTGAATTTGTAATCCTGAGGGTAAAGTGGTCCCCAAGTCTGCATGTTGAACTCGGGCACTTGGGTTTCGTCGAAGCGGATGAAGGCTATTTTTTTGCCGTCAGGAGACCATTTGAAGGCCTGAGCCATGGAAAATTCCTCCTCGTACACCCAATCGGCGGCACCATTTATAACCTTGTTCCATTCACCATCTCGTGTGATTTGTGTGAGTTTGTTAGTCGACAGCTCGACCATAAATAGGTTGTTGTCTATCACAAAAGCCACCTTATCGTTATCCGGAGAAAGGGTAGCGTAGGAGATTTTCTCTCCATTCATCAGCTGTTGCTTTTGGCCTGTGGCCATGTCCACCACATAAAAAATGCCCTTGGAAGAGCGGCGATAAATGGATTCAACGTCTGTGGCAACTAGTGCCTTGGACTCATCGGCATTGAAGGAATAGCTGGAAAAATTCACTCCTAACTGCGAGCCATCCAAAAGGACACCAGCTTCTTCTCCTGTGGCTAGGTTGATTTTGACCACTGCCGGTGCACCACCTCGTTGTACAAGTGAACTGTAAAACTGCCCGTCCTTCATCCAATTGATGCCATAGATAGACTTTTGGTTAAAGGAGCCTTTTTTGAAGACATCCTCTAGGGTTACTTTTTTGAGGTTTTGTGCCTGCGTGCTGATGAGCATACCAATCATTGAGATCCAGGCTAGGCTCAGCACTTTCCAACTTTTAATCATATCCTCTTGATTTTAGGTAAAATTCTTGATTGAATTGAGGGCGAATATATAAAACCCTCCAAGGGTTATGCAACCCTTGGAGGGTTAAAGGAAAATTAGCTATTTCGTAGTCTGAATTTTTCATCCATGAAGAAAAAAATCGCCCTAGTCACCGGAGGTTTTACTGGTGAGTCCGTCATCTCCCTTAAAAGTGCCTCCGTCGTGGAAAAGTCTATCGATCGTGATCGTTACGATGTATACAAGATTTTTGTTTATCCGGGCGATTGGCACTTTATCTTTGATTCCGGTGAGAAGATTCCTGTGGACTTGAATGACTTTAGCATCACCATCGGCGATGAAAAAGTGAAGTTTGACGGGGTATTTAACATCCTCCATGGCTCGCCGGGTGAGGATGGAAAATTGGCGGGTTACTTCGATATGCTCGGTCTTCCCTACACTACTTGTGATCAATTGACCTCTGCCATCACGATGAACAAAGGCTACACGAAAGCTATCGTGAAGGATATTCCCGAATTGAATGTGGCAAGATCTATTCAGCTTTTTGAAAACGTAGCCGAAAATGCCTCAACAATCCAATCTGAACTCACCCTTCCGCTATTTATCAAGCCCAACAACGGCGGTAGTTCCATCGGGATGAGTAAAGTTAAAAACTGGGAGGAATTGCCGGAAGCTTTGGAAAAAGCCTTTGCCGAGGACAAGCAGGTGCTTGTAGAGGAGTTTGTCTCCGGCAGGGAGTTTTCGATCGGAATTTTCAAAGGAAAAGGAAAAATCACCGTGCTTCCCGCCACGGAAATAGTAAGCAGTAAGGAGTTTTTCGACTATGAGGCCAAATATGTCCCTGGAGTTTGTGAGGAAATCACTCCGGGAAGAATGAGCGAGGAGGAAGTGGCGCGTGTAGGACGGATCGTGACCAAAGTATATGAAACGCTGAACTGCAAAGGGGCAGTTAGGATAGATTTTTTCCTGCAGCATGAAACTGGCAAGTTTTTCTTTATCGAGATAAATACAGTTCCTGGACAGACCGAAACCAGTTTGATTTCCCAGCAGGTGCGGGTTATAGGGATGGAAGTGAAAGATTTTTATACTCAATTAATTGAAGAGATGTGGATAATACCTTTCGAAAATAATACTACCTGGGGAAATCGCTATTAATATTTGGTAATTAAAACATGGAACGAAGGGATCGAGAAGCTTGCTTTTGAAGACTTGTGGGTTATAACCATTAAGGTCATTGAGAAAATTAAGAATTATGACTTAGTCTTTTTTGGAGAAATCCCACTTTTATTCGATTTAACAGTAGAGTATCTCTTAATTTTCTCGTGGTTAACTACATGAAACTGGTTTGTTTTTTCAGTCGGACGGAAAAATGGTAAGTTTTAAAAGCGATTTCCCTGAAATACTACCCCTTGAGCCCTATGGGATATGAAAAAACTTTTAGTAGTCTTAGGCATTCTCGATATCATCTCAATTTTTACTAATTTTAAATTGATCACGTTTTTAATTACAAATTTTGCCGAAATAACCTGGTTACAGAGCTTGAATTTTGGGCTATTTCTTGTTTTGGGATTTTTAGCTTACTTTTTAATGAGACAAGCTAAAGTTGAGCTTTGGCTTACTTATTTACAATTCCCTCTTCGACTTGTTTTTATTGTTCCTTCACTTGGTTTTCTTTTTGAATTGAATAAATTTTTCGGTGGTCAAGAGGAAAGTTTCAAAATCTTAACTTGGATGCTCTTAGGGATTGAATTTATACGACTGTTTCTTACGATTTTAATCCATAAGAAATTTTAAAAGAGTACTTTTTTAAAAGTAGGACTTAAGAATTAAAGAAGGTTTGATTCTCAATTGGCATAAAAAAATGATGAATCCTGAAAAAAAAGAGAAAGTCAACCATGTCTTTTCTTGTTTTGTGTTTTTTCATCAGATATGTTTTATTTTTACGACATATTCAGCCAATTATGATTCAAAAATTATTTCCTCTTGACAAAAATTACATCCTCAGGCAAGCTCAATCGGCCAAAGAGGAAGAGTTAATTGGTTTAATGGTCACAGAATTGAAAAAATCCTATACTTTTTTATACAATCCGCTTCAAATCATGGATGATACCTATTTCCGGATCATGAATTCCACAGAATTTCCAGTGAATCGAATAAAAATTATCTACCGCCAGTTATGTGGAATTTATCGGTATCATAATGGAAATAATCAATTGGAATTTCTTTTTGATGGTCGAACCCACTTTGAAAAGTTTCAGGATGATTGGACGCTTGCTTTGATTAACTATCTGAGGCAATTGGGTCAACATGAGCAATACATCAAAACGATGTTGCGCATGACTGTTCTTTATGATACAGAACCAAGGGCACTATGGGCAGAAAATAACTGCAAATCTTTTATCAATCACTTTTTTGATTTGAAAATAATAAAAAGACAGGGTGAATTAAGGCTAAAAGTTTCCTAAAATTAAAAACCCCACCTGTTGATTCGGCGGGGTTTAGATTGTTTAGAAATTTGGACTCAAAAGATATTTGCTGTAAAATTCATCTATCACTTTTACCGCCTCGGTAGCATCATCCACAATGCTGAATAACTCCAGATCCGATTCGCTGATGTAATTTGGATCCTCTCGAAGAAGAGTTGATTTTATCCAGTCCACGAGACCATTCCAGTAATCCCTGCCTACCAGAACTATCGGAAATCTCCCTATTTTGTTTGTCTGGATCAAAGTTAAGGCTTCAAAGAATTCATCTAAAGTTCCAAATCCACCAGGAAGTACGACAAACCCCTGAGAATAGCGCACAAACATGACTTTTCTGACAAAGAAATAGTCGAAAGTAATCAGTTTATCCCTGTCAATGTAGATGTTATTGAACTGTTCAAAGGGAAGGTGAATATTTAAGCCAACGGATTTACCCCCTTCTGAATAAGCCCCCTTGTTTCCGGCTTCCATGATTCCAGGTCCTCCCCCTGTGATGACACCATAGCCGTGACGAACGAGTTTTGCCGCTATTTCTTCTGCGGTTTTGTAATAATAATGGTCTCTTGGCGTTCTCGCCGAACCGAAGATAGTAACACAAGGGCCTATCTTTGCAAGTTTTTCAAATCCTTCCACAAATTCCGACATGACTTTAAAGATCGCCCAAGAGTCAGCACTTTTTATCTCACTCCAATCCCGTTCTTTAAATGCGCGTCTGATTTGCTCCTCTGATTTTTTTTCATCTAAATGGCTCATATTCTTTAGAAATGTGTTTTTAAGAAAACGATTCTATAAAAGTTATGGTCAAAAACAAAAGAAAAAATCGTTTAAACCATTGGTATTCAATATAAAAAAATGATTTCTTCAAAGTGTCAGATTACAGATAGAGCAAGTTATTTTTGCAGAGAAAATTACAGGAAATGAATTTATTAGAAAAATCCTTGGCAGTTGAAGCAATTTTTCAGGAGCTCGAAGAAGAGTCAAAGCAATTTCACAGGGAGGCAGGGATGGGATGTATTTCGGGTTGTGGTTTTTGTTGTTCTAATCCTGAAGTCCCCGCTAGTCCCTTGGAGTTTTTGCCTTTGGCATTTGACTTGTATGAGAAAGGGTTGGCAAATGAACTGGCAGAACAGCTTTCTCAGCAGGAAAATCCCGGAATTTGCATAGTCTATCGTTCACAGTCCTTAGATGCAAGTAAAGGTTATTGTGGAAATTATGCGAAAAGGGGACTTATCTGTAGGCTTTTCGGTGCTTCTGCAAGGAGAAACAATAAAACAGGGTTCAAAGAACTAATTACCTGTAAGATTTTAAAAGCTGAAAAATCAGCCTCGTTTTTAGCGGTTACTGAGCGGGTAAATTCTGATATGGAAATTGCCCTTGCACCTGCTTATTATACAAGGATCAAGGAGGTGGACGAAGCGCTTGCTCAACAATATCCCGTAAATCACGCCGTTCTGCTTGCCTTGGAGTTGGTTCTTCGATACCACTATTACACCAATGAAGCTTAATTAATTAAAGGAAGTTCTGATTTTTTTGATCCTGTCTTTTGGAGTATATTCGATACGTATAACACATCATCAGTCCCGTATAAAGAAAATTTTATGTTTAATCTTGGGGAGATTGTTCAGACAATCAAAAGTATTATAGAGACCCGAATAGGAATAATCAAAAGCGAAATCCAAGATGAATTCGTAGGCATTCTTTCCAGACTGCTTCTCCTTTTCGTTTTGGGTTCATTTATGTTGCTTGTATTCCTATTTTTATCGCTTTCTTTGGCTTTTTATATAAGTCAGGAAACCCAAAGTCCTTATCTGGGGTTTTTAGTCGTAGCCTTGTTGTATTTGGTTGCGGTGTTGATCCTTTTTCTTACCAGACACGCACACCATGTTCAGGATCAGATGAATTCGTCTTTAAAGAGATTTATTTTCAGAGAAAAAATCAAAAAAGACCATGAGTAAAGAACTTGAAAAAAAATCCCAAGAGCTAGAACAAACTCTTTCCAAACAGTTGGATTTATTTAAAAAGGATTCTCAGGATTGGTTAAAGGTAGGAGCTGTGGTTGTTGCCGGTGCCCTGATTACGTACGGAATTGTGAAGGCCACAAAAAAGAACCAGGTTAGAAATACCGATAAGGCCTTGGAGGTTCTTGAAAAAGAAGGGATTTTGAATGAGGAGCTTAAAAATAAACTTACAAAACCCCAAAAATCTTCTTTTTGGCCCACTTTAACAGAGCGGCTTTTAATCTTAGGTCTTGCACTGGCAAAAGATAAGATTTACAGTGAGCTTTTTTCAAATAAAGCAGAAACTATCGTTGAAAAAGATAAGTAGGCTTTTCAAGCGACTTTCAAAATCTGGAAAGAAGGGAGTGGCTTGGCTTATAGATCCTGAAAAGCAATTTCGTCCGGAAGATTTTCATTGGATCAAGGATTCAGGGCTCGATTTGATTCTCGTTGGAGGAAGCAGTGGGGGTAAAAAAGCATTGGAAACGACGATCAAGGTTCTTAAAACTTTGTCGGGATCTATTCCGATATGTATTTTCCCCGGTTCAAAATTTCAGCTGTCTGATCAGGCAGATGGAATTTTATTTTTATCCCTCATTTCAGGTAACAATCCGGAGTATTTGATTGGACATCAGGCAGAAGCAGCGTTAGAATTGGAAAAAATGTCTTTAGAAATACTCCCGACTGGCTATATCCTGGTAAATGATGCTGAGATTCGAAGCGTTCATCAAGTCAGTGACACGCTGCCTATTCTAAATTCCGATCTAGATCGACTGAGGGCGGTAGCCTTGGCAGGGAAGTTTCTCGGATTAA
>CAZNND010000086.1:0-16087 GCA_964574365.1 uncultured Limnohabitans sp.
ATCTCGAATTATTAGACTATGACCGGAAGACTTCAACTCATCGAACAAAAATTAATTGCAATAGACCCAGCAGGATTTCAAAACCTTTGTGATGCATATTTGATGATGCGGGAGGAAGGAGTCCGAAGCTTCAATAGAACCGGAAGCCAGCTCGGTAAGCAAAAAACAAAAATAGGCACACCTGATAGTTTTGTGAGACTAGATGATAATAAACTAGCCTGCATTGAATACACAACACAGGCAGAATCGAAAGTTTCAAAAATCAAATCAGATATCGAAAAATGCCTAGATGAGGAAAAAACAGGAGTTGCTAATGAAAAATTAGATCAAATTATCGTCTGCTTCAATTCTCGATTGACGATGGAGGAAGAAACAGAAATCCAAGATTATGCTCAACAATTAGGAAAGAGAATTGATCTAATAGGAATTGATACTTTAGCTATTGAAATTCAATCAAAATATCTTCTACTGTCTAGAGATTTTTTGGGTATACCGATTGAAACTGGACAAATTTTACCTTTTGATAAGTTTATTTCTGAGTACAACAATAAGGCTCACCAATTATCTACCCCCTTGGATAATGAGTTCCTTCATCGAGAAAAGGAACTTCAAGAGCAACTTGGATTTTTGAAGGGTACGGATTTACTAATAATTTCCGGAGCCCCTGGAATAGGAAAAACCAAAATCGCAATAAAAGTAATTAGCTAGTTCATCGAGCTTAATCCTTCTTACCTGTCTTTTGCGATTGCTAAAAAAGGTGTGGATATACTTGAGGATTTAAAAATTCAGCTCAAAGTTGATAGGAATTATATTTTACTCATTGATGATGCAAATAGACAGCTTTCGAATTTGACTCAAATTTTAGGGGTTTTTAAAGAAGAAAGGAAAGGGAAAATTAAAATCCTTATCACAGTTAGAAATTATGCACTTGAAGACATAAAAAATTTAATTTTTGATCTTGATAAGGAAGTGATTGATTTAAAGAAATTTTCTGATGAGGAGATAATCCAGATTATATCAAGCGACTCATTTAAAATACTTAATCCCGAATACCAAAAAAGGATAGTAGTACTATGCGATGGAAATGCCCGATTGGCTGTAATGGCCTCTAGACTTGCAAATAAGAATCAAGAGGATTTTTTGATCGGCGATGTTTCGGATTTATTTGACTCCTACTTTGGGACTTTCTTGTCTGATTCTGATTTGTTCAATGATAAAAATGTTTTGAAAGGATTAGGGATAATTTCTTTTTTCTTTTCAATTAATAGGAATGATAAGAGTCTTTTAGAATCAATATACAAGCTTTTTGATATTGATTACTATGATTTCAATGAGGCAATGGAAGAGTTGCAAAAACGAGAGTTAGTTGAGGTTCAGTTCAATCGGGTTCGAATTTCAGAACAAGTAATGGCGACCTATTTTTTTTATAAGGTATTTATTAAGGATCAGATTTTATCGTTTGACATCCTAATAAATAATTTTTTTTCTTCCATGAAATCCAGATTCAAGGATTCAATAATTCCAGCCAACAATTCATTTGGATATAAAAATGTTTTTACAAAAATACATCAAGATTTAACTAATTATCTTCAGCAAAAATCAGAAGATGATGAAACTGCTCTGGAATTTTTGGATTTGTTTTGGTTTTATTTACCAGAAGATACATTGACATATTTTCACAATAAAACCTCAGAGCTACCAGAACCCGATTCGCCGGTTTACATGACTAAATATGAGATTAATGACTTTGTTTTTGAAAAGGAGAAGACATTAGATTTTATTTCCAGATTCTTCCGTCATATTAATACCTTGTTTGATGGCGCCGTTCTTTTGGGCTTTGAATATATTAGAAAGAAGCCTGAGCATCTTCCGGAATTTATTCGACGAATTAAAGAAACCTTATACTTTGCGCATAGTGACGAAAAGTTTGGTTTTAAACGTCAAATTGACTTTATACAAATTCTTATTGATAAGGCCCATCGGGGAAATCCCCATTATATGGCTGCTTTTTTTACCCTTTCAAAATTCTTTTTGCGACAGTCTTTTCAAGTATCCGAAGGAGGAAGAAATCACTCAATTTCATTTTATGAATACCCGATCCCGTTGTATAGTGTGACTAAGGAATTGAGAACTTCAATTTGGAAAAAAGTTTTTGAATGCTTTGAGAATCACCCGGAGGAGGTCTACGGGGTTATTAAGGATTTTAAACCTAGTTATCATAAATTAAACTCAGAAGTCTTAGACTTTGATTTAGGTTTGTTAGTTCCTTTTATTTCTGAAAACTTTTCGCCAGAGACTTTCAAATATGCGCATTGTGTGCAGGAGACGATATATCGCTTTGATAGGGAGGAAAGGATTACCAACAGATCGTATAGGGAACTAAAAGAAAAATTCCTAACGGAGGAATATTTGGCCTATCGAAAGTTGGATTGGAATAAACTTCGGGACAAAGAACAATTTGAATTTGATAACTGGGAAGAATATCGAGTTCTTAAAACTGAGGAGTTAAAATGCTATTTTTTATTTGGGGATGAGTCAGAGTTCCCTAAACTATTTACTGCCATAGAAAATATCCAGTCTGTTAAGGAGAGGGACTATTTTCCAGCTGGACAATCCATTGAAATTATTATTGAAGAGAATTTCAAGATAAATAATGAATTGGGATTTCAGTTATTTCGAAAAATTTTGAAAAAATTTCCTAATGGGTTTCAGTTTCCGCATAGAGCCATAGGTGCGATTGTTAGAAGCTCGCCAAGTTGGTGTCTGAAGATTTGGGATGAGCTTGAGAAATGGGAGAACGAAAACAGTCTTTTTTGGAAGATTACCTTTTTTAGACATGTCCCAACTGATTTTATTGATAAGTTTTATTCTGACTGTTACCTTAATTTGATTGACCAAATTGATAGATATACCTACTTGTATGTTGAGGACTTTTCTCGATTCAATTTGATTGATAAGGATTTTTCAAAAACAGTTCTGAGGAAAATTTCTGAGAAGAATGATGTAATAGGTCTGGTAATTGCCTTTGAAGATGATGTCTTTGAAAAAAATCTAGATCTTTTCGATTCAGATTACGAATTGATAAGCAAGTCTTATTTTCAACAGTTTCGATTAAACCATTCCCAAATTTTCGACTATGGAGGCAGAGGAATTGAAACAATTTTCAAATGCTACCCAGGATTTCTCATAGATTTTGTACATCAGTTAGAGGAGATTGAAAGAAATGGGAGAGGTGGAAAAGATATTACCTTTGGGTTTGTTTGGAAGTATGAAGGAGTGGATGAAATTACAAAGGAGGTTAGCGATTTTTTGGCTGAAAATGATTGGTACTTTGGCTACAGATATCATGCACATTCTATTCTGTTTAAAGATTTGAATCAAGAATCAATCGAGAAGGCATATTCCTATTTTCAAAATGAAATTCGAAGGAACAGTAAGGATTCGAAGAAAATCCAAGTCTATTTTCAAACAATTAGGAGTTGTTTTAAAGACAAGTTTGAAACCGCATTTTTAGGTTTTCTGTCTATTAATTCTGATTTGGAGATGTTTAAATCAATTGATTGGGTCGGGAATGTAGGGGTTGTAGTCGGTGCCGTTAGTTTTGGGGAGCTTAATGCCAAAAGATGGGGAAATATTTTGGATTTGGTTAATAAAGCTGATCCTACTTTAGCAATGATTCCCATTAAGGGTTTTTTGAAGAAAAGGATCGAAGAAGAATATAGGTTTGCTGAATATGAGAGAGAGAGAAAATTCTCAACCCCAGACTGGTAGGGAATAACTAGCTTCAAAAAATAAGCTTATCCAAGTTAAATTATTGTCACCGAATTTCTTGGAGACTGATTTGTGGAAGTTTTGTCATTAGAAAATTGTTCCTGCCAAAATTTGGAAATTATTCTAGTTCGCTTTTATGTCTCAAAAAATGAGATAATCCCTAAATTTTTCTATTTTTAGTTTCGGTCTTATCTCGGGAATGAACAGAATCAAAGAAGTGCTTGAGGAAAAGGGAATTACCCAAACCTGGCTCGCAGAGAAGTTGGGTAAAAGCTACAACATGGTCAATAGCTATGTCCAAAACAGGCAACAACCAAGACTTGAAGTACTTTTTCAGATAGCAAGGATTCTGGACATTGAAGTCAGAGATTTACTAATAGAAACCGGCCGTGGAAAACCTAAGTAATACCAAAGTGGAGTTAAGGTCGGCTCTTTAATTCCGCTGAAAAAAAACACTTCCTGAAAAAATTAAGAAAGATCAGCACAATGGCTAATAACAATACACCGCTTGAACAATTAAAGGGCTTTTTAAACCAACTTTTCCAGTTCGATTCTCAGGATCTGGATTTTGGTGTGTACAAAATCCTGCACTATAAAAGAAAGGAAATTGCCACCTTCATTGACCAGCTATTGGTAGACAAGGTAAAAGAACAGCTTCAAACCCTGTCTGCTGATGAATCCAAGCAGATCAAAGAACAGATTGCTGATCTGGAAAAAGACGACATCATCAAAGGATGGTTGGAAGCAGAAGCTGATGAAAAGAAGACGCTAGAGAAGTTTGGGAAGGATAAAATCAATCAGTATAAAGAACTTAAAGCCAAAGCCACAGAATCCACAGTTTCAGTGGAGACCGAAAACCAGATCTATAACCACCTGACTTTGTTCTTCTCACGCTATTATGATAAAGGTGACTTTATCAGCAAGCGAAGGTTTGGTAAGAACGAAAAATACATGGTTCCCTACAATGGTGAAGAAACCCACTTCCATTGGGCAAACCATGACCAGTATTACATCAAGTCATCAGAGACTTTCAACCATTATGCTTTTAAGGTGCAAACGGCTGATGGTAACTTAGTGGTTAACTTCAAACTGCACAATGCACAACTGGAGCAAGGAAACGTGAAGGCTGACGAACCTAACTTCTTCCTACTGGCTGACAAAGCCCCAGAGATCAAAGAAAAAGACGATAGTGAACTCAATTTCGTACTGGCCAATAAGCAGCGGCATGTAAGCGAAAAAGAAATCACCATCTACTTTGAGTACCGCCCTTTGGCAGATAATGAAAAGAAAAAGGTAAAGGGCAATAGCAAGCAAGATAACCTGGACGAAATAGCATTTGAATATTTAAAGAAGGAGTTCAGCGCCAACCCGCTTTTCGCAAATCTTTGGAAAGAGCAGGAAGGCAAGCCCCTACTACTCAAAAAACTCCATCACTACACCCGCAAAAACAAACACGATTTCTTCATCCATAAGAACTTAAAAAGCTTCCTGGAAAGAGAGCTGGACTACTATATCAAAAGCGAATTGGTGAATGTAGATGACCTCTATGTAACGGATTCTGACACCCACTTTGACCGACTCAAGCACAGCCTGAAAACCATCAAGGTATTCAAGTCCATTGCCGATACCATCATTGCCTTTGTAAGCCAGATAGAAGACTTCCAAAAGAAGCTGTGGGAGAAAAAGAAGTTTGTCCTCAGTACTGAGTGGGTGATTACCATTGACCGACTGGTGGAGTACATAGGTGAAGAAGCGGCCAAGCCTATTTTAGATGAAGTGATTAAAAACGAAAAGCAGGTAGCAGAGTGGAAGGAGTTGTTTGGAGAGAAAGCTATACCAAAAAACAAGGATGACTTTAAGGCTAATTTACACACTTGGAAAAAACTGCCAATTGACACTTTATTTTTTAAAAAAAAATTTAGAGAACTTTTATTAAACGAATTATCAACTAAAATAGATCTGTCAGACAAATCTCAAGGTCAGATTTTAAATTCAGATAATTTTCATGGCTTGAACTCTTTACTTGAAACTTGGGAGAATAGAGTTAAAATGATTTATATAGATCCACCATACAATACTGGTGATGACGGATTTATATATAAAGATGCATATAAGCATTCAACTTGGTCATCAATGATCTTTGATCGATTAAAAATAGCAAGAGACTTTGTAAAAAAAGACGGTGCAATTTTTACATCAATTGACGAAAAGGAACATAAAACTTAGCACAGATTCTTGATAAAACTTGGGGTGGGGCAAACTTTATCTCTGATCTAGTATGGGCTGGCGGAAGAAAAAATGATTCAAAACTAATCTCGGTAAGTCATGAATATATGCGTGTTTATGCCTATGATAAAGAATTCTTGGATGTCCAAAAGGTTAAGTGGCATCAAAAAAAGAAAGGTTTAGATAGTATTTATAAAATTTATAATCAACTGAAGAAGAAATATGCAAATGATTTTAAAATTATAACGAAAGAATTAAAAGAATGGTATAAAAATTTACCTGATTCCGACCCTGCAAAAGCTCATAAGCATTATTCGCATGTAGATAAAGTCGGGATATATTTTCCTGATAATATATCTTGGCCTGGTGGAGGGGGACCTAAATATGAAGTCTTGCATCCAAAGACAAAAAAACCAATTAAAGTTCCTTCAAGAGGCTGGATGACAAGCGACCCAGATAAAATGAATGAATGGATAAAAAATGAACTTGTTCATTTTGGCAATGATGAAAACTCGGTCCCTTGTATAAAGTTATTTGAAGGATCGTGAATACCAAGCCCCATATAGTGTCTTTTATCAAGATGGAAGGGCTGCTACAAAACGATTAAGGAATGTTGTTGGTCATGGTGACTTTGGTTATCCAAAAGATGAAAATGTGATTGGGGAATGTATTGAAATGCTAACAGATACAAATGACGTAATCATTGATTTCTTTGCAGGATCAGGTACTACTTTTCACTCTGTTCAAAAGCTAGATAAATATCAAAGTGCTCTTAGAAAAGTAATATTAATTGAACAAGGTTCATATGTAAATACAATTATCATCCCTCGAATTAAGAAGATTGCTTATTCATTTAATTGGAAAGATGGTAATCCTAAAGACGACAGCATGAACGGCCTTGGTGTATTCTTCAAAAACCAACGCCTAGAGCAGTATGAAGAAGCACTGGAAAACATTGCTTTCAATACCTCGGAAGATGCCGTACAAAAAGCTTTGGAATTTGATCAGTACATTCCCAAATACTTTTTAGAGTTTGAGACCAAAGGCAGTCAGTCGCTGGTAAACACAGTAGCCATGCAAGACCCTTGGGATTACAGGCTCAAAGTATGGGATGGCTTTACTTACGATACCGAGCAAGCCGTTGATTTGGTAGAAACCTTCAATTACCTTATTGGCCTGCACATGCAGAAATGCATCACCAAAGAGATCAATGGCAAAAAATACCAGTTTGTCTACGGTCATAACAACGCCAATAAAAATATTCTGGTAGTATGGCGTTCGGTTAAAGATTGGTCTTTGGAAGATTACAAAGCAGATGCAGCAGCCCTTAAAGAAGAGTTCAAGGCATTCGCCTATGACCTGCTTTACATCAACGATCAGGCACATATAGAAGGCTACCAGCCCATAGAAGAAGTATTCAGAAACAAAATGCTATCGTAAGTCATGGCCAAGGATTTAACTACATCGGACATACACCGCAAAAACATACTGAATAATCGGTATGCCTTACAGGAAATAGAAAAGGAAGTGGGCTTTCCCGGTATTCTGTTCGAAGGCAGTTTGCGCTACACCAAGCGGCAGATAGCGCAATTCTATGACATTGATGAAAGAACGATTAATCGCTATTTGGAACAGCACGAAAAGGAGTTCTCAGGTAGTGGTTATGAAGTACTTAGTGGTAAGCGTTTAAGAGAATTTAAAGAAGCATACGAGCAGTATATCAGTGATTTATCGGATGGTAAGGACATTGATGTCCCGACCATGCCGGATGGTAGCGACCCAGATGTCGGTACCACAGATTCGGATGTTACCGACATGGATGTGGCCAACATGGACGAAAGTATCAAAAAGACTTCGGTATTAGGAGTTTTCAGCTTCCGTGCTTTTTTAAATATCGGCATGTTACTCACCGAAAGTGAAAGAGCCAAGCAGTTAAGGGCACTCATTCTAGATATTGTAATTGACACCATCAATGCAAAGATTGGCGGCAATACCAAATACATCAATCAGCGAGAAGAAGAATTTTTGCCCAGTGCCATTCGGGAGTTCAATTACCGACAGGCTTTCACCAATGCCTTAGATGATTGCATTGTGGACAACAAATGGAAGTACGCCCAATTTACCGATGCTGTGTACAAATCCATCTTTCATGAAAACGCCAAAGAGTACAAACAAATACTGAATCTAAAAGCAAAGGATTCTGCAAGAGATACCATGTACTCAGAAGTATTGGACTTGATAGCAGCGTATGAAAATGGTTTTGCAGAGTTTCTATGTAATAAAAGGGACGAGCTGGGCAGGAAACTTACCATGCCGGAAGTCAAAGTGATATTTGAACAATTCGAAAAGTTCCACGGAGCTGCTTTTAGACCACTATTGGAAAAAGTACGAACGCTCATGGCGAGCAGAGATATGGTTTTCAGGGATGCCCTGCATGAAAAACTCAAAAGCTACGTCACGCACCTAACTGCCGCTGAATTTGATAAGTTCTTAGGCGAAAAAAGCATGGCCTTAGAAGAAAGACTGAAAGAAAACATTGATGTTTTTAAAAGACTAAAAGACCGTTAAGATGGCATTTAACTATTTCAATATAGAATATGCTGTCAAAACCCATGATTTCATTATCAATGAATCAGGTGGTTCTCATGGAGAAAATGATTTGGGTTTATTGGAAAGCGTATTGGAACATATCCAAAACGACTTTTACTATCCAGAGTTTGAAGCCAAGATTACCCATTTGGTATTCTCGGTAAATAAGAACCACGCTTTCAGCGATGGAAATAAAAGAAGTAGTATCGCTCTTGGAGCCTATTTCTTAGAGATTAACGGACTCGATTACTGCATCGATCGGATTATTATTGAAATGGAAAATATTGCCGTACATGTGGCGGACAACAGAATTGATAAAGACCTGCTTTTTGAGATTATTTACTCGGTCATCAATGAAGATGATTTTAGTGAAGAACTCAGATTGAAGATAATAGAAGCCACAAGTACAGAAGAAATTTAAGCATTATGCAATTAGAAAAACAACTTGTACTATTCAGATACATCTTGCTTCAGTTGGGTTATGAAGCCTTTGAAGACTTGCGGGATGAATTTAACAACAAAGAGTCTGGCACTAGCTCTACCGGATATACCTTTTTTGCCAGCGCTTTAATGGCTAATTCAGAAAAGCTAATTGAAGACCGTGCCATTCAGCAATATGATGAAGCCATACAAGGCTATGAAAAAAAGTTGCGAGAAAACCGGGCAGAGCCTTTTCTTACTTTCAAATATTACCAATGGTTCTCACTTCTCTTTACGGAATATTTCTTTGATGTATATAGCAACATTCCCACTGATTTGACGAACGCGCTTAATGCGTATGCACAGGAAAGCAAGGACTTTAAGGATATAGAACCATACTCAGCCAACGACCTCAAAAAATTAGCCTACTGGATGGCAACAGGAAGTGGTAAAACCTTGCTCATGCATTGCAACTATTGGCAAATCACAAAGTACTTCAAAGAGTGGGAAAACATCATTTTGATCACGCCTAATGAAGGACTGAGCCGCCAGCACTACGAGAGCTGTTTGGAAAGTGGTATTCCTGCCAAGCTTTATTCAGGTAGTGAAGAAAGCTTGAAAACCAAGGAAGGAGAAATACTGATTTTAGAGATTACAAAATTGGTAAAAGGAAAAGAAGGTGAAGGCGTAAGCGTGGATGTTGATTATTTTTCTGAATCCAAAAACCTTGTATTTATTGACGAAGGTCATAAAGGGCAAAAATCGGAAGAGCGTGCCTGGAAGAATCTTCGTGAACACCTTACCCGTGGCGAAGGATCTTTCACCTTTGAGTATTCAGCCACTTTTGGGCAGATCATCACCAACAGTACAAAGGATTTACTTCAAGAATATGGCAAGTCCATCATATTTGACTATTCCTATCGTCATTTCTATACAGATGGATATGGTAAAGATTTTAGCGTATTCAATCTGGATGCTAAAAACGAGTACAGCGAAGAACAAAACAAACTTTTACTCACTGCCAGCCTATTAGGGTATTATGAACAGTTAGCCCTTTTTGAGCAATACGAAAAGGATTTGCGCCAGTACAACATCGAAAAACCATTGTGGGTTTTTGTAGGTAGCAGAGTAATCAGTTCATCATCAAGCACACTGACACAGGGTGATAAAGAAAGTGTATCGGATGTTTCGAGAATAGTCAAATTCTTTAAATATGCCTTATCATCACCAGATGCACTTCAAGCAGATATAAATAAGATTTTAAAAGGCGATACAGGTCTTAGGGATGCTGATGGGAATGATATTTTCAAAAGACATTTCGACTTTCTAAAAAGAGAAACACCGATAGCAGAAACCATACTCACTAAAGTATTTAATGGAATTGGCAATATTGAAGCCTACCAGGTAAAGCAAGCAGACGGTGAAATAGCACTCAAAACCAAAACAAGTGATCAATATTTTGCAGTCATCAATATCGGTGATGTGCCAAAATATGCCAAGACTTTAGAAGCTGATACTGACGGTGATTTGACGATTCAGGACGATAGCTTTAGCAAGTCCCTGTTTCAAGCCATTTCAGAAACTGATTCCACCATCAATATTTTGATAGGTTCTAAGAAGTTTATTGAAGGCTGGAACTCATGGCGAGTATCAAGTATGGGTTTGATGAATATGGGGAAAAGCGAAGGTGCTCAGATCATTCAGTTATTTGGCCGGGGAGTTCGATTGAAAGGAAAGAACCTTTCATTAAAACGTGAAGAAACCAATGCACCATATCATGTGAGAGCTTTACAAACCATATCCATTATGGGCTTAAATGC
Source organism: uncultured Limnohabitans sp. (assembly GCA_964574365.1). Taxonomy (GTDB): domain Bacteria; phylum Bacteroidota; class Bacteroidia; order Cytophagales; family Cyclobacteriaceae; genus Algoriphagus. The sequence goes on from CAZNND010000086.1 coordinate 10,827, forward strand.
CTCATACATGAACCGATTCCTCACTGAAATAGAGAAAGAAGTTCCAGACTACACCAATTATTCGATTGAGATTAAACTCAATCATGAAGAGCAGTGGAATGGTCAGATCATGACTTTCCGAAAGCAGAATGATAAATCCTTCAAAGACGAAATCATTGAGTTGGAATACAAGCCTGACGTGGCAAATAGAGTTACCATTGACCTACGCAACAAGATAAGCATTGCAGCTGGTGGCTTCAACAGTCAGTTTGCAGAAGATGCAGCGGAATACAATGAAAACTTCTTAAAAGCTTTCAGGGGTTTCCTCGATTTCAATGCGCTTTCCATGGAAGCCAACCGCTATAAACTTCTGAAAGGGTATCATAACTTGATTATCAACAGCACTGTATTTCCTCAATTAATCGAAGAAGGCCACTTTAATCTATTGAGCCACAAAAGTCAGTTTGGTATAAATGAAGCCATTTCAGGGAAAGTCCAAGCAGTGGCAGTTAGTCTAATTAAAGACTACATCAACAAATTTTATGCAGACAAGGAAAAGGCTTTTCTTTCCAAATACTTAACTTATGACATGCTGGACCATGCTTCGCATTCAGCCATGTTCCCCGCTTCACATACTATGATCGTAAAAGTGCCTAAAAAGCATAATACCTTTATCAAAGAGCTGGAAGCAAAAATTAAGGATATTTATGAAAAGGATGATAAGATCCTGCCTTCCATTCATTTCGACAAACATTTATACTCCCCTATTGCCTCAATTGCAGATGGTAAAAAATTCAAGGAAATAAAGACGGTTCCTGTTCGCTTAAATGAAGGCGAGAGAGATTTTATAAATCATCTTCGTGAGTATGCGAAAGAATCAAAGCAATTTGATGGTAAGAAGTTATTTGTTCTTCGGAACCTATCGGTAAAAGGGATCGGCTTTTTTATGGAAAGCTCTTCATTCTACCCGGATTTTATTTTGTGGGTAGTTGATGGTGCAAAGCAATACATCTATTTCCTCGACCCAAAAGGTATTCTACTTGGTGAAACACACTTCAATAATCCAAAAGTACTTTGGTGCAAACATGACGCATCCATTCTTGAAGCTAAAATCCAATCCAATTTAAACAAGGACAAAAAAGCAATTGAAGTTCATATTTCAGCCTTTATTCTTTCAGTCACACCATTCGAGAAGGTTCAAAAAGTATGGGGTGATGGGAAAGTAACCAAAGGTGAGTTTGCAGAGAATAAATTGCTTTTCATTGAGAACAATAAAAATTACTTGGCTAAAATTTTTGAAAAACTCAATTGAAGGTTTTATTAATTTTTTAATGCGGTGTGTAACAAAAATTAGAGTAAAGAAAAAACCATAAAATATAGTTTTTAATTTTTTTAAACTACTGATATGGATGGTTTTAGCCTTGTGGAATAGGGCTATATACCACCTTTTAGCAAATTTTTAATAAACAAAAACTTTTCCAAAGTCCCGGCAAGCCAGAGACTCAGAAAGGCCGTTGCGGGTAACACTGCCTTTTGTGCCACAAAAAAAGATCAGCCTGGCTAGGAGATTATCATTACTAATGGCGGAAAGATAGCTTTTTCACTTCTGTAGCAGCCAAAAGACTATGGCATAAACACCGCCAGCCCACCTTCTTTCATTTATTCCGTTTCCAGTTGGCCTTGATCGCTCAAAAGCTGGGAGTTGCATCCTAATTAATTTCTAACTCCTAACCCACGTTCTTATGAGCACGTCATCTAATCGGCAGATAATGAAAGATCTTTTTTGGTAACCGATTACTTTGTATAAAACGAATGCCAACCCATAGTAAATAGCTCACTTTAATGATTTGCTAGTTCACTATCAAGCATTTCTTCAGGCTTCGTGACCTACCTTTAGTATAGATCATTTAGATAAATCGGGGGAAACTTTCAAGATAGCCTTCCAATTTTCTAGCAAATCATTGAAAGCAACTTGGGTATCTCTAGCATAGTAGATTCGATAGGCTGAGGATTGTCCCGGCCCACCTTCAAATTCCCCATACTCAGGCTCAATCAGGTCATCTAATAGCTCTAGAATTAGGCTATTTAGATTGGGAAGATCTAATTCCCACTGTTTGGTCTCCTCGACAAATACGCAGCGTTCTTCTTCAATTATTTCCTCCCAAAGAACCTGAAGGGGAGCGTATTCAAAGTCTAATTCTAAAGATGCAGGATCGTTTTTTGCGAGTTGGTCAAGAATGAATTCCGAAAGAAGGTTGTCAAATTCCGACCTTCCATAAATATACCCGCCATCCATTGAATTAAAGGTCTCATCTTACAGGGCAAATAAATGGTAGCAATTCCAATCTCTAGTCCCACAATAGGGACATTTTGGTTGAGCTTAATCAATAAGCTCCATCACTTGGTCGATGGATGCTTCAATTTCCCATTCGAGCGTTTCCAGGATTTCTTTTTTGGTTTTTTCTTCATCTTCAATCGAAAATATGGCATAGCCCCAAGTTCCGGAGCTTTCTTCAACTTCCTCATCCTCTGAGCTTAAAAAGTCAATAGAATCATACAAGGTTCCTCTGTATTCTTCAATGGGCTCGGTGATTTCATCCCAATGTTCAGCCAAAAACTCCTCGACTTGGCTTTTGGTATAGTTTGGGAATTTTTTCTGGAATACTCTGGTAAATGCGGATTCAAAGTCGATATTCATCTCTTTCAGGAATCCCCAAACAAGAGAATCCTTGGATATTGAAAACTGTCTCATAGTTTTTTCGAGTGTTATAAGTTTTACAAATCAAAAGAATGGGATTCCGAAGGATACATCGCCATCCTTGGTGGTGTAGGGAGTAGCCAACACTGATCCATCAAATTCCCCTTCCGTAAATCCGAAGATAAAGGGGAGAAAAACCTCGTCTGGACCCTTCAAGGGATGAAAACCGATTTGTCGCCAATGCCACATTTCTTCGGCGTGTTTAACGCTTTCCTCCTTGAGATCCCACTCCAACTCGCGCTGGGTTTTTTTGGGTTCGTACTCATCTTCCCAGTCTTCGTTTTCCTCTGGCCTTTTTCTCTCCTCTTCGTCGATTTCCTCTGCTTCCTCCCCATTGTCATCTACCCAGTCTTCTTAAGTGTATTCAAACGCCCAATTGTCGGTAGGCACGATATCGGATTCTAGTCCGCCTAATTCAATGAAAAAGTCCCAAGGGGAATCTTCTGCTAGGATTTTATATTTTGGCTTTCGCTTCTTTACGTCTTCGAAAATGATTCTCCGCCTTTCTTCTTCGCTCTCAATGGACAGGAATTCATCCCATAGGGCCTGGATTTTTTGTTCTGATACGTTCATAGTTGTTTGATTTTTTTGTTGCTAACTCAGGTTAATTTGGAAAGCCTTACCCAGTGTTTTTTCCTTGTAAACGCTTTCTTTAGCGGGTGATGTGGGTGTAAATAGGTAGTTGATTTAACTCAATTCAAATTTCTCCAAAAGCTGAATAAACCCGGCTACATCTTCTCGGATTGCCAGGAAGTGTTCATTTTTTGTACCGGCCTCTTCATCCATATACAGCTTCCGATTTACCTCCAGCATGATAGACCGAACCCGTTTGTCTTTTTGGTAATAGGCCATCGGGACGATCGAACCGCTGTAAGGAATATCGATTCCAACGGAATAGCCTTTTTCAAGAAAATACGCTTCCAGCTCCGGAAGCCAAGTTGCAGGGGTATGGAAAGAATCCGTACCGATGTTGAAATCCGGTCTGAAATCACCGGTGTACTGGGAACAGGTCAAGGGTTCCTCCGGAAAGGAGTGGCAGTCCACGATTAGGCAGCACCCCTTTTCCAGAAGGCTTTTTTCAACCAGCGAAGTCAAAAGCCGATGGTGTGGCCGGTAGAATCCTTCCAGGATCCTGGCCCTCAATTCCTCGGTGACCGTTCTCAAAACTTGCCCGGAATCGGTCCGCTCGTAGAGTACACCCATGCCAAATTTTGACATGGGTTCCAGCCTGTCCTCCTCAAACCGCTCCACATCACAGAAGATTCTGGAGAAAGGGGCCACTATCCTTTGGTGTCCCGGCAGCTCGAAGAGTTCGTCGGTGTGCAAATCCGTGAGACGGAGGATCTCCCGGTCAATTAGTTGCCGATCTTTGGTAAATCCGTCGAAAACCGGAATGTGTGTAGCGGAATGGGGAATATGCAAGATCATCAGGATTGTATATTATTCTTATGAAAAGGAAGATCTTGGATTCTGCCCCGGAAGAAAATGGGGAACACCCATGCCGATGACACCTTCGGTTTGGGTAATCAAGGTGCCACCGGAGGGGATGCTGGATTTGAATAAAACCTCATCACCCTCGAAATAATAGGCACGATCTTCCGCTTCGACCAAACATAGTCGTACAGGTCTTTTTTTATCGGCTTCTATCTTTTCTTTGATCGCCTTGGTATACTCCAGGAGAATGTCATGGTGCACGGAGGTGTTATCCCTGCGGTATGCCTCAATCAGGAATGGATCAATGTCATGCAGATGCGTACCGGGAAACTTGTTCAAATCCTCAGAATCCGGATTGATCTGGATAGGGATTTGCATGTAAAGCGCATAGCCGGCTTTTAGGATGATGTAGGGGAATTTGCCGAAGCCTTCGGGAAATTTGGATGCGTTTAGTTTGCCTTTTCTGATGGAATTCATGGTTGATTTGGTTTAGGGCGTGTGACAACGATTTTGAAATTGCGCCAGCGATGTTGCGCATCCCTGGGATTGGCCCAGGGTCTTTGGTAATAGATCTGCTCGGCGCAGGCCTTTTGGATGACCATCGGATTGAAGTGGCTTAGGGGAACCGCGAGCTCCTCAAACGTGACTTCAAAAATGAGTTTTCCGCTGATAAGTGCCATGGATTTAGAAGTTTTGATCAAGTTGGAATAGGGAAATGTGCTCGACAGGGAGACTCGCATCAAAGGGAAGGATTACAACTTGATTAGCCTGTGTGATGATCCCAAATGTCCCGGAGGTCGTTCCGAGGCTTAAGCTGGCTCCTAGATAGTTGGCTTGATTGTCAAACTGCAATGACACATAAGGGGCTACTCCTGTGAGATCCAGCTGCGTATTCAGCAGCCCGTGTGAGAAGGAAATCAGCAAGGCTTCGGAAAAATTGGAGAGGTGTTCCAAAACCCGAACGGATGCCGCACTTGTCTCCAGGTGGGTACAGGAATACTGGAGTAGGCTTTTGTCTCTGAGGATGAGGGTCAATCGTTTTGCGATGAAAATTGACATTTTCTACAATTTTTAGTTTAATTTTTTAGTT
>CAZNND010000086.1:16187-17398 GCA_964574365.1 uncultured Limnohabitans sp.
TTTTTAGTTTAATTTTTTAGTTAAAATTCTTTTCGCCAGATCCAATTGCCTGTTTCAAGGATGATGCTATCAACCCAATCGAGTCCTTCCAATTCGGGGATATCCAGATACAAATAGCCTGATTCAAATGGGTTGGAGTAGCAATCCCGTTCGTAGGTAAGTACGAAGTCCTCTTTTTCTTCCAACCCATTTTTTAGGAGAATTTCAACTGCTACTTGTTCAAGGTAGTCCCAAGGGAAGACCATTTCAGCCATCAGCCAAATACCTCCGTTTGTTGCCCCGTCCAAGTCATGCTTTCTGGCAAATTGAAGGATGTTAAGACCGGTGGCTTCATTGATGGAATGACCCCAGATAATCAGGGAGGAATGAACAACGCGAAGCCGTATTTCCGGTACTATTCCCAATTTCAAGATCGTCCCAGATTAAACTTCCAAGTGATAGACATCCAATTCATTTCGCTTGATATTCGAAGCAAAAAATCCACCTGGTTCAGGGATATCTTTGACCAAATCGAATACCGTACAGTCCTTGGGTAAGGCCTCGAAGATCAAGGTGAAGTCATGCCCTGAAAATGGCTTGACCCGTGTCCATTCCGGATAAAAGCTTATGTTAACTGCGGTTAATAGTTTGCTAACCTCTGAGGTTCCTCTAGGCTTTAAATAGGTGCTTGGCCAAATCCGAATTTGGGGATCAAACAGCCTGTTCTTGTAAAAACAGTGGACAATTACCTGTTGCTCGATTGATGCGTAGTGCTTTGCCTGATGGGCAAGATCCTGATCAACCGATAGCTCAGGCTTCCGAATTATTTCAGTTTCCGGCTGCTCCCAGCGGGTGGTTCTGAAAATCGAGGAAAATCCCAAGGATTTTTCCTGGCTGGGATGGAATAGTTTTGGTGTTGACATGATAACAATGTTTAGATGGAACTAAAGACTTGTTATCACCAAGACAAGAAAGGGGGATTGCAGGTAAACATTTTTGGTCTGCAGTGACCCTCATCGTTTTACCACCGTGGCGTTTGACTCGGTTGGTACCAGAAAAGACTGGTTCTTGATGATGATGCAAATGTAGAATCAATTTTCAATAAACCAATCAACAGCAATTGACTTTGACACAAATTGTCAGTTGGTCTTTTTTTCTAGGTTCACATTTTAATGATTATGATTATCCGCCTATATAAAAGTAGCCAAATAAGATTTGGTTTACGAAATTAA
>CAZNND010000087.1:0-17342 GCA_964574365.1 uncultured Limnohabitans sp.
CATGACTTTATGCTTCAAGTTGGAATGTACTTCGAGTATTCTTTTGACCTCCTCCTTACTCAATACATTAGGCAATGCTTTTTCACGCTTGGGTCGATAGACCAGATCGGGATTGAATCGAATCCCTCTTCTGTTGAAAAAAAATAGCTTGATGCCGTTGACCACCTGGTTTTGGTAGGACCCTGAATAGCCTCTTGCCAAAATATATTCCGTATTGAATTTCTCCAGATCCTGATTATCAATTTCTTCGATAGGTTTATTTCCCAAAAATCGAAAAAATATACCCACAGCATCACTAGAGGTCTTTACCGTACTTCCACTATACCGCTTATTTCGCATCCAATCTGCAAATTTCCCCACTTCTGATCCCAAAGTACCATCCAAGGCAGGGAGAATAGAAAATACCTCCGGTAGCTCAACCTTCTTCAGCCCACTGTAATCCAACCAAACTTTGCCCTTGAAATACTGAAGGAGTTCTGATAACCTACCTTCTCCATAGGCTACCCACCATACCTTCTTTTTGGTATCCCAGGTGCATCCCGGAATTTGCCTGACCATTTCCTTCAACTCAAAATCATAAAGAAACTCAATCCTGATTACCGGATTCTTACCCATCCAGTCATTTCGTAAAATCAACTTTTTCATAAAAAATCACATAAAAAATCCAATTCTAAGATAACTATTGCTCCCTAACTAAAAAAGTTTCTTCGATATTTTTCAAGTATTTCAGCATGGCATTTTAAACAACACCACAGAAGATTATCCCAAATTTATGCTGAAATCACCCAATGAATTTTTTAGCATTCTTCAAACTTCCGGTTATCCTGCGTCTCCAGATTGAGCAGCGTAAAAAATACTGCTCGCTTCTTTCGAAAAAGCAGCTAGATCGCAATACCCCCAGAACCCCAACTCAATACCCAAGCAGCTCGCACCTGTTTTCCCTACACCCTTGACATGCAACAAGAGCCTAGTTGTTGGTGACCTTCTCTATATCTTTTTAAGAATCAAGACCTTTAATTTCCACGTCTTCAGGCAGTACAAGCTTTTTTCCAAGGGCTTTCTTTTTATAGCGTATGTGTATCCGCTTACATACAAGTACCTGGGAATAACCTTCAATAAATTCTGATAAATAAAATTAGTGTGTTTTAAGGACTGCGATTTCCTGAAACTATTAATTAGTTTTTTCACCGCAGGGTTACAGAGGACAAGAAGGAAAACCGAAGTAGTTTAAACTAATTCTGGCAGGGAACATTTAGCGAGTTTTTTCAGAAGATGTAAAGGAATCCAACAATTGAAACCTAATTCCTAAAATTCCCTTAGCAGTCTTTGCGCCTCCGCGGTGAAATTACCTGTCTTTAGAAAATTTCACGGTGCTTATGCCCCTCAGATCAACATTATTTTGTCACTTGTATAAGCGGATAATCATATTTTCCTTTAGAAACTTTTCTCTTGAGTGCTCATTGGAATTTATTCTTAGGTTCTTTTCTCCATTTAACAAATTCCCATACCCCCCTTTTTAAGGGGGAATAGGTCCTCGTTCATAGTACAAATTTTTACAGGTATAGTCTATTTGATTTCTATACTCCGTCTCATCTTGAAAATGCCGTACACATTTTTCAACCTCTTGAAATAAACATTCTTTCTGAATGTAAACTTACCCCGAACCCTGAATGCTGAACTTTCGAGTTCGAGCCACTTTTCACTTCTTCATCCCCATATAATCCACCACAAAATAGCTCATCACCCGCACGCCGAGTACAAAGCCGCTTTCGTCGAGATAAAAATCAGGGGTATGGTGAGAAGGTGTCTGCGTAGGATCACCACCCTTTTTCATCCCTCCTAGGCCTATAAACAAGCCTGGCTTTTCCCGCTGATAGAAGCTGAAGTCTTCCGCGCCAGTAACAGGAGGATTTACCTTCACATGTTCTTTTCCTGCTGCAGCTTCCAACGTAGCGATCATTTTGGCGGTCAGATTGGGGTCATTTACCGTGGAAGGATAGAGCTTGGTGATGTTGACCTCTGCTTTTGCACCGGCACTTTCTGCGATGTTAGTTGCGATTTCCGTGATGCGTCTGTGTATCAGTTCCTGCTGCTCCTCTCCGAAAGTTCGGATGGTGCCGATCATTTCCACTTTTTCAGGAATAATGTTGTGGCGGATACCACCATGAATAGCCCCAACAGTGACTACAGCTGGATTTTGGGTAACATTGACACTTCGGGAAAGGATGGTCTGCAAGCCAGTCACAATTTGCGAAGCGGTCACGATTGGATCCACTCCCGACCAAGGGGATGCGCCGTGCGCCTGCGTACCATGCACGATGATTTCCAGATTGTCCACTGCGGCCTGTGCGGGTCCTGATCGGTAGCCAATGGTGCCTACCTCGGTTTGGGAGGAAATGTGTAACCCAAAAATCGCATCCACATCTTTCATCACCCCTTGCTCCACCATCTGCTTGGCACCCCAAGTAGTGACTCCTGGTTCGTAGATGCCTTCTTCAGCAGGCTGGAAAATAAATTTCACGGAACCTTCCAACTGACTTTTCATTCCTGCCAAGACTTCTGCTACCCCCATGAGAATCGCCACGTGGCTGTCATGGCCGCATGCATGCATGACGCCGGTTTGCTGGCCATTATACGTCGAAGTTACTGTAGATTTGAAAGGGAGGTCTACACGTTCCGTTACCGGCAGGGCATCCATATCGGCACGAAGGGCGACCATCGGCCCGGGTTTTCCTCCTCTAAGCACACCAACCACTCCAGTGACGGCGACATTTTCAGTGACTTCAATGCCTAAAGACCGCAGGTGATCGGCGATCAGCTTGGCGGTCCGTTTTTCCTGATTTCCAAGCTCAGGATTTTTATGAATGTCACGTCTCCACTCGATGACTTTGGTTTCGATGGAAGTGGCTTTTTTGTCAATTTCAGGCCGAAGCTTACTTTGGCCAAGGACTGTTCCGCTGAGCAGAACTAAGGGTAAAATCAGTTTTCGCATAAGGTGATTTGGTAAATGAAAGTATAGGTTTTTTTAAGATAGGATGATTTAAGATAATTTACGGTTTTAGATTTATGGGTGTCTACCTATTTACAAGTACCTAGGAATAACCATCAATAAATTCGAATAAATAAAATAAGTGTGTTTCAAGGGCTGCGATTTCCTGAAACTATTTCTGAATTCTTTCACCGCAAAGTCTCTAAGGACACAAAGGAAAACCGGAGGATTTCAAACTAATTCCGGCAAGGAACATTTAGCTAGTCTTTTCGGAATAATGAAAGTAATCAAACAATTGAAACCTAATTCCCAAAATTTCCTTAGCAGTCTTTGCGCCTCTGCGGTGAAATTACCCGTATTTGGAAAAGTTCCAGGAGTTTTTGTCTTTCAGGTCAACATTATTTTGTCACTTGTATATAAGCGGATAATCATATTTAGATTTATAATTTACGACATTAAACCGAACTGCAAACCTTAGTTATAAGGTTGATGCTTTTGATCCAAAAACACCGATTCCTTTTCTCAGCCCTTCGTAAAGCATGAATTGTAAATGAGATTTACTTTTTTGGTTTTCTTGAAAAATAGAGCCATTGTTTGTAAAATCCTTGTGATTCGGGATAAAAAATGTTTTCCGAGAACTTTTTGGCTCGAATTGGTTTTTAACCTTAAACATGAAACTATGGAATTGAACAATAAAATTGCAGTTGTCACCGGAGTAAGTAAGGGAGTGGGCCTGGAAGTGGTCAAATTATTACTGGAAAAAGGAACAATCGTGGCCGGTTGGGGTAGAAATAAGCCAGAGCTGAATCATCCCAACTTTCACTTTTTCTCCTGCGATGTGGCTGTAGAGGAAGAGGTAGACAATGCCTATCAAGAGACTATTGCCAAGCTAGGTTCCGATATCCGTATTTTGGTCAATAATGCGGGTTTTGGAGTAGCCGGACCGTTTGAGTCCATGAGTTCGGAAGACTGGAAGTCCATGTTTGACACCAATGTCCATGGGATATTTTACGTGAGCAAACGACTTGTTCCGGCAATGAAAGCAGCCGATGAGGGACATATCCTGAATGTGGCCTCGATTGCGGGACTGAATGGCGTAGCAAATTTTGCCGGCTATGTAGGAACCAAGCATGCGGTGCGTGGTATTTCCCACTCGATGTACATGGAATTGAGGGATTTTGGGATCAAAGTTTCCACGATCTACCCCGGTTCGATTCAGACCAACTTCTTTGATGCCATTCCAGGCATGCAGGCTCACGAACACATGATGCGGCCTGTCGATGTAGCGCAGACGATCGTGCAGACGCTGGAAACGCATCCCAATTACTTTGTGGCAGATGTGGAATGCCGACCGCTAAGACCAAAAGGGAAGAAGTAGGAGGGGGTTAGGAAAATTGTACTGTATGTAGTGGACTATGGACAAAGCACCAAGTATCAAGTACAAAGTATCAGGTACAAAGTACCAAGTACAAAGTATCAGGTACTAAGTAAATGGGAAAGCTTAAAGTACTGGCTATGAAGTTTAAATCCTGTAATTTTAGATTTTATAAAATTTAGAAATTTTGGAATCACAACCCAACAATCCGCTTCATGGGGTCAAGCTGGCTGATATGCTCGCCGAGTTGGTATCCTTTTACGGCTGGGAAGAACTCGGACAACGCATTACGATCCGTTGCTTTACCCACGATCCTTCGATCAGCTCCAGTCTTAAGTTTCTTCGCAAGACCCCTTGGGCCCGCGAGCGGGTGGAGGGTTTGTATCTGAAGATGCTGAGAGAGAGGAAGTAACCTTTGAAAACCTTTGAGGTATTCAAGACCTCGAAGGTTTTAAACCAGGAATAAAAATATTTTTTTATTTCCCGCAGACCTGACTGCCATTAGGCAAGTTTTACACAGAAAAAGACACAGACCTGCCTACGGTAGGTAGGTTTTCGCGGATTTTGAAAGAGGTTTAAGGGTTTTGAATTAATCTGCATCCTCTAAATCCCCTAAAAATCCTCTCTTTCTAAAAGATATCTGCGTCCTCTGCGCCTCTGCGGTGAGCAAAATATAAACCTTTGATCCCGAACCTTCGGGATCGAAGGTTATGAAAAAAGCCCTGTTCAGTAAACAGGGCTTTTGAATTATGGAATGTGGTTAAACTTATACGTAAGAATTGAGCATTACTGGCATTACGAGCATAAGGATGTCTTCATTAGCATCTTGCTCAGCTGGTACGATCAAACCTGCTCGGTTGGGGGCTGAGAATTTCAAGCTGACTTCCTTACTCGAAAGGTTGTTAAGCATTTCTACCAGGAATTTCGCATTGAATCCAATTTCTATATCTTCTCCATCATGGTCACAGGAAAGGCGCTCGTTTGCTTCATTGGAGAAGTCCAAATCTTCAGCCGAAATCATCAATTCACTACCAGTCAACTTCAAACGCACCTGATGAGTGGTCTTGTTTGCATAAATTGCAATACGCCTTATCGATCCCAAAAATTCCATTCTGTCAATGTTCATCTGGTTTGGATTGTCCAAAGGAATGACATTTTCATAGTCTGGATAGCGCTCGTCAATCAAGCGACAAATCATTTTTATGCTGTTAAACTTGAAATAAGCATTGGACTGATTGAATTCTACGGTCACGGGTACGTTTTCTGAAGGGAGCGTCGATTTCAGCAGGTTCAATGCTTTTCTTGGAATAATTAAACTTGTAGCACTCGAAGCCGCTACATCCACTCTTCTGTATCTAACCAATCGGTGTCCATCTGTTGCTACAAAAGTGGTATTGGTGGGGCTCAGATTGATATACACCCCCGTCATGGCAGGTCGAAGTTCGTCGGATGAGGTTGCAAAAATGGTGTTGGAAATTGCAGAAGAAAGTACCTCCGTGGACATATCCACTACGGTGGCATTGGTTACAGAAGGGATCTTTGGAAAATCGGTCGCATTTTCTCCGGAAAGTCTATATCTCCCGTTGTCTGAACTGATTTCAACGGCATAGGTACTTACGTCTATGCTGAATGTTACAGGTTGTTCCGGTAAGTTTTTAAGCGTTTCGATCAAGATTTTGGCCGGTACAGCAATGTTTCCATCCTCTCGTGCTTCCACGGGAATCTGGGTCATCATAGAGGTCTGAAGGTCAGATGCAGTGATAGTCAGAATGGAGTCTTTTATTTCAAACAAGAAATTTTCCAGAATAGGAACTACCGGGTTGGTAGTTACCACCCCGTTTATGGCCGAAAGCTGCTTGAGCAAGGCAGAAGAGGAAACAATAAATTTCATATGCGTATATTTTATTTTTCAGCCTTGGGAATTCTTTCAAGGTCAATTTTGGATTCACAGTCGGAATCCTCAACCCATGCTCGATTCAATCCTTTTAGGCGTAGTGTATTTAATTTCTGAAGTGGTAAATTTATAAATAAAATGATAAATAGGAGTCTTGTACTTTTTTTTAGTCAAAAAACTTCTAAATGCCAGTCCTTTGACTTTTTAAGCTTTCTTGGCAAATCTATTCTTTCTCACAAAAAGAATAAATCCTCCCAAAATCAAGATGATTCCGACAGGCAATCCCACATTGATGACCTGCCAAAAGGTCTTTTGCGAAGCTACTTTAACCTTGTCCAATGGTCGAATCTCTAGCGTTTTTGACCTTGCTGAAATGATTCCTTCCGGATCGCTGAGGTATTTGACAAGATTTTGGAGGAGTTGCTTATTGGCGAAAGTGGTTTGTGCAAAAGGATCCTCTCCAAGTGCCAAAGGCTGATTGCCCTGTAGGCTGATTTGACTTTGGAATATCGAACCATCCCCGAAGACCACTACTTTACCCTTTCCGGATTCTTTAAAAGACACGGTGTTAAATTCATCCGGTACAAATCGGTTTTTGAACAAAGAAGTGAATTCCCCTTCCAGCAAGTAGGCCAAGGGAAGTCTTTGAAGGGCAAACTCTTCCACTTTTGGTTCTTGCTGCATGTCTGCAAAAGCTACCCGCGCCGGGGCAGGAAGAATTCGGGCATTGTCCGAACCGAAGATCAAAGGGGTTTTGGTGACTCCATCAGCCTTCACCGTATCCAAACTGCTTGCAAATCGGAAGTTGACCTGATCCAAGGCTTTGGTAATCGGATGCTTATAAACCCGTCCTGCATTAAAATGGAATGGCCAAGGAAGAGGGATAAATTGCTCCTGGTTTCCGAAATTCCCCCCCATCACTGGAATAAAAGATAAATTCAAGTCTTGAATGACGTCTTTGTTGATGCGAATACCGTACCGGAAAAGCATGCGATCGAGCTCATTTTCGAGCGGTAAGGCAAAGGTTCCTTCACCTCCTGCTTGGCTCATATCCAGGTCTATTCCTTCCGAAGCAATGACCAAATTTCCTCCATTCATTACGTATTGATCCAAAAGGAATAGCTCCCGATCGGTATAGCTGCTTTTGGGACCTAGGATAAAAATCGTTGAAAATGACTGGAGATCCTCCGGTTTTTTGGCTTGATCCAGCGGTACTTTGAAAAGTTCAAACTGCCCGTCAAGCGCTTCAACCATGCCAAAACCATCGTCCTCGGATAGTTCCCCATGGCCTATGACCATGGCAATGGTGCCTTTCTCGGGATTGATCAGTTTTTCAATCGCCTGACTAAGTTCAAATTCCAAATTTTCTATTGAAGTATTTAAAATTTGTTCAGGGCTCATTCCTCTCTCCCCTTTCAGCACCAAGGCACCAGTTTCAAATTCCTCATCGCTGACCAAAATACCGGGAAAAATCAATTGGGTTTGCTGTCCGGCTGATTGGTTCGAGTAGAGATTGGTGGGGTTAATGCCGAAATCGGACAAACTTAGGATGAAATTTTCCTGCAGCGAGTCGGTGAGGCTCAAGGGATCAAAGTAGGAAACGGTGATTTTTTCGGAAGAATAGGCATTGAAGGTTCGGACCGTCTCTTCGATGGATTTTTGCAATCGGCGCATGCCCCCGGGGAGGTTTTCTCCGGTGAGAAGGATGTCCACATAGATCGGGCGATCCAGATTTTCCAACAAGGCTTTGGTTGAAAGATGAAGGGAAAAACGCTTTTCCTCGGTCAGATCCACTCGAAACTGGAGGAATTGACCTAACCCGAAAAGGACAATTAACCCCGCGATCAGGATCAGGTAAGGTGCTAAGCCGGAGATGACTTTTGTCTTCATTTGTTTCTCAAGATCAAGACCGATCCACCCAAAAATACCCAAATCATACCCAGCAAGAAAAACACATCTCTGCTGTCAATCACGCCTCGACTGAGGCTATTGTAGTGATAACTCAAGCTGAGTTCTTCCACCCAAAAGGCCACTTCCCCCGTCAGCATTTCTGCTAAGGCAGTAAATCCAAAGTACAGCACAAAGCAAAGAAACACGCCCAACACAAAAGCAACCACCTGCTGGGAGGTAAGCGAACTGGCAAATAAGCCGACCGCCGCAAAGGTCGCTCCGATCATGAGCAGACCTGCCCAACTTCCAAAAAAGCCCGCCCAATCTAGGTTTCCCGGAGGATTACCCAGCTTGGAAATAGTGTATCCATACAACAGCGTAGGTAAAACGGCCAAAATTACCAAAGCCAAAAGGGCGAGATATTTAGCTAAAATAATCTGAACCAAAGAAAGGGGAGAGGTGCGAAGCAATTCCCAAGTGCCGTTTTTCCGTTCCTCCGCAATCGCTCGCATAGCAATTGCAGGAATCAGGAAGGTGAACACGTAAGGGGTGTAGGAAAACAACGACTCCAAATCAGCATACCCGTAATCTAGAACTGAGCTTTCCGGAAAAACCCAAACGATCAAGCCTAGAGCCACAAGAAACAAAGCCAAAATCAGGTAGCCCGTAAGGCTTCCGAAAAAAGCGTTGATTTCTTTTAGAAAAAGACTTTTCATTGGGCGTTGGTGATTTCGCGGAAGAGAGTTTCCAGATTTTTTTTGCCTTGATTGAGGCTGGTTAGATTCAATTGCTGTTTAGCTACAACTAGCATCAGGGCTTTACGAGCTTCAGAAGGATCCTCAGTTTGAAGGATGATCTCCCGATTTCCTTTTGGACCAAAGCGAACTGCTCCGATTCCTTCAAACCACGCTAAGTCCATGGCTTCCTCCGTTTCTAAAACCAGTTGGCTTTGTGAGGAAGCTGCTTTTAATTCGGAAAGAGAACTCGATGCGAGGATTTTCCCTCGATGGATGATCACCACATCTTGACAGATCGCTTCCACTTCCTGCATGATATGTGTCGAGAAGATCAGGGTTTTGTTTACCGCTACTTCCAAAATCAGATTTCGAATATCCACCAGTTGATTGGGATCAAGTCCGGTGGTAGGTTCGTCGAGGATAAGGACTTGGGGATCATGAATCAGGGCTCTCGCCAATCCTACCCGCTGTCGATACCCTTTGGAGAGCTGTCCGATTTTTTTGTGCTGCTCGGGAAGAAGCCCAGTTTTACGGATGAGTTCTTCGGTTCGTTTTCTGATTTCAGCGGACTTTAATCCATAAAGTCCACCGGAAAATTCCAAGAATTCCCGTACGTACAGATCCAGATAAAGCGGGTTATGCTCAGGGAGATAGCCGATTTTAGGGCTGACTTTCTTTGGGTTGGTCAATGCGTCTTCACCCAGGATGCTTACCTCACCCGAATCTGCGGAAAGGTATCCCGTAATGATCTTCATGGTGGTGGATTTGCCAGCCCCATTGGGTCCAAGAAAGCCCAAAATTCTCCCGGGGGAGGCTGAAAAGCTCACCTCATCGAGTACTTTTTGATTGCCGTAAATTTTAGTAAGACCTGTGACTTGGAGGGACATAAAAAGGAAAAATCCAAAGGAAAATCACCCGCATGTTAGGGAGCAAAACCCCCTTTGGTCAGGTGTTTGCAAAAATAGGGAATGAGGGTGGAATGACAAGGAGTGTTTTGAAAATGCAATTCATAGAATCTTTATTACACTTTCCTTTCAATCAAATCCCAAAGATTCCCATACAAATCCTTGAAAACTGATACGATTCCATAGCTTTCCACAGCCGGTTCCCGAATAAATTCCACCCCTCTTGCGGTATAGTTGTGGTAATCCCTCCAAAAATCATCGGTGTAGAGAAAAAGAAACACCCGACCACCAGCCTGAACCCCGATTTGTTTTTCCTGGGCTTCATTGGCGGCTTTTGCAAGAAGGAGGTGACAGGTCGAGCCAGGCGGGGACACGCGTACCCAGCGCTTGGTTTCACTCAATGGAGTATCTTCCAAAAGCTCAAAATCCAGCACTTTGGTGTAGTAGCGAATGGCTTCGTCATAGTCTCTGACGAGGAGGGATAGTTGTGCTAGTTGTTGGGGCATTTGTATTGGGTTAGGTATTGGAACCTTCAAAATTGTTTGATTTCATTCAATTATAATGATGTGGAATTTTTTTGATGGGATTTGTAACAAGAGTTGAAAATAGAGTAAATTAAATCACAACTTTTTCATATGGACTTTGATTTTTCAATTCATGCTGTTGCGCAAATGACAGTAAGAGGCATTTCGTTCGCAGAGGTTAGTAATATTTTATTAAATCCGCACCAGGTAATTAGGGAATCGGAAATTTTTGGTATCGATATTTATCAATCAATTTTTAAAAACCTAAAAGGATAAAATTATCTGATTCGGGTTTTTCAACCGAATAAAAAATCCCAAATTAGTAGTAACCGTTTACAGAACCAGCAAGATCTCTAAATATTGGAAAAATGAAAGTGACGTATAATCAAGAGGTAGATGTGCTTTTAATCCAAATCTCAGAAGGGAAAGTGGCTGAAAGCGAGGAGTCAAAACCAGGGGTTATTCTTGATTATGATGATTATGGCAATATTCTTAGAATTGAAATTTTAAATGCATCTAAACATGCCGACTCACCATTCAAGTTGGATTATGAATTAATTGCTTCGTAAAAGTTTAATTTTTAGACAATTCTTTCAGCGCATTCAGATAAAGATTAGTTTAGGGATCAATCTTTTTCCTGATGAACAAATTTACTTTAAACTCGCTACTCTTTACGATTTTTTCATTGGCAATTCTTGCCTGCCAAAATAAAGAGTCCAAACAAGTCAAAACTTGGGTATTAGAACCGACTGGTGAGCTACTTTCACTTCCCCTGAATGAGCAAACCCCAAATATTTCTGTGGGGATGCAGTTTTATCATGGAGACGAGCCTCTCCTGTTTAATGCCAACTGGAACACCAATGCCATCCAAATCTACGATTTAAGCAAGCAGTCCTGGGTAAAGGAATTGATTTTTGAGCGGGAGGGTGACCAAGGAATCGAACTTGCCTATTTTCATGTTCAAAGTCTGGACAGCATTTTCATTCTTCCACCTTTTGGGAATCAATTTATCCTAACAGACACGTCAGGCAAGGTGAAAAACAGAATCAGATTCGAATTGCCGTCGGGTTATTCCAGCCTTTTTGTCCACAATAGCTATTATGTTTCACCTCCAAGAATGATGGGAAATGAGCTTGTCGCCAAGCTTCGGGCTGGTGGAAAACTCACTGATTTCACCCAAGCCCAACTAGACACAATTTCATTAGCTGCGGCAATCAATTTGGAATCAGGTTCAGTTCGAATCCTACCACAGAAGTTTCCCAAAGACTACTTGGCCAATGGACAAAAGCAACTTGAATACAGCTTCCATCACAATGGTGAACAATTAACTGTCTCCTTTTTGGGAGATCATAGGATCTATCAGTTTCCATCTAATTCTGGAGAACCAATTTCAGTGGAGGCAAAAAGTAAATTTTTAGAGGAAATCATGCCTTCCTTTCCAAAGGATGTGGATGGTCGGGGTTTTGCTGAATATAGGTCTGCCAAATCACGGTATGAATCGTTGATTTTTGATCCCTATCGGAAAGTTTTCTACCGCTTTGCTTTTCCGACGATCACTATTGAAAACGAGGATCAACTCAACGCTCTTCGATCCACTCCTGGAGCATTTGTGGTGATGGTCTTGGATCAAAAAGGGAATGTACTCACCGAGCGAAAATTTGAAGGGGGGACTTATTATCCCAGTAATTATTTCGTGGGTGAAAAGGGCTTATTCCTATCGATCAACCATCTGGAAAATCCAAAAAACATAGAAGATCAACTTCAATTCGAATTGATCAGGTTGGAGGAAAAGTAGGTATCAGGGAGGGCCTAGACCTGTCAGGTTTTTAAAACCTGACAGGTCTAATTCTTTTTCACATCGACTTCTGAAGGTTTTCCAGAATCTGTCGGATTTCTACGATGCTTGCCCATTCGCGCTCACGTTCCCCATGCTCGATCCCCACATGGCCATGGTAGTTGTGGGAAAGGACGATTTTCATCATGCGTGCGTAGTCAAGATTGGATTCATTTCCGGCATCATCCCACACTTTCGGTTTCAAACTCACGCCCGCAGCTAAGGGCATCAGTTCGTTCACGCCTCGGTAGGAATCATAGGAAACAGGCTTGCCTTCCATGGTACCGATTCGGAAGTTGCCAAAGTCAGGTAAAGTGCCTGCCAAGGGGTGCTTGGCATTTCGGATGGTTTCTGCCAGCCATTTGCCATTGGAGGAAAATCCACCGTGGTTTTCGATCACGATTCGGAGGCCATGGGGTTCGGCAAACTCGCATAGCTTGTGAATGCCGTCACTGACTAGTTTCGAAGCTTCGGCTGCATCGGTAGGATTTTGGGACCAGGCGATGTCGGAATAGCCATTCACTCTCACCGTGTGACAGCCCAGAAATTTGGCTGCTTCAATCCATTTTTTATGGTTGTCCACGGCTTTCATTCGGTCTGTATCGGAACGGGCGCCGAGCATACCCTCTCGGTCCACCATGATCAGCACCTGGGTGATGCCCTCGTTTTGGCAGCGGGTATTCATCTCCTTAAGGTAGGTCAAGTCCTGAGCCTTGTCCATGAAAAACTGATTTACGTACTCTACTGCCAGGATTCCATTCTTTTTGGCCTCCAGTGCAAAATCCAAGTGATCCAACTGCTTTGAAAACAGGAGGCGATTCACTGACCATTCCGCCAGGGAGATTTTGAAGGGAAGGTCTGCTTTTGGCCTTGAAAAACTAAGTTGAGGCAATCCCAATCCCAGTGCTGCGGTGGCTAGGCCAGTGGATTTGAGAAAATTTCGTCTGTTGGTCATAACTAGATGTTATTGAGTTATTGGTTAATAAGTTTCTGGGTTGTTTCCGTGAATTTGTAAATAACAATTCAAGGTAATAATTTTTAAAGATTCAGCTTCTGGAGATTAGAGACTTTATACAATCGGTCCAATAAACTGTCTAGGTTTGATGAGTTTAGAAATTGAAATGAATTGAGTGGCCTTCCTCAAATTGTTTGGACCGTTTGGTTCAACCATTTTTTAGTATTTCTACCTTGCCTTTAGGTTCAAGAGGTTTTTGAACCATGAACAATTTAACCATGAACCATTGATTTCGAAAAAAATCGAATATCGAACGCCGAATGATGAATATCGAAGACAAAATAGGACACACCCCCTCAGGTTTTTTCCAATAAAGTCTTAACTTTTGGTTGATTCCAAAAATCGCTCCTCAGCCATGAAGTATTTCCATTTTGTTTTCTTGGGCTTTCTGCTCATTGTTTCTTTTACTTTCGCTCAAACCCCAAAACCCAATATCGTGTGGATTGTGGTGGAGGACATGTCACCGCAGCACCTTGAATCCTATGGAGGCACAGGCGGAAAAACGCCAAATCTCAATGCCCTAGCAAAGGAATCTGTTCAATACCAACATCTCTTTTCCACCGCTGGTGTCTGTGCGCCAAGCAGGGCAGCCTTGATCACAGGTGCCTATCAGACCGCCATCGGTGCCCATAACATGCGTACTTTGGGAACATCTGCAGTTGCTTCAGACGACTATCCTCCGGGCTTTAAACCCTATTCTGTTGTACTTCCCGATGGAATGAAACCCTATCCGCTGCTCCTTCGGGAAGCCGGGTATTACACCTCCAACAGATCCAAGGAAGATTACCAGTTCAAAAGCCCGGTGACCATGTGGGATGAAAGTAGCCCGCGTGCCCATTATCGCAATCGAACGGATAAAAATCAGCCTTTTTTCTCCATTTTCAACTTTACCACTACCCACGAATCGCAAGTTTGGGCCAGGGCAAAAGAACCGCTGAAAGTCGATCCCGCAAAAGTTAAATTGCCTCCGATCTATCCGGATGACTCCATCAGCCGCCAGGTAATGGCTCGGTTTATAACCAATGTGATGACTATGGATGATCAAGTAGGAGAGGTTATCCTACAGTTAAAGGAGGATGGGCTGTATGACAACACTATCATCTTTTTTTATTCAGATCATGGGGACGGGCTACCTTATGTGAAAAGGGAATTGTATGACCGAGGGCTTCGTGCGCCATTATTGGTCAAGGCGCCATTTCTCAAGCCCGGAAAAAGTGAGGAATTGGTCAGTTTTGTGGACATGGCGCCAACCTTGATGTCTCTTGCAGGGATTAAAATCCCCGATTACATGCAGGGACAGGCTTTTTTGGGTTCGCAAAAATCCTCAACTCCCCGAAAATACATTTACGCAGCACGGGATCGTATGGATTCAGAAATTGACCGGGTCAGGGCAGTATCGGATGGTCGGTTCAAATACATCCGCAATTACATGCCCGAAAAACCCAACTACCAGAATATCCGCTTTCGACTACAAAATCCATTGATGCCTCATTTGCTGAAATTGTATCAGGAGGGAAAACTCAATGAAAATCAAGCACGTTGGTTTGCCCCATCCAAGCCTTTGGAAGAATTGTACGACACTCAATCTGATCCGTACGAGTTCAAAAATTTGGCTTCAGACCCAGCATATTCCGAAAAGTTGATGGAGCTGCGCAAAGCCCATGAGCAGTGGATTGCCGACTACGGGGATTTGGGTGCGGTGAATGAGTTGGAAATGGTCCGGACTTGGTGGAAAGGGAAGGACACTCCTCCCGTGACAGCTGAGGCAGAGATAGGATTTTCGAATGGAAAGATCACCTTGACTTGCCCGACTCCTTCGGCCCTTATCGGCTGGAGAAAGTCAAGCTGGGAACCTTGGGAAATCTATACCGGACCCTTTGAAGCAGCAGCGGGAGATTCTCTGTATGTGAATACGCATCGGATAGGGTATGAGGCGGTGGAGGTTCCTATAAAATTGAGAAATAGGGATTGAGAAAATTAGGTGAAACATGAACTACAGAAAAATAATCAGTTGTTTTTTCAGTGAAACAGGTTCATGAGGGCTATTTTTCATACCCAAGCAAAGGAAATAATAAGAAAAGCCCAAAATTCAAGGTTCGGACCTTAATTGTATCCTCGTAGGTTATAGACTGACTACCTCCTGGACTTGTACGGGGAAAAATAGAGTATGCAAAATCAGCCATTTGATAACTGACTTCCAAACCTAATTGGAATTTACCAATAGCCCTGGATACTTGCAGATTTCCTCCCGCTGTGAGAGAGGATAAACTGGGTCTAGAGCCGGCATGTGCCCATGTTAGAGTTTCATTACCAACTACCCTAACCATCTTGTAGTAAGGGTAGTTGATTTGACCGTAGCCTAGAAATATCCCCGTTCGATATTCCCAATTTCCTTTTTTCAAGAAATATCCCAGCCCAGGTGCGATGGATAGCATGTTGTTATTTTCATGAGAAAAGCGAAAATCCAAACCGTAAAGATCATTCACGAAATCTTCCATTTCGATAACAGAGATTGGATTGTTTGTTACACCTGATCTAAGAAATACATAAAATCGACTGGAGAAATGATAATTAAGAGTTCCGTGAATGGAATAACCAACTTTTGCAAATCCATTGCTAGCCTTTGAAATACTCGCAAGATTGGGTACACTCGAATCTGGAAAATAAACCGCAGCATTTTCCATATTTTTTCCTCCGAATACACCCACTGGAAAGGCTGGACCTGCACTAAGAGATAATGAGAATCCCCTGAGAGGATTTACTTGAGAAAAGGAAGATTGAAGCGTAAAGCCAAAGAATAAAACCAGCAGTATTATATTTTTCATGAGGAGCTATTTTGATAGGATTAATCGTTCTTGATGAATCATTTTCCCTTCAAAACTTATTTGAAGGATATAATCACCTTTTGGCAAGTCCGAGATATCAATTTTTTCACCACCTCTATAGCCTGAGATTTCCGACTTTGAGTTATTATCAATTCCTTGAATTAGTAAATCAAAGGTCATGTCTTTACTTAGATCAATGGTTAATTCCTCAGAGGATGGATTTGGATAAACCTTGAAAGATCAAAAATTAAAAAAGCTGACATTTCTAGTGGATAAAATTGTTGATCCATTTCCCGCAGTTATCCTAAAACTAATGCTTCCACCTGAAACCATATTAAAAGTAACGTGATTTCCGGCGGTATTGATGGTTGTAATACTTCCCGACGTTCTTTCCCAAGTAAATGAATTGGCATTTGGGCAAGTCACCGTTGAAGTTACGTTTCCTATACCAATCTGATTAGTTGAATTTAAATTAACTCCTGTATTGCTACCTATAGAATATTCTCCTTCGAGGCAAACATTAGTTTGGATTGTAAGAGTAATTTCTTGGATTTTGGATTGGCCGCAACTCGAGCTAATAGTTAATCGAAGCTTGTCTGTACCACTATGGATTGGAGTAACAGAGACAGTGGACTGATTTGTTGAAGAAGAAATGATGGCTTTTGAGTACCCTTCAACGATTGACCAATTATAGGTAACACCCGGTCGGTTAATTACATTATAAGTTACAGCATTTGTCCCGATTATTGTTTGAGGGCTGCCGGTAATTGGTCCAACCTAGGTCCAAAATTCAGGTGAACCTATTACTTGGCCACCTTGATAAAGGTGATAGAAGGATTGGTTTAGATTATGAGCTACCAGAGGGCCTTCTGTTCCATATTTGGAAATGTATTTTACGAAAGATCCTCCGACTACTTCTCTGACCGCCGAATGGTCTGAACCAATTAGGTTATAAAAGGCAATATTAGCATCCGCTTCATTACAGACCTCCAAATACTTACCACTATTTTTAAAATCTGAAGCTGACTTGACACCTTGAGATGTAGGGCAAGAATATGGAGCAGGAAGGAAAGTTTTATTCCATCCAGGAGAAGTACAGCCATTTTCGAAATAACTCATTACAAACCCGTGGCAGTTATAATTAGCACCCACGTGGCAATCAGAAAGTCTTTTAGACCCATACAATGATTCGTTGATTTTCCAAAAACTGTTACTTTGATCAGAAAAGCATACTGCCTGAGAAAAACCAAGACTCCAATTAAGCAATAGAGTTAGGATCAATACAAGGTTTTTCATTTTGGGAACCTCTAATAACCCATTTTAGAAACCTCATCTTTTCCTCTTTTTTGAAGAA
>CAZNND010000088.1:0-17174 GCA_964574365.1 uncultured Limnohabitans sp.
TATGAAATCTAGCTTGTGCCGCACTTTTCAAACATAATACCTTTGTGGTTTAAAAATTTATTGGTTTTAATTTCTTCTGGCAAAGAAGCGGATATACATAAAAAATAAAACAAAGACAAGTTTCAAAATACTAAGCGGCCTTTTTGGCTCAAAATTTTATTGAACTTATTATCTAGGACAAAGTAGTATATACACATCCATTGTAAAATTCTGATCTCTAAAAAATCAGATACGGGGGAATTCAAATTCTTGGTTAGGAATCTTAAATTCCCTAACCAGGGACTAGAATTCGATGTAATTAGAGAGCACCTTTAGTATTCTTTTTTCTTTTTTTACCTGCTTCTTGGGATTGCGATGATGCTACCTGAATTT
The DNA here is from genome assembly GCA_964574365.1 of uncultured Limnohabitans sp. GTDB lineage: Bacteria > Bacteroidota > Bacteroidia > Cytophagales > Cyclobacteriaceae > Algoriphagus. The sequence continues at coordinate 373 of CAZNND010000088.1, forward strand.
CTTTCACCAGCACCATTTGTCCGTTCCAATTCATTTTAATGTCTTCAAAATTGATCTTGAAAAGTTCAGTCCCTTCTCTTGTGACCATTCCCGCTTTTCCCTTTTTTTTAACTACAAAAAGATCTTTGGTTGCTTGGGTAATCTCTTCAAACTCCAAAGGAAGCAAACTTGATCCCTTGCTATCCAAAATTCCTTTGAGAGCGCCAAACTCTACGAGAAAAACCCCATTTTCGAGCCGTTTGATTTTATCAAATCCGGTACTTGTGGCAGATTCTCCATCTGATTTGATAAGAAAATAAGAGTTTTGGTATTTTGCGATTGCCATACCAGCGGTAAAGCTTTGAATTTCATCCCATTTGCTTTCTGAGATTATTTTTCCGCTAGAATTGATGACTCCCCATGCAGAGACCATTCGGTAAGGTGCCAAACCCTCGTGAAATAAGCCAACTTCTGCAAACTGAGGTCGGATTATCCATTGTCCGGAACTATTTACAAACCCGAAAATCCCGTTTTTTCTCGCAGGAAAAAGACCTTCGCTTCCCATACCAATCCATTCTGCATCCGAATTGGGTTGGACTAGCCACCCTTTTTCTCCTAATAATCCAAGCTTGTTCTCACGAAATCGGACGTTATACAAATCCTTCCCGATCAAAGTAACGGATTCCATCCCGATGGCATCCAAAAGAATCCCATCCTCCTTCATCACCCTCCTCAGTTTTCCATGAATATATTCCAATATCAACCCATTTTCCCTAGTGATTTTGTGGTAGGAGTTGTAACTCACTTGAGCTCTGACATCATCTCCCTTTACCAAAATGTATTGATTCTCATCGAATCCATAAAAATAATCCCCCTCAGTATGCTCCAGCTTATCCAAAACAGTTTTAAGGATATAATCCCCATCTCGATTGACTAATCCAAATCCTGACTCTTCTTTTGCTAATAGGAAATTTCCTTCGTTTTCTGCTAAGAGCTCATATCCCTTTTCGGGTGTTTTGGAAAGCGGTAAAAAGTATCTATCACCCTTTTTTACAATAATCACCCCATGATGGGTAAGGATTGCTTCATCAGAAGACCCTAAGAAAGTAATTTTTCCTTTACCCCTTTCAAACATCCAATAGTCATTTCCCTTTCGAGCAAGAAGAATATGGGTGTAGGTTTTTATTTCCTCAAATTCAAGGGGTAGGGAAAGCTGACCATATTCATGAAAAGCACCGATACCGTTGGTTCCTCTGACAAGGATCCATGGCGTTCTGTATTCAATAATCTCTTCTCCTTGAAGATTCAGCATAGGTTGATATTCTGAGGAGAGTAAAAACAATCCATCTTTATTTTTGCCGGTCATCACGGTCTCGCTGAATATCTTTATTTCATCAAAAGCAATGGTTTTCTCAAGATTTCCTTTCAAATCATAAATTCCCCAATTCTGGGAAAATCCAGTAAATGAAAAGATAAAACAGAGTAATCCAGAAACGTATAGCTTATTTCTCATCAGGAATGAATCTTCTCATAAATTAAATGACCAAAGGGATATTTTTAAATTCCTTTGGTCATTTTACACTTAAAGGTTTGGAAATTACTTGGTGATTGTAATTTTTTCCAAGTCAAAAAGATCGGTAATAATTTCGATCATTTCATCAGCCTGATCTCTTTGGCAGGCCGCCCGTAACTGGACAACTGGAACTTTTAGAACCTTTTGCATCATGCTTTTTGTGATTTTATCGATGAGCAGTTGTTCTTTCGGTTCAGCATTTTTGAGGTATCGGCTGATTTCCTCCTGCCTGATTTGCTCTAGGGCCTGCTTGAGCTTATTGATGGTAGGCGAAACCATCATTTCCTTTTTCCAATTATGAAAGTCATCTATACTTTCGCCAATGATCGCCTCTACCTGGGGTATGGAGGACAATCGCCTTTCCAAGGCATCTGTTGCCTTACTCCGAATGTTGTCAACATTGTAAAGAATAGCTCCAGGAACATCTTCAACAGAGGTTTCAATACTTCTAGGTACAGAAAGATCTATAAACAATTTATAGCTTGGAATGGCAAACTTTTTAACCTGCTCTTTGGTGATAAAGGGTTCGCTTTTCATGATAGAGCAAACGATAACATCCGCTTCTTCCATGGCCTTTTGACAATCCTCAAAAGGTACTACTTCAAATCCCAGAGGTTCTGCTATTTCCATTGCTTTTGCAAAAGTCCGGTTGGTAATTTTTACCTGAGCTTCAGGCAGGTGTATCATGTTTTTAGCAACGTCCTCTCCTATTTCTCCAACACCAATCAATAAAATCCTCGGTTTGTACGTGTTGGCCGTTAAGCTTTCAATCAACTCAATGGTGGCATAAGAAAGTGAAGCTGCTCCATCCCGAAAGGCAGTCTCTTGGACAATTCGTTTATTGGTGAAAAAAATGGTATGCATTAATCTGTGCAGAAAAGGACCTGCCATTTCCAAATCCGCAGCCGTTTGATAAGCTCTCTTAACTTGATTGGAAATCTGAATATCTCCTACTACCTGCGCTTCCAAACCCATTGACACTCTAAAAAGATGAGTGATTGCCAACCGGTCCTCATTTAACACCTGAAAATACTCCAAATAATTGACCACATCCGTCAATCCCTTTTCCAAACCCAAAAGCTTGATGATTTCAGTGCTAAGATCAAGGTCATGTCCGTAGTACACCTCAGTCCTATTGCAAGTTGAAATAATCAAGGCATCACTGAGACTAAAAAAATCTTTGATCTTCAATAAGATACGCCGGATAGATTGTTCGTCCAAAGAAATCAACTCGCGGATTTGAACAGGTGCGGTTTTATGTGATAAACTGATTGCTCTGAATTTGGTCTGCATCTTATTAATCTATCCGGTACAAATTTAACCGATCAACCCAAGGTAAAAGTTTCTTTCGTGTAAGTCTTGATTAATTTGGAATGAATCTAAATAACTTATTTTCAATTTTTATTCCTGAATTCTTTGTTTGGACTACAGCATTTGGTTTAGTAACTTTTGTCCATATATTTTTAGAACACGGTTTAAATGAAAAATAAACTATTTTTTTGGCTCAAGATGAACTTGGGTTTTTCTAGGAAGGAATCTAGCGGATTTGTTTTGTTAATCCCCTTTCTCATTTTTTTTTCGGTGGTTCCGACATTTATAAGAAAAATAAAAAACCGAAGCGGAGAGCAACTTTTTCACAAGTATGTTGAAGGATTGGACAGCCTTGAAAAGGCCGGATTTACCTTGGTTTCTTCTCCCCTTCCTACCTTTAATCCTGCTGATACGGTCAAAAAACCATTTTCAACGAAAGTTTCAGAGCGAATAAACCAAATACCTTTTTCTGAATCCGACTCGGTGACGTTGCAGATTGTTCCCGGAATTGGAGCCTCAACAGCCGGAAGAATCATCAAGCACCGGGAAAAACTAGGCGGGTTTCATTCTAAGGAACAATTAAATGAGATTTTCGGACTAAAACCCGAGGTGATCGATTTGATCTGGGAGTATTTTGTTTTTGATCCCTCCATTTACCGAAAGATCAAACTCAATCAGATAGAGCTAGAGGAACTTTCAAAACACCCCTATCTCAGTTATCAGGAAGCAAAAGTTTTACTTGCCTACCGAAAACAGCATGGAAAGTTTTCCACGAGTGATGATTTGCTAAAAATCAAAATTTTCAAAAAAGAATGGATTGATAAATTAGCTCCTTATCTCTCCTTCGAGTAGATTTTATTTTGCTACAGGCTTCATAAAATCTGATCTTTGAAATTAAATCAGGCTCATCTTACCTTGCATCCGTTACCAAACCTCAATCTTCCCCCCATACAACCCTTACTTCAGGATGTTGGGGGGAAGGCCATGATTTTTGATCAAGTAAGAAAAAAATTTCTTTTACTTACTCCAGAGGAATGGGTAAGGCAACATTGGATTCATTTTTTAATCGATTTTCAAGGTTATCCAAAAGGGCTGATAGCACTCGAAAGAGGGCTTAAATACAATCAAATTCAGAAAAGAACAGATATTCTTGTTTTTGACCGATTAGGAAATCCATACTTATTGGTTGAATGCAAATCCCCAGATATTGGACTGGACAATAAGGTGCTTTCCCAAGCACTAGCCTATCATTCCACCCTACTTTGTCCTTTTGTTATTTTATCGAATGGGCTTAATCATGTCTGCATGGAGTTCAGCAAAAGGGATGAAAAATTTATTCAAGTCCCCAATATTCCGCCAATACCATAACTTTTTTGATAAAATCTATGATTTATATCAGGATTTTTCTAACTTTTAGGTAGAAAATTTGCCCAGCACTTCAAATAGTATGAATACGCATTCCCATAATACACCCTGCGAGCTTTGTGCAAGCAGAAAACGATCTTTGTTTTCAGATCTTCCTGAATCACATCTCTGCTCGATCTCTGAAAACAAAAATCTGATTTCCCATAGAAAAGGTCAGATTCTTTATTACGAAGCAACTAAACCACTCGGAATATTTTGTATCAATTCCGGAGTGGTAAAAGTCTATAAAACCGCCTCCAATGGCAAAGAACAGATTATTCATTTGGCACAGAAAGGAGATTTTCTCGGATATGCCGCACTTCTTGGTGAGGAAAACTACACCAACACGGCGATGATCATTGAAGATGCTAAAATCTGTTTTATTCCCAGAGAACCGTTCTTGAACACACTGTTGAAAAACACGGAGTTTTTCAAACGTATAACCAAGCAGCTTAGTCACGAACTTGGAGTAATGGAAGACAAATTAACTGATGCTACACAGAAAAGTATCAGAGAGCGGCTTGCTTTTGTTCTACTACAACTTGCCAATTCGTATGGGGTAGAGGGTTACGGGAATCAAAAAATTGATCTGGTTTTGAGCAGAGAGGAACTGGCAGGCATTGTAGGCACTGCCACGGAATCGGTAATCCGCTTGCTTTCCGAGTTTAAAAAGGATGAATTAATCGATCTCGAGGGAAAAAAGATTATTGTAAAGGACAAAAGAGGATTGGCGCGTTTGTCTGATTTTTATGCTTAGTCGAACTTGATTGGTGTACAATTCGTTTTCCCAAAAAACTCCTTTGTTAAAGATGATCCACGCCAAGTCAGTCTTGCTTTTCTTATCATTTAATTTACTTTCCTGCTTTTCTTTTTCACAATCCCTTGCCTATAAGGCTTTACTTGAATCACTTTATGATAAAGATTTCCCTGTGGTAAAACCAGGCCAAATAACCAATCTTCAAAATTATCAGGTGTTGGATGCCCGGGAAATGTCGGAATTTAATATTAGCCATCTTCAAGGTGCTAGATGGATAGGCTATGAAACGTTTTCTATGGAAAAAACAAGTGGACTTGACAAAAAGAAGCCCGTATTGATATACTGCACAGTTGGAGCTAGATCACAGGAAATTGGGAAAAAACTCCGTGAAGCAGGTTTTGAGCGCGTTTACAATCTTTATGGAGGAATTATCCATTGGAAAAACGAAAACAATCCGCTTTTCTCGGGTGACCTTCCCACTCAAAAAGTCCATACCTATTCCAAATCTTGGGGAATATGGCTCAATAAGGGAGAGAAAGTTTTCTGAAATTTGCAGAAACCATTACTTGTGGGGCTGTTTTCCCGACTTTTGCTACTACTCTAATCCCCAAAAAATTAACTATGAATTTTCTCCGAGTATTTGGATTGACTTTTATTTTGGCGAGTATCTTTTCTTGTCAAAGTTCCACCTTGGGAAAGACTGGTACCAGACCACCAAGTCATCAAATTTGGGATCAATTGGTCAAAACCCACGTAAAGTCCAACGGTATGGTCGATTACAAAGGTTTTATTAAGGAAAAAGAAAAGCTAGAAAGCTACTTGAAACTACTTTCTGAAAACGCACCAGATCGAAAAACATGGTCAATAAATCAGCAACTCGCCTATTGGATCAATGCCTACAATGCTTTTACGGTCAAATTGATCGTGGACAATTACCCGGCCAAAAGTATTAGAGACCTTGGGCCAAAGCTCAAAATCCCATTGATCAAAGATGTTTGGCATTATCAGTTTTTCAAAATCGGTGGGGTAGAATCTAGTTTGGATGAGATTGAGCATTCGATTTTGAGAAAGGAGTTTGAAGAACCCCGAATCCACTTTGCAATCAACTGCGCATCTGTTTCATGTCCTGCTTTGTTGAATGAAGCATTTGTCGCTGAAAGACTGGAATCGCAACTTCAGAAGGTTACCGTGGCATTTATTAATGATCCAACCCGAAACAAAATCACTGCAGATGGGGCACAGATTTCTTCAATTTTCCTTTGGTTCAAAGGAGATTTTACCAAAAAAGGAAGCTTGATTGACTTTCTGAATCAGTACTCCAAAGTCAAAATCAAATCCAATGCAAAAATTTCGCACCTGGATTACAACTGGAATCTCAACGAGTAAGCCGATTTTATGGTAACTTTTAGACTTAATTGATTTTTATGTCCACTCGTCATCTAGTTATTATTGGAAATGGGATTTCCGGAATTACGCTAGCCCGGTCTGTAAGAAAATTGGATTCAGGAATTCGTATCACTGTCATTTCGGGGGAGTCAGAATATTTTTTTTCCAGGACGGCATTGATGTATGTATTCATGGGGCACATGGAGTTTGAACACACGCAGCCCTATGAGTCCTGGTTTTGGGAGAAAAACCGAATTGAGCTGAAAAAGGCTTGGGTAAGTCAGGTGGAATTTGGGAAGAAAACGCTGGTATTTGATTCAGGTGAAAAATTGAACTATGATATTCTCGTAATTGCTACCGGTTCAAAGCCGAATAAATTTGGTTGGCCAGGTGAGAATTTGGAAGGAGTTCAAGGCTTGTATTCCAAGCAGGATTTGGAACTTCTGGAAAAAAACACCCAATCCGGGATGAAAAGGGCTGTGATCATTGGTGGCGGATTGATTGGAATCGAGATGGCTGAGATGCTGGCCTACAAAAAGATCCCTGTGACTTTTTTGGTGCGGGAAAAAGGTTTTTGGGACAATGTTCTTCCTAAGGAGGAGGCTGATTTGGTGGGAAGGCACATTCGGGAGCATCATGTTGACTTGCGTTTGGAAACGGAATTGAAGGAGATTTTAGCTCATGGAAATGGAAGGGTTCGGGCTGTGGTCACTGCTAGGGGAGAAGAAATTACTTGTCAATTTGTTGGGTTAACCGCTGGGGTAAGTCCGAATGTGGATTTCCTGAGAAATACTGAATTGAATGTGAATCGGGGAGTAAAAGTGGATGAGTTTTTCCAAACCAATATCCCAGATGTCTATGCGATTGGAGATTGTGCTGAGTTTGAAAGTCCGCCTGCACCGGACCGAAAAGCAATTGAGCAGGTTTGGTACACTGGACGAATGCATGGCGAGACACTAGCGCATACCCTCTGCAAAACGCTCACTCCGTACCGTCCGGGAATCTGGTTTAATTCGGCCAAGTTTTTGGATATCGAATACCAAACCTACGGAACGGTTCCTCCGACTTGGGATGAAGGAAATGTAAAAAGTTTCTATTGGGAGCATTCGGCAGGAAAAGTCTGTTTTCGAATGCTGATGAATGCCTCAGGACAAATTTTGGGTGTGAATAATTTTGGCTTTCGACTGCGGCATGAGTTTTTTGATCAGGCGATCCGTGAGAAGTGGTCGGGAGAAAAAGTGATCGCCAAGCTAGAAAAAGCCAATTTCGATCCGGAGTTTTTTGCTCCTTATTATATGGAGATCCAAAAGGCCTTTAAAGCCCAGTTCGGTGGGAATTTTCAGCCTGCCAAAAAATCACTTATACAAAAACTATTCGGGGCAAAAGTATGAAGTGGATTGAAAAAATAGGTCTTGGACTGTTTCTGATTGGTTTGACTGTATTCACGGTCATTCCTTTTTTAGGTACTTACTCGCTCAGCGAGGAGTTAGTTTTGGCCAATACGAAGGAAATCCACCAAGAAAAAATGGCCGAAATCCTCTCGCCCATGTACGGGAAGGGGTATGGTTCCAACTTCGCTTTTCTTTCCGCTTTCGGAGAAAATTTCAACTCGTACAACGACAATCTCAAATCCCAGCAACTCTGGGATCAGGTCATTTGGGATGACTATGGATTTGCTCTGGCGAAAGCGGCTACAAGCAGTCCTGTCCGGGATAATCCTTGGCTATGGCTGGGTTTTTCCATCGGCTTGGCGGTCTTGGGCGGATATCTTTATAATTTTCGTCAATACGCCAAGGAGCCAGCTGGAATCAAAAACAACGGGATTTTCCACTCCAAACTCAAGAATCGAGGCTGGCTTGGAATGATTACCGGAGGGTATCTGATTCTCTTTTACATCTTGCTTTATTGGTTTCCGGCTTATCTCCTCAACTTGGTTTGGATGGTCGAGCCGATTTCAAGGATGCTTTCGGGCGGTCCTGCCAGTCAGTGGTTTTTGTACGGCTTGGTGTACACACTGGCGATATTGGTGATGGGCGTACGAATGTTCAGAAAATACCGGGGCAACAACTACCAGCAACTTCGAACTGCTTCGGTCATGTTTTTTCAGACAGCCTTTGCCTTTTTGATTCCGGAAATATTGGTGCTTTTGAACCAACCCTACTTTGATTTCAAAAATATCTGGCCACTCGACTACGATTTCTTCTATGATTATCAGATTTCCACTTTCCTTTCCGGTGGAGGCATGGGCATGTTTATGCTGATTTGGGGGATTCTATTGATCATTGTAGGGGTACCGTCTTTCACTTATTTCTTTGGAAAGCGCTGGTATTGCTCCTGGGTTTGCGGTTGTGGAGGATTGGCGGAGACCGTCGGAGATCCTTTTCGACAGCTTTCTGACAAATCCCTCAAAGCCTGGAAATACGAGCGTTGGATCATCCATGGTGTGTTAGTTTTGGCGGTCGTGATGACTGCGGTGACTATTGCCAATTACTTTTCTAGCTTCAGCTTTTTGGGCAATGTAACCAATCAGCTACATTCGTTTTACGGTTTCGCTATAGGTTCGGCTTTCGCAGGGGTAGTTGGTACGGGCTTTTATCCCTTTATGGGAAATCGGGTTTGGTGTAGGTTTGGATGCCCCTTGGCAGCCTATTTAGGAATTGTTCAGCGGTTTAAATCCAGGTTCAGAATTACAACTAATGGAGGTCAGTGTATTTCCTGCGGTAATTGTTCAACCTACTGCGAAATGGGAATTGACGTCCGCGCCTATGCCCAGCGAGGACAGAACATTGTGCGTTCTTCTTGTGTTGGTTGTGGGGTATGTGCTTCGGTCTGTCCGAGGGGGGTGTTGAAGTTGGAAAATGGGCCGGAGGAAAACCGAATTACTGACCTGCCGATAATTATTGGCAATGATTCCATCAAGCTCAACGCGTAAATGATTGTCCTTTATTTCCTTTGTGGACTGTATTTCTTGGGAATGCTTTTTATCCTGATGTACAGTCTGGCTCAGGGGCATCTGTTGTTTCATTTTCTGAAAGCCCGGAAGGAATGGGCTTCTAGCCCTCAAGTTAAACCTGACTCCTGGCCCAAAGTCACGGTTCAACTTCCTGTTTTCAACGAACTCTATGTGGTCGAGCGCTTGATCGATGCTGCTTCAAAGCTGAATTACCCCAAGGAATTGCTGGAGATCCAGATTCTTGACGATAGCACGGATCAAACCGTGGATTTGATCCAATCGAAGCTCAAAGAATATCCGGATATCAACTTTCGCTACCTCCACCGAGCCGACCGAAAAGGTTTCAAAGCAGGTGCCTTGAGAGAAGGATTGGAAAAAGCATCGGGAGAGTTTATTGCGATTTTTGATGCGGATTTTGTGCCTGATCCGGACTTTTTACTCAAGACCATTCCCTTTTTCTCCTCAGAAAACATCGGGATGGTGCAAACCCGGTGGACGCATTTGAACCGGGATTATTCACTCTTGACTCGACTCCAGGCTTTTGCCTTGGATGCGCATTTTTTTATCGAACAGATGGGGAGAAATCGTCAGGGGGCCTTTATTAATTTCAACGGAACCGGAGGAATTTGGAGGAAAAGCTGCATTCTCGATGCGGGCAATTGGCATGATGATACTTTGACCGAGGACTTGGATCTGAGCTATCGTGCGCAACGCAAAGGCTGGAAATTTGTCTATCGACCCGAAATCGAATCTCCTGCAGAACTTCCACCCATAATGTCTGCCATCAAATCCCAACAATTCCGCTGGACCAAAGGAGGTGCCGAGTGCGCTGTGAAGCATGCAGGAAAGGTGAGAAAGGAAAAATTACCTTTCCGAATCAAGTTTCACTCCTTCGCGCACTTGTACAATTCCACGATTTTCATTACAGTCCTGTTGACCAGTTTGAGCAGTATCGGCGTGTGGTGGGCAGGAGTGCAGGGGCTGATTCCTGAGTGGATAGTAAGGCTTTCAGGGATTTTCCTGATTGGCTTTGTGCTGATTGCGGGAGTGTACTTGGCGTCCTATTTTATTGCAAGGAAGTCCTTCCTGTCCTCCTTTTTGGGAGTGATCTGGCAGTTGCCGCTATTCCTCTCTGTATCCATGGGTTTGGCTTTGCACAATGCTCAAGCCGTATGGGAAGGCCTGAGCGGTAAAAAATCTCCTTTTATCCGCACTCCAAAATTCAATCTCGAATCCGGAAAAGTTTCTCTCAATTCCAATCGCTACATCTTGCATCGAATGCCGGTGACCACCTGGTTTGAAGGGCTTTTGGCCATTTTATTCTGGGTAATGGTGGGATTGGCATTTCGGGAGCACAACTTCCTGTTTCTACCCTTTCACGCCATGCTCGCCTTCGGGTATACCTTGGTGTTTATCTCTTCCTTTAAATCCTACGGCCTCGGCCGTTGACACATTCCATGAATCACCCCCCGATTATTGACGTTATTATTCCCGCATTCAACGAGGAAAAATCCATTCCCAAGGTCATTTTGGATATTCCGGAGTTTGTCCGTCATATCGTAGTGGCTAATAATAACTCCACAGATAAAACTGAAGAGGTAGCAGTTTCAGTTGGGGCCAAAGTCGTCTACGAGCCCCAAAAAGGTTACGGGAAAGCTTGCCTGACAGCTATGGACTGGATCAAAAAGCAGGAAGTCCAGCCCGATATCGTGGTGTTTTTGGATGGGGATTACAGCGACTACCCTCAGGAAATGCGTGACTTGGTACAGCCGATTTTGGATGGAAAGTTCGACATGGTCATTGGTACAAGGGCCTTGGGGATGCGAGAAAGAGGTTCTATGACCTTACCGCAAGTCTTCGGGAATTGGCTGGCGACGACAATGATGAAATACATGCAAGGGGCAAAATTCTCTGATTTGGGCCCATTTAGGGCAATTGTATGGAAAAAGCTAATGAACCTAAATATGGTCGATCAAAACTTCGGTTGGACCATCGAAATGCAAATTAAAGCCCACAAAGCGGGTCTTCGCTACACCGAGGTGCCGGTCAAATACCGCAAGCGAATCGGAGTTTCCAAAGTGAGTGGCACGGTCAAAGGTGTGATTGGGGCGGGGTATAAGATTATTTTTACGATATTTCGTTATTGATGAATCGGCAATGTTTTCAATAAAGTAAACTCAGCAATTCCTCTTTTTTGTGGATAAACTATTTTTGGGATCTGAATCTGCAAGCTCAAAACAATTGGTTGATTTCCTATGGAAAGTGGAGCTCTGAATTCTTGGTTTTTAGATTTGGCCTAATAAGATTGTTATGGGAAAAAGTAAAATTATTGAAGTACAACGAATTAATATTTCCGTCACTGATTTTGAAGGCGAAGATTATATCTGCTTGACCGATATGGCCAAAGCTAAAACTGATGAAAGCCGTGCTGCGGATGTAATCAAAAACTGGATAAGAACTCGTGCCACACTTGAGTTTCTTGGTACATGGGAAAAAATCTATAACCCCAATTTTAAAGTGGTCGAATTTGACCACTTTAAAACTCAGGCTGGTCTTCCATCCTTTGTTTTAAGTCCATTGCATTGGGTAGAGAAAACCAATGCTGTAGGTATTTTTTCTAAGGCAGGACGATATGGTGGTACTTATGCTGAGAAAGACTGCTTTCGAGTTTGGTTCAGCCATAAGTGCGGAATTTAAACTTTATCTTATAAAGGAGTTTCAACGTCTCAAAGAAGAGGAGAACAACCGGCAGAAACTAGATTGGAGCCTACAGCGTACCCTAGCCAAAGTCAATTACACCATTCACACTGACGCGATCAAAGAAACACTTATCCCAAAAAGAATCGCTGTTAATCCTTCTTTGGTTTATGCATCTGAGGCAGATATGCTGAATTTAGCACTTTTTGGGAAAACAGCTGCTGATTGGAGAGCTGAGAATCCAGATGCTAAAGGCAATATCCGGGCTGAGGCTACCCTCGAACAATTAGTTGTACTTTCAAATCTGGAAAGTATCAACGCTGTATTGATTCGTCAGGGCTTGGGTATATCAGATCGCTTGATTCAACTCAACCAAATTGCGATCACCCAAATGACTTCACTGGTAAAAAATTCAAACCTGAAAAAATTGAGGTAATTGATGGAAGTTAATGTAGTTTGAGAAGTCAAATACCGCAAGCGAATTGGAGTTTCCAAAGTCAGTGGCACAGTCAAAGGAGTCTTCGGAGCGGGGTATAAGATTATTTTTACGATATTTAGGTATTGGTAACAATCAATAAATCTATGCGATGGAAAATTTAAAGGCCTTTCTACCTGCTATTTATGAGCTATGTAAACTCCATAAAGTCAAGACCCTTTTCGCCTTTGGTTCTGTGCTAACAGATAGGTTTGGACAGGAAAGTGATGTTGATTTCATTGTGGATCTTTTTGAAAAAGACCCTTTAGAATATACCGAGGACTATTTTGGTTTGAAATTTGGATTGGAGAAAATTCTGCGAAGACAAATTGACTTGCTGGAGGAAAGATCGGATTTGAACCAGATTATAATAAAAGAAATTGAACGCTCCAAGACTCTGATCTATGAAGGATAACATCTTGAGCAGATTGGTTGATATTCAAATCGCTTTAGATCAGATTTTTGATTTTTTGCATGTACCCAGAGATTATTTTGAGTTAAAGAAAGGATATGAAAATGTTTGACTACCCAAAGCTACAGTTTGTTTTTTTGTTTTTTTCATTCATCGCAGCCTGCAGCTCCCCAGGCCGAGAAGGAGTCGAGGAAGAACAATTTACCAAGTATTGGTATCAGGGGAAAGCAGAAATCAATGTCTTTGACTTGCAGCAAAGCAGATACGGGGAAGTTCGACCAGGAAAAGCAGTCATGATTTTTGTCACGGAGGATTTTTCGAAATCCAAACAAGTCAAGCTGGACAATCCTGAGGATCGGCCATCCGATGCGCAAAAGGTGCTGAAACTGAACATGACGCGGGAGTTTGTCACCGGTGTCTATCCATACCACACTATGCTTTCGGTTTTCACTCCTGTCAATGACGAAGTTCCCTCTCCCAAATTGACTGGTTCTGTGACGGAATGGTGCGGTCAGTCTTTTACCCAACTGAACTTTAAAAGTGGAAAATACAACGCCAAGCTTTTTTCTTACTTCGAATCAGAAGGAGATTCTGAATCCAAAATCGATGCCAAGGCGGAAGAAGAAATTTTCAATTTGATCCGTCTTAATCCCGAGTTGGTTCCGATGGGAAATGTTACTTTGATTCCTAGCTTGATTTTTCAGCGATTTGCGCATATTCCTTTGAAGGCCGAGCAAGCCACCATTTCCAAAAAAGAGGTGGGCTCCAATCAATCAGAAATAGAGGTGGTCTATTCCGAAATCGGCCGAAAAATATCCATCCGCTACCAAAAGTTTTTCCCGTTTGAAATTCTTGGTTTTACCGAAACCTGGACTAAGCCCGATGGAAAGCAGGAAGTCACTACTGCCACCCGCACCAATTTGCAGCTACTTGAGTACTGGAAGCAGAATGAGAAGGTTTATGAACCGTTGAGAAAGGATTTGGGGCTGGAATGACCTGAAGCGTATTTTTCACCCAATGAGTAAAGATATTGGAACTACTTTTTACCTAGATTTAATGATATAACCATTTTTTAATTTGCAATGAGGAAACTTAAAACCATGAACACTGAATTTAAACAAGTCGTTTTGCTGATTGAACAAGCTAGAACTATAGCTTTTCAGAAGGTAAACGAAGAATTGGTATTGCTTTACTTTAAAGTTGGGAAGCTTGTCTCTGAAAAAGTTTCAAGCGGTGTTTGGGGTGAAAATACAGTGGATGATTTGGCCACTTTCATTCAGGACAATTACCCTGGAATGAAAGGTTTTAATCGAAGGGGATTGTATCGAATGAAGCAATTTTATGAAACTTATGCTTCGCATGAATTTGCATCAAGATTGAAGGTTCAATTAGATGCTTATTTCAATGAAAATGATTCACCTATAAAAGTGTCACCACTGCCGACACAAATTTCGGTATCAAAATCAAAAGTGTCGGCAGTGCCGACACAATTAGAGAATTTCGAGGAAATACAAGAGAAAATAATAAACAAAATACTCTGCAGAATAAGCTGGTCAAATCATCTAGAAATCCTTTCTCAAACCAAATCACCAGAAGAGAAATTCTTTTATCTTATTAACAGTATTAAGGAAAAATGGTCTATGAGGGATTTAAGGAGACAATTATCATCAGGGTATTTTGAACGCATAATGCTTTCTAACAAACTTGATCATGAAAGTAAGCCACCTATTCCACCAGGACTATTTAGGGATCCATACATTTTTGAATTTTTGGATATCCCAGATACTCACTCGGAAAAAGACCTTGAAAAAGCACTCGTTCTTAATTTACAAAAATTCATTCTTGAAATTGGTAAGGGTTTTACCTACATGGGAAACCAATACCGATTTCAGGTAGGTAACAAAGACTATTTCACAGACTTGCTTTTTTATCATCGGGATTTGCAATGTTTGGTCTTGTTTGAATTGAAATTAACTGAGTTTGAGCCTGAGTTTTTAGGCAAACTCAATTTTTATCTGGAAGCCCTAGATCGGAACGTAAAGAGGCCTTTTGAAAACCCAAGTATTGGGATTTTACTTTGCAAGGGAAAAGATTCGGAAGTGGTTGAATATGCCATGTCGCGCAGTACTTCAGCAGCCATCATAGCTGATTACGAAACTAAATTGATTCCAAAATCAGTATTAGCCAAGAAACTTCATCAGCTGGTGGAACGATTATCTCAGTATTAAATGAATCTCGAATCTTGATTGATACATACCGTAAAGAACTTAAATATTTTTTAATCCTCACTCTGGCGGGGATCTTTTTTTCCCTTGCCCAAGTACCAAGAGAAGAATTCGGTTTGACTTTTTTGCTGTTCACTTTGGCCTTTGTTGGGTTGATGGGGCTGTTTTTCCTTAGCGGAGAAAAAATCAGCTTCCGGAAAATCTTACTTGCCGGATTGCTACTTCGATTCGCTGTTTTTTGGTTCGTGCCCAATTGGTCGGATGACTTTTTTCGCTTTCTCTGGGATGGGGAATTGCTAAAAATGGGGCAAAATCCTTACGAATTAACACCCAAAGAATGGCAAGAGGGAAACTTTGATCCAGAGAATGCTTACCTCAATCAACTTTTCGAAAACCTGAATTCTCCTGATTACTATTCCGTCTATCCTCCACTGAATCAAGCAGTTTTTTGGTTGGGTGCAAAAGTAGCTCAGGGTGTAGTTTGGAAGAGCTATTTCACCATCCGTTTTCTACTTATTTTTGGGGAAATCGGGGTTTTTCTCCTGCTTTGGAGGCTTTTGGCTGCTTTTCAGCTACCTCAAAAACAGATTTATTGGTACTGGTTGAATCCCTTGGTGATCATGGAAATCACCGGGAATCTTCATTTCGAAGGTTTGGTTTTACTTTTTCTTTTAGCCGCTATCCTTGCTATTCACATCAAAAAGATGGGTTTATCCGGTGGATTTTGGGGATTGGCAATTGGAATGAAACTCCTCCCGCTCATGCTAGGCCCTGCATTTTTGGCCTTTTGCAAAACGAGAAAGTCGCTTTGGTTTTGGGTTGTAACGGCACTTACTTTCTTAATTTGTTTTACCCCGCTTTTTATCCAAAGTTCTTGGTTCAATTTCCTCCAAAGCCTCAAACTCTATCAAGGAAAGTATGAGTTTAATGCTTCAACCTATTATTTAGTTCGAGAGATTGGCTTCTGGATCGAAGGCTATAATGTGATTGGGTACGTGATGCCTTATTTTTCGGCTGCAACCGTGATTTTGATCGCTTATTTTTCTCTGAAAAGGCAGCCAAATACACTTCTAGAACTCGTTGATTTGATTGTGCTGATTTACTTGGTTTACCTACTTCTCCAGCCGGTAGTTCATCCTTGGTATATTCTGCCTGCTTTGGGGTTGAGTGTGTTGCGAGGGAAAGTCACCTTTTTGCTTTGGAGCTTTGGGGCGATTTTTTCCTATCAGGCTTACGGAATTGGTGATTTCCAAGAGAAGTCTCTATTTCTAATTCTTGAGTATAGCTTGGTGACCGTCGGGATTTCTTTGGATTACTTTTCTAAAAGGAATAAAACCACATAGACACATAGGTGGTGCATAACTTTTTCATAAATACTTGATACTATGTTTTCTATGTGTTTATGTGGTTAAAAAACAAACCTTTTTGAGATGAAAACCCTTATTCTTCTGGCTCCTGACTTCCGCGGTCTCTTCGAGTTAATTTCATAACCGATTGATAAACAATAATATATAATTTTTTTTGATTTTTGTTGTTCCAAATCGGAATACAGGAAATATTTGACTCCTAAAAGGGTCTTGATTTGGGGTTAACATTTTGTCCAACTGTATGACCACGGTAGTGGTCGAAC
>CAZNND010000089.1:0-17134 GCA_964574365.1 uncultured Limnohabitans sp.
TTGATTTTAGATTCAAATGACTAAAATAAACCTAACCCAGAAAAAAGCTGAAACTTCGGGATCGAAGGTTTGCAAACAATTACTCATTACCTCAAAAGTTTTGAAATAAACCACAATCGATAATGTCAAAAATAGCTACCTTCCGGAACAATTGACTTTCGGTGGGTTTGCGAAAAAAAAACAACCTCATGAATTTAAAATTCTTCCCCTTACTTTTCGGATTGGTATGGCTGTTTGCTTCCTGTCAAAAAGAAACAGAAAGTCCAAATAAAGAGCCTGAAAAAGGCTTTTTACAGGGGGTGGTCCTGAACCAATTCGGCCAACCTATTCCCGATGTGAAAATTGAAATTGAGATGGGCAACTCCACCTTCACGACAACAGGTAATTCACTAGGGGAATTTGAAATTGCAGGAATTTTTGTGGGTAGCAGGTCCGTGTCTTTTTCAAAGGATGCTTTTTTGGGACAGACGCTGAAAGTAACTATCGAAAAAGATAAAATTACCCGGTTGGAGGTAAGTCTTTTATCGGGTAAAAATTATTTGACTGTTTCTGATTCGTCTTTTTTGAAACAGTTTACTCCACAGGAATGGAGTATTTCCATTCAATCCAATTCGTCCTGGATTGTGGAAAATAACACTCCTTGGATTAAAGTCGATAAAAGCGAAGGCAAGGGAAATGCGGAGTTAAAATTTAATCTTCAGGCAAATGACACGCCTGATAAACGGATCGGGAAAGTTGCCCTAGTTTCAGGTGAGGTAAAAAAGGAAATCTTGATTGAGCAAATCCCGAAGGCAATAATCCTTAAAGTGTTGCCGGTTTTGGGATTTATGGGTGAGCAAACCCTCAATCCAGATTCTGTCAGACTGGAGTTCAATACTCCAGTGAAAATCACGTCCATTCAGCACAAATTCTTAATTTGCTATCCCAATTTTCCATTTCAATTTTTTTATAAGAACGAAAATAAGCAAGTGACCTTTGAATATTCCTGTGGAGATCCGGGACAGTCGTATGGGTTTACTATCAATTTTGAAGATTATCATGGGAATAGTTACGTTGAAAATTTTGAGGTTGATTATTTTGACAAAAAAATACTTTTAGAAGGAGTCCTACATCGTAAAACGTTTGATAAAGATGGGAACTCGCTATGGATTCAAACCTTAGGGAAGGATTTGTTGTATAGGATTTCGTTGAATGACTTTTCGATAAAGAGCAAGCTTGAACTGCCCCATGCTCCCCAGGGATTTGCCATCAATAATGCAACAAACGAGATTTATGTGTACTACTTAGAAAAGTCCTTTATTGATGTATTTGATAAGAGCAATTTTTCTTTGAAGAGAAAAATTCAAATGACCCCGATTTTACCTGATCATCCAGAATATCCTGTCATTTATCCCTACAATCTGGAATTCCTCAATTCAGGAAAGGGGGTAATCAGTCTGGGTGCCAAAGGTTCCAGCGCGTTAAGATGGTATGTGATTGACAGTAAAAAGGATGATGAAATTACCGTTCATCCGCAGTATGGGGAAAATTTCACGTTGACTGTAGTAGATTATATTCACCACAATTTCGATCATTCCAAGCTCTATTTATTGAGTCCGGGTCAATTGACCAGCTACGCAGTATATGATCAGGAAACGGATAGGATTACCATCTATAGATCAGACTATATATTTCGTCCGATTAGAATAATACCGAATAGGAATGACAACAGTTTCATTTTCCTGCAGAACTTTGTGCAATCCATTATCAACCCTATTTCAGGATTTGAAACCAGGAAATTTGATATTCAATCGATAAACGATAACAGTTCGGATTTTACCTATGACCCTGAAAAACCCTTATCTACCTATTATTATTTGTTGAAGTATTTGATGTTTTTTGACTATTCCAAAGGGGAATTCAGGGAGATGTACATGAGATTCAATGATATTTCTGAAATAGTGAGTTCAAAAGACGGGAAAAACCTTTTTCTCATCCGTAAAAATGGGAATCTCTATCCGGGAACCAATCACTACAGTACTGAGATTTTCAGAGTGCCTACTTCCTATTTTCCGAAATGGTAGAACTGGGTTCGAAAATGGGGAATTCTTATTAAATACTTGATTAACAAGATTTTGTATATCTAATTCCAAAGAAAGTAGGTTTTTTGTCTTAAAGCCTTTCCAAAAGCTGAATTGGTGTCAGAATAGGAAAATGGGGTTTGGAGTGTTTTAAAAATTTCTGATCATTCGTCAGGATTACTTCCATCTCAGAATTACTGCAAATAAAGTAGTGGATGGCATCCTCGATATCATCAAATTCTGATTCAATAGCACTCAAAACTTCATATTTGGAACCATCCAAAAAATCAAATCTTCTGGCAATTACCCCAGCGATTTGTTTGGTTACTTCCAAGCCTTTTGCAAGCTCGAGGTAGTAACAACAAGTCTGTAAAACTGAAATGGAAATAAAACCTTGAATTTTTCCTTCTTCGAGTTTTTGGAATAGTTCGTTTAATTGATCTTGGTTGGGACTTCTTTCCAGAAAAAAATCCAAGATCACATTTACATCAAAGAAGATCTTCATAGCCCCATTTCTTCGCTTTTGCCCGATAATATTCATCTTTCCAATCCATTCCTTCTGGAAATTCGACCTTGGATTTCGGCAATGACTTCATGTACTCCACCAAAGTCATCCCATTGGGCAAGGTTGGGCGGGGCTTGACCAAGGTTTCAAAATGCTCCTGAACCAAATCAGAAACGCTTCTGTCCTTAGATTCTGCATAGGCTTTGATTTTTTCCAAAAGATTTTCCTCGATGGTGAGGTTAAGTTTCTTTTTCATTTTATGCGTATGAATAATTAAATATACGTATAAAAAGTGAAAAATCTAAAAAGTCATCGAATTGATTTCAAACAAAAAAACAAAAAGGATTCGAAAAAGTGGAAAAACTGAAAATACTCCGCTATCCTGCTTCTCCAGAAGCAGGATAATAAGTCTTAGCTAACCTGCTTCTCCTTGTTCGGAAACCTTCATAAGGTGTGAACCAAAATAATTTCTATTTCTCTCCTACCACCGGAAACTCGGTAATCCTCAAGGTCGTACAGCCATAGGGCACCAAAGTAATTCGTTTTTTAAGAGGCTCAAGTTCCGATGAAGCAAAAGAAAATGGATACGACCCGGGCAGTTCAGGGGCACCATTCACCAGTTTCCAATCGGGAAGCAGAATCCCGGTGGTTTGAAGTTCGATCGGGGCATTTTCCAGGTTCCAGGGATAGGCACCGTCCCATTCGTTTTCGTGGACTTCGATTGAAGATTCAAGTGTAGTCAACACTTCTTTTGGCATTCCGAAATTCCAAGCTGATTTGGGAAACACTTCAGCGAAAGCTCTGAACCGATCCTTCCGATCCTTGATTTTTTCCTCACCTTCCAGTTTAAGACTATACACCAAAGGCCCCCTTTCAATGGTTGCCATTCCCTGATACCAAGTTGAGGTCTTTATATTCATAGGGAGCTTGAGAACAACTTCATCCCCGTCTTTCCATTCCCGGTCAAGGATTGCTACCTGATTTTTTATTTGGAATTCCTCCTTTTGTCCATTAATGAATACTTCTGGTTTCTGAGTCCAGGACGGGATTCTCAGGTGAAAAGGAAACCGGTCGGACTGGGATAAGTTGAGGGTAAAACGAACCTCTTCCCGGAATGGAAACCTGGTAGCTTCTGTGATATTCAACTGGGTAGAATTTCCAACAGTCAGGGTTACTTTACTGGAGGCGTACATCAGTGCAGCCACACCCCGATCTGAAGTGGCATAAAAAAGGTTTTGGACAAACTTAGGCCAGCTTTGGTGCATGTTGGTCGTGCAGCAAGGGTAACCGGTCAGGGTGCCAAACACAAAATCAGTCCCCCCGTGATTTTCAGTTTCGTAGGAGGAGTTCAATCGGTCACTTAATTCTACCTGATTGGCGGCCTGAAAATACTGTCGGGTCAGGTAATCGTCCGATGCCTGGGTAGGCAGTGCATTGTAGGTGATTTTTTCCAATAAGTCGGCAAAGGCCATATCCCCGGTAATTTTGATTAGGGTTTCTAAGGAATACATTTCTTCGGCGATCGAACAGAATTCGACTCCCTGAATAGGATTGTTGCCGTGTAATGGTTCGTCGCCTCCGTACATACCCTGAGGCTGTCCATGATACGTTTGCAGGTCAGAAAGAGCTTTTTTTACAGCGGCAATGGCATCTTGGTTTCCACTTTTCTGGAAATAAACGATAGGCTGCTTCAGTCCCTGAGCCACATTGACCGTGTGCAGTCCGGGTAGCTTGGAAAGGGTAATTTGTCTTATTTCAGCCGAATCAAAAGGATACGATTTGATTTGGTTATAAAAGTGGATGTTTTCGTACTGCTGCTCATTTTCGGGATTGGTGTAAATGGTCTGCCAGGGAAAAGTTTGTTGTTGGATCACTTCACCTAATTCGAGGAGTTTTTCATCTCCCGTGATAGAATACAGCCAATACACCACAAGCAGATTGTCCCCTGCCCTTCGGTTTGCCCAAAAGGACATAAAATCAAGGGGGCGATTCGGCAATTCTCTTAGTTGGTAATGGAAATACTTGGTAAGGGCTGAAATCACACGCTCATCTCCTGTCGCCTGATAGTATTGTTGTAGCACTTTTAGAATCACCATTTTGGGCCACCAGTCCTCTCTTTTTCCTTTTTGTAGTCCGGGTTCTGGCTCGGGTTCTGTTTCAAAGGGGACGGGTCCGAGGTATCCCGACTCTGCCTGATTGGAAAGTGTCCAATCGACCCAAGCCTGTGCTTTGGCTTTGAGTGCTGCATCATCAAGGATGTACGCCAGGGGCAGCAACCCATCAATCCAGTAGGGACCACGTTCCCAGCCATCTCCATCGCCTCCCAACCAGCCGTTGCGAGCCCCCACCACTTCCGGATAAATCTCGTCCAGCCTTCCCGTCAGTCCGGTGGCCATCCGCTTTAGCTGCTCTTCCAGCCATCCTGTTGGCTGGATACTTCCCAGTGGAAGCTCCAGGTAAGGATTGGGTAAAAGAGGAGCTTTGTTTTGAAGGTAATGAGAGTCTTCTTTTTTGATTTCGCTTTTGCAGGATAACAAGGCCAAGACAAAACCTAAAAAAATTCCATATTTTTTCATAGTTGTTTGATTTTGATAGAATTACCACCTTGGTCTTATTCCAGGTGCAGTAGGGAAGCTCAAACTTTTGTAATACTCCAAATTTCCAGTAGGCTGCTCAATCTCCGCAGGAAAGGGCTTTTTTGCCAAAAATTGGAAATAGAGCAAGCAAGCATTTCTCCACCATTCGGCTTCCTGAACCTGAATACCCAGCAATTGGCTGACATGGGAATGCTGCTCCGGGTCGATAGTTCCTGACAGCGAATCCCAAGTTGTTTTCATTTTTCGGGCGCTTTTCACGCCCTGATCGTAATGCAGTCCTATTTCTTCCCAAAGGGTTCTGCCGGATTTCATGGAGAAGTCCCAGGGCACATGATGAAACCAAAGGAGGAATTTCTCTGGAATCTGGTTTGGATCGGACCAGGCCTGTTGGATTTCAGGAGCATATTGTTCCAGCGCCTTGCTTCCGGATGAGGTTCGGTCAAACCCGATTCCCAGGCTATCCGCCCTATGGTAATATAGCGAGGTCCAATCTGCCCTGCCTCCGGTAACCCAGGGCCCCGGCCCATAATGGTGGTCTCTTCCCATGATGTGATGCAGTCCGAGCGGAGTCATATAATTGACGGCTGCCTCGTGGGAATCGAGCATGATTTCCTTTATTCTGGCTAGGTTTTGGATTTCTTGACCGAAAGTTAGCTTGCTCCATTCTTCGGCGATTTGATTCGAATTCAAGTACGGGTCCCAGGCTAATCGCCCAAACGCATACCAATTGGCTTGACCAAAGAGATGCCCGGTCCAGTTCCGGTCGGTACCGATATTGGAAACCCCAGCCATGAGTGTGAGTTTTTGCCCAGAGTCTGAACCGTCCACAATACCGGCTACGGTGGCATTTGGAGTAGGTCGGTAGGTTTTGATTTGAAGTACTTCTTCCCACATTGGGGATAAATAAACGAGTTGGGTGGCTTGGCCAAGGTATTCCTGGGTGATTTGGAACTCCATACCCAGATTGGACTGCTTCATCGCTCCAAAAAGCGGGTGAAAGGGTTCCCTGGGCTGAAAGTCGATGGCTCCATTTTTTACTTGAAGGATTACATTGTCCCGAAATTTTCCATCGAGCGGCAAAAATTCCATGTTCGCCTGCTTATGTCGGTCCTCATCGATTTGATGGGAATACACGAATGCCCGCCAGATCAGGATTCCTCCGTGGGGTTCCAGAGCGTCAGCGAGCATGTTTGCACCTTCGGCATGGGTGCGCTTGTATTCATGGGGACCGGGCTGACCTTCAGAATTGGCTTTGACGAGGTATCCACCAAAGTCCGGAATATGCTGATACATTTCCTCGGTTTTCATCTTCCAAAATGCAATTACTTCCGGATTGAGTGGATCTGCTGTTTTTAAGCCTCCGATTTCCATGGGAGCTGAGAAACGAGCTGTTAGAAAAACTTTGATACCATAGGGTCGAAACAGGTCGGCCAACACCTTTGCCTTTTTCATAAAGTCAGGAGTCAAAATACGGGCATTGGCGTTGACATTAGTCAGCGAAACGGCATTAATTCCAATACTGGCATTGGCCCTAGCATAGTCGATGTATCGCGGATCGACATACCCCGGTAACCTATGCCAATCCCAAATCGAAAAACCGGCGTACCCACGCTCTACCGTTCGGTCTAGGTTATCCCAATGGTTGAGCATTCTTAGCTTAACCTTCGGACGTTCAGATCGAATTGCTTTCGGATCAAAAGTTCCGCTTTGCATCGATTTTAACCAATCAAAAACCCCATAAAGGACACCAATTGGTCGGTTTCCAATGATGGAAAAGTAGGTCTTTCCCTGAAAAACCAAGGGTCCCATCCAATACCCGTCTTCCCCGAGGTTTTTTATAGAAAGCTGCTCTTCAAGACCCATTGCCTGCGAAAGTTCCTCTCTGGTGCCAAGCCAAACTTTAGTTTCCTTCAGTCTATCCTTTGAAAAAACGGGAGCCCTCCCAGTCATTTTTGGGGCCGCAAGTTGGAGTTCTCTTCGAATAACCTCATAGCTTGGGTTATCGCCAAAAAAGAAGATTCCGGAGAATTGCCGCTCTGCCTCTGCTTTCAAGGCTGCATCGTCAATCCGCCGGTAATCCAGCCAAAGTTCGTATCCGTCTTTGGCAGAGGCCATTTCGAAACAAAAAAGAGAGGCAAATAGAAGGAGTAAGTTTTTCACAGGGTATTTTCAATTAGACCCTCAAAATGAGTAAAAACTCAAGGAAATCCAATGAGACTTCTGTATTTGATTCCTGACAACTTCTGTCAGATGTTTTTTACTCCTGCCGAAATTTACCTCTGCCTTTCTATCTTCGGGCATTGACTTTTTCTTATGTCGCACAAACCTTTCATTATCTACAAATCTTCGGCGGGCTCTGGCAAAACCTACACCTTGACCTTGGAATACCTCAAGCTTGCTTTAAAAAATCCCCGCTCGGGATTTAAGCAGATTCTTGCGGTAACCTTTACCAATAAGGCTACGGCTGAAATGAAAGAGCGGATTTTGAAAGAACTGAATCGCCTTAGAATTGCTGTAAAAGTGGGTGAGAAGATGGACGATGAACTCATGCGGGCTCTTCGGGTGGATGAAGCAGGGCTCAGGGCTAAAGCCAGTGCGACACTGACTGCGATTCTGCATGATTATGGGCACTTTTCAGTCAGCACGATTGATAGTTTCTTTCAGAAAGTAGTCCGCGCATTTGCCCGTGAGATGGATCTTAATGCGAAGTTTGAGGTAGAACTCGATCAGCAAGCGGTCTTAGACCGGGTGGTGGATCGTGTCGTGATGCTGGTGATGGACGACGAATTTTTGCACAAATGGTTGGTAGATTATGCCTCAGAACAAATTCAAAACGGCAAACCTTGGGATATCCGCAGAAATATCCGTGAACTGGGGGGGCAAATTTTCAAGGAAGAATTTAAGCGATATTCCTCCGAAATCAGGGAGTTTTTGAAGGAGAAGGAAAACATCTCCAGGCTTCAGGCCTTTGCCAAGGAGCGAAGAGTGCAATTGATCCAAATCACCCGGGAAATCAAAACTCAGGCCAATCAAATCCGGATTAATAATGGCTTGGAATGGACCGATTTCAGCGGAGGTTCCCGCTCTTTCGCCAAAAAATTTGATCAGCTGGGGGATCGTAACAATCCCGTTCCAGAGATAAACCAAACGATGCTAAACGCGATCGACAATCCTGAAAAATGGTACACAAAGAAAAGTCCGGCAACTTCCCGAATCGAGGCGGCTTTTGACCAAGGATTAAATGAGGCGTTAAAGCAGTTTGAGCCCTTGCAATACCAATGGAGCACGGTTCAGGCGATTTCGAAAAACATTTACGTTTTTGGGATTTTCAGAAATCTACTCGATGAGTTGACCGCCATCAAAGACGAAGAAAGCATTTTGCTGATCTCCGATGCCAACGAGTTTTTGAAAGAGATTACCAAAGAAAACGACGCACCTTTCATCTATGAAAAAGTAGGCAATCAGTTCCGGAATTTCCTGATCGACGAGTTTCAGGACACCTCGGGATTTCAATGGGCGAGTTTCAAGCCTTTGTTGGAAAACTCCCTTTCTCAAGGCAATACGAATCTCCTCGTGGGTGATGTGAAGCAATCCATCTACCGCTGGAGAGGCGGGGAGATGAAACTCTTGCTCGAGCAGGTGGAGGCTGAAACGGGGAGATATGGAATCCACCTGGAAAATCTAGACACTAATTTTCGAAGCCTACCGAATATCATTGAATTCAACAATGCACTATTTAAGAAACTCCCCAGATCGTTTGAATCTTATTTAAATGAGGCTTATCAGGTGGAAGACGCCTCCATTCTTTCACGGGCCTATCACGATGTTTTCCAGGAAATTTCCCCCAAAAAGGCCAAATCCGCCTTCCAGGGGAAAGTGAAGCTGGAGTTTTTGGCTCCAATCAAAGACGATGAGGAGGGAAGTTTCTCCGATCAGGTGGCTGCCAAATTACCCAACATGGTACGCGAACTTCAGGATCATGGGTATAGTCTTCGAGATATCGCTTTTCTAGTGCGGAACAAAAAAGAAGGAGAGGCCATCGCGGATATGCTGATGCAGGAGTCTGCCCTAAATACAGATCCTAAGTACCGCTACGATGTGCTTTCGGATGAATCCATGTTTCTGACCAAATCCGCTTCCGTAAAGGCTTTGGTGGCGGGCATGAAGTATTTACAACATCCTGAGGATCCGGTTCACTTTAAGACCATGTGGTATTATTACTCCATGTTGAGAGATAAACCGGTCGATCACACCTTGTTTGCACTGGATCAAATTCCTGTACATCTGAAGGATAAGGTGGATGCTTTTCGGGAAAAGGAAACCTTGCTCTTGCAACTTCCCCTGATGGAGGCCTTGGAGGAATTGATCGGCGCCTTGGATCTGATGGAAATTGGCCTGGAAAAAGCCTATATCTCGGGTTTTAAGGAGGCGGTCTATGATTTCACAGCTAATAACAGATCTGATCTCTCAGGTTTTCTCGAATGGTGGGAAGAAAATCAATCCAAGCGGACGGTGAAAATTCCCGAAGGCCACGATGCCATGAGGATTTTGACGATCCACAAGTCCAAAGGCTTGCAGTTTAAGGTGGTTCTGATGCCGTTTTTGAAATGGGGGATTTTTGAGACCAACAAGGGAAATGTGGTATGGGCTCCTTTTGAGGACCGGGAGAAAAACCTGTCAGCAATCATTCCCCTGACTTTAGGAAGCAATCTGGCTACTTCTGCTTTCAGCCAAATCTATTCCGAGGAAGCAATTTTGGCTTACCTAGACAGTTTGAACATGATTTATGTAGCCCTAACCCGGGCGGAGGATGTGTTTTGGGGTTTGGTGCCCTATCAGGCCAAAATTGAATCTCAAAATAAGCTGGAAGTCCATCTCCAACAAATACTTGAAACTGGTTCGGAAATGGGTGAGGGCTTGAGTTTGTCTGCGTATTTCAATGCCGAGACCAAAGTGTTTGAACTCGGGGATTGGCCTTCGGAAAAGCCTGAAAAACCAAGGCTGCTGCCCGTTCCGACCTTGAGATGGGCGTATAAAAATTGGTCGGAACTCTTGGAGGTGAAAAAGTACGCAGCGGACTTTTCAGCGGAGGGATTGGAGCAGCGGAAAAAACGAAACTTTGGTTTGTTGGTGCATGAGATTCTTGAAAAATCGATTAGCCTCCTAGCCGCCAAAACCCATTTAAAGGCCTTTTATTTCGAGGGAAGACTCAGCGAATCAGAAAAAGAGGAAGTCGAAAAGCAGTTGGTTTCCCTGTTTTCTGATCCTGTTTTTAGGGATTGGTTTGAGGGGGAAGGAATCTTGCTGGCCGAGCAGGGAATATTGCTTCCTGGGGGAAAGCAAAAACGGCCTGACCGGATTATTCTGAGGGAAAACGAATCCCTTATCGTGGATTTCAAAACCGGAGAGGAATTGGAAAAATATGGAAATCAAGTCCGTGAGTACATGGCATTGGTTCAAAAATTGACGCAGAAGCCGGTAAAAGGCTATTTGTGTTATCTGGAAACTAGAAAAATCGAAAGAGTCCATGCATAGTTTTTTAAGAAATACCGTAGTTGATATCCTGGCCAAGCATCCGGATCCTCAGAATCTAAGCATTGTCCTTCCCAACCGGAGGGCTGGACTTTTCTTTACCCAGCATTTGGGGACTTTAATCTCCCAACCCATCTGGATGCCGGAGGTGCGAACGATTGAAGATATTTTTTACCAGTATGCAGGGAAGCGGCCTGCGGATGAACTGACTTTGATTTTTGAATTGTATAAGGTGTACCGTGAGCTGCATCCTTCACCGGAGGATTTTGACCGCTTTTATTTTTGGGGAGAAATGATCCTCAAAGACTTCAATGACCTGGATCAGTTTATGGCTGATCCCAAGAAATTGTACCATCAGCTGGCTGAATTCAAGGAGTTTGAGGCGGACCAGAGTTTTCTGACCGAAAGTCAGGTAGAGTTGATCCAGCAGTTTTGGGTGTCATTTGTCCGACAGGATCGAATGCATCAAGAGAAGTTTTTGAAGTTTTGGGAACTTCTAAATCCCCTTTACCAATCCTTCCAGGCTTCGCTCAACGTATCTGGTTTGGCTTATTCTGGTAAACTTTACCGCAAAGTGGCCGAATCCTTGGACCAGATTCCAAACCCTGAAAAGCACTTTGTTTTTATTGGGTTCAATGCCTTTACCCAAACGGAGGAAAAGCTGATCAAGCATTTCATCTCCCGATTTGGGGCGGAAATCTACTGGGATCTGGATTCTTACTACCTGCAGGATAAGAACCAGGAGGCCGGACTCTTCTTCAGGGAATATCAGCGGGACAAAGTGTTTGGTCCGACATTTCCCGAAACGATTCCCTCCCAAATCCAGTCCAAAAAGGCTAAGGTTTACACGTATGCCACGCCTTTGAAAACCAATCAGGCCAACTTGGTCGGGACAATTTTGGAAAAAATACCTGTGGAAGATTGGGAAGAAACCGTTGTGATCCTTCCGGATGAGCAGATGCTCTTTCCGGTGCTTCATGCTTTGCCGGATCAGATTGACAAGGTAAACGTGACCATGGGCTATCCGGTAAAAAATGCTCCGGTCTATGCTTTTCTAGAAGCAGTTCTGGAGATGCAGCGCTTTATCAAGGTGGAAGAAGGGAAAGTTCTTTTTTACCATCAAGCCGTAAAAAACCTGCTTTCCTCGATCTACCTCAAATCTGCTGATCCGGATTTTTGCCTTAAGCTGCTGAACGAAATTCAGGAGAAAAATCAGATTCATGTCTCTCGGGAAAATCTTCATCGGGGAGGAGCTTTTTTTGCCCTGATTTTCCAAAAACTCGAAAGTGATCAACTTTTCCCCTATCTGTCTTCCCTGATTGAGGAACTTGCAGGTCGCCTGAAGGAGGATACCTTGCAGCGCAGCTACCTGTATCAGTGCTTCAAGCAACTGACCCGACTGCGGGAGATTTTTGAGAAGCAGGTGTCTTTGACCGTTACTAGGGAGTTTTTCATCCGGCTTTTCCGGCAGGTGTTTCGGGAAGTCAAATTGCCCTTTGAGGGTGAGCCGCTTCAGGGGCTTCAGCTCATGGGCGTACTGGAATCAAGGAATCTCGACTTTCGCCGGGTCATCATCTGCAACATGAATGAGGCGAGTTTTCCACCTTCCGCTGGCCTGAATTCCATGATCCCTTTCACTATTCGCCGAGCTTTCGGATTGCCTGTGCAGGAGCAAAATGATGCCATCTATGCCTACACCTTTTACCGCCTGCTTCACAGTGCAGAGGAAGTGCACATGATCTACACGACGGCATCGGATCAAGGGAAATCAGGGGAAAAAAGCCGCTATATCCAGCAGATGGAAGTAGAAATGGGATTGGATACTAAAGAAGAAGTAATTTTTGTGCCGATTGATCAAAAGTCACCGGGAGCAATTACTATCCAAAAAGAACCGGAAGTACTTCAGCTCTTGGAGAAATATGTGATCCGTGAGGATGGTATCTCTCAGACAGCATTTTCACCCTCTGCCTTGAGCGTGTACATGGATTGTAGGTTGAAGTTTTACCTCCAATACATAGCCGGCATAAAGGAGAAAGAGGAGGTTAGTGAAGAAATTGACGCAGGGGTGTTTGGAAACCTGGCCCACTACAGCATGGAAAACCTGTATATGGGCTTTATGGAGCGAAAGAAAAGGGCAGAACTAGAGCCAGGAGATTTCAAAGAATTGAGGGAAAACTGGGTTTTTCCAG
This sequence comes from uncultured Limnohabitans sp., assembly GCA_964574365.1. GTDB lineage: Bacteria > Bacteroidota > Bacteroidia > Cytophagales > Cyclobacteriaceae > Algoriphagus. The sequence continues at coordinate 12,884 of CAZNND010000089.1, forward strand.
CTATTGAAAAGGCGATTCGAACCTTTTACCATTTGGAAGATTCTGCCGAAACCAAACTCAACGGACAATTGGCCATCGCCCGGGATGTGCTTCAGAAATACATTATCCGAGTGCTGGAAATCGACGAGGAGTCCGCACCCTTTCGCTTGGTTTCTTTGGAAAAAGCCAAAGACTATAAAGCCAAAATGGAGATTGAGACGGAGACAGGAAGCAAAAAAATTGCCTTGAAGGGTATCATAGACCGTGTTGATGAGTTGAATGGGGTCATCCGTCTGATTGACTACAAGTCGGGAGGAGACAAGAAGGAGTTTCCGGATATCCCTTCACTCTTTGATCGGGATCATACAAGTCGAAACAAGGCAGCCATGCAGACGATGTTTTACGGCTTGATTTACCAGGAAACTCATCCGGCAAATACCGCTCCTTTGAAACCTGCGATTTTCAACCTGAAGGAGATTTTCTCTGAGGATTTCAACCCCTATCTTCAATTAAAAGAACCTAGGAAACAAGGAATCGAGCTGACGGACTACCGGGATCATCAGGAAGAATACGAGGCCGGATTGAAAGGATTGTTGGAAGAAATGTATAATCCTGAGGTTCCATTTGACCAAACCCAAGATCAGAAAAAGTGCGAATACTGCGCTTACAAGGAGATTTGTGGGAGGTGAGGTTAGTAGGAAGTGGGTACGAATCGGAAGGCAGTAGCTAGGATTAAATCTTAGCTCTTTTGTCTATTTCTTGTTTCATCAATATGCCTTGGTACATGGAATTGATTTTTGGCATCTCTGAAAGAATTTCAAAAGCTTTCGATTTTTCTAACAATTCCTGCGATACCAATTGATCCAAGATCCAAAAAATCCCATGGTAGGGTAGTTGGAGTTTGCCCGCAAAGTCACGCACCAGTTTGTCACTGCTGATCACGATTGCTCCACCAAGTTTTTTGGCCAAGTAGATCACTGATCGGTCTTCCTGTGATAAACCCCGAGGAAAAGGGATCTTTTTCATTTCCTGAAAATCGGCATCCTCGAGATTATGAACCCGTAATTTTTCAACGGATTGGTAGGCTTCCAAGACTTGCTTTTGCTCTAGAAACAATTCATTGGTTACGGCTACTGTGGTGTGTAACTCGATATCCAACTGAAAAAAAGCAGTGATCATGTCCAGCTCGATCAAGTCGATAAAAATACAGGCATCCGTAACCGCTACTCGCATCAGATCACCATATTTTCCTTTCTGAATTCAGCCAGTTTCTGATTCTTAAGTGCAGCAGCTTTACTCATGGAGATAAAGTCCTCAGCCAAGGCCCGGAATAGCAATTGAGAAAAACGGTTGGAATGCTCCGATCCCTCATAGGCTACGGGTTCATTTTTCCGATAGCCCAATTGATTAAAGACCGCATAAAATTGCCTGAAGTAGTTGTCAGAGATCAAGCCGACATTCTTAGCTCGGTAAACCAAGGCCTGCATGGATATCCCATATTGCTGCTTGATGGCCGCCAATTCATGAAAAGAAAGCTTGCTGCGCTTGCCTCCTAGCTCAATTCTTAGCCGCTCTTCGGGAATCAGCATGGCGGTAGCGAATGCATGGCAAAATTTCTCTTTTTGGTTTTCAGGAAGGTGATTCACTTCCAAAAGTAAATGTCCCAACTCGTGCAAAGCGGTAAATCGCTTTCGATCCGGAGCTTCATTGAGCTTTGCCTTGTTGAGTACGATCAAAGGAATATTTTTACCATTCACCCAAGTAGAAAACCCATCAAATTCCTCGGTGGACTCTATCTCCAAGACCTTCACATGATGGTCTTCCAAAAGTTCGATCACGTTGGAAAGCGGTCCAGTTCCCAAGCCCCATTCCTTTCTCAAAGTTTCTGCTGCTTGTTCAATATCTATTTGTGATTGTATCTGTATGCTACTTATAGGATTGACAAACCGAGTTTCTATTCCGAGAATTTGTTCCAATTCCAAGTATCTGCCCAGTTCGTCTTTGGCGATTTCCACGATACGGGTTCGCTCCTTTGCCGGATAGCTTTCCAGTTTGCGGAATTCGATGGTGCCAAATTCCAGTACCTGATCGGAGAAAAAGTAATCCGGTCGCACTCCCAACGCTTCGGAAAGAATTCCGATCATTTCACTGTCAGGGACCACCTTACCCAACTCGTATTTGCTGAGGGATTGCTTAGTGATCCGATTTTCGATTTTGTCAGCCAAGCCCTGAAGGGAAAGTCCATTCATCAGACGGGCTGATTTGAGGCGAGAGGCGAAGTGGTTCATGGGAGTTTGAGATTCATCGGATAAAAAATGGTTGACAAATGTACGTTTTTATATATAATATGTCAATTACATTCAAGATCTTGCCATTCTTAAAATATGTTACATTTATTTTGATATCCTTTTAAATGTTGTAGGTTTGTAACATTATTTTTTAATCAAAACGCCTATGAATCAGGATCAACTTATCGGAAAGAATCTCCAAGCGCTTCGCAAAAAGCTTGGATTTACCCAGGATCAAATCGCCGCTTACCTTGGAATTTTGAGGGAAGAAGTCAGCTATTATGAAATTGGAAGCAGATCCATTCCATCCCCCTTGCTAAGTCAGTTGGCCAATCTTTATGGGGTCGATGAGTACGACTTTTTTGAAGAAGATTTGGATGTGGCGAGTGTCAATCTTGCCTTGGCTTTTCGGGCAGATAGTCTGAAGGCCTCGGATCTTGCACAAATCGCCAAGTTCAAAAAGATGGTCCGAAATTACCTGAAGATGAAAAACCTCCTTGCCGATGAGTCCGCTGGTTCTTGAGAAGTATGCCACGAATTTTAGGGCTGATAACGGATTCAGTAACAAGGAAAGCATCCATCTCAAAAGTCTGCTGCATAAGTTGGGCGTATTTGCTGTCTTTAGACCCTTGGAAATGGACATCTCCGGGATGGCTATTAAGGTAGGAGAGCGTAATCGCTTTATGTTGATCAATACAGCGCGAACACTTGGCCATCAGCACTTCACGGTTTGTCATGAGCTGTATCACCTCTTCATCCAAAAGGATTTTACCTCTCACATTTGCCAAGTGGGATTGTTTGACAAAAAGGATAAAGAAGAATACCATGCCGATTCGTTTGCGTCTAAGTTTTTGATCCCAGAAAATGGAATCAGGGATATCGCACCTGACGAGGAACTGGAACGATCAAAACTCAGCCTGGCGACTGTCCTAAAAATCGAACAGTATTTTTCCTGTTCCCGAAGAGCGCTTTTGAATCGACTTTCTGAACTGAAATTGATTGACAAATTCCAAGCCGAGGAATACAGCCAAGGGGTGAAGGCCAGTGCCATGAATCATGGATATTCGCTGAAGCTGTATGAAAAAGATTACCAAAGTGAAGTCATCGGTGATTACGGAGACTTGGCGAGGAAACTCTACGAGCGAGACCGGATATCGGAATCGCACTACTATGAACTTTTGGAGGATTTAGGATTGGATTTTTCTGTCTTGGGAAGCAATGGTGACGAAAAAGAATGAAAGGATCATCCTGATTGACGCAGACGTCCTTTCCCACTTTATTTCCGGTGGGCAAATCTCCCTGCTTCCGTATATTTTCCCTTATCCCATCAAGATTCTCGATAAAGTCTACGCGGAAATCTCCCGAATGCCCGGAAGGAAAACAGAAGTGGACAATCTGCTCAACTTCAAACTGATCGAGCAGATCCCCTTTCCTGAAGACCAACCTGAAATCAAAAAGGAATATCTCCATATTAAAAAACTGATGTTCAAAGGAGATGGTGAATCAGCCTGTCTCGCTGTAGTCAGGTTTTCCAAAGATATCCTTGCCAGCAGCAACCTAAAAGACACCGCCCACTACTGCAAGCTGCATCAAATCACCTACCTGACCACCATGGATTTCTTATGCCAAGCGGTCAAGAATAGGCAAATCTCCGAGTCAGACTGTGATGACTTTATACAACGGGTACTAAAATCAGGAAGTAGATTGCCCGTGAAAAAGTGGAGGGAGTATGGGTGTAAAGAAATTGTCTTGTGAAAGACTCAGAATTCAGGAATCTGAATCTGATGGAAAATAACTTTCCATTTCTAAAGCTTATGGAAAAACCGTTTGATCCAAAGCTTTATATACAACCCGTGCGATACAGGCAAATCATTAGTATCGAAACGAACTCCTAAGATATCCTGACTCCGATTTTGAATGATTATATAAGGGTTTTGAAATTAGCTAACACGCCTCTCCATATTGGTAATAATAAAAATTTTAA
>CAZNND010000090.1:0-10285 GCA_964574365.1 uncultured Limnohabitans sp.
GATTTAACAGTAACTCTTAATTTTCTCGTGGTTCACTCCATGAAACTGGTTTGTTCTTTTCACTAGGAGGGAAAAATGCTAAGTTTTAAAAGCGATTTCCCTGCCATTTTTTTTTAGAATGTGAAATAGAAATCAGGATTTTCTTAATTTTGGAATCTCAAGTCAGCATAAGCTAGACTGTGAAGGGGAGCATGGTTTTTACCTGCTTCCCTTCTTTTTTATTGACTTACTCAAATAAGGCCTTTTGATTTGAAAATTGGGAAAGTCGGACAAATCACTACGAAAAGAAAGATGCAAAAAACTCTTAGTGCCTTGGCGCCTTTGTGGCTAACAAAAAATCTTTCAGTCTTGAAGTACTCTGTATTAGCTTCTTTTGACAAACCCTGTTTTATGTCTTTGTGCCTCCGGGGCAATTCATCAATCTTTCGACTTTCTTTACGACCTTTGGATCCTTAAAATCCAGAATCCTTGTCCACGAAAGTTCTTCTCATCACCCCGCCTTTTACCCAGCTCAATACCCCCTATCCGGCGACGGCTTACATCAAAGGTTTTTTGAATACACTAAGCGTCCCTTCCCGGCAGGCAGATCTTGGAATTGAGGTGATTTTAAGGCTTTTTTCCAGAAAAGGGCTTACGCAAGTCTTTGACACCGCTGCTAAAAAGGCAGCCGAACTTTCGGACAATTCTTCCCGCATCTTGCGGATGAAGGCTAGCTATTTACAGACCATAGGTTCTGTTATTGACTTCCTTCAGGACAAAAATCCAACGCTGGCCTATCACGTTGCCGAAGGCAATTTTTTACCTGAAGCGAGTCGATTTGAGCAACTTGATGACTTGGAATGGGCTTTTGGAACTTTGGGGGTCAGGGACAAGGCCCGGTATTTAGCTACACTTTACCTGGAAGACATTGGGGATCTGATTACAGAAGCAGTGGATCCTCACTTTGGATTTAGCCGCTATGCCGAGCGATTGAGTATGTCAGCTAGGACGTTTGATGAGATGGATGAAGCCCTGAATCAGTCCCTGAGTCTGATCGACTCGATTTTGTTGGAGCTTTTGGAAGAAAAAATCCAATCCTACCAGCCTGAGTCAGTCGCCTTCTCAGTCCCTTTTCCAGGAAATCTTTACGCTGCTCTCAAATGCGGGCAATACATCAAAACTCACTATCCCAACATCAAAGTCTGGATGGGCGGTGGCTATCCCAATACCGAACTCCGCTCGCTAAAAGAGCTGCGTGTTTTTGATTATGTGGATTTTATCACCCTGGACGATGGAGAAGCGCCGATCCAGTTGCTGCTGGATTATTTGGAGGGAAAAAGACCTATCACTGAACTCAAGCGAACCTTTGTTCGAATCGATGGTCAGGTAAAGTTTTTCAATAATTCTTTTGTCAAAGATCTTCCCCAGCGAGAGGTCGGTACACCGGATTACAGTGATTTATTTCTCCAAAATTATCTTTCTGTCATCGAAGTGGCCAATCCCATGCACCGACTCTGGAGTGATGGTAGATGGAATAAATTGACCTTAGCCCATGGTTGCTACTGGGGGAAATGTACGTTTTGTGATATTTCATTGGACTACATCGGTCGCTACGAGCCGATCAATGCCGCAATTCTTTGCGACCGGATTGAGGAAATCATAGCCCAAACGGGAACTAATGGGTTTCACTTTGTGGATGAGGCAGCACCTCCGGCCTTGATGCGTGACTTGGCGATAGAAATTTTAAGAAGGGGCTTGGTGGTCGTGTGGTGGACCAATATTCGTTTTGAAAGTAGCTTTACCGCTGACCTTTGCCGACTGCTTCGGGCTTCTGGCTGTATTGCCGTTTCGGGAGGCTTAGAGGTGGCGTCTGATCGACTTTTGGCTCTGATTAAAAAAGGGGTGACAGTTGCCCAGGTCGCTCAGGTGACGAATCACTTTACCCAAGCAGGCGTCATGGTGCATGCATATCTGATGTATGGGTATCCCACCCAAACGGCGCAGGAGACCATTGACTCTTTGGAAATGGTACGGCAGCTATTCGAGTCAGGTGTGCTTCAGTCGGGTTTCTGGCACCGATTTGCCATGACAGCACATAGCCCGGTAGGGCTTGATCCTAAGGCTTTTGGAGTCAGACGAACAGACGTAGAACTTGGTCCTTTTGCTAACAATGAAGTTGATTTTGAAGACCCGATTGGGGTAGATCATGGACTTTTTTCTGAAGGGTTGCGAAAATCCCTGTTCAATTACATGCATGGTCTTGGGTTTGATATTCCGCTGAAAAACTGGTTTGATTTCAAGGTTCCAATTACTTCAATTCCTAAAAAGTATATCGAAAAGCAAATTGAAGGCGAACCAAAACGGGAATACAAAGATCAGATCCGAATCCTCTGGATTGGTGCACAACCTCAGCTTGTACTCTTAGAAGACGAGGTATGCGAATTGATTTTCTCTGGAAAAAAGGAGGACTTTGCTGTGGAACTTCCTGTCGAACTCGGGGAATGGGTGTGTTGGCTACTGGCTAAGGTTAGCTATACGGAAACCCTCAATACGCTGAAACTTATCCGGGAAAATTATGAAACAGCCTTGGGAGATTTTGAAGAACTGCTTGAATCGGAGGTCTGGGAAATCCTTTCAGAGAATGGATTGCTGGTATTTTGATAAATCTCAGACTTCCTCAAACCAGTCAGATACTTGATTTAAGTACCCTTCAATAAACTTACACTTTTTGTTTGCCTGATCTATTTTGGAAATTGTGAGATTACCTCTTCCCCAAATTCCTTGTTTTTCTTATGACAGAACAGAAATAATTCTTCTGAGGAAAGTTTTCTGTTGTGTTTAAATTTTTCGAATGAATAATCTACCAATAATTTTTTCTTTCGATCTGGTTTGAATAAAAAATAGGATCCAGAGGTCATGAAAATTTCATTGCCAATCTCAATCAAGCTGGTACCAACCAAAAGGCCCGGATAACTACTTTGTGCACTGCCTTGGTTGATCACTTCATAGGTGTCTGTGGAAATTAAATCTTGCATATAAAGTCTGCATCTATCGGGATTTCTATCAATATCCATCACTTCAAGCAAGTGCATTTTACTGTTGACTAATCCTTCCAAAATCAGTTCTTCGGTATCTTCCAACATGATATCCGAATCATAAAACAAATCCAAAATTGGGGTTCCCTTGAATTTTGAATGAAAAATCAAATATTCCAACAAACAATCCATGTCATTTTCATCATCGAAAACTAAGACGCCGTTTTGCATGAACCCCAGTAATTTCGCGGCATTGTTGGGGTTGAATTTTTATTTAGCCCAATCTGTTATTTTACTGTTCAGTGATAGTAAATTTTCCCTTATTACGAGATACTCTTCAATTGTCTTAAGTTTTTTCTACTAGTTTACTTAATTTGTTTAAATTATATTTATCCACTTTTATTCTCCAAAAAACCATAATACTCTATCTATTAATTATTTATTGGAAAGATATTAGTTATTCAAAAGTATTATTTAATCAACTGTTTAATCCTACTTTGTTAAATTTGATTTTATTAGGTACATTAGGAATTTGGTAGCAATTAAAGAGTTTTTATAAACCGTTTTTGAATTCCTATCAGTAATTCCATTGGTAATAAAAGCTTTTTGAAAATTCTTCCTCTCTGGGCAGTTTATCTGGAAAAAGGTAAGAAGACATTATTCGACATGGTCTTAACTATACGAATAAAAGTTCAGAGATAAAACCTGATTAAATTTCTCCCAGTGCTCGGGATATGACAAAATAGAATTAGTTATTTGTTTCATTAACAATCGTTTCTATTTCTATCAAAAGATTTGGGATATCATGTTTAGCAGTTTCCCAAACTTTTTCAAGATCCACATTAAAGTAATCATGTATTAATTTATCTCGCATTCCTGCTATAGATCTCCAAGGTATTTGAAAATGCTTCTCTCTAAATTATTTGCTTAATTTCTTAGTAGATTTGCCTGCAACTTCAATTTTCCTAATTACGGCGTACTGTTTTTCTTCGTCTATTAGAAAATGTTCATAGCTAACATCTTCTAAGCATTTTGAAATCTTTGAAAAGTTTTCGATTATATGCTCAAGGTAAATAAGGTCATCTTTTTTCCTCCGTAGATCCTGATTAAATCTTTTTCAATGAAATTCTTTAGTCGCTCATTCTTCAAACTATTTTCTGTAACCAGATCTATTGGGATGCCGAGTTCATCACTCAATTCCTGTTCTATTTGAACCAACTTTAAAAGGCCAATTTTGTCTTTAAATTTGATGAGAATGTCTAAATCACTTTCTTTGTTGTTTTCTCCTCTAGCAAAAGATCCAAATACGCCAATTCGTTCTGGACGATAGGGGATAAGGTATTTTATTAATTTGGTTTTAAGGCTATTATCCATGGAATCTGGCATTTTTGGTCAATAATAATGACTTTAGGTAGGTAATACTTTTTTGATTTCTTCTTCTTCTTCTTTTAATATTGTAGTTTGATTAAGTTTAAATTTTGATATTAAGATCAAATTTTTTACAAATTACTAGGTGTAAATAAGTTAAAATTCAAAATTCAAAATAGGTAAGTATAGAAGGAAATAACTGAAATTCAAGACTTTAATTTATCCCTATTTCACTTCCCAAGAAATTATTTTACCCTTTTTTTATTTGAATTATTCCGCCTGTCGGGGACACCTGGTAAAGCAAATACTTCCCTTTTCCATCTGATTGTATTTCTGGTGTGAGTAGCTGATCCCCCTGTTTTACTTGTACAGCAGACCAGTTTGATGGAACGTAAGTTTTAAATGTTAGTGGATAATCATAAATAAGAGGATCCAACTCACTGCTTAGCCTGACCGTGATTTCATCATTCCCGACCTCAGTTTGAATGGTGGTTGCCTTTCGTTCTCTTAAATATTTGGTAACATCCCGGAAAGTGGCAATCCACAGGTCTTTTTCATGCTGCTTCATGTAGGAGAAGTACTCCACCAACTCGCCACGGGTCTTAGGCTCCCATCCCAAATTTTCAACGCCGTGGAAAACCAAAACCAGCCAATTGTTGTCATGGCTCATCACGGTATCCACCCAAGTTTTCATTTGGGTGATATCAATTTTAGTCAAAGGCCCCCGCTGCCATTGCACATACTCTTTTTTGGATTCACCCGGAGTCATTTTGTTGCCTCGGTTGATCTCCTCCAGCCATTCTTCCGGCATTCGGTTTCTCAATGATGGATACACCTGATGGGCGATTTCCATTACCCGTTCATTTTCGGTTCCATAAGGCCCTTCTGCACTGAAGATGGATTCAGACCCGATAAATTTCAACAAATCCGCCTTACTTTGCTCCAACTCGTACCGCATATTCACCTCATCCAATACCGCCAAACGGGGATGGGTGACAGTATGGGAGGCGATTTCATGCCCTTTGGCTGTGTAGGATTTGTATTGTTCCCAAGTGGTGGTGTCTTCCCTATTGTTGTGGAACACCACATCGGTGGTGTTTTTCATCTTGCCGTTTCTGATTTTAGCAAACCCTTCATCGGTCAAAGCGTAAGCCTCTTGGATTTTGCCCTGCTCAAACAAACTTCCTATCCGGGCATGGTAATCTTCGGCCTCTGAGGTGCCTGTAAAAGCAATCAGGGAAGCCCGCTCGAAAAGATTGCTGGAGTCGGTTTTTATTCGGGCTGTCTCCGCAATGATTTCCTGGGGATCACGTCCAATGAATTTTCCCTTACCGGAACCTTCTACCTTGCCTGTGATGATGTAAAATGTCGCAGGCAACCCCAAACTGTCCATGATGGGTTTGGCTATGGTAAACTGGTTGATAATCCCGTCATCGTAGGTCACTGAAATAGCACCTTTTTTATTGTCTTGCCACTTGGTGATTTCAGTTTGCCCAATCAGGTTGGTCTTTTTTTCGCATGAAAAAAGGAAAATTGAAACGAAGAGTATGAGGAAGGTGAAAGATTTCATAACAGTAAAATTTAAGGTTCAATTTAGCCTTAATCCATCAAGTAGATTGAAATGAGACGCCAAAAAAAAAGAAAACGGGAAAGGTTTTAAAAACCTGACCCGATTAAACTATTCAATTTCTGGTTTTGATTTAGATCCTTTCAATAGGTGTATTTTATGTAAACTCTTTTTGTAATGGTTTGATCTTCAGTATGTATCAGGGTTTCTGAGGATTCGGGCATGGCTGCCCTGGCATTCACCAAGTACATCGGCTGTGGTCTGTAAGCAGGTTCCATGGAAACATGGTACACTTTCAGGTTTTGCAGGTTTAGGGTATTTCCAACAAACAAAGCCCGGGTTTCCGCATCTTTTAGCGCCTCTGCAAGTAGGGTGTCCTCCAGGGATTTTCTCGTAGATTCGGCTACATCAAAATGCAGATTGTATCCCATTTCCCCAGCTTTCTGAATCGCTTCTATAATTTTTTGAAGGTCCTCATTGGTAGTAGCAGTAATAATTCTTAGGTTTTGACGCGCAACATAACCGCTATCTTTTGCCATACCGCTTCGGTAAATTCGATTGACATCCACGAAATAATTGTCTGCAATTAATTTGTAGTCCTTGATTTTCTCTTTTTTCAAGAGTTCCGCAAGTGCTTGGGTTTTCTTGTTTAGGGTTGAGACGGCATCAGTTACCTTAAGTTTTTTTTCTTCAAGAGAAATAGAAAAAACCGCTTCGTCAGGGGCGATTTTTCTTTCTGCATAGCCTTCCACCTCGATCAGGGGAATCTGTTGAACCTGCAGTGCTGCAAGAGGGAGAGTAAAGAAAAGTCCGGTGAGTAATCCAAAAATTGTTTTCATATCCTGTGTTAGTTGGTTTTTTTTCAATTCTTCAAAAGGTATTCCACATTGATTTTTCTATGTCAAAAATAGGAACGGTTAACTTTTTTTATTGAAATGTAGCGTAGTCGAACCCATTTTTCCAACTCAACTGCATGAAAAACAACTAAAGCCATTCCTCCGGAAAAAAGCAATTCCTGAAAATTCAAAGGGACTGTTCGAAAAATTGGATTCATAAACGGCAAATAGACCACGCCTAATTGGAGTAGAAACGTAACTCCAACGGCTAAGATCAAAGGTTTATTGCTTAAAAATCCTTGTTGGTAAAGAAATGTTCGATTGCTTCTTACGGCCAATACATGTCCTAGTTGTGAAAAAGAAAGAACTGAAAATACCATAGTTTGCCAGTGCCAACCCTGCTTGATGGCCCAATATTGGGTAAAAAGCGTCACGGCTGCCATCAATATCCCAACCCAAATGATATGGTAGCCCACCCCATTAGCAAATAGGCTTTGTTTTGGTGGTCTTGGAGGCTGCTTCATCAGGTCTTTTTCTGCGCGTTCGCTTGCCAAGGCCAAAGCGGGAAGTCCATCAGTGACCAAGTTGATCCAGAGGATATGGATGGGCATGAGCGGATTGGGAAACCCCAAAAATGGAGCTAGTCCAATGGTCCAGATTTCGGCCCCGTTGCAGGTCATGATGTACTTGATGAATTTGACGATGTTGTCATAGATCCTTCGGCCTTCTTTGACCGCACGGACGATAGTGGAGAAATTGTCGTCAAGCAAAATCAGGTGCGCTGCTTCCTTGCTCACGTCGGTTCCTGCTATCCCCATGGCCACGCCGATGTTGGCGGCTTTGAGTGAAGGGGCATCGTTGACTCCGTCACCTGTCATGGCGGCAAAGTGGCCTTTTCGCTGGAGTGTTTGCACGATTCGGAGCTTTTGCTCAGGTGCGACTCGCGCGTACACACTTACGTGTTCGACTTGCTCGGCAAAATCTTCATCAGAAAGATTTCCCAACTCTACGCCGGTAAGCACCAAGTCTCCTTTTTTCCAGATACCTACGGCCTCAGCCATCGCTCGGGCAGTAGCCGGATGATCTCCAGTAATCATGACAGGATGGATGCCGGCTGTTTTACATTCTGAAATGGCAAGTTTGACTTCTTCTCGGGGAGGATCGATCATTCCGACTTTTCCATAAAAGACCAAATCTGCCTCCAGTCCCATCCAGTCTGCTTCAGGAGGCAGCTTGGTTAGGATTTTTCCTGCGAAAGCTAACACCCGCTCCCCTCGTTTTGCCCATCCCTCGGCTTCTTGTTGGAGGCGATTTGCTTGTTCTTTCTCTTTTAAAACAGAGGAAATGGCCTCGGGAGCACCTTTGCAAAGCATCAACACCCCCTGATCCCCCAGGTGGTGAAACGTGCTCATCCGTTTTCTGCTTGAATCAAAAGGCAATTCTCCCAGCCTGGGAAAATCTTCAGACAGGCGAAGGTAGTTTGCCAATGTGATCTCCTTTAGGATCCACTCAACTAAGGCTAGTTCTGTGGATTCACCTTCGGGTTTCCCCTTTTTGTCTAAATGAACATCGTGACACAGTCCAAGGGCAAGTTGGAGGTTTGAAAACTCGGAGGAAATGGGTGCATGAAGAAAGGCTTCCGTCTCCGTGACGGTCATTTTGTTTTGGGTAAGGGTACCCGTTTTGTCCGTACAGATGTAGGTAACCGAACCCAAACTTTCCACAGCAGGGAGCTTTCTGATGAGGGCTTTTTTCTTAGCTAAGCGGCCAGCTCCTAGGGATAAGGCGATGGTGATCAGGGCAGGCAATGCTTCTGGAATAGCAGCCACAGCCAAGCTAACGGCAAGGAGGAGAACTGGGAAAATTTCCTCACCACGTGCAATACCCGAAACAAAAAGCAAGGTGCAGATCCCCAAAATAATAATTGAAATCACCTTGCCAAAGCGCTGCATCCGCTGTTGTAGCGGGGTCATTGGAGTTTTTTCCTGAAGGAGACTGGCGATTTTCCCGATTTCTGTGGCCATACCTGTTCCTACGACCAACCCTTTCGCCCGACCGTTGGTGACGAGCGTACCTTTGAAGGCCATGTTCAGCTGATCTCCGGGATTGAGATTTTCCGTAGGAATAACTTCAGTAATTTTATCGATGGAAACTGACTCTCCGGTTAGGGAAGATTCATCGATTTTGAGAGAAAAAGTTTCCAGTAATCTCAAATCTGCCGGAACCATATTACCAGCTTCCAGCTGCACAATATCACCGGGTACCAATTCCATTGAAGGAATGAGTGAAAGATTTCCATCTCTGATCGCCTTAGTTTGGGTTTCTGTGAGTTTTTTTAGTGAATCCATGGCTTTTTCGGCACGGAATTCCTGAACGAAACCCAAAACCGCATTGAGCACGATGATGACTAAAATGATAATCATGTCGGTTAGGTCTCCTACAATCCCTGAAATGATTGCGGCAGCCGCCAGGATAATAATCATCAAATCTTTGAACTGACCTAGAAAAAGTAGCCATGCCGGTTTTTTCTTTTTCTCTTGTAATGCATTGGGGCCAAACTTTTGGAGTCTCGTAATGGCCTCTTGTTGATCCAGCCCGGTAAGTCTGGAATCATATTGCTTTAAAAGCTCTTCAGGTGCCTGTTGGGAAAAAGTCATGAGATTTTAGAAAGAATTAAGCTAAAATTACAAGTTTAAGGTTAGTAAAACCTAGCCTGATTTTGAAAAAATCTTTAAAATGGAATTGAAATTCTATCCAAAAGAAAATAGATTCCTTTCACCTTCAATTTTTTAACGCCAATTCTTGCTGATAGGCAAGATTGAGGAAACTCAGGACTTCACCAAAAGCCTCTGAGGCTTTGAGCTGCTGTTCAGACACCTTTTTTCCAAGTAGTCGGCAAAGAAGAAGCCCATACACTCCATTGAGGCAGATTTGGATTTCATTGCCGGGATTTTCCCCTTCGGCAGCAAGAATAGATTCGAGGATATGTGGCTTTGCTAGGTGGAAAGTGGCAAAGTAGGATTTGTCCGTTTTGACTAGCCGATAATGGAGTTGAAGTAGCTTGTCCACCAGGTCGTTGAGTCCCTTTAGATGGCCTTTTTCAAGGATTCCTTGGCTTTTCATCTGTTCCAGTAGCCCTTCAAACCAAGAAGTGATTTTTTCTTTTTCAGCCTCGCTTACGGGATAATGTGCGATTAAATACTTCCGTATTTCTTCCATTTCCCCTTGAAACGAGCGAATCAAATCCTCCATTTGATACATGTAAATCAGGTATTCCCCGATGTTTTGCGATTTTTTCTTTTCGGCAACGGCTTTCATGGAATGATTTTTTATGGAGTGACAAAAGTAAGGAAGAATGGAAATACAATGGAAATAGGGTAGAAATAGGGTAGAAATACAGTGGAAATAGGGTGAAATACAGTGGAAATAGGGTAGAAATACAGTGGAAATAGGGTAGAAATACAATGGAAATAGGGGGAAATACAGTGGAAATAGGGTAG
>CAZNND010000090.1:10385-16926 GCA_964574365.1 uncultured Limnohabitans sp.
GGTAGAAATACAATGGAAATAGGGGGAAATACAGTGGAAATAGGGTAGAAATACAGTGGAAATAGGGTGGAATACAATGGAAATAGGGTGAAATACAGTGGAAATAGGGTGAAATACAATGGAAATAGGGTCGAAATAGGGTAGAAATACAATGGAAATAGGGGGAAATACAGTGGAAATAGGGTAGAAATACAATGGAAATAAGGTGGAATACAATGGAAATAGGGTCAAAATACGCATCGCTTTGATCGGTGAGATAGAGGGGCGTCAGTACTCAAATTAGCTTGAAATTTATGTTCCTCTTTGTTATAAGAAATCTGGAAATTTACCTCCTCTTTGTTACATGAAAAGGTAAAATTTGCATTCTCTTTATTACAAAAAAAGCTAAAATTTACCTCCTCTTTGTTACAAAAAATTTGTAAATTTGCATGCTCTTTGTGACAAAATTGACTATGATTCAAAGAAAAGCATTTAGTAAACTACTTCAATGGAGAGGCTTGGTTGACCGAAAACCTATGATTATTCGGGGTGCCCGTCAAGTAGGTAAAACTACTTTGGTTAGACAGTTTGGGAAAGAGTTTTCTAATTTTATAGAACTCAATTTGGAACGTCCGGAGGAGGCTAGATTATTCGAATTGGAGACCACTGATCGCATTTTTAATGCAATACTTCTTCAAAAAAATATCAGGCTAAAAAATGGTACTACACTTCTTTTTATTGATGAAATCCAAGAGAGCCCAAAAGCTATTTCTCAGCTCCGTTACTTCTTGGAAGACAAACCGGATTTGTTTGTAATCGCAGCTGGATCGTTGCTGGAATTTGCTTTAGCTAAAATTCCAAGCTTTCCGGTCGGCAGGGTTGACTATTTATACCTCCATCCGTTGAATTTTGAAGAGTATCTGGCAGCATTGGATCAACAACCCGTCTTGGATGCGCTAAAGCAAGTTCCGGTACCGGATTTTGCCCATGAAGTTTTGATAAAACACTTTCATGATTATGCACTGATTGGGGGGATGCCAGCCTTGGTTTTTCGTTATGCTTCCAATTCGAACTTGTCCAATTTAGCTGTGGAATACCAGAAACTCTGGCAGTCCTACAAATATGATGTTGAAAAATATTCCCGTAATGAAACTGAAAAACGTATAATCAACCATGTGATTAATACAGCACCCTTTGAATTGGATCGGATCAAATTTGAAGGATTTGGCAACTCAAATTATAGAAGTCGGGAAGTAGGAGAGGCATTAAGAGCCTTGGATTTAGCCAGGATTGTCCGGTTGATTTATCCGACTACCAGTGTGAAAATCCCGTTGAATGTGGATTATAAAAAGCGTCCCAGGTTACAATTTTTGGATACTGGTGTTTGGAATCATGCAATGGGTATCCAGGCAGAATTGATCCAAGTAAAAGATTTAGATGAGGTACATAGAGGTAGAGTGATTAAGCATTTGATTGCACAGGAAATCGAGTCTTGTTACGAAGAGTTTAATTTTACCAGTCATTTTTGGGTAAGGCAAGAAAAAGACAGTAATTCTGAAGTCGATATAGTGCTTCCCTATAAAAAATATCTTATTCCAATTGAAGTAAAATCAGGTAGTTCAGGCAGCCTTCGATCCCTTCATCAATTTATGGATCGTTGCGAGCACCCTTATGCGATAAGACTCTATTCGGGTTCTTTTCTAATCGAAAAGACTCGAACCCAAAAAGGCACTCCATTTATCTTAATCAATTTACCTTATTACCTCGGCAGTCAAGTGATTAACTTTTTGGATAATTACCTGGTTAAGCTTTGAAAGAAGGCAAAGGCATTAAAGGTAATTGTAATAGGATAAAAAAGATTGGAAATACAATAGGAATACAATAGAAATACTATAGAAATAAAATTGAGATACAATTGAAATACACCTCGCTTCGCTCAGTGAAATAGGCTTCGCAAACCACCCTAGTCCAAATCCATGGGTTTTCTTTATTTCGCCGCAGGCGTATTTCATTTTGCGGAGCAACATGTATTTCTAGGTATTTCAATAGTATTTCCCCCGTAATGACTTATGGAAACTTCAATTTCAAAATCCCTATTCATCAAACCTTCTTTTTTCCTACTTTTGCGCTACGATAGCTTATGAAAAATATTAGAAATTTCTGTATCATTGCCCATATCGACCATGGGAAGAGTACATTGGCGGATAGGTTACTGCAGTTTACCAACACGATTTCAGATCGTGAAATGCAGAATCAAGTATTGGACGATATGGATCTGGAGCGAGAACGTGGTATTACCATTAAGTCTCACGCCATTCAAATGAAATACACCTACAAGGGAGAGGAATACACGCTCAACCTGATCGATACTCCCGGGCATGTTGATTTTTCCTATGAGGTTTCAAGATCCATAGCAGCCTGTGAAGGTGCTTTGCTGATTGTGGACGCTTCACAGGGTATTGAGGCTCAAACCATCTCCAACCTATATTTGGCACTTAACCATGATCTGGAAATTATTCCTGTGCTGAATAAAATTGATCTTCCTGGAGCAGATCCAGAAGGACGTGCCGATGAGGTGATTGACTTAATCGGCTGCGATCGGGAAGATATCATCCTGGCATCAGGTAAAGAAGGCATCGGAATTGAAGACATCCTCAATGCTGTTGTAGAACGGATTCCTGCTCCAAAAGGAGATGTACAGGCGCCACTTCAGGCGATGATTTTTGACTCACAATTCAATTCCTTCCGGGGTGTGGAGGTAATCTTCCGGATATTCAACGGGACCATCAACAAAGGCGATAAGATCAAATTTGTAAATAGTGGGAAAGAATATTATGCCGATGAAATCGGAATTCTTGGAATCAATCAAATTCCTCAACAGACCATGAGCGCAGGCAATGTGGGGTACCTGATTTCTGGAATCAAAGTGGCCAAAGAAGTAGCCGTCGGAGATACGATCACTCATGTGAAAAACCCCTGTAAGGAGGCGATTAAAGGCTTTGAAAATGTTAAGCCAATGGTTTTTGCAGGGATTTATCCAGTGGATACCACAGAGTTTGAAGAGCTTCGGGCCTCCATGGAAAAACTCCAACTGAATGATGCTTCCCTAGTATGGGAACCCGAAACATCAGCGGCTTTGGGATTTGGATTCCGATGCGGATTCTTAGGCATGCTCCATATGGAAATAGTACAGGAGCGTTTGGAGCGTGAATTCGACATGACCGTAATTACCACGGTACCTTCTGTTCAATTTAGGGCCTTGATGACCAATGGTTCTTTACAGATTGTAAATGCCCCGAGTGATATGCCAGATCCTACCAAAATGGATCATATTGAGGAGCCTTTTGTAAAAGCTTCCATTATCACAGCAGCTGAGTATGTCGGCCCTGTAATCCAATTATGCATGGAAAAAAGGGGACAGATCAAAAATCAGGTTTACTTGACAGCAGACCGAGTTGAATTGCAGTTTGACATGCCATTGGCAGAAATTGTTTTTGACTTTTTTGATAAACTGAAGACAATTTCCAGAGGCTATGCTTCCTTAGATTACGAACTGAAGGGGTTCCAGCCTTCTCACATGGTTCGTTTGGACATCATGCTCAATGGAGAACCTGTAGATGCGCTTTCTGCTATCGTACACCGCGACAAGGCTTATGAATGGGGTAAAAGACTTTGTGAAAAGTTGAGGGAATTGGTTCCAAGACAGATGTTTGAAATCGCTATTCAGGCAGCCATAGGTCAGAAAATCATTGCGAGAGAAACTGTTAAGGCAATGAGAAAGAACGTCTTAGCCAAATGTTATGGAGGAGATATTTCCCGTAAGCGCAAACTTCTTGAGAAGCAGAAAAAAGGAAAGAAGCGGATGAGGCAAGTCGGTAATGTTGAGGTTCCTCAGGAGGCATTTATGGCGGTGTTAAAGTTGGATTGATCGATTTTAGATTTATGATTTTTGATTTACGAAGGGAAAACAAACATTTAAGCCTATTTTAATGACTTTGAATCTTAGATACAAAACCTACTATTAATTTGAAATTGACTAATCGATTGGTTTTCAGTTTAAAAGTTTTTAAGATTAAGAATGGTTATTTTGTATTATGGTTTAATTTATAATTTGAACTTCCTTTCTAACCAACGAAATCATGTAGGTTTTAAACTGGAGGAATTGGGTTGTGGAGATTGAACTTTGGTTTCCTCTTTTTCCAAAATCCACCTGTAAGTGAATAGTTAGAATTTTTTCTTTTAATTTTTTAAAAAATACAAGGATTATGAACAAGTTTGAAATGCAAGCAAGAACTAAAAAATTTGCTGTCAGTGTTTGGAAATTATGCCAAAAGTTTCCGCAGACCAGAGAATTTAACAGTGCTGTAAGCCAGTTAATCCGTTCTTCTGCATCCACTGCAGCTAATTATCGTGCAGCTTCAAGGGCTAAGTCTCGGGCTGATTTTATTAATAAATTGAAAATTGTCGAAGAGGAAGCGGACGAAAGCCAATTCTTTCTAGAATTTGTTCTTGAGGTACAAGAGAATTATAGCCTTAATGATGAAATTTATCGGTTAAATAAAGAAGCGAATGAGATTTTGTCAATAGTGGTTTCCAGCATAAAAACTTCAAAAGGGCTTTGAATTTTAAATAAACGGCGTAAATCGTAACTCTTAAATCATAAATATTACTAAACAAAAGTTGACTGGTAATGGTAATAATCGACGGTAAAAAAACCTCATCCGAAATAAAATCTGAAATCGCAGCACGTGTAGCAGAGATCAAAGCAGTAGGCGGAAAAACCCCCCATCTAGCTGCCGTTCTTGTAGGAAATGATGGCGCAAGTCAAACCTATGTAGGAGCGAAAGTGAAAGCCTGCGAGGAGGTTGGATTTCAGTCCACTCTAATACGTCTGGATTCGGATATTTCAGAAGCAGAACTGCTCAAAGTTGTGGAGGACATCAATCAAAATCCGGATATTGATGGTTTGATCGTTCAACTACCTCTGCCTAAGCACATTTCCGTGGACAAAGTAACGGATAAAATAAGACCCGAAAAGGATGTGGATGGCTTTACCCCGGCAAATGTTGGCCGTATGACGCTTAATTGGCCAGCTTACGTTGCTGCTACTCCCTATGGAATTGTGGAATTATTGAAACGATACCAAATTGAGACTTCAGGTAAGCATTGTGTTGTTGTTGGAAGAAGCCATATTGTTGGCAGTCCAATGAGTATATTGATGGCCAGGAATGGTTATCCTGGAAATGCCACAGTGACCTTGACCCATTCTAAAACTGAGAATCTAGCGGCTATTTGTAGGAGTGCAGATATTCTAATTGTAGCCCTTGGAAAGCCTGAGTTTGTGACTGCTGACATGGTGAAGCCGGGTGCGGTTGTTATCGATGTGGGAATTCATAGAATCGAAGATTCAAGCAAAAAGTCCGGATTTCGGTTGATCGGAGATGTAAAATTTGATGAAGTTGCTCCGATTGCTTCAGCAATTACTCCAGTTCCAGGTGGAGTAGGTCCAATGACCATTGCTGCTTTGCTGTTTAATACCCTGCAATCGGCTGAGAAGAAGGTTTTTGGGTGATTTTCATAAAAAAAGTGTAAATAAAAATCCAAGTGGTTTGTTTCAATCGGCTTGGATTTCTACTTTTGCAGTCCCTAATAAGCGCATGTGGTGAAACTGGTAGACACGCCACTTTGAGGGGGTGGTGCCCGTTCGGGTGTGGAAGTTCGAATCTTCTCATGCGCACAAAAAGCCCTTCTAGGTACCTAGAAGGGCTTTTTTACATCCTAAGCAGAAATCCAATCATTTCGAAAATTGATGGTTTTGAGATTTTAGTTTATGCTTAGTTTTTAAATTCATAAACTCAAGTTTCTAGTAGTACTTGGCGTCAGAAAGTTTTTTAGTGTTTTATCTCAAATGAAGAAATTGTTAATCCTCATTTATCGCAAAGAAATTCTAGTAGGTCAAGGGGTCAAGTATTCAAACGGATGTATTGAGTGGTAAATCAATTAATTTTGCTCTGATTTCAAGTTAATTCAGTTTTTGTCCCTGAAGTTGTGAGAAAAAAGCAAAGGATGTACTAGGATTTTGTACTATTTTTTTTATTTCTGATAGAAAAACAGAAAATCTTTTACATTGATTTTCTTGAGATGAGCCTTAGTGGTTTGGTTAAATTCACGTGTTATCTCTAGGCGTTTTTACATATTTTACTTTGAGTTCGCATCGGAATTTACCTCCAAGTGGTGGTGTATCCAGCCTTTAATACAGGCAAGTTCATGTAGTGTTATTGGGCTTTTTTGTTTATTTTCATAAAGTTGCTTGAATCTTTCCCTGGAAATCTTCATCTCCTTCAGTGCATTAGCAGATGGTTAAAGGTTTATTAAACCTTCAGATTCGAAAATTTTTCTAACATTGGTCTGAATCAGTTTTTGCATATTCTAATAAAAAATTGGTGATAAAAATTGGTTCAACTAAGTAAAAAACACTTAAAAATACAAGTGTTTATCGGGAATTTATTGTTTGAAACACCAAATTACCAGTATTGAAGGGTGCTATTTTTGAAAATAAAAT
>CAZNND010000091.1:0-15832 GCA_964574365.1 uncultured Limnohabitans sp.
CTTTTGGGTATAACTTGAGATTGTCTAGTCTTGATTTTACCAAACACATTTTTCTAGTTTTCAGCGCTGAGTTTAAATGAAGTATCAAGCCATTAAAAAACAGCATATCAGTTCAAAATCCCTAGCCAAATAAAATTTGGCCACTTGTACTTAGGCGGATATTCATATTTTCTAAAATGTTATGTCGCAAAGTAGCCGAGACGCAAAGAAATTTCAAAATTTTTATTTTTTTCAGCGTTAAGTAATTCAACCTGACGGAGCTTAGCCAGCTGTTTTATAGAAAAAATGTATTATTCATTAAGGTTAGTTAATTTAATCAAATGAATAGCAAAAATAGAACTTCAATTTTGGACTTCTCCAATCTATCCAAGTTACTTGCAGGGAATGTCCAAAACAAAAGCATACTCACTGGAAATTTCTTTGAGAAATTCATAAAATCTGCTAGCTCCACAAGAATCTGGACTGACTTTCGGCTATAAATCAGGACCTACGGACAATTTTAGATTTTTCGCCCTGGAAGAACGTAAAGCGAAGGACATCCTAGAGTATTTTAAAAGAGCTTAATCATAACTCATCCTATGGATGGGTTCATGACATAATCTTGGAAAGAAGTAAAAGTGATTTCCGCTCAATTTCCATCGAACGTATTTTTTTCTCTTCTTTCAATTCCTTCCCCCAATCGAGGTACTTTTTGGATATCTCTTCCCGTTGCGAAAGGAAATGACTGAGCGACTGAAAGGTTAAATGATTAGAGAACCAAGGTTTAAGCTCGTTTTTCAAGCTCTGAATTTCCTCATGGATTTGAGGGATAAAAATCGAATTAAAACCCAAATGAATCAGTACATTTTCTAGCATGATTATCCTTTTTAGGGTTTCGAATAAATCTCTGAATGTATGTACGTTTATGGGTGGTTTGGCTTCTTTTGAAATGATCTCTAATTCTTCCTGAACCACCTGATGAATAACCGTACTGATCATCAAGGGATTAATTCCTTTACTTCCACGGTGGATTCCCTCAAGAAAGTCCTCCCAACTCTTTAATGTACTACCAACAACCAGTTCAAATGACTCTTTATGTATTTGTTTTTTTTGAGAAGCCAGGTATTCCTTGAAACTTTCAAATTTTTGTTCATCAGACAACTCTTTAGTTTTAATTGTCTTTTCCACCAACCTGAGGTGATGAATTTTTTGAAGAGACTTCTTTAGTCGTTTAAACGGGGGTATAATTTGTTTTTCCTGACTTTGGTTTTCAAAGCGGATTTTGGAGATCAACTCTGAGAAAAGTTCTAAAAAATCAAGATAAACCAATAATTCAACAGCCTTTTTAGATTTGATTTCTTTTCCCAATTCCAAAAAAAGGGTTTTGGCCTCTTGGTGTTGATGGAAGAAGATCTGAAAAACAGGGGATGTTTTAACCTGCATGGCTTAGAAAATTCTGACCAATGTAGCTCCGTAACCCCATTGGTCTTTTTGGGTATCTTGAAAATACTTAATATTTGATAATTGGCTTAGTCGCTTATGGATTTCTTTTCTCAGAACTCCGTTTCCCAACCCATGGATAAAGGTGATTTCATCCATTCCCGAAAGGATGGCCTGGTTTAGTGTTTTCTCAAATGTCTCCAGCTGGATTCTCATTTTTTCAGAATTACTCAGTTTGTCGGACTGTGCATGTAGAACTTCGATGTGAAGGTCCACAGATCGGGCTGGCTTCTGTATGGGTGAGGCCTTGACTGGAGGATGGATTTGGTTCAATTCAGTATTTAGGCTTCGAATATCCAACTCCTTCGTAGTCCGCTCTATTGCAAAAAGATAGGCACTTTTACCCAGTATGGGAGCCTTACTCAAATGCTTGAAAAACTGAGTGGGTTTCATTTTTATTTGTCGCTCAAAGGCTGGAATAGCTTTTTCCAGTTTGGCTTGAACAGGAATAAAACGTAGCAGGAAAGCCGGCCAATCCTCCATTTCCTTGATCAAGCGATCATCGAATTTGCGGTGCTCTCCTTTGGATAATGTGCCTGCAAAAAGCGTCCTGTGATTTCCTCCATACACTTCTGAAGCATGCACCAAGTAGGGTTGGTAACTGTTATTGATCAGATATAAACTGAGATTTTGGTCGTTGATTGGAAGGAAAGCCAAGTAAATTCCTTGATCTTTTGGAGCGGAAACAGGGATTGGGGTTTCATCGGCCGGGGATACGCTGGATTCTCCAAAATAACTCTTTTCAACCTCGGAAATTATCACTACTTCGGATTTAACTGCAGGAATAACAAATCCATCCTCAATTTCCACTTCTATCCTGCCACCTGAAGAAATTTTTCGGACAATTCCTTCCTCCTTCCCATGTAGTAATCTTACTTTGTCTCCGATATTCATTGTTCCAAAGCTTTTTTGTATGTCTCTAGCGCTCTTGCACGGGCAAATTTATGATCTACAATCGGCTTTGGGTAGTCGCTTGAACCAAATTCAGGAATCCACTTTTTGATGTAGTGAAGTTCCTTGTCAAATTTTTCTGTTTGGGAATCCGGATTGAAAACACGAAAATAAGGCTGCGCATCAGTTCCGGTACCTGCCGCCCATTGCCAGCCTCCATTATTGGATGCCAACTCAAAATCCAACAATTTCTTGGCAAAATAAGCTTCACCCCATCGCCAGTCTATCAACAGATGCTTGGTGAGGAAGGAGGCCACGATCATTCGGACCCTGTTGTGCATATAACCCGTGGTATTTAGCTCCCGCATCCCTGCATCCACGATAGGATAGCCGGTTTTGCCTTCACACCAAGCCTCAAATTCCTGCTCATTATTTCTCCAAGGTATCCTTTCGTAGGCTGGCTTAAAGGCCTTGTTTACTACTTCCGGATTAAATGCCAAAATCATCATGTAAAACTCCCTCCAAATCAATTCATTAAGATAGGTTTCATTGAGCTGAAAAGCGGTTAGAGCGAGTTTCCTCACCGAAATTGTCCCGAATCTAAGGTGTATCCCCAACCGGGTGGTTCCTTTTTTTGCAGGAAAATTCCGGGTTTGGTCGTAGTGACGAATGATATCCTGATCCGCTAGAGCAGATGGTATTTGAATAGTGGAGGGCTTAAAGGCCATCACTTCAAGATTGATCGTCGATAGTGGGTTTATTTGAACGAGATTTTTCCACTGTGGCTCAGATAGGGGCTGAATAGCCGCTTGCCTGAATTTTTCCAGCCAGTTCTTACTGAATGGGGTAAATACCTTATAAAATTCCCCAGACCCATTAAGGATTTCCCCAGGTTCAAAAATGACTTGATCTTTGAAAGTTAGGAAGGGAATGTTTTTTTCTTTCAACAGGCTTTCAATAGTTAAATCCCGGGTTTTGGCATAGGGCTCGTAATCTCTATTGGTATACACGGCCTGAACCTCAAATTCCTCAAGCAGTTGAGCATAGACTTCTTCCGGTTTCCCATACCTGATCAGCATCGAACCTCCCTTGCGCTCGAAAAAAAACTTGAGCTTTTCTACTTGGGCATGAATAAACTGTACCCTTGCATCATGCTTTTCTTCCAAAACATCCAAAATATTCCGGTCAAAAATAAATAAGGGAAGAACATCCTTTTCCTGCTGAAGGGCATAGAAAAGGGCAGAATTATCATCGGTTCTTAGATCCCTTCTAAACCAGCAAAGTGTGATTTTTTGCATTTTTTTTATTGTAAGAATACCTTGGAAAGGTTAACAAACGAGTACGGTACCTTGAGATAAGACTTTCGATTAGTTAATGTTTAGAACTCCTATACCCTATGATCAGCCGGAATTCCACCGCTACAATCGGAACATGTTACATCAAGAATTGCATGAGAATTAAGGAACAAATCAAACACGGAAAATCGTTCTGGGAACAAATTGTTTAGAACTCTTCTTTCGGTGGAATTTTTTCAATTTTAATCAATTGATTTTCTAGTTCTTTTGCGGGAAAATTTTCTAGGTCAATCGGTGTCCAATTCTTGTTTTCGAGGTATTCCTCCCTTAGAAATTCATCTGAATCCTGTAAGTTTAGATTGCTGTATCGATTTCTGGTAAGCTTTTTGAAAAGTTCTGAAAGCGAGTTGAAAGAAACATTCTGGGTTAAAGAAGCTCCATAGGATAGTACATTCTGGGTTAAAGAAAGCGTAGTAAAGGTATTAAAATTATTTCTGTTAAAGATTCTCAACCGGTAAACTCCATCTTCAGTGATCAGGTATTCTGCCTGCCAATCCCCAATAATGGAAGCTGCATTGGCATTCCCTTGATTATTGGTAAAACCTCCTTCCCTGGAAACTCGCAATCTTCCGTCCATGAACGTTCGTGCCACGGTGATCTGGAAATTTTCCAACGCATTTTGATCCAAAGTAGCCAAATCTATGTTCACTTCGAGGTTTTTATCAATTTGGCCGATTGCAGTATTTAATTGAGAAGAAAGTAGGTTGCTGACACTTGAAGAAAGGGTAGATCCTCCTGCAAATTGGCCTTCGGGAGCGAAATTTCGGGTCATGATTACCGAAAATACTTGACGATTCATTTCCTGTTCATCCGCCGCTACCCGGTTTTGAAAGGCAGAAATTGCTGTTTGCACATCTCCACTTGAGGGGAACTCGGAAAAATCAAACCCAAATTTGAAAGTTGGAGAAAGCAATTCACCTTGCAAGTCTATCTCTACTTTAACAGGAAAACGCCTCCTAATCTGACTGTTTTCTTGGGAAGGATTAGGGTTGTTGATTAAGGGTTGAAGGGATAAGTTTTCCTTGTAGAAAGCTTTTAGGTTCATTACCCCGGTGTACGGATCGCCAAACCAAGTTATTCTTCCGCCGGGTTCTACCTCAAATTTTTTCTTTACAAGATTATACAGAGAGAAGTTGTATTTTCCTTCTACGATCTCATAGTTGCCAGCAAGGGAAAAATTTCCCTGAGTATCAATAGTTAAGTTAAGTACCCCCTGCCCTTTGCCCTGAATACTTTGTTCGGTTTTGGGGTCGATGATAATTTCAGCATACGCATCCGGGGTGACATCCAAAATAAAATTCATTCGGATATTTTGGATTTCAAGCCGCTTGACCTCCTGAGCCAATGCTTTTATGCGAACCGTGTCCTGAATATTGATGATTTGGATAAAATCCTCTTGATACTGTTCATTTGAACTGGTGAGCGGGATGAAAATCCGTGTATTGGGTTGGGAAGTTGCCCGTGCAGTAACGTCCAGGTTCGTAATACTTCCTTTGATGTCAAGAGTGCCTGTTGCGAAGGCCGTACCGTAAAAAATCTCATTATCCCTCGCTGTAGTATTCAAAACCTGAAAATTAGTGAGCCGAGAACTGATATCCAGAAAAACCCGATCAAACCCATCATAGTTTACCCCACCTGTAAAAGTGGCTCGATTGCCATTGATATCCCTTACAATCAAGTCTTGGAAACTGATTTGTGAAGGTCTAAATAGCAGACTTCCATCCAGTTGATAACTGGTGTTTAAATAGTTTACACGAAGTTTTCCCTCGTCGATTCTTCCACTACCCAAAATTTCAGGGCTATCTGTAGAACCCCGAATCTGAATATTTCCACTAAAAGTCCCCCCTACACTCGTAATGTACTTTGAGAGGAAGGGTTCAAAAATTACCAGATTTGCATCAAACATCTGTGCATCAAGCTCGAGGTTCTTGAATTCTAGCCCTACAGTTCCCTCAAGATCTATTTTCTTTTGCCCATTGAAATAGTTTTCCACTTTCAGGATCAAATCCCTTGAATCCGAAATTGTTTCTGCATCAATTTCTCCTATTGGGAAGTCATTTATTTCCAGTTTTTCAAAATGGATATTTCCATCAATTTCAGCCTTGTTTAGTAGGTTACTAAATTGGAATGATCCATCGGCAGTTCCATCGAATTTAAGTGCGGTAACCGTGTTTAACAGATCAATTCCGACTTTTTGAATGATAAAATCGAGTTTTTCGTCAGGATTAGGGCTAATTTTACCCAAAAGTTCTAGGGATTGATCTCCACTTGCTACCCGCATGTTTCGGAAGTTCCACTCTCCTTGGGATAGGGTAAGCTGATTTTGTGGATCAAACTGCCATTCACGGTTGAGTACTCGGAGTAGTGAGGGTTTGAATTGAAGGAAAGTGCCATTTTTGGTGAATTTGGTTTCAGCTTCAATTCTGGCTTTACTTTGGGTAGAATCCTGATCCAAGCTGATCAATAAGTCCAGGTTGGTTTGATTCCAAATGGCCTCGAGTCCAAGATTTTTAAACCCTAGATTTTCGCCTACTTTTTGTTCCTTGGAGTACACATAGAATGAGGCCAAAATATCCGCACTATTGATCAATTTGGAAGTATTAAAGTCAATGTTGGTTCCAAAAGCTTTGTAATCCTGAAAGCTGATGGAATCAATAGAAGTGAAGAAATTGAATACCGTATTTTCAGGAGTTTGATAGAATGCCCCTTCCAAAAGGGTGTTTTTTGATATGGTTAAATCCGGCTCAAAAAGCTGGATCAAAGGATTAATATCCTCCATCCTGATGTTCAGGTCAAGGCTGTACGTTTTTGAAAAAGTTTTCTTAAGGTCTGCGACAGGTGCTTCCTCATTGAGAAGAATGGCAAGGTATTGCTTTCCCAATACGGATAAATCCTTTGCCATTTGCTCCAGCTCATACTTTCCTGAAGCGGACATCACCAAATAATCCGAATTAAGTGACAACATCCTGGTCTTATCTGCAAAAAGTGATTGGAAGAAAAAATCGCCAACGTCCAGAAATCGGTCTTGATACCCTATTTTAATATCCTTAAATCTTGCAATTCCCTCTACTTCATCGAGTGTGAAGCCTTTGGTATCGATGGCGACTTCACCGCTTATAAAGCTCTGCTGATCTGTAAGATTAATTTTATCCAAAAAAAGTGTATCTACCGCTACCGTTAATCGGACCGAATCGACTGATTCTTTCAAATTTAATGATCCGTTTATTTTTGCCTTTAGATTCGGGTCATTGATCGAAAGATCTCCTCTAAAAAGGTTTAAACCATACGTTCCTTCGGTTTTTATGGAGGAAAAATTGTAATTATTGATGCCTACCTGGCTAATCGTGGCATTCAAATCGATCAATGACGATTGAATGGATGACCCTTTGATATTGACATTGCCCTCAAGAGAGATTTTTTGAAGGAGATCCCTGTTCCCCGTAATAATTCCCAAATCCAGATTGCTGATTTTGACGCGCGATACAATAGATGGAACGTCTTTAATGATATCAAAACTCAGCCTACCACCAATTCTTCCTATGTTGGTACGAAAATTTCCTGAAGTGGTAAATCTGTTGAGGAGTCCAGCAAAATCAGCATCAAATCTGAGCGTGTTAAATTTCATAATCTCTTTCTGAATGTCAGGCTCCAAATAAGGAGCGAGGTCTCGGGCAGAGATTACAGAGTTTTTTAGGGATAAATTAAAATAGGAATTTTCTAAATCAGGCAGACCATCCAGGTAAAAGGAACCGAAAACAGCAGTTTTTTGGCCCAATCGAACCAAAAATTCATCTGATTTCAATTCTGCAATTGGCCCTATCATTTCCCCGCTGAGATAAATTTCATCTTCAATTTGGGGCAATGAAGGCGCAAATTTCCTCAAATCAGACAGATGAAGTTTAGTTTCCTTCATTCTTGCTGTAATTTTCACCTGATTCAAGAAATCGGAAAAACCATCAGGCCCGTCCATATCCAATCGGAGGTAATCTCGGATTTGGCTTTTTTCCGATTCAAGGTATAGTTGATCCAGCTCCAAAAACTGCGGTTGATAGGTCAAAACCGTTTTTAGATTTTGAATTTCGATTTGGGCATTTGGTTCAGTTGCAGAGAGGTAGTTGATTTTTAAACCAAGAGTGGAACCAATGAAACTGAATTTTTCAGTATTGGATGAAATTTTTTCAAATCTAAGCCGATTGTAGTCAAATCCTTCTGCAATTGCCTCCTTGTTGAGATCTAAAAATTTGAATTCGGATTCGCGCAATTCGATGGTAGAGATGAAAAATTTAACTGGCGCTGATCTTGGCTTCCCGGAGCTAAAAAGCGTTGACATATCACTGATCCATCGATTGATATTAATCAAGGAATCACCGGGATGTGTGATGAGATTGAGCGTCCCTTTTTCAATGCGCAGGGCGTCGAGGACTGGATCGCCTGGAGGCAGTAAGGAAAAGAGCGAGAAATCAGCATAAATCCGTTCTGCTCCGACCATCAAACTGTCTTTTTGGTCGTAAATCTGAATATCCTCCACCGATAGTGCATCCCACCAAGAAAGAGTTATGGATCCGATTTCAGTTTTAAAGGGAGTCTTTGAGTTGAGGTGAGCGGTAATTTTATCAATAACCCAGTTTTGAACGAAAGGGGCTTGGATCGCCAGGCCTAGACCGATGAAGAATAGGAGAAAAGAAAAAACCGTCCAAAGAATCACTCGGAAAGCTTTGTCTAAAAAATTCGTAACTTTCGACTTCTTTTCCAATGGATACAAATGATATAGCTATACTGGCAATTGAGTCTTCCTGCGACGAGACTTCGGCCTCTATTGTAGTTAATGGCAAAATACTCAATAATATTGTCGCTACGCAATCTGTTCATGAAAAATATGGAGGTGTGGTACCGGAATTGGCATCCCGGGCCCATCAGGAAAATTTAATTCCGGTCATTCAGGAGGCTTTCTCCACTTCAGGAATCAGTAAAGAGCAACTTTCCGCAATTGCATTTACCCGAGGTCCGGGTTTGATGGGCTCTTTACTCGTTGGCGTGAGCTTTGCCAAGGCATTTGCGCGTGCCTTGAATATACCGTTAATAGATGTCAATCACATGCAGGCGCATGTCTTAGCTCATTTCATTGAAGAACCGAGACCCCGCTTTCCTTTTATCTGCCTAACTGTTAGTGGAGGGCATACCCAATTGGTTTGGGTTACTGATTACCTGACGATGGAGGTGATCGGTGAAACTCAGGATGATGCGGTAGGCGAGGCTTTTGACAAGACCGCCAAACTTCTAGGTTTCCCCTACCCTGGAGGCCCCTTAGTGGATAAATATGCCCAAAAAGGCAATAAAAAGGCTTTTAATTTCCCTGTAACCAGAATGCCCGGTCTGAATTATTCCTTTTCAGGAATCAAAACAGCAGTACTTTATTTCCTTCGGGACCGACTACAGGAAAATCCCAATTTCATTCAAGATAATCTTTCTGACCTTTGTGCAAGTATTCAATATACCTTGATCGAAATGCTGCTAATCAAGCTGAAAGAGGCTGTAAAGGAGTATAAGGTAAAAGAAGTGGCCATTGCGGGAGGAGTCTCTGCCAATTCAGGATTGAGAGAAGCCCTAGCAGAGCTTTCGAGGAATAAAGGCTGGAACCTTTACGTTCCCAAATTCGAATATTGTACCGATAATGCTGCCATGATTGCCATGGCAGCCCATTATAAATACCTTAGGGGGGACTTTGCTTCCATGGATGTAACCCCTTTGGCCAAAATGAAATTTTAACTATGACCGTTAAGTCAAATCGCTTCGAAAAAGTCGTCAACATAAAAAACAAAAAGGCAAGCTTTGAATTTGAATTCATTGACACCTATTTCGCTGGACTTATGCTTAAGGGCACAGAAATCAAGTCGATACGGGAAGGTAAAGTATCCTTGACTGAGGCCTATTGCATGTTTTTGGATGATGAGCTGTACATACGTCAGATGCATATTTCACCCTACAGCATGGCGGCTAGCTATAATCATGAAGCGGTGAGAGACCGTAAGCTACTATTGAAGAAAAAAGAATTACAAAAGCTCCAAACTAAGTCTCAGGAAAAGGGACTTGCAATCATTCCGGTTCGTATATTTATCAACGATAGAGGTAAGGCTAAAATGGAAATTGCCTTGGCTAGAGGAAAAAAAATCCACGATAAACGACAGGATCTAAAGGAAAAAGATGCAAAAAGGGAGCTCCAGCGAATGGCCTTTGATTGATGCCTATGGGATTTGCAGGCAGACCATGCTGCCGGTATATCATCAACCAACTTATGATTCTGCTTTAATCACCCAGTTGCTTTTTGGAGAATGTTACCTAATCAATGGACTTACTTCTGACAGACAATGGTTTAGAGTGTACCATGAAGATACTGGAATGGGGGGCTGGGTATGGGCCAAACTGATCAAAGAAATCACCGCACAGGAATACCAAAAATTTCTAAATCGAGATTTCCAGATTGTCACGAGTCCCATTGCAGCTATTGATTACCTAGGATCTAGTGTGTACCTTCTTCCCGGAAGCAAACTTCATTTTTCAGAGATGGAGCTATTTAACTGGCAGGAACATATCGGGTTTTCGGGAACCTATCGCCCCCATGCATTGAAAGCAGGACGGGAGGAGATCATCGAAATCGCGCTTTCCTTTCTAAATGCACCGTTTCAATTTGGGGGCAGGAGTATTTTTGGATTAGATGATGCCCATGCATTTTCATTGATTTTTTCTATCGGTGGGTACTCTTGGATTTCAGGAAAAGCCCCTGGAAGGCCAATCCCATCAGAAGTGGCCCAATCCGGAGACCTGTTTTTATTCAGGGATTTAGAAAAACAAAAAACACACTTTGGGCTTTATGTAGATGCTGAGGAAATACTTTGGATGGATAATCGGTTGAAGATCTCCGATATGGAAGAGTGGGAAAATTTTCATAGAATCAACTGCGGTGAAAAAGTCGTTATTGATTACCGATCAATAGTAGGATAGTGACATGGAAAAACGGGTATTGGTGTTAAACCTGGATCATTCTCCTGTAGCAGTTGTTCCTGTGCAAAAGGCTATTGTTTTGGTACTTCTGGAAAAGGCCAATGTGCTCTCCAACTATGAATTATTGGAGATCTGTACAGTTTCTAGAACCTTTGAGTACCCGGCAGTTATTCGGCTTTCCATTTACAAAAACATCCCATTCAAAGGTGTGCTGCTGAATAGGGCAAATATTTTTCGAAGAGACAGGGGAGAATGCCAATATTGCGGTAGTAAACGGCACCTAACCCTTGACCACGTGGTACCGCGATCTAAGGGGGGTAAAACTAACTGGACCAACCTGGTCACTGCCTGTCACCGGTGTAACGTGAATAAAGGCGACAAAACTCCTGAACAGGCGGGATTAATCCTTCGATCAGCACCTTTCAAACCCTCACTTGCTTACTTTTTGAATGAATACGCTGAGCGCCATGCAGAAGAATGGCTCCCATTTTTGGACAGAAAATCTATGGGCTGAGGATTGGATTTTTTATGGAATTCTAACTGACCTTTCGGATCCTCCTTCGGTGGACAAGTTTTGGGATTCGCATCTCCTAAAGTTTGAAAGCATTTTGGTTGACATGTTTTTCCCATGACTTCAATCCTGTTTGCTCCCCAATAAGAAAGTCAAAGCAAGACCCAAAATTTATTTTCTATTTTTGTGCCATATGCAACTCGAAAAACGAAACAAAATCACCCTCGTTCTGCTGATTTCCATCTCAGTTCTGGCCATTTCGATGACCTTTTATTTCTATCAGGTCTTTTTTAGCCCAAATACATTGGTTGAATCCGATCAACCCTACCTATTAAAAATACCCACAAATTCGGTTTTCCGAACAGTAGCCGATCAACTCTATGAAGACAAGGTAATTAATGATGCCCTAAGTTTTGGTTTTGTTTCCAAACTCCTGGAATATCAAGATGCTGTAAAACCGGGGCTTTATAAAATTGACCCAAAAATGAACAACCTGCAGTTGGTTAGGATGCTGAGATCAGGGGCGCAGGTTCCTGTGAAAGTGACCTTTAATACCATTCGAACCAAGGAGGAATTGGCGGAGAAGATCACCACCAACTTAGAAACGAATAAGGAAGATTTCCTGGCTCTGATTAAAGATTCTGTTTATATCCGTAAATTCGACTTTGAGGAAGAAACGGTTATGAGTATGTTCATCCCCAATACATACGAATTCTGGTGGAATACTAGTCCAGAAGCCCTATTTGATAGAATGTTTAAAGAATATGAGGCATTTTGGACAGAAGAGCAAAAGCAAAAGGCAAAAGCCCTGGGCTTGACCCAAAAAGAGGTCAGTACCTTGGCCTCCATCGTCCAGGCGGAAAGTCAAAAAGCTGATGAACGCCCAAAAATTGCCGGAGTCTATCTCAATCGCCTGAAAATCGGGATGGCACTTCAAGCAGACCCCACTTTGGTCTTTGCTACGGGAGATTTTACACTTAAGCGAATCCTCAATATCCATAAGGAAATCGACAGTCCCTACAATACCTATAAAAATATAGGCCTCCCTCCGGGGCCGATCAACTTACCCGATATCAATTCGCTCAATGCCGTCCTGAACGCAGAGAAGCACAATTTTATGTATTTCTGTGCCAAGGAGGATTTTTCAGGATACCACTCTTTTGCAGTGACGTACAACGAGCATCTGAACAATGCCAGACGCTATCAAAAGGCATTGAATTCCGCTAAAATTTTCTGATATGTTCCAGGCAGAAACCCAAATCCGAGTCCGCTACGCAGAAACAGACCAAATGGGCTATGTCTATTATGGTAATTACGCCATGTATTTTGAGGTGGCCCGGGTGGAGGCGATGCGTTCGGCAGGATTTTCCTACAAGGAAATGGAGGAAAACGGGGTGATGATGCCCGTGCTGGAAAGTCACTTCCGCTACTTGAAACCCGGAAAGTATGACGAGCTGCTCACCATCAAAACGACTATTCCAGAGATGCCGGGAGTTCGCATTCGATTTGAATACCGGGTACTTAATGAGATTGGAGAATTGATTACAGAAGGTTGGACTACCTTGACTTTTTTAAAAAAAGACACCCATCATCCGACCCGTCCACCGGCAAATTTATTAGCTTTGATTAAACCATTTTTTACCTAAAATACTACCAAGTGGTCAAGGAGAAGATTTTCAAATGGAGGATACGGTTTCAGCTCAAGGCGAGAACCTTGAAAAAAATCCATTTTGGGAGTCCAGACAAAAACCTTTACGATGTAACCCGGATTTTTATCCAGCAACTCAAAAAAGACGACATCTCCGAGCGGGCAGGTTCCATGGCATTCAGCTACACCATAGCCCTATTCCCCTTGTTGCTCTTTTTGCTCAACTTGGTTCCCTACCTCCAGGATTTTTTTCCCGTGGTGACCACTGAAAACATCCTGTCCTTCATTCGGAGCATCATGCCAGCTGATATTTATCAAAGTATCGAAACGACACTAATGGACATTGTGTCAAAACCCAGGCAGAGCTTGCTTTCCTTTGGTTTTTTCTTTGCGCTTTTCGCTTCTACGCAGGGTGTAGTCTCTATGATGGATTCCTTTAATTCGGTCTATAAAACAAAGGAAAACCGTGGATTTTTCATCACGCGACTGATTGCCACCTCCATTGTTTTTGCCTTGGTCTTGACGATCATTGCTGCCAGCACGGTCATGATTATCGGCAGTCTACTCATTAGTCAACTGGACGAACTCCACCTATTCAATTCCAGCTTCATGATTTTTTTATTCAACACATTGAAGTTTTTCATTCTTTTAGCCGTGTTTTATGTGACTTCAGCCTTCATTTTCAGATTTGCGCCGGCCATCCACGACAAATGGCATTTTTTTTCCACCGGAGCGCAATTAGCAGGATTGCTCATTACCTTGGCTTTTTATGGGTTTATCTATTACTTGGAGAATTTTGCCAGTTACAACAAACTGTACGGCTCCATTGGAACGGTCATCGCGCTGATGCTCTGGCTTTATTTGACTTCAATCATCGTTTTGGTATGCTTTGAAGTGAATGTAAGTTTTGACCTGGCCGAGGAAAAGCAAAAAGAGCGAGAAAACCGGAGAAAAGTCTTTTCTAGGAATACTTCTTCCTAAAGCGAAAATAATTTTAATCAAAACAATCAATACCCTATTCGAATTCCCCACCAACCCAGAAACACCTCCACTAACAGAAAAATAATTTTTATGAAAAACAGATTTATTTCCCTACTTGCTCTGATTGTTGGGCTATACCTAGCTGTGAGTTGCAGCAAGCCTGAGTTAAAGTCCATCCCGGATGCAGAAATCAACGCCTGGTTTGATGCCGAATACGAAGAACTCCTCCAAATGAGTCCCCTTCAACTCACCACCCAAGGCAGGAAAGATAAGTACGACCAAATCGACGACATGAGTGAGGCCGGGGAAGACCAACGCCTCGTCTGGATGGAGGCGAGTGTCCAGGAGATGAAGGAGAAATTTCCCTTTGAATCCCTAAGCCCCGAAGCCCAGGTTTCCTACCAGCTTTGGGAATACCAATATGAAATGGAGAAAGCGGATGTTTCGTTTCGTAGGATGAATTACGTCTTCAACCAGATGTCCGGTCCGCATACCATGCTGCCCAACATGCTAATCAACTTTCACCGGGTGGATGAAGCTGCCGATATGGAAGCCTTGATCAAGCGATACCAGGAAGCGGGAAGAGCGATTAGTCAATTACTGGAAAGGGCTAAATTACAAACCACTGCCGGGGTTCGACCTCCCAAATTTGCTTATGAGTTTGTGATTCAGCAGTCGAAAGCTCTGCTCCAAGGCCAGCCTTTCACCGAGGGAACCGACGAGGCTCCCCTTTGGAAAGATGCCTTGGGAAAGATTGACAAATTGGAAAAAGACGGGAAAATCACTTCCGAACAAGCAGCAGCCCTGCGTACCCAAGCCAAGTCCACGTTGACCGAGAAGTTTAAGCCGGCCTACGAGGAACTGATCGCTTGGCTGGAGTCTGAACTACCGAATTTGGAAGAAAAGCCTACCGGAGTTAGTCGCCATGAATTGGGAAATGCACTGTACGCTCACCGGCTTAAAACCTCTACCACTACTGAACTGACCGCTGACCAGATCCATCAAATCGGATTGGACGAAGTCAAGCGCATCCAAAACGAGATGCTGGCTATAAAAGAGCAAGTTGGGTTTAAGGGAGACCTGAAAGAATTTTTCAAGTTTGTGAACAGTGATCCCCAGTTTTTCTTCCCAGACACGGATGAGGGAAGACAGGCCTATTTGGACGAGTCCACGAAGTATTTGGATGAGATCAAAGCCAAGCTTCCTCAGTATTTTGGCATTTTACCGAAGTCGGATTTGGTTGTACGGCGTGTGGAAGCCTTCCGGGAGCAGCCCGGTGCGCCCCAGCATTACAATCAGGGAACCCCAGACGGTTCACGACCCGGCACGTATTATGTTCATTTATCAGATATGAAGGCTATGCCGAAATCCACTATGGAAGGAGTAGCCTATCATGAGGGAAATCCGGGGCATCACATGCAGGTGGCCATTGCCCAGGAGTTGGAATCTGTGCCAAAGTTCCGTACCCAGATGAATTTCAATGCCTATGCAGAAGGCTGGGCTTTGTATTCAGAGGCACTGGCCAAAGAAATGGGGCAATACCAAAATCCCTATTACGATTTCGGCCGTTTGGTAAACGAAATCTGGAGAGCTATCCGACTGGTGGTGGACACGGGGTTACACTCCAAGGGATGGACGGAGGCGGATGCCGTCAGCTATTTTTCCGAAAACTCTTCCATTGCGCCCGGAGCCATTCAGGCGGAAGTGAGGAGGTATATGGTCATTCCCGGTCAGGCTACAGGATACAAAATCGGAATGCTGAAAATTATGGAGCTAAGGAAGATGGCAGAGGCCGAATTGGGAGACAAGTTTGATATCAGGAGGTTCCATGATCGGATTTTGGGAGGAGGCGCATTGCCTTTGGCGATTTTGGAGAAAGAGGTGAAACGGTGGATTGAGGAGGAGAAGACAATGACCAATGATCAAATTCAATGATCAATTTTCAAGTTCAATGATCAAATTCAATGA
>CAZNND010000092.1:0-636 GCA_964574365.1 uncultured Limnohabitans sp.
TAAATTAACTTAACAACTGATACTTTTGGTCCAACAGATAGGGAGTATTATAATTCGCTTAATTGCAAAGAAGGGAGAATTGTTTTGGCTAGGATATCGAACAGGGAAAAGGGGCTTTCTTATAATTGCTACTGTGTTCATTAATGGGATGACGTTGAATGAATTGGGCTATTCAATTAAATGAACAAGAACAGAAAAAAGGGTCAATCACAATTGACACATAGTTCACATAGGAGCTCACATAGAAAAAAATTGGTAACGTTTCGAAAAGCTTTACTTCATCTTAATGAATCTAGGTAACAAATAGTCTGATATTTATCAAAAATATGGCTTCCCACTATGTTTTCTCTGTTGCTAGGTGGTTTTTAAATATTTTCCTAGTTGGTGAAGTAAAAATCTTTTATGATCACGTTTATAGATACCTACTAAAACAGATAGTTCCAAGGGGTTTACTACCAGTTTTTTAATCTATTGATTCCGACATGAAAAACTAATAGTTGAAATTTGACAACCTTCTTTAAGATATAGGGGAAATTCTGAGAAACATTACACACGCGCAATTATCCGGTTACACAAATAATTGAATTTGATAATTGATCATTGAATTTGATCATTGATCATTGAATTTGATAATTG